>NZ_JAUZVE010000010.1:0-213617 GCF_031844425.1 Microbacterium sp. ARD31
AAAGAACGGCGCATCATGCGGCGTCGTGACCACCAGAATCTCGTCGATCCCCGCCAACATCAACGTCGACAACGGGTAATAGACCATCGGCTTGTCATACACCGGCACCAACTGCTTCGACACACCCAACGTGATCGGATGCAACCGCGTCCCCGACCCACCCGCAAGAACAATGCCCTTCATGGGGCGACCCTTCGTGAATGCGCGAGTTCGAGGCCCTCGCGGCGACTTGCTTCGGACTCCGAGTGGAGATCTGCTACTAGTCGTAGAGAACTATGTATAGACGCGCCTAGATCGACCAGGTTGGAACTTCGCTCATTCGCGACGCCTGTAATGCTCAGGTGGGAATAGACAGTCTTCCGGATGTGCAGGCTGCCGGCAGTGAGTGTGCGGCTCCCGATCCGTTCCAAGATTTGGGGATGGCCCTTGCCGGTCGGGGTGCAGGTGATCAAACTCGCCTCCGGTCATCGAAGCGCTCAAATATGATAAGCGCAATCATTCCCGCGACGGCACCCGAAACGCTCGCCCAAGCAATTCCGACTTCGTTGTGTGTGGAAAGCGGCACTGATAGCACGAGAATAGTGGCTATGCCAAAAAGCGCCGAAACGCTGTTGCGATAGGCCTTTCCCCGAGAAAGATTCCTTTGGACGTAAAGCGTGGATAGGCCAAACAGTGCGAATGAAACTACCAGAACAAGCGCCACGGGCACCGATGCGGCGTACTGGTCGCCGAACAGAATGTGGATGACGGGAAATGCCACCGCCGCCATTATTGCGGCAACCGTCGCAATCAAGGTGGGTGTGACCCATGCTCCCCGCAGGCGATCCTCAATGTGGCCCGAAACCTTGCCCAGAGCTATGGTGTGAGCAAGCGGGTAAAGCATAAATGCGTAACTCCACCCAACAGAGTAGATGCCGCCAGCGGCGAGACCGAGAATGGCCGGTGCGATGAGTTGATCAACTCGCATGAGCATCAACTCGCCAAACTGCCCAGGTATCGAGGAAAGGGCATACTTCAGGCGGAACACTGGAGCGCTCTCCGACTCTTTCCAGACGAGAGGGCGGCTCGATATCGCGAACGTGATTATCGCTACGGACGCGTAGGCGAGACATACGCTTGTGACGGTCAGTGCATCTAGGGCGAAGAGTCCAGAGATAATGGCCAACGTCGAGATTCCCTGAACAAAGCTGTTTCGTGTGACGAGATCAACGCGCCCCAGAGCTATTGACGCCGAAAGAACCGCATTGCGGTAGCTCACTAGTGCCGCGATCGCGAGGAGAGCCGCTACGGACCATCTTTCCGCCGTACTTGAGAGCGGCATCGCGTGCGCTAACAGTACCGCCATAGTTGCGGAGACTGCGAGGCCAACCCACGAGTGATGGCGCAGGCGCCGATACGCGTCGGAAGGGGAAGATCCTGCCGCCGCGAGTGCTCGAAATAGTGCCGGTCCACCAAAGGAAACGACGGTTGGAAGAACGGCAAACAGCACCAGGACGATTGCGAGTAGTCCACGGTCTGTTGGACCGAGCGCGCGCGCCACCATGGGGCCGGTGATTAGTTGGGTTGCAAGCGAGAGATACTGTGATCCCCCTAGCGAGACAATGCGGCGCACTTAGAAAGCTACCGCTTCCATCATCGACTCGAGGTTGAGTCGAGCGGAATTCGCCGCGCGCAGGCGGGCCTCGCTCCTCAGATCATTCGGACGCGACCGGGCTTGTTTAACCATCATGGGCAATGTCGCCACGTCGGTGCAAACATCTACGACGTCTGGGGACCATGTGCGAGCGTAGTCCTCAAGCTTTTTCACACCGCCCAGTGCGACGCATGGCGTCTCGTTTGCAATCGACACGATATGACCGTGGAGGCTGCTGCCCGAAAACGTTGTGGCGTTTCTAATCACTTCCCAAATCTCAGATACGGACGAAGCGTCGTTCGCGGTCACACGCGCGCCGGCTCGTCTGAGGCGATCCAGCGCTTTTGCATCGCTATGGCCAGCGACCTGTCCGATCGATAGGAACTCAACTCGCCAGCCTTCAGCCGCCAGTTCATTGATCGCGTTCACAAGCTCGTGAACACGTGGGCGGACCCACTGATCCGAAGCCTGCAGGACAAATGTGCGGGGCAGGCGTTCCGTCGGCGGCGTATGCAATCCAAACACCGCCACCGAATCTGGAGCCAGCGCCGCATCCACGCCAATTGTGGCCAGGATGGCTTGGGTCTCTCGATCCCGTACTGATATGTACCGCGCGGCTTGCATTGCGGACCTTAGATACTCAATTTCGCGGCGATCGAGCGCATGGATGTGGCTCCCGCTTACGGAACTATATGCAACCGCGGTTGCGCTACATATGTCTGGAGGCGGAACGAATGGCAGGGGCCACGAACCACTAAGGGCGCGCCGTGCCATTTCGTTCATGACTGGCTGCGGAAGCAATCGATTTGCTGCACGAGCAACGAAATCAACCTTCTCTGACTGTAGATGCCACCACGCGCCCAACCACGAGGCCGACAAC
Source organism: Microbacterium sp. ARD31 (assembly GCF_031844425.1). Lineage (NCBI taxonomy): Bacteria > Bacillati > Actinomycetota > Actinomycetes > Micrococcales > Microbacteriaceae > Microbacterium > Microbacterium sp. ARD31. Next base: position 2,514 of record NZ_JAUZVE010000010.1, read on the forward strand.
ACATCCCCACCACCAACAATCAACGAATCACCAGGCGAGAGGACCACGTCTTGAACCGCTACTGTCTTGACGCCTCCCCGTTCAGACAGATCCACTCGCGTTGTACTGATATGCGACACGGGCTCCGGCGAATACCTATCTATTGCATGGGGGAAGAGGAGGTCTCCGAAGTTAAACCGGTCATATGCGCCAATGGAGTATCTCATGCGTTCGCTTGTCTGATAGGTAGGGCCCGGCGCGACATCAGCCGAGCGGCGCTACTCGCGTAGATCCGGAATCGCTCTGCCTGATATCTGTCTCTATGTCGATATGCAAGGTGACGGGCCTGAAACCCCCCCCACGTGGTCAGAAGCCAGATTGTGCGCCGGAACGTTCCAGGGCTGTAGCGAACGCAGTACAGATCAAACAAGTTTTCCAGCCATAGCGTGGAAACCCTACCGTCCTGCCCTGCGGAGCTTTGACCAGTTTCGTGGGTGGCGTTGACTTCGGAGTCGAGCGCGACGCGCCAGCCCGCATCTTTCAGCTTGAGGCACATGTCGATGTCTTCCGCGTACATGAACCATCGTTCGCTCAGTCCTCCGATCGACTCAAGGGCAGCGCGACGGACGAGTACGCACCCACCCGACACCCACTCCACATCGATCGATCCGCTACTGCGAAGTACATGCCGTAGTTGGGCATAGTGTCCCCGCAGGGCGCGCAGCGGCAGAGTAGAGAGCCCCGACATGTGGGTCATCATGCGAATGATCGTTGGGGCGCTGCCTGCGGCAATTGTTGGTCTAACCGGGCCAGAGGGCGTTACGAGCGGTGCGATTGCACCGACGTCAGCTTGTCGAGAAAGGCTCCCGGCGAGGGCGCGAAGAGCGCCAGCTGTTATGTAGGCGTCGGGATTTAGCAGGAGTACCGATGATCCCCTGGCGTGTCGGACGCCTTCATTCACTGCTACCGCGAACCCTCCGTTGTCTGTGCGCTCAACGACTTTGGCGGTCGGTGCGGCCTCCCGCGCCGCCTGCGCACTCCCATCGGAAGAGCAGTTGTCGACAACGACGATATCGACCTCGTCATCCAGCGCACTCAAGTGACTCAGGCATCCCCGGAGGAGATGTGCGCTGTTGTACGTGACCACCACGACGGTGATCATGCTGCCGCCTCCGCGCAGTCGAGCGAGCGGCGTATCCGGTGGACGATGGTGTGCCAGTCGTGAATAGTCGCGGGTGCCCGCCGCTGAGGTGACTGTGCCGCCACTACTCGCGCGATCGCCCGAACATCCAACGGATCGACTAGGCAAACGTGAGGGCCGAACTCCTCCCGAAAGACCTCTATATCACTCGCCAAGACTGGAGTGCCGAAGCCGACCGCCTCGGCTATCGGGAGCCCGTATCCCTCATCTAGCGAGAGCATCAAGAAAACGTCGGCGCGCCTGTAAAGCCAACTCAACTCAGCGTCGCTCACAGGACCGAGTAAGCGAACGCGGCCGTCGTCGATCGCCCTCCGGGCGCCGCTTGACCAGGATGTGTGTCTTCCTGAAGCCTCTCCCACGACGACGAGCGGTCGGTCGGGGCGAAGGGTGCCGGATTCAATGCATCCTTCGACTGCCGCGCTCAGGTTTTTCCTCACATTCAGTCGCCCTACCGCGAGTAAGAACGTCGACGGCGGGGTTGCGGCCGGCGCGTCTGGCAGGGTCTCAAGCAACTCGGGGGAGATTGCGAGTCCGACGGGAATTGCTTGTCGGGCGCAAAGTCGTTCGATTCTCCGTGCTTCGGTTTGCGAGGAAGTGACGAGGTGGCCACGTGTCCTTCGTGCCGATGCGGTCATCACCCGGAAGTATGAGTTTTCAGCCCTGGTGAACCACTCGGGGTGATCCATGAACATCAGATCGTGGATGAAAGTAGCGGAGATCGCGGTGCGTGGAGCAAAGTTATGGGCGATGATCGCGTCGACGCGGTGACGTCGAGCGAGTCGGGGGAGATGAACCAGATTGAGTGCCGCCTGGACCGGGGCATGATCCACCTGCAAGAGTTCAGCGTAATCAGGAACATCCTCTGCTGATCGGTGACTAGGCACCGCAACAACTAGATCGTCCGCTGGGAATTCTTGAGCCCACGTTTGGATGATCTGTCGTTGCACCATCCGGTTGCTAATGGGTCCGCGGAACCACCAGTAACCATCGAACATGACCCTCACGCTCGACTCCGAATCGGCACCGGAGCGTCGGCCGGCATGATCGCCCGGAGATTCTTCTCATATCCACTGCAGATTTCGTCCCACGAGTATCGAGAGCGGGCGCGGAGCCGATTTCGTCGGGAGCATTCGTCCTGACGTTCCGGATTGCCCAGAAGCGTAATGATGCTCGAGGCAATGTCGGAGCTGCTCGGTGCGCTCAGCTGGGAACTGTCACCGAGGACCTCTGCGTTGTAGACAGTGTCTCGCGCAACGACCGGGGCGCCCGAGGCCATCGCCTGGACCAACGCGGGATTCGTGCCTCCTACTGAGTGACCATGGAAATACACGCCCGCGTTCTGCCACAACGCCGATAGGAGGCTGTCATTGCTGACATGCCCGAGCCACTGCACACGGTCGTAAGTTCGGTCTAGTTCGGCGGCACGGTCGTCGAGGTCGCCGCCATAACCAGTCGATCCGACGATGATGACGGGCGCTTCCTGCTGGATTCGGGGTACAGCGTCAAAGAACGCTGAGATGCTGTTTTCCGGCACGAACCTGGCAACGACCAGGACATACTTGCGTCGCTCCAAATTCAGAGGAACTTCGAGCGGTTCCCCCGCCTCGCCACCGTAGGGCAGGAAGACGCCGTCCCGCCCTAAGTCCTTTCGCCAACGCGCGCCGATCGCCTCAGCGTCGAATACCAGTTCTGAAGCGTACTTCGCGGTGAGCTTAGCTCCTTGGATGAAGGCCCGCTTGGCCAAGCCATTCCACTTGTCTCGGTCCCACTCGATGCCGTCGACGTTGACAAGAGTCGGGATGCCCGCACGCTTGAGCATCGGCAGCCAGTAGCCATTCGCGACGTTCATGACCAGGGCGACGTCTACGCGGCGGCGAATAGCGTCGCGGGTCGCGAAATACCCATAGCTGAGTGTCGAGAGCGACTTGGATTCGATGCCCCATGTTTCGACGGCATCTACGCGCGGATCGCGGTCCTTATCGTCGCCGCGAGTTGTCCCGGGCCGCCCGTAGACTGTGACATCCCAGCCAGCGTCGCACAGGTAGGGCGCCAACTTCCGCACTGCAGTCTCGAAACCCCCGTAGTAGCTGGGGTAGCCTCGCGTACCGATGATCGCAACTGAAGGCATTTCTTCTCCTCGATGCTTGGGTCAATGTGCTGTCTCGCCGGGTGCGAGTGCAGCCTTGGCGGTCTTCGCGAGGATGGCGATGTCACCCACGAGTGACCAGTTCTCGACGTAAGAGAGCTCTAGCCGGACAGTGTCTGCCCACGAGAGGGTCGAGCGCCCGCTGACCTGCCACAGTCCGGTGATCCCGGGCTTCACGAGGAAGCGACGGTGAACGTGATCTGCATATTGCGCGACCTCGCTGGGTAGCGGCGGCCGAGGACCTACGAGCGACATAGAGCCGCCGATCACATTGCACAGCTGTGGAAGCTCGTCAAGGCTGAACTTTCGCATGATGCGACCGATCGATGTCACCCGCGGGTCGTTCTTCATCTTGAAGAGCACCTGGTTGCCCGTATCACGGTTCTGCTCGCGGAGGTCTACCAGCAACTCCTCCGCGTTGACGACCATAGAACGGAATTTGAGCATCGTGAACTCTCTGCCCCCCAGTCCGATACGGGTCTGACGGAAGAGGATTGGGCCTGTACTCGACAAACGCACGCCAATCGCAAGAAACAGCAGCAGCGGGCTGATCGCCACGATTCCAAGGAGGGAGATGATCAGGTCCATCACCCGCTTCACGACGCGTTGCCCTCGGCTGAACCGTGGCGTCTCCACGTGGATGAGAGGTAGTCCAGCGACAGGCCGCATGTGAATACGGGGACCCGCGACGTCGATAATGCTCGGGGCTAAGACGAGGTGTTGCTTGCCCGCTTCTAATCCCCACGAGATCTCTTTAACCTTCTGGGGAGGTAATTCATCGGTGCTCGTGACGGCGACGGTATCGGCACCAATGGCTGCGATGGCTCGATCAACGGCGTTGACACTGCCCATGATGGGGATGTCCGTGCCTTCGATAGTTCCTGCGATCCGCCCTGACGGAACACAGGCGCCAACCACGTGATACCCCGCGTGCGGTGATCGGGCCAGTTCTCTCGCGATCTCGGATACCGAGTGTTCGGAGCCGACGAGGAGAACGCGGGCGGCGTACCCGCCGAGTCGTCGCTGTGAAATCAACCATTGACGCCAGAGCCAGCGCACTGCAATAAGGACCAGCACGCCCGCTGGAAGGCTGATGAGGAGAAACCCGCGAGCAACTTCGACGCGGAAGAGGAACGCCGCGATCGCGACCACTCCGAATAGGCGGAAGCTCGCATCGACGACCCGAACGTACTCGGTGTTGCCGGAACCCATCACGCGGTGGCTGCGAGAGTCCGCAAGTGTCAGCGCCATCATCCATGCGATCACCAGTGCGCCCGAGAACAACCAATAGGAAACTTCGCTAGTGCGCGAGTCCTCGCGCATCGCGACCTGCGCGTTACCGAGTCCGAACCACGCAATCTGTGTGCCGTACACCACCCACACCAGCGCAAGCAGGTCGGTTGCCCAGATGCGACGCGCGTAGCGCTGCCGCCAGTTGTCGGCGGGTGGCGGCGTGGGAATGAACGCAACAGACCGCGGGACGAGTGACTCTGCACCCGTCACCGCGGCTCCCGCTGCTGACGGTTCCGGCATTCTCGAATGCGACGTCTGTGTCGCGTCGACCTGATCCAGGCTCGACGTCACGGACCGTCCTCTCGGCGTCTCGACTAGCTGCTTCGCGTTCGAGAGTAGCTAAGGATTGTGTCGTCGATGTGCAGGGTTGGCGTCGGCTTTGCGGCGAAATGCCGGAATATCGCGGGTTTGTCCCCCGAAGAGGGGACGCTTAAGTGGGGGGATGTGACCGGATTGTGATGAACCGATCCGCGTCGTAGCGACGCCCGGCTGGTCGCGCATGCATAGGGTGAGCGAAGCTGATGGGGAATCGGCAGGGGGAGCACCATCACATGCACGTTCGCGCGCGCGTGGCACTGATTGCCGCGGCATCCATCGTTTCGTCGTTGTTCATCGCGGCACCGGCGGCGCAGGCTGACACGATCACCGCGGCGCAGCTGCCTGGGCTGCTCACTGTTGCGGCCGAGACCACGACCCCGTCCTACGACCGCGACCTGTTCGAGCACTGGATCGACGCCGACAGTGACGACTGCAACACACGGTACGAAGTGCTCATCGACGAGTCCACGACGCGGGTCACCGTCGACGACGGCTGCTGGATCTCGGGCGGCACCTGGGTCTCGCCGTACGACGGCGTCACGGCTTACGCCCCCTCGGGCATCGAGATCGACCACGTCGTCGCCCTGGCGGAAGCGTGGCGCTCGGGCGCCTCGGGCTGGACGAACGAGCAGCGGCGTGCTTTCGCCAACGATCTGGACGTCCCGTACGCGCTGACTGCGGCATCCAGCACCTCGAACCAGTCGAAGGCCGACAAAGACCCGGCGGAGTGGCTGCCCACCAACTCCTCTTACGTGTGCGAGTACGTCACGTCGTGGGCGCTCGTGAAGTACCGGTGGTCGCTCACCGTCGACCAGGCAGAGTTCGATGCGCTCTCGTCCGTCCTGAGCGGCACGTGCGGATCGCAGTCGGTGACGCTGCCGCCCCTGGGCGACTCGACTCCCGCCCCCACTCCGGTCACGTTCTCGGACGTATCGACCAACCACGTGTTCTACGACGAGATCCGGTGGCTGGCCGACGCCGGCATCTCGCGCGGGTGGAAGGTCGGCGACACCTACGAGTTCCGCCCGGCACGCTCGATCGCGCGGGGCGAGATGGCCGCGTTCCTGTACCGGATGGCGGGAGAACCCGCGTACACGCCGCCGGCGACCTCGCCGTTCGTCGACGTGCGCACCTCGCACGTCTTCTACCGCGAGATCGCCTGGCTCGCCGATACCGGCATCTCGAAGGGGTGGAACACCTCGAAAGGCACGGAGTTCCGGCCGGGCTGGTCGACGTCACGTGAAGTGATGGCCGCGTTCCTCTATCGCTTCGAGGGCAGCCCCGCCTACTCGCCCGACGGGGAATCTCCCTTCCGCGACGTCTCGTCGTCCCGCACCTTCTATAAAGAGATCCGCTGGCTCGCCGCGGCAGGCATCTCCACCGGCTGGAACGTCGGCTACGGATGCCGGGACTATCGCCCGCTCGTCACGGTCAAGCGCGCCGAGATGGCCGCCTTCCTCTACCGTCTCGAGAACGGCGGCACGACCCCCATCACCGCGAGTGAGTGCTCGCCGCCGCCCTCGCCGCTGTACTCCGGCACGGTGACGGCCGGCGCGTTCTGCGCCCGCGATTACGCCGGATGGTACGGGTACACCTCGGGTGGAACGCTCATGCAGTGCAAGACCTCGTCCACCGACACGCGGCTGCGTTGGCGGCAGGTCTGAGCCCTAGGCCTGGGGTCGCGGCGACGCGTTGCGGTCACCAGGCGGCGGCGATCGTCTCGCCGATGATGCGCTGCCCGTCGCGATCGGTGTGCAGCTTGTCGTCCTGATACTCGAGCTCGAGGTCGAGGAGGGAGACGTACTGGACGCCGGCGTCTTCGGCCGTCTTGGCGAATGCCTCTTCTACGCGTTGCAGCGCCGCCGCGGTGCGAGCCGGGGGAGAAGGGGGACCGACCACCATCACCCGGTCGGCGTCGATCTCGTCGAGGACCGCGGCGAGAGCCTCGCGCAGACGGGTGCTCGAAGCAGTGGTGTCGTTGAGGCCGGCCTGGATGATGACGGCATCCGGCTCGATGCGGTTGATCTCGTCCACGCGCTCGGCGAACGACGCCTCGGGGCAGAAGGTCGAGCCCGTCACGCCCGAGCCGGCGAAGCCATCGACGTAGACGGCCGTATCGGTTTGCTCGCCGAAGGTTGCGGGCCAGGCCTCGCTCGGCCCGCCGACGGACCAGCCCTGAGAGTACGAGTCGCCGAGGACCGCGACGGTCTCGTCGCCTTCGGTGATCGGTGCCTCATCGAGGTGCTCCGAGACGGAGTGGATCTGCGAGCAGATCTCGGCGAGGCGGGCGTTCGCGTTGGCCTCGCGCACCGCGAGCAGGGATGCGACCGCGATCGCGAGGACGGCCACCGCAACGGCGGCGATCGTCCACGCCGGGTGGCGTTTCAGGAGCGCGGGCATCCGGCGATGCTCTCACGGGGTGGCTGGGGGATTGGTGGAGGCTCATGCGCCGAGCCGGCGAGAGTCAGCTACGCACGCTCCGGCCGAGTAGCCGCGCTGTCAACGCTTGATGTGTCGTTCACGCGCGGGGCGGCACCCCGAGCTCCCGTCAGGAACCAAGCCGCCGGGAGCGCGACAAGCGCCAGCCCCAGCGCCCACGAGGCGACGATCGTGATCAGGAGCCCGGCCACCGAGCCGTCTCCCAATGCGTCAAGGGCGCTGGCGATGGGCACGTGAACGAACATCACAACGAGTGACGACATCGACAGCCAAACCACCGTCACCGACAACGGACGCGGCATCCGTGAGAGGTACGCGCGAGCGGTCACGATGAGCCCGCCACCGATCAGGACGGCTGTGAGAATCCCCACGACGGGCACTCCGAAGTGCAGGCCTTTCACGTCTACGAAGCTGTCGGGGAAGAGCAGAACGAGCGCCACCCCGCCGGCCAGCATCGACGGGCCCACCACGCCGTCACGATTCATGCGCGCCTGAGCACGGCGCAGCGTCTGCCCCGCCACGACGAAGACGAATGCGCCAAGGCCTTGCCCTATCGCGAGCGGGAGAAACGCCAGCTGCGTGCCCGGCACATAGGCGGTCACGATCAGCAGAGCCAACGCAACGCACCACTGCCAGGGCAACGCGAGTCGAGAAACGGGAACGTACAGAATGGTCGCCACGAACAGTGCCGTGGGGAACCAGAAGGCCCAGAACGGTTCGGACTGAAGAGGGCCACCCCACACCTGTCCAGCCGCAACGCGTGGATTGAACGTTCCCTGTACCAGCTGGAATCCCCACGTGATCGAGGCGATGATCGCGAACCAGCACGCGTAGGGGACGAGCAACGTCCGCGCGCGTACCGCGGCCTCGCCCTTGATTCCGCGCCGACCGCTCCACAGGTAGCCCGTGAGGATGAAGAACAGCGGCAAATGCCATGTGTAGAGCCACTGGCGTGTTTCCGGGTTGATCCAGACGTGACCCGCCACGACGGCGACCATGCCCACCACGCGTACCGCGTCGATCGCCGCCGACCGTTCACCCATAGCAGCCGAGCCTAGCGATGCCGTGTCAGGCGTGGTCGGGTGGCTTCGCGGCATCCGATGGGGGCTAAAGCCAGTTGCGGCGCTTGAAGACGACGTAGAGGATCGCGCTGGAGGCGAGCATGAGGGTCAGGGCGAAGGGGTAGCCGAAGTCCCACGACAGCTCGGGCATGTAGTCGAAGTTCATGCCGTAGACCGCGCCGATCAGGGTCGGGGCGAAGAGGATCGCCGCCCACGACGAGATCTTCTTGGCCTGCTCGGTCTGAGCGAGGCTCATCTCCGACATGCGGTGCATCTCGAGGTTCTGGCGACGGGCGACGACGTTCGCCTCGACCGTGAGGGCGTTGTCGAGGATCGCGCGGAAGGACTCCGCCCGCTCGGTGACGCGGATGGCATGGTCGTGCACGTCTCGGAGGTTGTGCTGCAGTTCGACATCGACCTGGTACTTGTCGAATCCGCGGAGGAGGGCTTCCAGCATCCCGACCAGCGGCTGGGTCGCCCGCTGGAAGTCGAGCACCTCGCGCGACAGCGCGTAGATGCGGCGCGAGACGTCCACGCCGTCGTCGAAGAGCTGGTCTTCGATCTCGTCGATGTCGTTCTCGAGCCCGGCGATCACCGGTGCGTACTCGTCGACCACCTGGTCGAGCACCGCGTAGAGCACCGCCTCGGGACCACGCGCGAGCAGTTCGGGATCCGCCTCGAGGCGCTCGCGCACCGAGGCGAGGTCGCACGATTCGGCGTGGCGGACCGTGACGACGAAGTCAGGGCCGATGAAGACGTGCAGCTCGCCGAACTCGACCGTCTCGCTGTCGTCGATGTACCGGGCGGGACGCAACACGATGAAGAGCGTGTCGCCGTAGCGCTCGAGCTTGGAGCGTTGGTGGCCGGCGAGGGCGTCGTCGACGGCGAGCGGGTGCAGGCTGAACTCGGCGGCAACACGGTGCAGCTCGTCGAGGTCGGGACGGTAGAGGTCGATCCAGCTCATGCCGCCGCGTTCGCGCATGGTCTCGAAGGTCTCTTCAAGGCTCACCGGATTCGCCGTGCGGCGCCCGTCGACGTACACGCCGTTGTCGATCACCGTCATCGGTGGGCCTCCTGCTCGTGGGAACCTCTCGACGATACGCGCGTTGGGGCGCTTCGTCTCGCTGCGCTCGCTCAGCGACCGGGGGAGAAGGCGCGCTTGCTCAGCGACCGGGGGAGGCGAGGGGCGGTCGCTCAGCGGCCGGGGAGGGGAGGGGCGGTCGTTCGGCGGGCGGGGCGCTTCGTCTCGCTGCGCTCGCTCAGCGGCCGGGGCGGGCCGGTGCTCTGCGGGATCTCGATGTTGCTCGGCTACTCGAGCTACTCCTGGAGCTCGATAGTGAGCAGCGGATTGACGAACTCCGTGTGATCCAGTGTGTCGATGTGGCCGTTCGCGTAGAGAACGAACTCGTACTTCGGCTCCCACATCTCGAACGACAGCGTGGGTTGCAGCTTTCCGAAGAGCTCCGAGACCAGTCGTTCGGCGATGACATCGGCGCCCTGATCGTACATACCGCTGGTGGATGCGAACGTGCCGACGAACTCACGGAACTCCCTCATCAGGCTTCCGATCTCATTGACTGCTCGCTCCTCGATGGCGCCTGCCAAGCCGTCCGGGACCCCCGCCTTCCGCAACTTCGATGCCAGCTTCTCAGTGGCGGAAATGAACTTCCAACTCACCTCGGATGACCACTCGAGGAGCTCTGCATCGAACTCCGGAGAGCCGTAGCCGTATCTCACCAGGACCTTTTCGATCTTGTTCTTGAGCGCCTTGGTGGCCTTGTTCTCGATCTGCCCCTTCACCCCGAGCTTGTCGAACAAGACCATCGGATCGAAGTCGATGGTGAACACGGCGGAGGCGTAGGCGTGAGCCGGCGACGCGGGGGTACCGGCCTGGACATCGATGGATTCGGCTTCGTAGCCGACCTCGAAGCCGAAGAGATCGAGGACGGCAGTATCCAGGCCAGGGTCGGTCGCAGCCTCCCACGTGACGACGTCGAAGTCGGCCATCTGGCCGTTCCAGCAGGCGATGAAGGAAGGCCCGAAGGTGTACAGGTGTGCGTCCGGCGACAGCGCGACCACCACTCGAGCTGTGTATGTGGGATCGAACAGCTCCCACGACTTCTCGACCGAGTCGCAGGAGAAGTTCGACGGGCATCCCGTCGTCGCGTCTCCCGCGAGCAGGGGACACGCATCCCTTCCATCCAGAACGGTGTCTCCGTCAGAGTCGGGGTCGCGCGGGTCCAAGCCGGCACCTGGCTCGTCGGCATCCGCGTAGTCGTCGCCGTCGGCGTCGAGGTCGCAATCATCACCGGCGCCATCCCCGTCCAGGTCTGCTTGGCCGGCGTTGGCGACTGTCATGCAATTGTCGACGAAGTCGTTCACGCCATCTCCGTCGTAGTCGGGGCAGCCCCCCGCCGACGCAGGGCCTGCTATCGAAGGACAGTCGTCCGTGCTGTCGGGGATCCCGTCGCCATCGTTGTCGGGATCATTGTCGTCGGACGGGTCCGCGGGATTCGTGCCGTTCTCAAACTCGGTGCAGTCGCTGACTCCGCCGCTATCGGTGTCGACGGTGTCGTCGCAGACCGTGCGGCGAAGGTTCCACGTCGTCGTCTCCGTCGAGTTGACGGTGTACCCATTTGCGCTCGTAGATACCGTGTAGACACAAGCGCCCTGAGCGACCTGCGCATCCTCCGTTAGGTAGTAGTCGGTGAGTACGGCGTCCTCTTGACAGATCGTGCTGAGACTCTTCACTCCGACTGAACCTGATTCCGAACGCGAGACGGCTCCTTCGCCGCAGTCGCCGGAGCCGAAGACTTCGACGCTCCCGCTCATCGACTCGGTTATAGAAGTGGAGAACGCGGGGAAGTATCTGCCGCTCAGGTCCGGACCGTCGACGATGCCGCCGTAGCTTCCCGTTCCCGCACCAGAGAAATTGTTGGTCAGGGTATCGACGATCGTGTTGCACACACCCTCGTAGCTTGAGTAGAAGTCGGCGGTGTAGCTTCCCGCCCACTTCAGACCACACAACTCGCCATCGACGGGAGCTGAGACGACGCTCGTCCTCTCCTCTACGACCTGGCGGGAAAAACTGGTGGTGGTGTTCTCGATGAACTCCCGCGACATCGTGCCGTACCACTCGCACGCGTCCGAGGGCGGGACCGGCTCTTCGGACGTTGCGATCAGAACCTGATGCGGAAGGCTGCTTTCGTGTACGTCTGCGGCCAGCGCGGGCGTTGTGCTGGACAGCAGCAGCGCGAATATCGCGGCGGCGGCAATGGCTGCGCGCTTGGCGCTGATGAACCGGTGCATGTCGACCATCCCCACGCGAGGAAACGGCGTGCCCGTCGGGTAAGCGGACACCTCTGGTTCGCGTGTCGGCGTCGATGAGCGCTCCGCGCTGAACGCCCGTTGGACGGCATACTCCCCAGTTGGCCCTGACGATAGACCTCGGTTGCCGGGCGCGCAAGGTCGTCGGCGGGGCGCTTCGTCTCGCTGCGCTCGCTCAGCGGCCGGAGAAGGAGGCGTGCTCGCTCAGCGACCGGGGAGAGGCGTGCTCGCTCAGCGACCGGGGTGAGGGGGGTGCTCGCTCAGCGGCGGGCGCGAACCGCGAGGGCGCGATCAGGTGGCGGACGCGCGGATCAGCGGCACGGGGAAGGTGGACGCCCGCAGCGGGTCGAGGTGGGTGTCGGTGATGCCGGCGGTGAACGGATCGAGGTCCGCGATGCGGAAGAGGGCGTCGCGGCCGAACTTCCAGCTGTCGGCGACGAAGAAGGCTTCGTTCGCGACCGACAGCATGGTCCGCTTCAGCTCGATCTCATAGCTGGAGGTGCTGTAGAGCCCGTCGTCCATCACGGTGTCGCAGCCCAGAATCGCGACGTTCACACGCAGGTTGCGCAGCTGCTCGACAGCCGTCGGTCCCCACATCGACCAGTCGTTGGGCAGCAGCTCGCCGCCGATGAAGACGAGATTCGCCGTCTGGCGTTCGGCGATCGCCGTGCCGATCTGCAGGTCGTTCGTCACGACCGTGATTCGCGAGCTGCGAAGGTGCCGGGCGACCTCGAGTGTCGTGGTTCCGCTGTCCAGCAGCACCGTCTGCCCGTCGAGGATGCGATCGGCCATCGCCTTGCCGATGGCGATCTTCTCGCGCCTGTGAAGGGTCTTGTCGATAGCGACCGGCAGATCCGCCGCGCGGATCGGAAACGCGCCGCCGTGCGTGCGCTGGACGAGCTCGCGCGTAGCGAGATGCTCGAGATCGCGCCGAATCGTGGACGGCGCGACATCGAGCGCGTCGGCGAGTTCGGTCACCGACTGGAACCCCCGCTCGGTGAGCAGTTCCACGATCTGGGCTTGGCGCGTCATCGCGGGGCTGTCCTCTCTCGCTCCTTCGACGACTATAGCGGGACCGTCTGCGCGATATCGAGCATTCTTGCGCGTTATCGATTCGTAATGCTCGATAACGGTTGACGGGGTGAGTGATGCTGAGTAGTGTCGAGCCCCAGATCGTCGCGAATGCGCACCAGTGCCGCGACCGGATCACACAAAGGAGTGAGTATGAAGCGCAAGAGTTCTGCAATCGCGCTGCTGGCCGGCGCGACAGTGTTCGCCCTCGCAGGCTGCGGCACCACGGCCGGCGGCGGCTCGACCGACCCCGGCGCCGGCGCCGGCGACGGAGGAGATGGCGCCTCGGGCGCCTACGTCACCGTCGTCAAGGCGACCGGTATCGGCTGGTTCGACCGCATGCAGGTCGGCGTCGACGAGTGGGCTTCCGAGACGGGGGTCGACGCACGTCAGGAAGGTCCGGCCGACGCCACCAACGAGGGTCAGGTCGAAATCATCCAGAACCTGATCGCACAGGAGCCGGCAGCGATCACAGTCGTCCCGAACGATGTCGCCGGACTGGCTTCGGTACTCGGTGAGGCCCGGGATGCCGGAATCGTCGTCGTGTCGCACGAGGCAGCCGGCATCGAGAACGTCGACATCGACATCGAGGCGTTCGAGAACACCGCCTACGGTGCGCAGATCATGGACAACCTCGCCGAGTGCATGGGTGAGGAGGGCGGCTACGTGCAGTTCGTCGGCCGTCTCACCAACGGCTCGCACAGCGAGTGGGTGCAGGGCGCCCTGGACAACCAGGAGTCGAACTTCCCCGACATGAACCGTCTGGAAGACCCCATCGAGTCCGAAGAGGACGAAGAGGTCGCCTACAACAAGGCGAAGGAACTGCTGGCGAAGTACCCGGACATCAAGGGCTTCCAGGGCTCGGCCGGCACCGACGTCGTCGGCATCGCCCGCGCCGTCGAGGAGGCCGGCAAGGCTGACAGCGTCTGCGTCATGGGCACCTCGATCCCGTCGGTGGCGGGCAGCTACCTCGACTCGGGGGCGATCGACAAGATCTTCTTCTGGGACCCGGCCCTCGCGGGCAAAGCCCAGCTGGCGATCGCGCAGATCCTCGTCGACGGCGGCACGATCGAAGAGGGCACCGACCTCGGTATCGAGGGATACGAGTCGCTCGTGAAGCTCGAGGGCTTCGACAACGTATTCGCCGGCGAGGCCGGCGTCGTGGTCGACGCCTCGAACGCCGCCGAGTACGACTTCTGATCCCGTCCTCGCCCGTGCGGGGGCGCTCGCCCAGGTGAGCGCCCCCGCACGGCGACTCGAAGGAGCCCCACGCTCATGAGTCCCGCCGAAACGGTCCTCGAGGTGCGCGACGTCGTCAAGATCTACGGCGGCGTCCGTGCCCTCGGGGGCGTATCCCTCACGCTCGAAGCCGGCCAGGTGCACTGCCTTGCCGGCGAGAACGGCAGCGGCAAGTCCACCCTCATCAAGGTCATCAGCGGCGTCGAGCGCCCCGACTCCGGTGTGCTGATCATCGACGGCGAGAGCCACAGCCATGTCACCCCGTCGCAGGCCATCCGCGCCGGCATCCAGGTGATCTACCAGGACTTCTCGCTCTTCCCCAACCTCACCGCCGCCGAGAACATCGCGATGCTGAGCGAGCTGGCCGACCGGCGCAAGCTCTCGTCCCGCCGCCGCATCCGCGAGGCGGCGGAGAAGATCGTCACCGAGCTCGGCCTCCACCTCGACCTCGACGCCGATGTCGAGCACCTGTCGGTCGCCGACCGTCAGCTGATCGCCATCTGCCGTGCCCTCGTCGGCGAGGCGCGCGTCCTCATCATGGATGAGCCCACGACGGCACTCACCCACAGCGAAGTGGATCGTCTTTTCGCCATCGTGCGGCGCCTGCAGGAGCGCGGCGTCGCCGTGATGTTCGTCAGCCACAAACTCGACGAGGTGCTCAAGATCTCGCAGTACGTCACCGTGCTCCGAAACGGCGAAGTCGTCGAGTCCGGGCCCGCCTCCGACTACACCGGTCGCAGCATCGCCAAGGCCATGACCGGGCGCGACGTGAGCGAGGAGCGTCTCGTCGAAGAGCTTCCTTCGGGTCTCGCCCCTGTCATGCGCGTGTCGGGTCTCGGCCGCAAGGGCGCGTTCCGGGACGTGGACTTCGAGCTGCGCCCCGGCGAGATCCTCGGCATCACCGGCCTGCTGGGCTCGGGCCGCAGCGAGATCGCCGAGGCGATCTTCGGTGTCGCGCCCGCCGACTCAGGCCACGTCGACATCAATGGCTCGCCTCGCCGCATCCGCTCGATCAACGACGCCGTCCGCGCGGGCATCGGCTATGTGCCCGAAGACCGGCTGACCCAGGGCCTGTTCCTCGAGAAGTCGATCGCCGACAACATGGTCGCCGCGTCGCTGGACTCCTACCGAGGCAAGGCGCTGCTCCTGGACCGCGCACGCATCCGGCGGTCCATGGCACTGCTCTTCCAGCGGCTGCGTGTGAAGGCACCGAACGTGCAGGCCCCCGTCCGGTCGCTATCCGGGGGCAACGCCCAGCGCGTCGTCATCGCGAAGTGGCTCGACCGCAAGCCCACCGTGCTCATGCTCAACGGGCCCACCGTCGGCGTCGACATCGGCTCGAAGGAGGAGATCTTCGCGATCCTGCGCGAGCAGGCTGCGGAGGGGATGGGGATCATCGTCATCTCCGACGACATCCCCGAACTCGTCTCGAGCTGCCACCGCGTGCTCATCGTGCGCGCCGGGCGCATCGTGGCCGAAGTCACGGGCGACGACATCGCCGTCGACGCGATCCAAGAGAGGATGACCGCCTGATGGATGTGCTCCGTCGCCTCCGCGGCGCCAACAACGAAGGCGTGCTCGTCGCCGTCATCCTCGTCGTGATGATCGCGATGTCGCTGGCCAGCCCCGCCTTCCTCACCCCTGGCACGTTCTTCGGACTCGTGCGCAGCTCGCTCGTCCCGCTGATCTTCGCGCTCGGTGTGCTGCTGGTCATGATCTCGGGCGGCATCGATGTCTCGTTCCCCGCCATCGCGATATTCGCCGCGTACACGACGGTCGCGTGGTCGAGCGAGAACAGCTTCGATCCCACGCTCGTCGGCATCTTCGTCATCGCCATCGTGATCGGCGCCCTGTGGGGGCTGCTCAACGGCGTGGTGATCGCCCGCTTCCGTCTGCCCACGCTGATCGTCACCCTCGGTACGCAGGGGATCATCAAGGGCATCCTCCTCACCTACATCGGCTCGGCCTACATCTCCGCCAGTCGGCTGCCCCCGAGTGTCGCCGAAGCGGCGGACGCCCACCTCGTCGACGTGCCCGGAGCCGGGTACCTGCACGCCATGATGGTCCCGGTCGTCGTGATCGTCGCGGTGGTGTGGTGGATGCTGAGGTACACCACCTTCGGCCGGAGCATCTACGCCATCGGCGGCGACATCGAGGCCGCCCGCCGCGTGGGCATCCGGGTGGTCCGCACCCAGATCCTGCTGTACGTCCTCGTCGGTGCGCTCGCCGCCGTCGGCGGCGTGATCTTCGTCATCCTCGGCAAGAACGCCAACCCGCAGTCGCTCGTCGGCACCGAGCTCGACATCATCGCGGCCGTCGTGCTGGGCGGGGCGTCGATCTTCGGAGGACGCGGTTCTGTCCTCGGCACCGTCCTGGGTGTGCTGCTCGTCCAGTTGATCAACAACAACCTCGTGCTCATCGGGGTTCCGAGCACCTGGCAGCGCGCTGCCGTCGGGGTGCTGCTGCTCATCGGCGTCAGCGTCCAGGCGCTCGCCGCCCTGCGATCGCGGCCGTCCGCCGTGCTGCTCGAAGAGGAGGTGAGCCGCGCATGACCGACCACGGCTCCAACGGGCTCGGCCAGGCGAACCGCCGGCTCGACGAGAGATTCGGCTCGCTGATCTCGCGCATCCAGGTGCAGCGGGGCTCGGGACGCATGATCATCTTGCTCGTGGCGACGTTCATCCTGTTCGCCGTACTCAACCCGCGCGTCTTCCTCAATCCCGTCAACCTGCAGAACATCGGCGTCGGTGCACCCGAGATCGGCCTGATCTCGCTGGCGATGATGCTCGCGATGCTCACCGGCGGCATCGACCTCTCGGTGGTGGCGATCGCGAACATGTCGGCGATCACCGTGTCGTCGCTCTACACGGCGATCTCTGCATCAGCGGGCGCGGAGACCGCCGAAGGGCTGGCGCCGCTGCTCATGCTCGCGGGGCTCGCCGTGGGTGCCGCCCTCGGCGCGGTCAACGGTGCACTGATCAGCATCGTCGGCATCACTCCGATCCTCACCACCCTCGCCACGATGCAGCTGTTCAACGGCATCGCGCTCGTGTGGACCGGCGGCGTGACCATCTCGGGTGCGCCGACCGTGCTGCGCGACATCGGGCGGGCCACGGTCATCGGGGTACCGATCCTGTTCGTCATCCTCATCGTCGCGGCGATCGTCCTCGCGATCGTCGTCGACCGCACCCCGATCGGGCGCAAGATCCAGCTGCAGGGCGCCAACCCCGTCGCCGCGCGGTATTCGGGCATCAGCGCCCGCTCGACGCTCATGCTGACCTACATCATCAGCGGACTGCTGGGCGCCCTCGCCGGACTCATCTTCCTGGCGCGCAACCCGTCGGCCAGCGCCGACTACGGCTCCAGCTACATCCTGCTTGCGATCGTGATCGCCGTTCTCGGCGGGACGAACCCCAATGGAGGCTTCGCCACCGTCCTCGGCGTCATCCTCGCAACGCTCACGCTGCAGGTGGTGTCGAGCGGGTTCACCGCGCTGCGGCTCTCGGCATACGAGTACGCCATCGCGCAGGGCGTCCTGCTCATCGCGGTGATGGTCATCGACCAGATCAGATTCCGGCGCCGGGCGAAGGCCTCGCCGCCGGCGTCGAGCGAAACGGTGGCGGTCGCCACTCAGAAACGTGGACTCACACAGACCCGTGGAAAGGACGGATCCCAGTGAAGAAGATCATCAACGCCCCCGAGGCGTTCGTCGACGAGTTCGTCGAGGGCATTCTGCTCGCCCACCCCGACCTCGTTAAGACGCCCGGTGACGACCTGCGCGTGCTGGTGCGCGCGGACGCACCCCAGCAGGGCAAAGTGGGGATCGTGACCGGCGGCGGATCCGGTCACCTGCCGCTGTTCAAGGGATATGTCGGCAAGGGGCTGTGCTCGGGCGTGGCGATCGGCAACGTCTTCAGCTCGCCCAGCTCCGACCAGATCTTCCAGGCGACCAAGGCTGTCAACGGCGGCGCCGGCGTCCTCTACCTCTACGGCAACTACGGCGGCGACGTGTTCAACTTCGACCTCGCCGTCGACCTCGCCGAACTGGACGACATCCCCACCCGCACGGTGCTGGGTCGTGACGATGTGGCGAGCCAGCCCAAGGACCGCAAGCTCGACCGCCGTGGCGTCGCCGGCATCCTGTTCGCGTACAAGGCAGCGGGCGCCGCAGCCGAGCGCGGCGACACGCTCGACGAGGTCGCCGCGATCGCCGAGGACGTCATCGAGCACACCGCCACCATGGGGATCGGGCTCGCACCCACGATCCTTCCCACGACGGGTCAGCCCAGCTTCGAGCTGCCGGACGGCGAGATGGAGATCGGCATCGGTATCCATGGCGAGCCCGGCACCCGCCGCGGCCCCCTCGAGACCGCCGACGAGATCGCCGAGCATCTCGTCACGCCCCTGGTCGAAGACCTCGGGCTCACCTCGGGTGCGCGTGTGGCCGTGCTCGTCAACGGAATGGGCGCCACACCCCTCGAGGAGCTCTACGTGCTCTACCGCAAGACCCATCAGGTCCTGTCAGGCCTCGGCATCGAGATCGCCAAGAACTACGTCGGCGAGTACGCCACGAGCCTCGAGATGGCCGGCGCGTCGATCTCGCTGCTCGAACTCAACGACGACCGTCTCGCGCTGCTCAACGCACCCGCGCGCTCGCCCTTCTTCGAGGAGAACTGACGAATGAACCCCACTGACCTGAACGCCCGGCTGCGCGGCAGCCTCGCGCTGCTGGTGAACTCTGCGGACGAACTGCGCGACCTCGACCAGCAGCTCGGTGACGGAGACCTCGGCATCACCGTATCGGCCGGCTCCCATGCCGTCATCGAAGCGCTCCAGCAACTGCCGGCCGACGCCACACCGACCGACATCGCCCGTGCGACGGCGAAGGCCTTCGCGAACGCGAACCCCTCGACGATGGCGGCGCTCGTGGCCGGCGCACTGCTCGCCGGCTCACGCGTGTGGGCTGACAAGACAGACATCACCATCGCCGACACCCAGGCCTTCGCCGACGCCGCCGCCGCGAGCATCGCCCAGCGGGGCAAGACCCAGTTGAACGACAAGACCATCTACGACGGGCTGGCTGCCGTCGCCGACGCGCTCAAGGGCCAGACGGATGCCGCAACCGCGGTCGATGCATCCGTGGCGGCCGCAGCAGATGCGGTCGAGCGCACGAAGCCGCTGCAGTCCCGCCGCGGCCGAGCGTCGTGGCTGCAGGAGCGGAGCATCGGACTCGCCGACCCCGGAGCCACCGCTCTGCTTCGCTTCGTCGAGGCCTGGCGCGACGCCGACACCGCGAAGGAGTCGGCCGCGTGACCACCTGGCTCGACGAGGTCTTCAGCGTCCGCAAGCCGATCATCGGCATGTGCCACCTTCCGGCTCTGCCCGGTGACCCCGCCTACGACAAGTCCGCGGGGATGGATGCCATCATCGCGCACGCCCGGCACGAGATCGCCGCGCTGCAAGAGGGAGGCGTCGACGGCATCCTCATCTCCAACGAGTTCAGCCTGCCGTACCTGACGAAGACCGAGCCGATCACCGCCATCACCATGGCCCGCGTCATCGGGGAGGTGCGCGATGAGATCGCTGTGCCGTTCGGAGTCAATGTGCTGTGGGACGCCGTGCGGTCGATCGACCTCGCGGTGGCCACCGGAGCGGCCTTCGTCCGCGAGATCTTCACGGGCGTCTACGCCAGCGACTTCGGGATGTGGGACACCAACGTCGGACGGACCGCCCGCCACCGCCTCGCCGTGTCGGGCGAGGACGTGCGGCTGCTGTTCAACATCGTGCCCGAGGCCGCGTCGTACGTCGCCGAGCGCGAGCTGGCTGCGCTCACACGATCGACGGTTTTCAACTGCGTGCCCGACGGTCTGTGCGTATCCGGCCTCACAGCGGGCGCGCCCACCGACACATCGACGCTGAAGGTCGTGAAAGAGAACGCGGGAACCACCCCCGTGGTCGTCAACACCGGCGTACGGCCCGACACGCTGGCCGACAGCATGCAGTTCGCCGACGCCGGGATCGTGGGCACGTTCTTCAAGAAGGACGGCATCTTCGAGAACGATGTCGACGTCGCCCGGGTGAAGGACCTCATGAGCGTCGCCCGGAGCGTGCGCTGACGATGTTCCTCGGGATCGACGTCGGCACGTTCGAAAGCAAGGGCGTGCTCGTCGACGCCGGTGGTGTCGTGCTCGCACAAGCACGGCGCCACCACGGCATCGCCACTCCCGCGCCCGGACACGTCGAGCAGGATCCCGAGAGCGACTGGTGGGCGGATGTGTGCGCCATCTCGCGCGACCTTCTCTCCGGAGTGGACCCGCGCGAGGTCGCGGCCGTTGGCGTGAGCGCGATAGGGCCGTGCGTCGTCGCAACGGACGCCGCTTTCACTCCGCTCCGACCGGCGATCCTGTACGGCATCGACACGCGCGCAGGCGATCAGATCCGGGCCCTGACCGAGCGACTCGGCGTCGAGACCATCCGCAGCCGGAGCGGCAACGTGCTCACGAGTCAGTCGGCCGGACCCAAGATCGCGTGGCTGGCGGAAGCCGAGCCCGAGGTCTGGCAGGCGGCGCGGTGGTTCATGACGAGCCAGTCCTGGCTCGTCGCGAAGCTCACCGGCGAGGTCACGATCGACCATGCCACCGCCGGCTACTTCCACCCGCTCTACGACCTGGCGGCCGGCCGCTGGGATGTCACGGGGTGCGAGGAGTTCGTCGATGAGACCCGGCTGCCGCGGATCGGCTGGAGCAGCGAGATCGCCGGCACGGTGACCGATGCCGCGGCCGATGTCACCGGCATCCCCGTCGGCACACCGGTGATCATCGGAACGACGGATGCTCCGGCCGAGGCCGTCGGCTCGGGTGCCGTCGCCGACGGTGAACTCATGGCGATGTACGGGTCGAGCGGGTATTTCATCCGCGTCGGCGACCGGATCCGCACCAGCGAGCAGCTGTGGGCCGCACCGTTCGTGTTCGAAGGCACAGCGGTCCTGGCTGCCGGGACCTCGACGGCCGGGACGGCCACCCGCTGGATCGCCGACCTGCTCGGACTCACCGCCGACACCGATGAGGAGACGTTCGGACGCCTCATCGCGCTGGCTGCGGAGTCGACGCCGGGAGCCCGCGGAGTGCTCGCCATGCCCCACTTCTCGGGTGAGCGCACTCCGTTCCAGGATGCCGCCAGCCGCGCGGTCGTGATGGGGCTGGGGCTCGAGCACACCCGAGCCGACGTCGCCCGCGCGTTCCTCGAGGGGGTCGGCCACTCGATCGCCGCCGCGATCGGAGCCTACGCAGCCGAGGACGCGCCGATCGAGCGCGTCGTGGCGGTGGGTGGCGCGACCAAGAACCCCTTCATCATCGAGAGCGTGTCCGCCATCACCGGTTTCGACCAGCACGTCGTCGACTCGCCCGGCGCGTCGCTCGGCGACGCGTTCCTCGCCGCCTTCGGCGTCGGGGCGGTGTCGTCTGCCGAGGACGTGCGCGCGTGGGTGGGTCTGCGCGAGACCGTTCGTGCGGACGCGGTGCCCGTCGATGCGCTCCGCCGCGACCACGAGGACTACCTCGCGCTCTACGACGCGGTCGCGCCCCTGCAACGACGGAGAGCGGAATGAACGCGGAGACCAGTGACACGACCGCCGGCGCGGAGGAGTGGCGACGGATCGCCGTCCTCGTCGCGGACGGCGTCGCGGTCGCGGCGGGCGACCGGGTGTCGGTATTCGTCACGGACAGTTCAGCGATGGACGCGGTCGCCGCGTTCGTCGACGAGTGCTGGCGCCGGGGGGCCCTGCCGCAGGTCATCTCGACCGACGAGCGCTTCGATGCCGGGGCACTTCGATGGGCATCGCTCGACACGTTGACGCAGGCCCCTCCGCTCGAAGTCGCGGCCATGGAGTGGTGCGATGTGCACGTGTCGTTCCGGGCCATGACAGCGCCAGTGGTCGACGCCGACCCCGCCCGGATCGCTGCGTTGCGCCACGGCCGCGGTGTCGTCTCGACGCTGCGCTGGCAGGGGACGCGTTGGGCGCTGGTTCGGGTGCCGACTCCCGCGTGGGCCGCAGCGACGGGTCTCGACGATCAGGTGCTCCGCTCGGAATGGACAGCGTCGTTCGATGCGGACTGGTCCGACGCGGCCGAGCGCATGAACGCGCTGTGCGCGCGTCTGAACTCTGCGCAGACCGTCGTGATCGAGGACTCGGGGCGTCGGCTGGAGCTGCCGGTCGCGGGCCGGCGGTGGGTCGCCTTCGCGGGCGAGGCCAATTGGCCCGACGGTGAGATCGCCACAGCGCCGCTCGAAGGCGGCGTGAGCGGCAGCATCCGATTCCCTGGAGATTTCTACTTCGCCGGTGTGCGCGTGCGAGACCTCACCCTGGAGTTCGAGAACGGCCTCGTGGTCGGCGAATCCGCCGATGACGGCATCGAGTTCGTGCGCGAACTGCTCGATACGGATGCCGGGTCGCGCCGTGTCGGTGAGTTCGGTATCGGCACCAACGCCGCGCTCAGCACGCCGACCGGCGATCTGCTGATCGACGAGAAGATCCTCGGCACCGTCCACCTCGCGCTGGGTCGCGCCTACCCCCAGTGCGGCGGCGTCAACGACTCGGCCCTGCACTGGGACATCGTCCGCGATCTCCGCCGCCGCGGCGGCGCGCAGCACGGCACGCTCACCGTGGACGGCGAGCCCCTCATCCTCGACGGCGTGGTGCAGCCCGTGCTCCGCGACATCGCCGTCGCCCACCCCGTCGGGTCCTGACCCGTTCGACCGACACCCCTGACGACCGATCCAAGGAGAACCCACCGTGTACGCGAATCAGCTCGACACTCCCGCACCGCTCGACCAGCATCCGCTCGAATGGCGGGAGTCCCCGACGCCCGAACCCGGGCCCGGACAGCTGCTCATCGAGGTCGCGGGCTGCGGGGTTTGCCGCTCGAACCTGCACACGATCGAAGGTGACTGGGTGGACGGCGGCGTTCCGGCGATCAGCCCGATCGTTCCCGGCCACGAGGTCACCGGGCGCGTCTCGGCTCTCGGCGAAGGCGTCACCGGCTTCGCCGTCGGCGATCCCGTGGGCGTCCAGCCCCTGTGGTGGACGTGCGAGAAGTGCGAGTTCTGCACGAGCGGGCGCGAGCACCTGTGCCACGAGCGTCTCATCACCGGCGAGCACGTCGACGGCGGGTACGGGGAGTTCATGCTCTCGCACGCCGCCCACACCTATCACGTGCCCGACAACCTCGATCTGGTCGACGCCGCGCCGCTGTTCTGCCCCGGCATCACCGGGTACGGCGCGATCGCCAAGCTCGACCTCGGCCCGGGCAAGCGCGTCGGCGTCTTCGGGCTCGGCGGTGTCGGGCACCTCGCGCTGCAGTTCGCCGTGCTCACCGGTGCCGACGTCATCGCCGTCGCACGCAGCGCCGACCACCTCGACGTCGCCCGCGAGCTCGGTGCGCGCGAACTCGTCGATGCCTCGGTGGTCGACCCGGGCGAGGAACTCGAGGACAGCCTCGATGCGGCGGTGACCTTCGCGCCGTCGGACGAGGTCACAGCTCAGGCCCTGCGCGCGTTGAAGTGGGGTGGGACTCTGGTGTCGGGGGTGCCGCTGAACGTCGAAGGTTTCCACTTCAACAAGGAGCAGACCATCAAGGCCTCGATCCTCGGTCCGCGGAGTGCGATGCGCGAAGTGCTGCGCCTCGCATCCGAGGGCAAGATCCGCACCGTCGTCGACCGATACGCGATGTCGGATGCCGAGACCGCTCTCGAACTCCTCGCTGCGGGGCGTCTGCGCTCGCGGGCAGTCCTCGCCAACGAGTGACCGCAACCCGCGCTCGGGCGGGTTGCGGCATCCGATCAGACAGCCCTGGAGCGGGTAGGCCGGGGCTCGGTCGGGGCGCGGGTCAGGCGGGCTTGGTCGCCTTGCCGTCGAGCCAGAGCACGTCGGAGTCGTCGCGATGCGTGCCGGTCGTGCCGACGTGCTTCTGGTCGATCTGCGGCCCCTTCTTGATCACGTGCACGAGAGCCATGCCGTGGCCGCGCCCGAGGTCGTAGTCGGCCTTCAACCATTCGAGGATCTCGCCGGCCTTCACGTTCGGATCGTCGTACCCCTTGCTCTTCGCCATCTCGAGCAGCTGACGCGGCGTGAGACCGGTCTTGTCTTCGATGGTGTCGAGATAGGCCTGGAAAGACATGGCGGGTCCCCTCGTCGGGTCGTTGGCGGTGTTCCTTCAGTGTGGACCGTAGGGCTGACGTTGCGGCATCCGGCCTACGGCGGGTCAGCCGGTGGACTCGACCGTCCACCACGCGATGTCGACGATGCACAGGCCGTCATCTGTGTCGCGGAAGAAGAGGTCGCCCGGGAACACCCGGCCGTCCTCGGCTGAGCCGCCCATCTCAAGGTTGATGGACCAGTCCGGCTCGAGCGCGGCCTGGTCGGGCCAGTAGTCGGCCGTGAAGCCTTCGGGTTCGCCGGCGGAGAGTCCGCGCCAGTCCTCCGGTTCGCCGAAGTCGGCGGCCGAGTCCGCGCATGCGAAGGCGGTCATGTCATCGGCCGAGGCAGCGGCGATGGCCTGCTCGGTGGTGTCGATCACGCGGGCGCCGTCGGGCCCCCAGATGAGGAGGTCGGGGGAGCATCCGGTGAGTGCGACGGCGAGGAGGGCGATGGCGGCCGCTGCAGCGCGACGATGTGCGGTCGACATGGTCCCAACCTAAACGCGAGGGGGCGACCCCTGGTCGCGGACGCTCTGCGGGGATACGGTCGCGGTGAGCGCCGGTGCGATGGAGCCCCGGCTGAGGGGAACATCATGACCGCGCACACCTACCGCGTGACCGAGATCGTCGGCACGTCTCCTGACGGCACCGACGCCGCCATCCGCAACGGACTCGACCGCGCCGCCGAGACGCTGCGGCACCTCGACTGGTTCGAGGTCGTCAGCACGCGTGGTGCGCTCGCCGACGGGCAGTTGCACTTCCAGGTGACGATGAAGGTCGGCTTCCGGCTGGAGTGATGGGGCCGGCGGGGCGCTTCGTCTCGCTGTGCTCGCTCAGCGACCGGGGAGTGGCGTGTGCTCGCTTGCCGGGAGGGGCGCTTCGTCTCGCTGCGCTCGCTCAGCGGCCGGGGAGTGGCGTGCGCTCGCTCAGCGACCGGGGAGGGGCGTGCGCTCGCTCAGCGGCCGGAAGCGGGGGCGCGGCGGATCCGTGGAGTCGGTCCGTCACGAGGCTGCGTGTGCGACGATCGCAGCATGAACCGGCGGATGCTGCGCCTTGCGGCCGTCGCCCTCGCTTTCGGCGCGGCGGTGTGGCCGACGGGGTGCGCGCCCGGAGAGATCGGCACCGAGGCCGAGGCGTGCATCAGCTGGATCTACCTCGAGACCCCCGCCGACGCGGTGGAGCAGTCGGACGCCGTCGTGCGAGCCCGCGTCATCGACGAGGCGGGTACCCGGCCGTACGAAGTGCTGACCTCCACGACGTTCACCGTCGAGGTCGACGAGTGGATCAAGGGGTCGGGCGAGAGCGAGATCGTGGTCGCGTCCCTTCCGCGCAGCTGCGGCGACACCGGAGACTCGATGGCCGACGCGGCCGGCGGCGAGCCGGTCGTGCTCTTCCTCCGCTCGACGCCCGAGGGCTGGGAGACCTTGACGCCGTTCCAGGGGGTGGTCGCGCCGGGCCCCGACGGCGGCGCGCCCGAGAAGTGGCCCGAACCCTAGGCCGCCGAGCTCACTCCTGCGCGAACCCAGCCGCCGTCGTGCGCCACGATCGCACCGGCGCGGGCGAAGGCGTCCAGCCAGCCCCGCATCGGCCAGGTGCCCCAGCGCGCGGCGAAGATGCGGCCGTTGCGAAGGATGTCGTCCAGATGCGCCCACGGCGGCGACGACGTCGGATGCCACTGGTGATAGGCGTGGGCGCCGCCCACCCATCGCAGGGGGATGCCGTGCTCCCGAGCCCGCCACGCCAGGTCGGTGTCTTCGGCGCCGTACCCCTCGTAGTCGTCGGAGAATCCGCCGAGCCGCTGCCAGGTCGCGGGGGTCACCGCGAACGAGAGTGACCAGAAGAGGTCGTACGCATCGGGATCGGCCTGCTCGGTCGTGCCGTCGGACGGGGACGGGCGGGCGGGGTGCGGCCGGGTCATCGCGCCGAGCTCGTCGGCACGGGTCGGGCGCTGGATGCTGGGCAGATAGGTGACCGGACCCGCGAGCAGAGCGTCGGGATGCCGCTGGGCGGCGGCGACGTAGCGCGAGAGCAGGTCGGGACCGGGCAGGCAGTCGACGTCCAGAAAGACGAGCACGTCCGCACCCTCGCGCAGCGCGACCTCGGCCACGGCGTTGCGGGCCGCGCCGACCCGCATGCCGGACGCGCCGGGCGGAACATGAACGGTGGCGTCGGCCCCGGACCGCGGGCCGTGCGTCGCCCGCAGCGGTGGCTCCGGGTCGAGCCACGCCTCGATGCGCAGGATGTCGAGGTCGGCGGGCGCGACGTCGCGCAGCACGCCGCGCTGGGTCTGCAGGTGGCCGAAGCGGGACGCCGAGGCGACCGTCATGACGGCGACCCGGGTCATGCGGCGACCTCGTCACGGTCGGTCTCGGTCTTGGCGTCTGCTGCTATGGCTTTGGGGGCGAAGCCCGTGGGGGAGTCCGCACGTGCGGCGACCTCGTGGATGACGGCGGCGGCGCGGGCGGCGGCCCCGCTCACCTGCCACACCGACCAGTCGGCGGGCTCGGCCGCTGCCTGCTCGATCAGGCTCACGAGCTCGTGGGGGCTCGGATCTCCCGCGGGAACAGTCGCGCACCCCAGCGCCGCGACCGCTCTCGCGGTGTGGTGCTGCTCGTCGAAGGGACGCTCCTGCGGGATGACGACGGCGGGGATCCCTGCCGCAGCGGCGTCGGCGATGCTGTTCTGCCCGGCCGCGGTCACCACCACAGCACTGCGGCACAGCAGCGGCCAGACGTCGTCGACGCGGTCGTCGGCGGTGCCGGCCGACTCGACCTGCCAGCCGGCAGTTCGCAGCAGCTCGACCGTGTGCGCGAGGTGCTCGGGTGGCAGCATCCGACCGAGGAACAGCACCCGGCGCGGCTCGCGGGGCGTCAGGATGTCACGACCGTCGTGACGGGAGATGCCGCCGACGCGCACCACGCGCTCGCCGCGGGCGTCGAGTGACGGTGTGCGATGCGTCTCGGGCGCCCACGGGGCGAGGATGCGGTCGGCGAGGTCGTACGCGAGGGTGTGCGCGGGATCGGTGCGCTCGCCGGGCTGGGTGACGACGACGGTGCGCACGCCGAGCAGGCGCACGAAGGCGGACACCTCGGCGCTGACGTCGACGACGAAGGCGGCCGGGTGTATGTCGGCGATCCACGTCGCGATCGTCGCGAGCCGGGTGCGATGGCCCGCGTGGCCGATCGGCGCCCAATGCAGCGCCCCGTTCGCGGTGGGGTCGGCGTCGCGGGGGTCCCGTGTCGCACCATCCGGAGCGACCGTGACGTCGGCATCCGCAGGGAGAGCGACCCAGGTCGTCTCGGGCGGAAGCACGGCGGGCGCCTCCAGGCTCGAGAAGACGGTGACGGGCTCGCGCAGGTGCGGGCGCACGGCGAGGAACCGCGTCAGGTGCCCGTGCCCGTGATGATGCACGTACCAGCCGATCACCCGACCACCGCGCGTTCCACGGTCGCGGGGCTTCCCATGGCGGTGTGGGCGAGGACCCGCTCGACGTCGCGGTCGCGTCGGTCCAGCGAGTAGCGCGCGACCGCCGCCCGCCGGATCGCCGCGCGCTGGCCGATGCCCCGCGCCTGCGTCGCCAGCATGGTCGCGGCGTTCGACAACGCACGCACGTCGCCGGGTGCGACGACCGCGGCCCCCGGCATCCCGTCGAGCACTTCGCCGACTCCGCCGGCGTCGAACGCCGCCACGGGGGTACCGGTCGCGAGCGCCTCGGCCAGGACGAGACCGAACGGCTCGGACCAGACCGGGGTCACGAGCGCCACCGCAGACGAGCCGACGAGCCGGCTCAGCGCCGGCTGGTGCAGCGGACCCGCGTAGTGCGCGTCGTCGCCGAGCAGCGGGGCGATCTCGCGCACGAAGTACGTGGGGTCGCCGATGCGGCCGGCGAGCACGATGCGCGCCCCGGCGAGCCGGGCGGCGTGGATCGCGAGGTGCGGCGCCTTCTCGGGAACGATGCGCCCGAACCACACCCAGTCCTCGCGGGTCCTGCCGCCGCTGATGCCGCCTCCGTCGCCGAGTCGCCAGCGGGCCGTGTCGACGCCGTTCGGGAACACGAACGCGTCGACGCCCGCGGCCGACCAGGCCCGCGCGGTGTGCTGGCTGACGGCGACGAACCGATGCGGCGCATCGCCGACGTCTCCTGCGGCCTCGACGATCTCGGGCAGCGGCGGCGTGTGAAGGGTGGTCACGACGGGGATGCCGGCGGTGCTGCTCCAGCGGATCGGGTCGCCGTGCAGGCTGTGGTTGTCGACGACGTCGACGCTGCGGCCGGGGGCGAGCAGGCTCTCGAGCACCCGGTCGAACGCGGCCGTCATCGCCCGGCGGTGCCCCGGCGGGTTGGTGCTGTCGGACGCATCCTGCGCCCGCATCCACTGCGGACTGGGGAGCCTGAGCTCGGGGCGGTCGCCGAGGAAGTCCGACCCGTCGGCCGCGCACAGCGTCACGTCGTGTCCGCGTCGGCGCAGTCTGCGGACGCGGTCCCACACGACGGCCTCGAGCCCACCCGCGTGCGGCTGCCGCAGGGCGTGGCGCTCGGGCGCGACCACGAGCACGCGCAGCCGCCGGTGCCCCGCCGTCACGCGCCGGCCCGTTCGCCGAGCGCCTGGTTCGCCATCGCGCGGAGGTAGACGTCGAGGTGCTGTGCGCGCACTTCGTCGCGCTGGGTCTGACGACGGGCGCGGCGTCGCGCCACCTCGGCGTCGCGGTTGGGGCCGGTGCGGGTGCGTGATGCGACGTCGTCGAGCGCGTCGACGAGCGACGAGGCATCGTCGAGGTCGAAAGCGAAGAAATCGGCCGGATGCTGCGACCGCACATGCCCGACCCGCGTGCCGACCACGGGGACGGCGAGGTCGTAGCAGAGCTCCACCCAGCCCGAGTGAGTTCCGTGGCGGTACGGAAGGACGAAGGCGTCGAGAGTGGCGAGCCAGCCGGCGAGCTCGTCGTCGGACAGGCGCTCGCCGCGGTGGATGCGCACTCTGCTCTCGGCGGTGGCGGTGGCGGCGGCGTCGGCGGCGCGCGCGAGGCGGTCGGCGAGGTCTTCGTCGCGCACGCGCGTGTTCAGTCGCACCTCGACCTCGGCCGAGATGCCGCGCAGCCCCAGGGCGGCGACGGCCTCGGCGAGGACGGCGACCGCGCGCTCGGCATCGATGTTCGGGCGCAGGTCGCGCAGGTGCAACCCGATCCGAAGGGTGTCGGAGGCGTCGGTGATCGCGTGGGGCCCCGGCGCCGGGGACGTCTCGAGCAGGGAGGGGTGCGCGATGACGGTGCACGCGCGGTTCCAGCGGCGGCGCACCTCGGCGGCGGCCGTGGGCGTGAGCGTGAGGACTTCGTCGGCGGACGGCACGATGACATCGAGCAGTCGCAGGTACGCGGCCTGATCGGTCAGCTGCGGATTCTCGAGGTCGTGCACCGTGTAGATCACGGGTCGACCGTGCCTGCGCGCGCGATCGAGGGCGCGGGACAGTTGGTCGGGGGTGAAGGACTCGAGCCCGAAGTGGATGTGGAGCACGTCGAACTCGGGTGCGTGCTCATCGAGCCAGCTCGGTGACAGGACGCGGGGCGGCCACCACTGACCGGCCGGCGCGCCGGGGTGGACGGGATCGGGCAGCAGCTCGATGTGCTGCGGGTCGGTGATCGCGCGCACGTAGGGGTGGTCGGCCGGGACGGCGGCGACGCGAACGGGCGTGGTGTTGATGGGAACTCCCTCGTGCGTGGCGGTGCGAGCCGCACGCGTATAAAGCATTCGCGGGGGCGGCGCAATGCAACGGGTGAACAGAAGGGCGAGGAGTCCGACGATGTACGTTCACAGTATGAAGACGGCCTCTGACACCGGTGAGACCATTGCGTCACCGGCACCCGAGGTGATATCGCGTCGCCGGCACTACGGCGCGTTCTACGGGCTCGACCCGCTTCCCCAGGCCTTCGGACTCGTCGTCGGCAACTGCCAGGCCGAGTCGCTGCGGATCGTGCTGGACGGGCCCGAGCGGCCCACCCTACGCGTCCCACCCGTGCATGAGATGACAGTGGAGGACGCCGAGCTGCTCCACGGCCTCGTCGCGGGTGCGGAGTTCGTCGTCGCCCAGCCGATTCGCGACGACTATCGCGGTCTTCCGCTCGGCACGCGTCAGCTGGGCGAGAGCGCGCGGCGCGGCATCCCGGTGATCACCGTGCCCTCGGTGCGGTTCGCGGGACTGCATCCGTTCCAGGTGGCGATGCGGGTACCGGGAGTGGATGAAGACCCGCCGATCGTGGCCTACCACGACGTCCGCACGCTCTCCGTCGCGGCGGGCCTGCCGGTGGCCGACCGGCTCGATGCGGAGGGTGTGCGGCGGATCGCCGAGGCGTCCGTCGCCGAACTGCGTCGGCGCGAGGACAGCATCGACGTGCCGGTGTCGGACCTGCTCCAGCCGGTCGCCGAGGGCCTCATGCGGACGGTGAACCACCCCGGCAACGACCTGTTCCTGCCCCTCGCGGCGCGCGTGCTCGACAAGCTCGGCGGCGGGGACCCGACCGACCCCGGGCGGCCGCTGCTGGCCGCGGTGCAGGCGCCGCTCGAGGCGTGGGTGGTCGACGCGTGGCAGCTCGATACGGAACGGCGCGCGCACTGGATCGTGGGCGGGGAGCCGGTCGACCCCGACGAGGTGCGCGACGCGCATCGGGAGTGGTACGCACGTCATCCGCAGTTCGTGACCGGTGCCGCGGAGCGGCTCGGCGACCTGCTGGCCGTGTGGCGGGCGGCATGACCGACGCCGTCCACCCGGTGCTGCTGACGCACGAGGGACCCCACGGCGTCGCGATCTACGCGCGCGATCTGGCGGATGCCGTTCGCGGCATATCTCCGTCCGAGGTCGGTTCGTGCGACCTGTCCCGCCTCGACGAACTCGCGCCCGGAACTCCCGTGCATGCGCAGTTCACCGACCGGCTGTGGGGGAGTTCGCCCGAAGAGGCGGCGCGTGCTTTCGCGGGCGTGGCGCGGCGGCATCCGCTCTCGGTCACCCTGCACGACGTGCCGCAGGCCTCGGACGGCGCGCGCAACCTGCCACGGCGCCGGGCCGCGTATGCCGCGGTCGCGAGGGCGGCGACGAAGGTCGCGGTCAACAGCGAGCACGAGCGTGCCCTGCTGGTCGAAGAGCAGGTCTGGGACGACGGGGCGACCGTCATCGCGCTGCCCGTGCCGACTGTGTTCGGCGGCGGAGATGGTGAGGGCGGTCCCGGCGGCGGGGAGCGGCCGGTGCCCGACGGGTCGGTCGGCGTGCTCGGATACTTCTACCCCGGCAAAGGGCACGACGAAGCACTCGCGGCAGCGGTTGAGGCCGGCGCCGGGCGGCTGACCGTTCTGGGCCGCGCGTCGGACGGCCACGCCGGCGAGCTCGACGCCTTCGTGCGCCGTGCCGCGTCGACGGGAGTCCACGTCGAGGTGACGGGATGGCTCGACGACGACGCCATGGCCGCGCGGTGTCGGGCGGTGTCGGTGCCGGTCATCGCGCATCGGCACGTGTCGGCATCCGGATCGCTGGTGTCGTGGATCGGGTGGGGGCGTCGGCCCGTCTGCGTCGAGAACCGCTATGTGGACGAGATGGCGCGGCTTCGCCCCGGAACACTGACGCCGGTTCGCGAAGACCGCCTGGCGGATGCCGTGCGCACGGCGCTCGACGTTCCCGACAGCACGTGGCATGACATCGAGCGGATGCCGATGGCCCGCGCCGATGTCGCGGCGGCGTATCTGCGCTGGTGGGCGGGAGACGTCGTGTGAGCGAGCCGGGTGCGGTGCGGGATGCCGCGGCGTCGGGTCGCGGGGTGGAGGGACCGGGCCGGCCGGACGGTCAGCGCCGGGTTTCGGAGGACCGCTGGGTGCCGGGGAACCGCTGGAATCTCGTTGACGGACTGGTCCCGGACCCGCTGCCCCGGGTGTCGGTGATCGTCGCCCACTACGAGCAGGGCGATGCCTTGGCCCGAACGCTGCGCGCGCTGGCTCGGCAGGAGTATCCGCCCGAGCTGCTCGAGGTGATCGTCGCGGACGACGGGTCGCGGCATCCGATCGATGTTCCCGAGGGTGTGCGGGTGGTTCGGCAGGAGGATCGCGGGTTCCGGCTGTCGGCGGTGCGCAACCTCGGCGTGCGGGCGAGCACGGGCGAGGTGCTGTGCTTTCTCGATGCCGACACGGCGCCCGAGACGGGATACGTGCGCACGCTCACCCGCCTGCCGGCTCTGCTTCCGGACGCGGTGACCGTGGGGCGACGCCGGCACGCCGACCTTTCGCGGCTGCCGGCCGATGCGCCGATCAGCCGCGCGGCCGAGACCGCGCTGCCAGAACCCGAGTGGCTCGCCGACGAGTATGCGCGGACAGGGAACCTGCTCGAGGCCGACGACCGCTCCTATCGTTATGTGATCGGGGCGGTGATGGCGTGCTCGCGGGCGCTCTTCGACGAGGTCGGGGGCTTCGACGAGAGCTTCACCGAGTACGGCGGCGAGGACTGGGAGTGGACGCACCGGGCGTGGCAGGCCGGAGCCGTGCTCGCTCACGTTCCCGAGGCTGTCGCGTGGCACGACGGTCCCGACTGGGCCGGCCGCGAGGACGACCGACGCGACGCCGCCAACACCCAGACACTGCGGTTGGCGGCGGCGATCCCGGTCGCGGGCTCTGCGGGGCGCGGACTCCTGCCGAGTACGCCCGACCTGGTGGTGCATCTGCGCGGGGTGCACGCTGCGGCATCCGTGTTCGTCTTCGTCGATTCGGTGCTCGCGGCGTTCCCGCTCGCGCGTGTGGTGCTCGACGAGGTGCCGGATGTCGACGTGCTGCGCGGGGATCCGCGGGTCGTGCGGGCGGATGCCGGAGGCGGCGCGGGTTCCGTGGGTGGCGGGGGCGGGGTTGGCGACGGGGTCGGGTTCGGGGCTGGCGACGGTGGCGGCGTCGCGGTTGTCGGCGGGGCTGACGACGCGCGCGTGACCTGGACGCTCGACCATCCCGTCGGCGTCCTCGCGTCGGCGGGGCGGATGCTGGCCGATCGACTCTCCGGCCTCGGAACCGGCTCCGTGGGGAGCCTCGAACTGCGGGCGGGTGACGGCAGACCGGCGGGGACGGTCGTCTCGCGGCGCGCTCGCCGACGCGCGGCGCGGTGGGGGACGAGCGCGGGTTTCGACGTCGAGAGTCTGATCGTCGAGGGTCTGCGCGTCCTGACGGCCACCCCCCATGTCGAGGCCTATGTCGGCGGGTGGGGAACGCCGGATCGCATCGCGGGCCGGTAGGCCGCCGTCTCGCAAGTCCGATGTCGGAACCCTGTTCTAACGTTTCCGGTATGACATTCGATGATGCGTTCGATACACCGGGCGATGCATTGGAGCCGGGTCCCATCGGTCCTGATGATCCGGGTGCGGGGGCTTCGGCAGGCGCCGAACCGGACGGCTACGGACCGGAGGGCGTCGAGCCGGACGGTATCGGACCGTGCCAGGCCGGTGCCGATGGGCTGGATTGGGCCGACGCCGGCGAGGACTGGCCTGAGGTCGATGGTGATGTGAGCGCGGGTCCGTATGGTCCGTTTGGTCCGGATGAGTTCGACCGGGTGGTCGAGGTTGCCGGGTTGCGGGCGGTGATGT
This sequence comes from Microbacterium sp. ARD31, assembly GCF_031844425.1. NCBI lineage: Bacteria > Bacillati > Actinomycetota > Actinomycetes > Micrococcales > Microbacteriaceae > Microbacterium > Microbacterium sp. ARD31. The sequence continues at coordinate 36,376 of NZ_JAUZVE010000010.1, forward strand.
TCGCGGAGCAGGTCGCGGCGATTGATCGGTTGCGGTCGGTGCGGATCGAGCAGGCGGGTGTTGCGGGGCGGGCGTTGTCGGATGTGTTGGATCGGTCGTTGCGGTTGGAGCTGGTGGCGGGATTGGGGATCACCGAGCATGCCGCGCAGGAGTTGCTGACGATGACGGACGCTCTGGTGCACCGGTATCGGGGGGTGTTCGAGGTGCTGTCACGGGCGGAGGTCACGGAGCAGCACGCGCGGGTGTTCGTGTCGGTGATGGATGGGATCGAGCCCGCATTGGCTGCGTCGCTGGAGGGTGAGGCGGTGGGGTTGGCGGTGGCTCATCCGGTGGGTGTGTTCCGGCGGTTGCTGCGCAAGCTGGTGGATCAGGCGCGGGTGGACACGCTCGCGCAGCGGCAGGAGCGTGCCGTACAGGCACGGCGGGTGTGGGTGGAGCAGGTCGGGGATGGGATGGCGTGGGTGCATCTGTATGCCCCGGCGGTGGAGGCTCATGCGATCTTCGACCGGGCGACCCGGATGGGTAAGGAGTGGAAGAAGGCGGAGGGAGAGTCGCGGAGTCTGGATCAGGTGCGGGCGGATGTGCTGGCGGATCTGATGATCGACGGGACCGTGCCCGAGCATCCCACTGGGGTGCGGGGGATCCGGGCGAGTGTGGTGGTCACCGTTCCGGTGTTGTCGCTGCTGGATGACGAGCACGCTGCGCGGGCGGATGCGGCGGTGGTGGAAGGTATCGGGCCGATCCCGATCGCCACGGCCCGGGACTTGTGTGGTGTGGCCCGCTCATGGATGCGGGTCCTCACCCATCCCGAGACGGGGATGGTGCTGTCGGTGGGGCGGGATTCGTATGAGCCGCCTGCGGCGTTGCGGAAATTGGTGAAGTGGCGGGCGGACCGGTGTTTGGCGCCGGGGTGCAGCATGCCCGCGTCGCGGTGCGAGATCGACCACACCCTGGCGTGGTCCGCCGGGGGTGAGACCGCCGCCTGGAACCTCGGACCGTTGTGCAAGGGCCATCACATCGTGAAGACCCACGGCGACTGGGACGTCAGACAACGCCCCGGTGGGGTGCTGGAATGGGAATCACCCACCGGACGGGTTTACCTCGTCGAACCCGAACGCCGGGTCCCCACCTTCCGACCCCAACCCGACACCACCCCCGCACCCTTCTAACGCCCCACCCCCGACGCAGGGGAGAACTCTGCCTACTTCTCGGTCGCCTCGCTCGGGGCTGCGAGCTGCGCGAGGAACTCATCCGCCATCTGCACCTGCGCGGCCAGTTTGTCGCGCCGTGCCGACGCCTCTGCGCGGATCTCGGCAAGGCGCTCGGCGAGCTCGGCGCTCCGTGCGTCCGCGCCCGGAGCGCCTGTGCCCGGTGCTCCCGCGCCCGGTGCTCCCGCGCCCGGTGCGTCCGCGCCTCGCGCCTCCCCACCAGCCGCACGGATGCCGGCCACGACGGCCAGCACTTCGCTCATCTCCTCGAGTGAGTACCCGAGCGGCTTCATGCGACGAACCACCATCAGTCGAGCGACGTCGCTCTCGGTATAGAGCCGGAATCCGCCGTCCGTGCGCGCCGACGGGGTGGCCAAGCCGATCTCGTCGTAGTGGCGCAGTGTCCGGAACGACAGTGACGTCAACTCGGCGACCTCCCCGATCCGCATCGTCTTCTCGTCGTTCACGTCGCCTTCCACTTACGGTCGCCCTTCGATTCGCACTCAAACCTCACGTCACGTTAGAGTCATGGTCGAGCGCGATTCTCGTGCCCAACTCCCCATTCTTTCGCGTCGATCTGAACGACGCCTGCGCCCATGATCACCGCCGCCACCGGAGCCATCGCCCTCGTCGTCGCGCCCGTCGTCCGCGATCACGGCGTCGACTATCTGATCGCCACCGTGCTGCTCGGCGGACTCATCCAGATCGTGCTCGCCGCCCTCGGCGTCAAGCTCATGCGCTTCATCCCGCGCTCCGTCATGGTCGGCTTCGTCAACGCGCTGGCCATCCTCATCTTCACGTCGCAGTTCCCACAGCTCATCGGCGTGCCGTGGCTGGTGTACCCGCTCGTGGCCATCGGCCTGCTCATCATGTACTTGATGCCGCTGTGGACGAAGGTCGTCCCCGCCCCGCTCGTCGCGATCGTGCTGCTGACCATCGCCGTGGTCGCCCTCGCCATCAACGTGCCGAACGTGGGCGACCAGGGCGAACTGCCGCAGAGTCTGCCCGAGCTGTTCTTCCCGGCTGTGCCGTTCACGCTCGAGACGCTCGGCATCATCGCGCCCTACGCCCTCGGTGTCTCGGTCGTCGGCCTGCTCGAGTCGCTCATGACCGCCAAGCTCGTCGACGACATCACCGACACCCACTCCCGCAAGACCCGCGAGGCCTTCGGCCAGGGCGGCGCGAACATCCTCTCGGGCCTGTTCGGCGGCATGGGAGGCTGCGCAATGATCGGCCAGACCATGATCAACGTCAAGGCGTCGGGCGCCCGCACGCGCATCTCGACCTTCCTCGCCGGCGTCTTCCTGCTGATCCTCGTGCTCGTGCTCGGCGACATCGTCGCCATCATCCCGATGGCCGCCCTGGTCGCGGTCATGATCGTGGTCTCGGTCGCGACGTTCGACTGGCACAGCATCCGCCCCGGCACCCTCAAGCGGATGCCGAAGAGCGAGACCGCCGTCATGCTCATCACCGTGGTCGCCACCGTGTGGACCCACAACCTCGCCATCGGCGTCATCCTCGGCGTCATCGCCGCGATGCTCATGTTCGCCCGTCGCGTCGCACACTTCGTCACCGTCACCCGCACCGTGGACGACGAGCGCGCCGTCGCCCGCTACACGGTCGAGGGCGAGCTGTTCTTCGCCTCGAGCAACGACCTCACCACCCAGTTCGAGTACACCCACGACCCCGACCGCATCGTGATCGACATGACCCGCTCGCACATCTGGGATGCTTCGACCGTCGCTGCCCTGGATGCCGTCATCACCAAGTACGACCACCTCGGCAAGTCCGTCGTATTCGAAGGGCTGAATGACACCGCCGCAGCACTCCAGGCGCGCCTGACCGGAAACCTCGGCGCCGGGCACTGACCGACGGCGCCGACGGCGAAGCGCCCCCGACCTGAGATTTCCAGGTCGGGGGCACTTCGTCTCGCTTCGCTCGCTCAGCGTCCGGTGGGTGGGGCCTCCGGCGCAGAGCTCGCTCAGCGTCCGGTGGTTGCGAACCTCCGTCGCAGGAGGGCGAAGCCGCCCAGCATCGTGAGGATCAGCCCGAGCGCGATGCCGAGGGCACCGTCCGCACCGCCGGTGCTCGCGAGAGCCCCGCCGTTGCCGTTGCCGTTGCCATTCCCGTTGCCAGAACCGTTCCCGTTGCCGTTGCCGTTGCCGTTCCCGTTGCCGTTCCCGTTGCCGTTCCCGTTGCCGTTCCCGTTCCCGTTGCCGTTCCCGTTCCCGTTCCCGTCACCACCGCCGTTACCGCCGCCGTTGCCCGGGTTGCCCGGGTCGATCGGGTCGACGGGGTCGACGACCTCGGCGAGCAGTTGCAGACGATCCAGCGATACCCCGCCCGCGGCCGCGGCCGCCGGCATCCGCTCGTCATCGGTCGCCACCGCACCGGCGCTCACGCCGTAGCCGCGCACCGCGGTGAGCGTCAGGCCGTCGTTCGGTGCACCCTCGGGCTGCGTCGCCGACCGCTCGAACGCGTCGAACGGCACCTCGACGAAACGCCAGCCCTCGGTGTCGTCCGCGAACGACGCCTCGAAGCGCTCCGCCGTGTCGGGCGCCTGGTAGACGCGCACGTAGTCGACGAGCAGCTCCTGCGGGAACTGAAGGTCAGCACCCAGCGGGCCGCCGAAGTTGCCGCCCACGGCCATGTTCATCAGCATCGTGAACGGGTGCTCGAACACCCAGTCGCTCGGCGCGACGTCCTCGGGCGTAGCGGTGTGGAAGAGGATCTCTTCGCCGCCATCGCGCTGGACGTACCAGCGGATCTCGCCCTCTTCCCACTCCGCCGCGAACGTCAGCCACTCGCCGCCGAGGTTCTCGCCGAAGTCGTACGTGTCGCCGTACGCCTGACCGCCGCTGTAGCCGGGGCCGTGGATGGTGCCGAAGATCTCGTTCGGCAGCTTGCCGACGTACTCCATGATGTCGATCTCACCGGTGCGCGGCCAGCCGACGTCACGGAAGTCGTTGCCGAGCGTCCAGATCGCCGGCCAGATGCCCGGCTCGCCGTCCGGCATCTTCGCGCGCGCTTCCATGCGCCCGTGCTTGACCTCGACCTTGCCCTCGGTGATGAGGCGTGCCGACGTGTACTCGCAGTCGCCGTACCAGCAGTCCAGACCCGCGGCAGCCGGATCCTCGACCTTGCGGGTCGTGATCACCATGTTGCCGTCGCCGTCGTGCGCGGCGTTGTCGGTCGAGTCGCTGTAGTACTGCAGCTCGTCGTTGCCCCAACCCCAGCCGCCGGTCTCGTAGGTCCAGAACCGCGGATCGGCAGGCGTGCCCGCCGCGGCCTCGAACTCGTCCGACCATGCCAGCTCCCAGGCCTCGGGGCCCGGGTCCGCGGCGGCGTTGTCGTGCAGCGTCACCGTCACCGGCGCACCGTCGCCCTGACCGTAGAACCACATGCCGAGACCCTCGTCGCCCGAGAAGTCCCGCGGCTGCTGCAGCGTGCGCTCGAAGCCGCCGTCGCCGACCATGTCGAGCACGGTCTCGTACGAGTCCTGCGTCGGGTAGGCGTCGGCGTCGGATGCCGCGATCTCACGGTCGTCCAGCTCTGCGTCCCCGGTGGGACGCAGCAGGCCGATGCCGTTCTCGAAGTCCTCGAGCATCGTGCCGTCGGCCACGTCGTTGTCGGCGATGCTGACGCGCGCCAGCGCGAGCGGGTTGAGCTCGGCACCCTGCGGGTCGCTCAGACGAACGAGGAAGGTCTCGTCCACCTCGGGCTTGGCGTCGTCGATCGTCTCGACCGGGATGAAGGCGCTGCGCTCACCGGCCGGGATCGTCACGGTGCCCTCGGTCGAGACGTAGTCCCGCTCCGCCGTAGCCGGAAGGTCCTCCGTCGACGTGCGCTCGGTCGCCTCTTCGGTCCGGTACGAGACGGTGACGTCCTCGTCGGCGACGCGCGTGAGCCGCACCTCGACGTCGACGGTGTCGCCCTCGGTGACCGGGAACGTCGAACGCGCGACGTTGATCGTGACGGGACGCACCTCGGCCGTGCCGATCAGCTGCACGTCGTCGATGCGGATCGTCGGCGTCACGCGCGTGGAGGTCTGCTCCACGCCGATGCCGAAGCCGTGCACCTCGGTCAGGGTGAACCCGTCGTCGGGAGCGCCGTTGCCGATGTTCTTGCGCGCGAACTGGTCGAAGGGGACCTCGATGAACTTCCACCCGGTGAAGTCGTCGGCGAAGCGCACCGAGAAGCGCTCGGCGTCATCGACCTCGGAGTCGGGGTTGCGGTTGTCGAGCACGTCGAGGAACATCGGCGCACCCGAGTTGGTGCCGTACATCCAGAACCCGAGCGAGTTGTAGGTGCTCCAGTCCTGCGGGGCCCACGTCGACCCGTCCGGCGTGAAGTTGTCGATCACGACAGCCCACGAGGCGGTGTCGAGGCCGATCTGCAGTGCGTCGTTGCCCTCGGTCGCGTCAGGACGCGTGGTGTCGGGCGTGCGCTCGAACGTCGGAACGTTGCCCGCACCCGCGACCGCGAACCAGCCGAGCGGCGGAACCGCGGCCGGGTCGCCCAGGATCAGTTCGGACTCGAAGTCCTCGATCACGAAGCCGGGCTCGCTCGGACCGGTGGGCTCGCCCGCGTCGTCGTCGCGGATGGTCACCGTCGAGGTGCCCGCACCGAGCGTGGCGCCCGCCGGGCTCGACAGGGCGAGGGTGAATGTGCGGTTGCCGTCGGCGAGGTCGTTCGCCGTCGTCGGAACCGTGATGTTCGCGGTCGTCTCGCCCGCGGGGATCGTGAGCGTCCCCGAGGTCGCCGTGTAGTCGGTGCCGGCGACACCCGTGCCGTCGGCGGTGGCGTACTCGACGGTCACATCCGTGTCGGCTGCGGTGTTCAGCGACACCGGGATGACGGCATCCGACCCCTCGGTGACGTTCAGCGAGGTCGCACCCACGCCGACCGAGGGAGCCACGACGGCACCGGCGTACAGCTCGATGTCGTCGATCTTCACGACGCCTGCGCCGCTGTTGCCGGGGAAGAGGATGCCGCGCACGAAGTCCAGGTCGAGGCTGCCGTCATTGGGGGCGCCGCCGTCCTGGTAGTCGGTCGCGCGCTGGAAATCCGCGAACGGAACCTGCACCAGGCGCCAGCCGACCTCGCCGACGGGAACCACGATGTCATAGCGGTCGGTCACGCCGGGGTCGGCGCTGACCGCATCGAGCAGCTCGACCTGCATCGTGCCGCCCTGGCCGTCGCCGTACAGCCAGAACTGCACGCCGTCGTACGACGACCAGTCCTGCGCGGGCTGACCGCCGGCGAACTCGAAGCCCATGCCGCCGTAGTAGTTCGGCCCGGCGACCAGGTCGAAGCCGTACGAGAGCATGTGCGTGTTCGGCTCGGCGTCGGGGGTCGGGATGCCGGAACCCTCGTACGCCTGGACTCCCGCCCCGGCGTCACCCCACTGGATGTGGCTGGAGGTGCCGTCTTCGAAGTCGTAGAGCGTCAACTCGGTCTCGGCGGCGCCGGCTGCGGAGGCCGTGGCGCTCAAGGTGGTCGCCGTCAGCGCGACGGCGATCGCAGCCGCCGCTGGGCGGCGCAGGGCAGGGGTTTTTCGCATGGACTTCCTCGTCTTGTCTTCGTCCTCGAAGGATGCAGGAGTGCTCGCACGCCACGGCGAGTTTGTTGTGGGAGCGCTCTCACGGGGTCAGGCCATGTTAGGTAACGGGGTCCCCATGTGTCAACCGTTCAGGTCCGGGCGGGACCTCCGACCCTCCCGTCCGCGGCCGCATGGCCCATGCTGGGGGTATGAACGAAGCAACCGAGCGCGCCCCGCTGTATCGCCGCATCGTTGTCGGCGTCGACGGCTCGTCGCAGGCCGCGGCCGCTCTCGGTCACGCCTGGCAGCTCGCCGAGGCCACGGGTGCGGAGCTCGTCGTCGTCGCGGCCTGGACGTATCCGCCCGTCTTCACCGGCTACACCGACTCGATCGATCCCGAGGCCGACGCGTGGGCCGTGCTCGATCAGGCCCTCACCGGCCGGTTCGACGGCACCGTCCCCGAGGAGATCAGCAAGAAGACCGTCCCCGGCCCGGCCGCGGCCGCCCTCATCGAAGAGAGCAAGGACGCCGACCTGCTCGTCGTCGGCAGCCGAGGCCACGGCGGCTTCTCGGGCCTGCTCCTCGGCTCGGTCAGCGCCCAGTGCGCCGAGCACGCGCACTGCCCCGTTCTGGTCCACCACTGATGGTGGTGCACCGCTGATGCTGGTCGTCGGCTCGATCGTCATCCGCGTGCAGGATCTCGGCGCCCAGCTCGCCTTCTGGTGTGCGGCCCTCGACTACGTGCCGCGAGAGCCCGTCGAGGCGGACTTCGCCGTCCTCACGCCGCGCGCCGGCCGAGGTCCGAACGTCTCACTCGACGCCGTGCCGTCCGAGCGCGTGCTGCCACCGCGCATCCACCTCGACCTGTATGCCGACGACCAGGCCACCGAAGTCGAGCGGCTGCGACGGCTCGGTGCCCGGGAAGTCATCTGGGACAAACGCCCCGTCGATGCCGACTACGTCATCATGGAGGACCCCGAGGGCAACCGCTTCTGCGTCATCGACGCCGCGGACTGGTCCGACTGGCGCCCGCCGAGGGAGCTCGGGAACTAGCCGGCGGCTGACGTCTTCAAAGCGCCGGTCGCCGCATCCGGTTCGACAGGGCCGATCCGGCGAGGACGCCGAGGGCGATCGCGACCATCGTGGCGAGCGTCGTCACCAGAGAATCGGATGCCGCGGCGTCGCCGCCCAGCACATCGGCCACTCCGACCAGGCCCAGTGCTCCCGGAACCAGCAGCCAGAACGCCGGCGTGAAGGTCACCATCGGGGCGGGTCCCGTGGGCTGTCGCGCGACCAGCGACGTCACCGGCGTCACCACGAGCGCACCGATGAATGCCGACAGCACGCCGCCGACGGCGAGATCGCCGAGCACCTGCGCGGAGTACGCGACGTACAGCACGAGCAGCATCCACGGCAGCGCGCGCGGGGGAGCGGAGCGGTGTACGCAGATCCCCACGGCGAACACGGCGACCGCGATCCACGGTGCGATCTCGCCGAGGGGGCTGGGCTGCTCGCTGAAGTCGAGGTCGGGCACGCCGACGACCGCGCCCGCGGTCATGATGCCGGCGCCCAGCAGCACCAGCTGCATCGCACCGGCGGCGAGGCGTCCGGCGCCCGACAGCATCTGGCCGGTCGTGAGCTCGAGGACAGCCGTCGTCAGCAGCGCGCCCGGGAGCAGGACGACCAGCGGTGCGAGCAGGGCGGGAAGGATGCCGGTACCCAGCCCCGTGCGAAGGAGCAGGAACACCGTGAGCGCCACGACGAACGCGATCGCCACCGTGATGAGGGCGCCGTACCGCGCGGGCACCCGCTCGCTCACCAGCAGCGCCGTACCTGCCACGAGGCCGAGCGCGACCGACAGTGCGACGCCGTTCCAGGTGGCGCCCAGCAGGACCGAGAGCGCGCCGCTCAGGAACATGTAGCCCACGACGCGCAGCACCCGGCCGTACAGCGGCTTCATCTCGCGGATGCGGTGGATCTTCTCGACCACCGAGTGGGGGTCGATCACCCCGGTGCGCGCGCCGTCCGCCGTCCGCTGCACCTCGTCGATCTGAGACAGCAGCAGCTGGCCGCTGCCGCTCGAGACCGCACCGGTGCGCTGCTGCCCTCCGCCGCGCGCCGAGACGAGCAGGGCGTTCGGGAAGACGAGCGCCTCGCTCTCGGGCAGATTGTTCACCTTGGCGACGTCGGCGATGACGTCCTGGATGGTGTCGACGGAGTACCCCGCCTGGGTCATGATCGCCCCGAGCGATTCCGCCGCGGCGAGGGCGGCTGCGGCATCCGGCTTCTCGTCGGGCGACACCGGCACGGCGCCGGTGACGGCGGCCGCGCGCGCGGCGACGGTGATGTCGCGCTCGGCACGACCGCGCGAGGCGATCAGCAGGATCGCAGCGGCGACGAGCACGACGATCGCGGCGATGGTCGAGATCACGGGGTCTCTCTTCCGGCGGGGGTGCGAAGCATTCTGCCACGCGCCGGTGAGGATCCGGGCTGCCGGTTCATGCCTCGCGAGCGACCCCTCGCCCAAGAAATACTGATATATCGTCCCGTGTCCCCCAAAATACCGACATACATCCGCGCGGGAAGCGTCTACCGTTAGGACCACGGGCATCCCCAGTGCCCTTCTTCAACCGCCTTCGTCCACTCCGCTTCGGGTGCGTGAGCAGACGAGCTCCGGCGGTCAGCGGCCCGCGAGTCCCCAGCTTGCGGGCCGCTTCACTTTGTCCGGCGTGGGTGCGGGTCGTCCCCCGAAATGCCGACAGACAGCGCGGGGCGCCGCGCCTAGCCTGAGGCGTGGAGGCGCCATCGCCTTCACCCGTCGGGGCGAAGACTGATCGCCGCAAGCAGCCGACGGCATTGCCCCCGGGCGCACTTTCTCCCCCGCGTCCGGGGGCACGCCTGTTTCTTGTCCCCCAAAGTTCCGACAGACATCCGTTTCGCCGGCGCTTACCGTGGAAGCACAGAGGGTCCCCAGCTCTCTGTTCTGATCCGCCATCGTCGGCATCGCTTCGGGTGCGAGGGCCCACGAATTCTACGGCGGTCAGCGGCCCGCGAGTCCCCAGCTCGCGGGCCGCTCGTTCGTTTGACCGCCGGGTGCAGACAGAGCGCGACCGGCTCAGGCGTGCGTGAAGCCCTCGAGGTCCGGGTCGTAGCGTGCACCCTCGGGTTCCGTCACCCCGTCGGCGTCCGACTCGACCGCGCGATGCGGGTAGGCGTCATGCGACTTCAGCTCGTGCGCGGCATGCGAGAAGTCGGGCTCGGCGCCCTCCCACTCCACGGGCACCGACAGCACGTCGTTGCCGACGCCGATGACGAGCTCCGCCTCGCCGATCTCGTCGCTCTCTCGGAACACGATCGGGATGCTCACCGCCTCGGCCGCCCCCAAGGTCGCGATCGCGGCGGTCAATTCCACGAGCGCTTCGGCGACATCATCGGTCGTGATGACCGTCTCGCCCGCGTATGTGATGCATCTCATGCGCTCACTATCTCGTGCGCCGCTGTGCGCACGGGGCCCTTGCCGAATCGGGCCGCGCACGGTAAGCCGACGCCCGTCAAGCCGTACGCCGCGTCACGCCGCTGCGCCACACCACGGTGTTGCGGGTACCCGTACGGTCATCCCACTCGACCACCACGACCCGGTCGTTCCATCCGATCGCCCGGGCCGGGATGCGCTCGGCAGGCTTGTGGGGCCACGAGATCCAGGCCCACACCGCCTGCTTCTCTCCCGGCTTCGCCCAGCGCAGCTCCTGACGGCCATAGGCCTGATGGGGGAGCGTGCACGGCGGGATCCGTACCTCGTCGACGCCCTCGCGTGTCTGGCGGTCGTGCGCGAGGCGGTCGTAGTGCTGCGCGTAGCGCTTCGACGTCGACACGGTGAGCCGGATTCCCTTCTCCGGCCGAGACACCTACAGCGTACGACGAGGCCGCCGACATCGCTCGTCGGCGGCCTCGTCGCAGGGGTGTCAGCGGGTGGAAGGCGCCGTCAGTCCTCCGAGATCTCGGCGACCGTCTCGCCCGTCTCGGTCGGCGACATCGACAGCGCCACGTCGGCCTGGCTGATGATGCCCACCAGCCGGTGTCCGTCGATCACGGGGAGCCGGCGCACCTGGTGCTCCTGCATCATCGTGAGCGCGTCGCGGATGTCGTCGTCGGCGCCGATCGTCACCGGCTTGCCCTCGGCCAGATCGCCCGCGGTCACAGTCGACGGGTCGCCGCCGTCGGCGATGCACTTCACGACGATGTCGCGATCGGTGAGCATCCCCTTCAGCTTGTCGTCGCTGCCGCAGATCGGCAGGGCTCCGACGTCAAGCTGCCGCAGCAGCCGCGCCGCCTCCACCAGTGTGTCGCCCTCCTTGATGCAGGTGACATCTCTGGTCATGACTTCTCGTGCCGTAGTCATCCTCGGCTCCTTCCGACGGGTCGGGTTATGGACCCGTCCGACCTTCCTCCGTCGATGCCGTGCGCGCACGGGGGTTGACAGGACGCGGAAAGAGATCAGTGACGCGGGGGCGCGACCTCGTCGGCGGTCGGCGTCGCGGCATCCGCTCGCTCATCCGCGATCACCGTCCGGCGGTCGTCTCGACGCGTCTTGGCCAGGCTCGCCCACGTGGCCACGGCCACGGTCGCGGCGATGAACAGCAGCGAGAACCAGATCGGGATCTCGGGCGCCCACAGCACCGGCTCGCCGCCGTTGATGAACGGCAGCTCGTTGACGTGCAGAGCGTGGAACACGAGCTTGACCCCGATGAAGCCGAGGATGACCGCGAGTCCCTGCGCGAGGTACACCAGACGCTGCAGCAGACCGCCGATGAGGAAGTACAGCTGACGCAGTCCCATCAGCGCGAACGCGTTCGCGGTGAAGACGATGTACGCCTCTTCGGTCAGCCCGTAGATGGCCGGGATCGAGTCGACCGCGAAGATCAGGTCGATGAAGCCGATCGCGATGATCGTCAGCAGCATCGGCGTGACGAGGCGCTTGCCGTTTCGCACCGTGAAGAGCTTGTCGCCGTCGTACTCGTCCGCCACCGGGAGGTGACGGCGAACGAACCGCATGAACTTCCCGTCCGCGGGGTTGCTGTCGTGATCGCCGAAGGCCTGACGGTACGCCAGGAACAGCAGCAGCGCACCGAAGATGTAGAAGATCCACGAGAAGTTCGCCACCAGGCTCGCGCCGACGGCGATGAACGCTCCGCGCATGATGAGCGCGATCACGATCCCGATCATCAGCACCTTCTGCTGGTAGATCCTCGGCACCGCGAAGCTGGTCATGAGCAGCAGGAAGACGAAGAGGTTGTCGACCGACAGGGCCTTCTCGGTCAGGTAGCCGGCGAAGTACTCGCCGCCGAACCGCCAGCCCGACACGACGCCGATGCCGACGCCGAACAGCAGCGCGAGCCCGATGTAGAAGGCCGACCAGCGAGCCGCTTCGCCGATGCTCGGCTCGTGGGGTTTGCGCACATGCGCGTAGAACTCGTATACGAAGAACGCGATCGTGACCGCGATGGTGATGAGCCAGACGAGCGGGGTGACATCCATGGGTACTCCTGAGACCTGGGCGAACAGATGGGCCCAAGGTCTCTTCCACCCGGATCACCGGACCGACGACGCGGGGTCACATCTTCGGACCCGTAATGACGCATTCGTCGCGTGGGAGTACTCCCCTTGCTGCTGATCAGAGTAGGGGCGATTTGCTGAGAACGCGCCGAGAATGGATGCCGCGACCGGCGTCAGGGGCGTCCCATGCCGTGGTAGGTCCAGCCGGCGTTGCGCCAGGCGGTGGCGTCGAGGCAGTTGCGGCCGTCGATGATGATGGTGCCGCGGGTGAGGGTTTTGGCGTGGGTGGGGTCGAGTTCGCGGCGGTATTCGTCCCATTCGGTGACGACGATGACGGCGTCGGCGCCGGTGAGTGCTTCGTCGCGGTCGTGGATGTAGGTGAGTTGGGGGTGGATGTTCTTGGCGTTGGTGATGGCTTCGGGGTCGGTGACGGTGACGTGGGCGCCGAGGCCGTGGAGGCGGACGGCGACGTCGAGGGCGGGGGAGTCGCGGATGTCATCGGAGTGGGGTTTGAAGGCGGCGCCGAGGACGGTGACGTTCTTCTCGAACACGGATCCGCCGAGGGCTTGGACGGTGAGGGTGACGGCGTGGTCGCGGCGGCGGAGGTTGATCTCGTCCACTTCGCGCAGGAACGCCACGGATTCACCACGGCCGAGTTCTTCGGCGCGGGCGGAGAAGGCGCGGATGTCTTTGGGGAGGCAGCCGCCGCCGAAGCCGATGCCGGCGCCGAGGAAGCGGCGGCCGATGCGGGCGTCGTGGCCGATGGCGTCGGCGAGTTGGGTGACGTCGGCGCCGGTGACTTCGGCGATCTCGGCCATGGCGTTGATGAAGCTGATCTTCGTGGCGAGGAACGCGTTGGCGGCGACTTTGACCAGTTCCGCGGTGGCGTAGTCGGTGACGATGAACGGGGTCCCCTTGCCCACGGAGGGGTGGTAGACCTCGCGGAGGATGTCCGCGGCCCGTTCCCCCTCGGGCCCGGTGGGGACGCCGGCGACGAGACGGTCGGGGTCGACGGTGTCCTGCACGGCGAAGCCTTCGCGGAGGAACTCCGGGTTCCACACCAACGTCGCCCCCGTCGCGCTCACGCGGGGGGCGAGGTCGGCGGCGGTGCCGACGGGGACGGTGGACTTGCCCGCGACCAGGTCACCGGGGGACAGGTGGGGAAGGAGCGCGTCGACGGCGGCGTTGACGTAGGTGAGGTCGGCGGCGTAGCCGCCTTTCTGCTGCGGGGTTCCGACGCCGACGAAGTGCACGACGGCGCCCTTCGCGTCGGCCATGTCGGTGGTGAACCGCAACCGGCCGGCGCTGATGCCCTCGGTCAGGATCTCCTGCAGGCCGGGTTCGAAGAACGGCGCCCGCCCACTGGCCAGGGCCTCCACCTTCGCCTGGTCCACATCGATCCCCACGACCTCATGCCCGATCGACGCCATCGCCGCCGCATGCACAGCCCCCAGATACCCACAACCGACAACAGACAAACGCATGAGAACTCCTGGGGGCGCGAACGGACGCTCCCATCCTAGAAGTCGCGTCGGCGTGGTTCGGAGCGGATACTCCGCCCGGGTACCCTAGAGTCGGTGGCGCGAAGGTGTTCTTCGTGCCGCGATGCCCGTTGTCTGCCCCCGGACGAAACGTTCTTCACCCGTGCTCTCACTCCTCCTCGCGATCCTGAAGTGGTCCGCCGTCGCCCTGTGCACGGCGATCGGCCTCGCCCTCGCGGCCTACGCCACCACGGTGCTGAGCACCCGCCGCGCCGTCTACTTCCACTACGGCGACTGAGACGCGGAGAGCGGGACCCCCGGCATCCGGATCACGACCGGATCACATCGCGGCGAGCATCTGCTCCATCTGCTCGATCTCGGCGGTCTGCGATTCGACGATCGTCTGCGCGAGCTGCTGCACCTGAGGGTCGGAACCGTCGTCGATGACGTCTTCGGCCATGTCGATGGCGCCCTCGTGGTGCTCGATCATCTGCTCGAGGAACAGGCGCTGCGCCTCGTCGCCCGTGGCCTCTTCGAGCTCCTCGATGTCGTCGTCCGACATCATTCCGTCGCCGTGGTCCATTCCGCCCATGTTGCCCGCGGACGGCATGCCCCACTCGTCGAGCAGACTCTCCATGAGTTCGATCTCCGGCGTCTGGGCGTCCTTGATCTGCTGCGCGAGGGCCGCGACATCGGCGTCGATCCCATCCTTCGCCAGGAGGATGTCGCTCATCTCGATGGCCTGCTCGTGGTGGGGGATCATCATCTGCACGAACATCGTGTCGGCCATGTCGCCCGCGCCCGGTGACTGACTGGAGCCGTGGTCCATACCCGGCATCCCGTTGCCCGGTGCGGTGACGACCGTGCAGCCGGTCAGCGACAGCGCGACGGCGAGGGGAAGGGCGGCGAAGCGGGCGGTGCGTGACGTGCGGGGGGAGGTCATACGTCAACGATACCCCTGTGGGGTATGAAGTGGGGCGTCGTATGCACAGTACCCCCGCGTACGGCAACCCCCGGCTGACGCCCAGAAACCCCGCGATACACTGACGCCCACCCCGCAGACGACTGGGGACAGGGGCGAATGAGAAGATCTCGAGGCTCAGGCGGCACTCCGAAACCCGATCGGGCCGCCGGCAGCGACACACCGGAAGCCGGCGGAGACGACGGCGCACGCGGGAGCGCCGACGAGCGCGCCCTTACACTCTCCGACCTCTTCGGCTCCGGCGAGCGCGTCGACCCTCCCGCGCGAGACGTCTCTGACGACCGCCTCGCCGCCCTCTTCACTGTGCCCCCGCGTCCGCCGCTGCCGGGCGAGGCCGCGGTGTCCGCTGACGATGCCGCGAACGACGATGTCCCGGTCGACGAGGTCCCTGTCGACGATGCCGCGGACGACGACGCTCCCGTTGACGACGAGCCCGCCGACGAGGTCGTCGATGAGCCCGCCGACGAGGTCGTCGATGACGACGTAGACGACGTCGTGCCTCCTGCCGACGACGGCGATGACGACGATCTCGACGACACCACGGTTTTGCACCAGCCGCTCGCCGCCGGTGGGGGTGCTGCAGCGGCCACCGCCCTCCTGCCCGCCGCCGCGTCGACCCGCGCGACCGAGCCCGAGACCGAACTGCTGCCGGCAGACGCCGCGCGTCCGGCCTACGCCCGCTCGGTCGCAGATCTCGACGAAGAGCGCTCGGACGAGGATCCCGTTCCTCCGCGCGAGCGTCGCGGACTCGCGGCGTGGGGTGTGCGGCAGTGGTCTGTGGTCGCCGGAATCGTGCTGGTCATCGCCATCGTGCTGGCGGCCCTCTTCCTCTTCCCCGCACTGGCCGCAGGCGACCGCGTCGCGTCGGCCCGCGCCGGCCTCGAGCAGACCGAGGCCCGCATCGACGAGCCCCGATCGCAGCTGGATGCCGCGGCCGAGGCCTACGCGGCACTCGCCGCCGATGCCCGTGCCGCCGCCGACAGCGCCGCACCCGCCCTCGCGGTCATCGCCGGCATCAGCCCCAGCGGCGCACGCGTGGCGGCAGAGGACGCACTTCAGGCCCTCCGGGAACGGCTCGATCTCGCCTCGCCCGCGATGCCCGAAGAGTACGCGCGCGAGAACTTCGACGAGTCCGACCCTTCGGCGTACTCCGACGCCGCCGCCCGTGCCGACGAGTACCGCGTCGCGGTGGAAGCGGCCATCGCCGAATACGCCGATGCGACCGCCGCGCTCGAGCAGGCGCTCGCCGGACTCCGCGCCGCCCAGTCGGCCGTCGGAACGAGCCTGCCCGGCTTCGCCGAGGAGTTCGTCGCCGAGTTCACCCTGCCCGAGCAGAAGTTCCGCGACGCCGTCGTCTCAGCCGCGCGAGCCGTCGGCAAGGCGCAGGAGGCGGGCGGGTCGGGCGACGCCGAGCTGTGGGACTACTCCCGGGCCGTGTCGGCGCTGCGCGACGAGCAGGAGCGCATCGAGATCGAATCGCCGTGGCTGGTGCCCTTCACGCCCGTGAACCCGGCGCCGCCGCCACCGCCCGCTCCCAACCCGGCCCCGGCTCCCGAACCGGCGCCCGAGCCGGAGCCGGCCCCCGAGCCCGAACCGGAGCCCGAACCCGAGCCCGAACCGGAGCCGGAGCCGACCGTTCCGATCCCGGCGCCGACCCCATAGTCCCGCCCCGGTGCCGCCCGTTTGGCCGCGGCATCCGGATGACGTAGACTGACTCTTTGGTGCGTGCGTCCTGCTGACTGCGCACTGCGAACGTGAGCCCTCCACTGGCGTGTTCCGCCGGCCCTCGGCCGGAGAACCACCCCGGAGCGGGATTCACGAACTTCTCCGTTCGATCAAGAAAGCAGCACTACAGTGACGCGCACTTACACCCCCAAGGCTGGCCAGACCCAGCGCGAGTGGCTGGTCATCGACGCGACCGACGTCGTCCTCGGACGCCTCGCCTCGCACGCGGCCGCCCTCCTCCGCGGCAAGCACAAGCCGACCTTCGCCAACCACATCGACAGCGGTGACTTCGTCATCATCGTCAACGCCGACAAGGTCGCCCTGACCGGTCAGAAGCTCCAGAAGAAGAAGGCCTACCGTCACTCGGGCTACCCGGGCGGCCTCAAGTCGGTCACCTACGAAGAGCTCCTCACGAAGAACCCCGAGCGCGCTGTCGAGAAGGCCGTCCGCGGCATGCTCCCCAAGAACAGCCTGGGTGCCCAGCAGCTCACCAAGCTCAAGGTCTACCGCGGCGCCGAGCACCCCCACGGTGCGCAGCAGCCCAAGACGTACACCCTCGACCAGGTCGCCCAGTAAGCGCCGGACAGACTAAGGACACTTTCGTGGCGAACAACGACACCCCGCAGAACTTCTCGACCGAGACCCCCGTCGACACCGCCGCCGTCGCGGCCGAGCGCCCCGTGCTCTCGGTTCCCGGCGCCGCTGTCGGTCGTCGCAAGGAGGCCATCGCTCGCGTGCGCCTCGTTCCGGGCTCGGGCACCATCACCATCAACGGCCGCTCGTTCGAGGACTACTTCCCGAACAAGCTGCACCAGCAGCTGGTCACCGACCCCTTCACGGTGCTGAACCTCACCGACGCGTACGACGTCATCGCCCGCATCTCGGGTGGCGGCCCCTCGGGCCAGGCAGGCGCACTGCGTCTGGGCATCGCCCGCGCGCTCAACGAGATCGACGCCGAGCACAACCGCCCGACGCTGAAGAAGGCCGGCTTCCTGTCGCGTGACGCTCGCGTCAAGGAGCGCAAGAAGGCCGGTCTCAAGAAGGCCCGCAAGGCGCCTCAGTACTCGAAGCGCTGATCCCGCGGGTTCCGATGCCGCTTTTTGGCACGGACGGGGTGCGGGGGCTGGCCAACGGCCCCCTCACCGCCGACCTCGCACTCACCCTGGCCCAGGCGACCGCGGTCGTCCTGGGCCAGGGCCGTACGGCCGAGGCGCGCCGCGCCGCCGGCAAGCGCCTCACCGCCGTCGTCGCACGCGACCCGCGCATCTCGGGGGAGTTCCTCTCCGCCGCGGTCGAAGCCGGTCTCGCCTCGTCGGGTGTGGACGTCCTCGACGCGGGCGTTCTGCCGACCCCGGCGACCGCGTTCCTCATCGCCGACATGGACGCCGACTTCGGTGTCATGGTCTCGGCGTCGCACAACCCCGCGCCCGACAACGGCATCAAGATCTTCGCCCGCGGTGGCGTGAAGCTTCCCGACATCGTCGAGCAGCGCATCGAGGCGGCCCTGACCGGGCCGAAGCTGCAGCCGACGGGCGCACAGGTCGGCCGCATCCGGCGCTTCGCCGACGCCGAGGACCGCTACGTGGTGCACCTGCTCGCGTCGCTGCCCCACCGGCTCGACGGACTCCACGTCGTCCTCGACTGCGCGCACGGTGCAGCCTCGGGCGTGTCGCCCGAGACGTTCAAGGATGCCGGTGCTCAGGTCACCGTCATCGGCGCCGACCCCGACGGCTGGAACATCAACGACGGTGTGGGCTCCACCCACCTCGACGGACTCGCCCGCGCGGTGGTCGAAGCCGGTGCCGATGTGGGCATCGCCCACGATGGCGACGCCGACCGTTGCCTCGCCGTCGACGCGCAGGGGCGCGTCGTGGACGGCGACCAGATCATGGCCATCCTCGCGCTGTCGATGAAGACGCGCGGACGGCTCAAGGACGACACCCTCGTCGCCACCGTCATGAGCAACCTCGGCCTGCACCGCGCGATGGCCGATCACGGCATCCGCGTGCTGCAGACCGGCGTCGGCGACCGCTACGTGCTCGAGGCGATGACCGAGGGCGCCTACACGCTGGGCGGCGAGCAATCGGGTCACGTCATCATGAGCGACTACGCCACGACCGGCGACGGCCTTCTCACCGGCCTTCACCTCGTGGCCGAGATGGCCCGCACGGGCCGCACCCTCGCCGAACTCGCCTCGATCATGACCGTCTACCCCCAGGTGCTCGTGAACGTGAAGGGCGTCGACCGCGACGGCGTCTCGGACCCGGAGGTGACCGCGGCCGTCGCCGCCGCCGAGGCCGAACTCGGCGACACCGGACGCGTGCTTCTGCGGGCGTCGGGAACCGAACCGCTCGTGCGCGTCATGGTCGAAGCGGCATCAGAAGAGGACGCCCGCCGGCACGCCGACACCCTCGCCGACGTCGTCCGCGAGCGCCTCGCCCTGTAGCGACCGCGCCTCGGGGCGGGGTGCCCGGGTCCTCGCGCCATAGGCTGGGCGGATGGACGGCGGACGCACGGAGGCGAGACCGACCGGACGCGCGCGCGTCAGCGATGTCGCCAAGGCCGCGGGCGTCTCGCCCACGACGGTCTCGCACGCCCTGAGCGGCGCGCGGGCGGTCAATGCCGAGACACGCGAGCGCATCCTCGCCGTCGCGCGCGAGCTCGGATACGTCCCCGACCGCGTGGCGAGTGGTCTGCGCCGCCGCCGCACCGGCCTGGTCGCGCTCATCGGCGACGACCTCGCCGCGACGCCCTTCGCCGGCCGCATCATCGAAGGCGCCCGCCGTGCCGGACTCGAGCGGGACGTGCTGCTGATGGTGGGCGAGAGCGGCGGCGACGCCGAGGCAGAGCGCGACCTCATCGCCCGGTTCCTCGCCCAGCGGGCCGACGGGCTGCTCATCGCGCGCATGTACCACCAGCGCATCGCGAAGCCCGACGTTCCCGGCGACGTGCCGGTCGTCCTCGTGGATGCCGCTCCCGACCCCGACTGGGTCGTCGACGCGGTCGTGCCCAACGAAGCGCAGATCGCCGCCGTCGCGGTCGAGCGGCTGCTGCGCGACGGCCACCGCGACATCGCCTACATCGGCACGACCGAGTCCCGAGCGGCGCGGGGGCGTCTCGCGGGCATCCGCACCGCGCTCGGTGACGCGGGCATCGCGCTCCCCGACGAGCGGCTCGCCTTCTGCTTCGCGGATGCCGCCGGAGGGCGCCACGTCGGAGGCGAGCTGCTCGACTGCGAGCACCCGCCCACGGCCGTCATCTGCTTCAACGATCAGATCGCGATGGGTGTCATGCAGGCGGCCGCGCGTCGCGGCATCCCCGTCCCGGAGGGACTGTCGGTCATGGGCATCGACGACCTGCACCCGGTCGCCGACGCCCTCGACCCCGGACTCACCACGGTCGCCCTGCCCCACGACGAGATGGGGCGCTGGGGTATGGGGCGGCTGCTCGAGCGCATCGACGGCGCACCCGTGCTCGACGGCGTCCATCAGCTGCCCGGGCGGCTGGTCGAGCGGGGCTCGGTGGCCCCGCCCGCCCGCTGATCCGGCGTCAGTCGACCCGCTCGATGGGCGCCACGCGCAGCGGCGTCAGGCTCGCGTCCGACACCGTCACCGGACCGCGCGGGGCCTCGATGCGCACGTGGCGGTCGCCGGGGGCGCCGAACGTCGCCATAGTGAGCGAAGCCTCACCGTCGCCGGCGAACACCTCGATCGAGGCGACGTCGATCACGACATCGAGCGTCACGCGCCCGTCCCGCGTGGCGACGGGCGCCGTGCGCACGGTGCGGTACTCCTCCGGCATCCCCGCGGCGATCGCGTCGGCGTCGCGCGCGACGAAGGCGACCTGCGCGTCGAAGTCGTAGCCGACGGTCGCGAACCGCCCGTCGCCGGTGAGCACCTTGACGCGCACCTCGCCGGAGCCGTCCGCCGAGCCGGCGTCCAGCCGCAGCCGGTAGGCATCGGATGCCGGGTCGCCCACGTCGATCGTGCCACCGGCGTCCAGCGCCGCGTCCGCGAGGGGTCGCGGCTCGCCCTCCAGCATCCGCAGCTCTTCAGCCGGCGTCGACAGCAGCCGCACGGCTCCGTCACCCTCACCCTCGCCTGCGCCGGCGTCCGATGCGAGCCGGATGCTGCGGATGATCGAGTCGGATCCGCCCTGCCAGTCCTCGGTGGGGAACTCGCCGGCGTACGCCCAGTTGTTCATCCAGCCGATGCTGTAGCGCGAGGCGAGGCGCTCCTCGGGGGCCAGGCGCGGATCGTCCCACGTGACGGCGGCGTAGTAGTCCGCGCCGTGGTCGAGCCAGCGGTGGCCGGAATCGTCTGCGGTGAAGCGCTCGCCGTCCCACGTGCCCGTCCAGTAGACGGTGCCGGTCGTCTTGCCCTCGCCGGCGCCGTTCGCGCCGGCCATCAGCACCCACCGGATGTCATCGGGGTCGCCGTCGACGGCCATGGGGAAGATGTCGGGACACTCCAGGACTCCGAGCCCGTCGGTGTCGACGTCCGAGACGTACGTCCACTCCCGCAGGTTCGGCGACGTGTAGAACCCGATGCGGTCGTGTTCGGCCAGCGCCATCACCCAGTGTCCGGCGGCGTCGTCCCAGAAGACGCGCGGATCCCGCCAGTCGTCTGCGCCCGGATTGTCCATGACGGGGTTGCCCTCGTACGACGAGAAGCTGTACCCGCCGTCGGTCGAGACGAACAGCGACTGGCGCTGCACACCCTCGTGCTGCTGGGTGACGAGGGCGATGACGGCGCCGGCGCCGAATCCCGCGGTGTCGTCGTGATCGACCACGGCCGTACCGGTCCAGATGTCGCCGAGGCCGTTGCCGTACTTCTCGATCGCGACGCCCTGATCCTCCCAGTGGATGAGGTCGGTCGAGGTCGCGTGGTACCAGGCGGTGCCGTTCCCCTCGGGGTGGTCGGGGTTGTAGAGGTAGTAGTAGTGCCAGAGCCCGTCGAGGAAGAAGGGCTTCTGGGGGTCGTTCATCCAGTCCTGCCCGGGCGTGACGTGCACGGCCGGGCGGTGCTCCGACCACTCGGCCGGACGCTCGAAGGGGTTCGGGCCCGGAGCCGGCGCAGCCATCGGCGAGGGGTCGGGTGCGGCATCCGTCTCACCGGTCCGGGTCACCGCGACCGTGATGAGCGTCGCCACGAGGGCGACGGCCGCGACGATCGCCGCGATCACCAGAGCGCGGCGGCGGGCCGTGCCCGTGTCGGGGGTGTTGGCATCCTGATCGGTCATGTCGACGTCCTTCCGTCGGGCGAGGTGCCCGGAACGACACGCGTTCCGGGCACCTGCGGGGGAGGGGATCAGCGGATGGGCGTGATCTTCCCGCCCGGGTTGATGTTGAGGTTCGCCGGCACATCGGCCCAGCCGCCGAGGCCGCCGTCGCCGTAGGAGTAGTCGACGCTGGTGGTGTCGCCCGAGATGTCCATCTTCACCGTGGGAGCGAGGGTGCCGCCGCGGACGAAGTCGTCGTGCGTGCCGATGGTGTCGATGAACGACTGCACCAGACCGCCGGGCATCACGTAGTGCGAGTAGGCCTGGAAGGCGCCCGGGTGCTGGTTGTAGTCCGGCGCGAACGGCTGCCCCTGCGCGTAGTTCAGGTTGGTCGGGTTGCCCAGCGCCAGACCGGAACCGCCGTTGAGGGGCTGGAAGTCGGACCGGATGCCGTCGCCGACGAAGCCGTAGACGCCCTCGGGGCCGTCGATACCGGCCGCGTACGTGCCGCGGTGCGTGATGGTGAACAGGTACGCCTTGCCGTCCTTGAAGATGAACTGCGGACGCTCGGTCTGGTCGGTGACGCAGTTGGCCGACAGGATCGGCGGGAGGAACTCCCACTCGGTCAGGTCGTCGTTGGTCGCCTTGGCGAGGCCCACGTTCGCGATCTGGTACGGCGCGCCCGAGGCGTTGACCTCTTCGACCGTCTCGGCGAACGGGTCGCCCGGCTGGTAGCCGAGGTCCTCCTCGGTGCAGTAGGCCTCTTCACGGGGCATCGCGGTGTTGCCCTCGAAGACCATGTAGGTCTCGCCCGGGTTGGCGGGGTCCTCGAAGGTGAACGGGTCGCGGAAGTTGAAGAACGGGTTCTGCTCGCCGGTCTGGTAGTACTCGCCGTCGGCCTGCAGCAGGTCGTGCACGCTGTCGAAGCCGGTGAGCTTGACGTCCTTGCCCGTGGCGTGGACCTTGCCGACGCTCAGCGCCAGACGCGGGTCGTAGGGCTTGCGGTCCTTGCCCTCCTCGTCACGGTAGAAGGCCACGTCGGTGAAGAAGAGCTTCACCTCGCCGCCCTTGAACACGCGCGCCGAGCCCGACCACTGGGTCTGGTGGCTGAAGGACTTGTCCTCGAAGATCTCGCCGGTGACGCCCTCGTCGAACACGAGGCCGCCATAGGTCCAGCCGCCGTTCTCGGGACGCTCGTCGGCGGGGACGCCGGCCGGGCGGTGGAAGTAGCCGATCTTGGCGTAGACGTGACGCTCGTCGAAGCCGAGATCGCGGTCGGCCACGAGCGAGAAGATGACCTCCTGGCCGTTGATGGAGTACTGGTTGCCGTCCTCATCCGTCAGCGGCCACGTGTCCCACACCCACACCTGCTCGTTGGACATGTCGGGGAAGTCCTGGGGGACCTCCGGCATGGTCAGCGACGCGGGCATCGAGTTCTCGCGCGACGGCGTCGTGGGGTCCGACAGACGCTGCAGTTGGCGGGCGTCGGCCCGCGTCCACTTGGCGGTGAAGTCGTCCTCGGGGTCGTAGGCCTGCTGGGTGTGGACGGTGGGCTGGGGGCCGTCCTGCAGGTCGGGCAGTGCCGTGGCGGCGGGGGCCGCCGCAGCGGCCGAGGGCAGGCCGATCAGCGCGGACGCCACGAGGGCGGTCGCGGTGACACCGCCTGCCAGCAGGCGCCGCGCGCCCTGGGTGGGAGTGTTCATGGATGTCTCCTTGGGTTCCGTTACGCAACATGCAAATCGATTTGCATTGCGTATCCATAGTGACACGGTGCCGAGGATGCCGCATGTCGGACATTCGGGGGACACGGCTCTCGCGCGTGATCACGACGGGCGTTATGGACGTGTTACTTGACGCGGGCGGCGAAGGAGGTTCATAATCATGCCTGTCGGATAAATCGATTTATCACAAGGATGTGGAAGCGTGGTTCGGGCTCGGATCTCAGATGTCGCCGCGGCGGCGGGCGTGTCGGTGACGACCGTTTCGCTCGTCATGAACGACGTCGAATCCCGCATCTCGGCCGAGACGCGCCAGCGGGTCCGCGAGGCCGCCAAGGCGATCGGCTACGCCCCGAGCTCGGTGGCCCGAGGGTTGCGCACCCAGCAGACCCGCACCGTCGGTCTCATCTCCGACCAGATCGCGACGACGCCGTTCGCCGGTGACATGCTCGCCGGCGCGCAGGACGCTGCTCGCGAGAACGGCCACCTCGTCTTCCTCATCGACACCGGAGGCGACAGCGCGATCGAAGCGGACGCGATCCGTGCCCTCACCGCGCAGCAGGTCGACGCGCTCATCTACGCGTGCATGTGGCATCAGGTGGTCGCGGCGCCGGCCAGTCTGCCCGCGGGCACGGTCTTCCTCGACTGCCGGCCGGAGAACGGGGGATTCCGCTCGGTGGTCCCCGACGACCGCGCCGGGGGAGTGTCGGCCGTGCGCGAACTCGTGGCCGCCGGTCACCGGCGCATCGCCTACATCGACACCGACGACGCCCCGATCGCGTCGGAGCTGCGCCACGAGGGCTACCTCGAAGTGCTCGCCGATGCGGGCATCGCGGTGGACCCGGCGCTCCACGTGCGCGGCGAGACGACGGCCCGCGGCGGCCGCATCGCCACCGACCGGCTGCTCGAGCTGCCCGAGGATCAGCGTCCCACCGGCATCTTCTGCTTCAACGACCGCATGGCCGTCGGCGTCTACACCGCCGCGCACCACCGCGGCCTCGAGATTCCGCGAGACCTCTCGGTCGTCGGGTACGACGACCAGCAGCTGATCGCCGCGGAGCAGGACCCCCCATTGACCACGATCGCGCTGCCCCATTACGACATGGGGCGCTGGGCGATGGAGGTCGCGCTCGGCGTCCGCGCGGGGGACGAGGACGTCACGCACCTGATGGAGTGCCCCGTCATCCGACGAGACTCCGTGGGCCCGCCGCCGGCGTATGTCGGCAAACAGAACCGGCGACGGGCTTGACACACCGAAGGGCCGCCGACGGCGCCCCCCGACCGGTGCTCCACGTGGGAGTGGAGCACCAAGAAAAGGAAACCACAATGATGCGCAGGACGACGCCGATCTTCGTATCGGCAGGACTCGTCGGGGCTCTGGCCCTGACCGGATGCGGGCAGGCGGGTCAGGGCGACGCCACGACCGAGGACGGCCGCACCCAGCTGACCATGTGGACCCACTCCGCCGGCAACCCGGCCGAGCTCGAGGTCTACGAACGGATCATCTCCGACTTCAACGACTCGCAGGACCAGTACCAGGTCGTGCACGAGTCGTTCCCGCAGGGCGCCTACAACGACGCGATCGTCGCGGCCGCGGCATCCGGCGATCTCCCCTGCCTTCTCGACCTCGACGGCCCGATCATGCCGAACTGGGCGTGGGCGGGCTACCTGCAGCCGCTCGGGCTGCCCACCGAGCTCACCGACTCGCTGCTGCCGACCGCCGTCGGCGAGTGGGACGGCGAGATCTACTCCGCCGGGTACTGGGACGCCGCCCTTGCGATCTTTGCCCGCCAGTCGGTGCTCGAGGCAGCCGACATCCGCATCCCGACCGTCGAGGAGCCCTGGACCGCTGAGGAGTTCAACGCGGCCCTGGCGACGCTGAAGGCAGCCGGCTACGAGACGCCGATCGACATCGGCGCCGAGGACACCGGCGAGTGGTGGCCGTACGCGTACTCGCCGTTCCTGCAGAGCTTCGGCGGCGACCTCATCGACCGCGACAGCATGCTGACCGCCGACGGCGCCCTCAACGGACCCGAGGCGGTCGCGTGGGGCGAGTGGTTCCAGGGCCTCTTCGCCGACGGCTACGCCGGCAACAGCGGCACCGTGGGCAACCAGGAGTTCATCGACGACGAGGTGGCCCTGAGCTACACCGGCGTCTGGAACGCGGTCACGGCGCTCGACGAGGTCGGCGACGACCTGCTGATCCTGCCCCCGCCGGACCTCGGCAACGGCCCCAAGATCGGCGGCGGCTCGTGGCAGTGGGCCATCTCGTCGGAGTGCAACGACGCCGACGGCGCCCGCGAGTATCTGGAGTTCAGCTTCCAGGACGAGTACATCACCGAGTTCGCCGACAAGCAGATCGTGATCCCGGCGACCGAGAGCGCCGCCCAGGCGTCGCAGTACTTCGGCGACGACGGCGAGCTGCGCCCGTTCGTGGAGTTCTCGCAGGAGTACGCGGTGCTGCGCCCCGAGACCCCCGCCTACGCGGTGATCTCCACCACCTTCGAGACGGCCGCGAAGGACATCATGAACGGCGCCGACGTCCAGGAGACGCTCGACCGCGCCGTCTCCGAGATCGACGCGAACATCGCTTCGAACGACGGCTACGGCTTCTAGCCCATCATCCAGGTGCGCCGGCGGGGGCGATCCCGCTCCCGCCGGCGCGCTCGAGAAGAGCACACCATGACTGTCACACCTCCGACGGTCGCCGCCGAGCAGCCTCGGCGCGCCTCCCGTCGCTTCCGCTCCATCCGGGGCCGAGAGACCTGGGCGGGATTCGGCATGATCGCCCCCGCCGGCATCCTGCTGGTCCTGTTCCTGATCATCCCGGTGATCCTCGCCTTCACCCTGTCCTTCACCAACGCGCGGCTCATCTCGCCGAACCCGCCGCGGTTCGTCGGCTTCGACAACTTCATCCGCGCCTTCGCCGCCGACCCCGTCTTCGTGCAGTCGGCCTGGAACACCGCGCTGTTCGCCCTCGTGGTCGTCCCCGTTCAGGCCGGTATCGGCCTGCTGCTGGCGGTGCTGGTCAACCGCCGGATGCGCGGGGTCACCGCGTTCCGCGTGATCTTCTTCATCCCGGTCGTCACCTCGATCGTCGTGGTGTCGATCCTGTGGAAGTTCATGTACCAGCGCGACGGGCTCATCAACTCGCTGATCGACGCCGTCACGTTCGGCGCCTGGCAGGGCACCGACTGGCTGAACAACCCCGACACCGCGCTCGGCGCCATCATCGTGCTGTCGATCTGGCAGGCCGTCGGGTTCCACATGATCATCTGGCTGTCGGGGCTGCAGACCATCCCCGAGGAGCTCTACGAGGCCGCGAAGATGGACGGCGCGAGCCCCTGGCGCCAGTTCACCAACGTCACCTGGCCGGGCCTTCGCCCCACCATGGTCTTCGTCCTGGTCACCATCACCATCGCGGCCCTCGGCCTGTTCGTCCAGATCGACGTCATGACCCAGGGCGGTCCGGTGAACTCCACCTCCACCATCGTCTTCCACGCCGTGCGCAAGGGCTACGAGCAGCAGGAGATCGGCTACGCCGCCGCGATCTCGCTGATCTTCTTCGTGGCCGTGCTCATCATCGCGCTCATCCAGCGCCGGCTGACGCGAGAGAAGGACTGACATGTCCGCCACCAAGCCCCAGAGCGAGTCGTCCCACCGCATCCGCGGCAAGATCGCGCTCTACGTCACGATGTCGCTCTTCGGCATCCTGTTCCTGTTCCCGCTGGTGTTCATGTTCGTCTCGAGCCTCAAGCCCGACGCGCAGATCCTGCAGGACATCGACTCGCCCATGGCGTTCCTTCCCGTCGGCGACATCAGCCTCGACAACTACTTCGGGGTGTTCGACCGCGTGCCCGTCGCGCAGTTCCTGTTCAACTCGGTGCTCGTCACCGTGCTGACCGTGGGGCTCGGACTGGTCGTGAACTCCATGGCCGGCTTCGCCCTGTCGCGCCTGGAGTGGAAGGGGCGCTTCGTCGTCCTCGCGATCGTCATCGCCACCCTCATCGTCCCGTTCGAGACGATCGCGGTGCCGATGGTCTACTGGGTCGCGCAGCTGCCGACGCTCGTGATGGAGGGCGGCATCCTCAAGTACGACTTCGGCTGGCTGAACACCTACGAGGTCCAGATCGTCCCGTTCATCGCGAACGCGTTCTCGATCTTCCTGTTCACGCAGTACTTCTCCACGATCCCGAAGTCCCTCGACGAGGCCGCGCGCATCGACGGTGCGAGCTGGTTCACGATCTATCGCCGCATCCTCGTGCCCCTGTCGGGACCGGCGTTCGCGACCGTGGCGATCCTCACCTTCCTGCCGGCGTGGAACCAGTACCTGTGGCCCCTCATGGTGGTGCAGAAGGAGGAGCTGCGCCCGGTCATGGTCGGCATGCAGTACTTCTTCCAGCTGAACACCGCGTGGGGTGAGGTCATGGCCTACACGTCGCTCATCACGCTGCCGGTGCTCATCGTCTTCCTGGTGTTCCAGCGGGCGTTCGTCTCGAGCATCGCCGCGAGCGGGGTGAAGGGATGACCGGGCCATCGCGCATCGTCGTGGTGGGCGAGGCACTCGTCGACGTCGTCCACCGCGCCGACGGCACCGTCGACGAGGCCCCGGGCGGCAGCCCCGCCAACGTCGCGCTCACCCTCGGGCGCCTCGGACGCGACCCGCTGCTGATCACCCGACTCGCCGATGACGACCACGGCCGGCGCATCCGCGACTGGCTCGCCGCGTCGGGCGTCGAGGTCGCCGCGACCCCGGCGCCCCGTACCTCGACCGCGATCGCCCGCCTCGACGCCACCGGCGCTGCGCGCTACGAGTTCGACCTGGAGTGGAACCTGGCCGCGGATGCCGCGGGTGATGCCGCGGCATCCGCGGGCGTCCTGCACATCGGCTCGGTGGCCGCGGTGATCGAGCCGGGTGCCGGCCAGGTCGTCGCGCTGGTCCGACGCCTGCGGTCGTCCGCGACGGTCATGTACGACCCCAACATCCGCCCGTCTCTCGTCGACGATCCCGCAGCCGTGCGTGCGCGGGTGGACGAGCTCATCGGGCTCGCGGACGTCGTCAAGGCCAGCGACGAGGACGTGCGGTGGCTCCACCCGGGCCGTCCCGTCCAAGACGTCGCGCAGGAGTGGCAGCGGCGCGGTCCCGCGCTCGTCGTCATCACCCTCGGCGGCGAGGGCGCCCTCGCGGTGACCGCCGACGGCGTTCACCGCATCCCCGCCGTCCGCGCCGCCGTCGTCGACACGGTCGGCGCCGGCGACACCTTCATGGGCGCGATCGTCGACGGCCTGGTCTCGCTCGACGCGACCGCCGGCCGCCTGCGGGCGCCGGGGGGCGGCATCCGGCCCGACGACCTCGATCGGATGCTGCGACGCGCAGCCCGCGCCGCGGCCATCACCGTCTCGCGGCCCGGAGCCGACCCGCCCCGCCGCGACGAGCTCGAGCCGCTCGACACGCACCCCCATACCCCCGCGCCCAGCGCGCGCTGACGACCGAAGGATTCACCATGTTCGACCTCCCCGGCTCCTGGGTGTGGGACTACTGGTTCGCCGACGACGGCGAGACGTACCACCTGTTCTTCCTCTACGCCTCACGCGCGCTGCACGATCCCGACGCGCGCCACTACCGCGCCTCGATCGGCCACGCCGTCTCGACCGACCTCATCGAGTGGACGCAGGTCGCCGACGCCCTCGTGCGCAGCGACGCCCCCGCGTTCGACGACCTCGCCACGTGGACGGGCTCGGTCATCCGGCACCCGGACGGGACGTGGTTCCTCTTCTACACGGGCTCGTCGCTGGCCGAGAACGGCAAGAACATCCAGCGCATCGGCTATGCGACCTCACGCGACCTGCTGACGTGGACGAAGTCCGGGGGACCGGTGCTCGAGGCAACAGGGCCCTGGTACGAGAAGCTCGACAGCGACGCGTGGCATGACGAGGCCTTCCGCGACCCCTGGGTGTTCGCCGATCCCGAGGGGAACGGCTGGCACATGCTCATCACCGCACGCGCTCCCGAGGGACCCGTCGACGGTCGCGGCGTCGTCGGCCACGCATGGTCGGCCGACCTGCGCGACTGGGAGCTTCGCGAGCCGCTGTCGGTCCCGAGCGACGACGGCTTCGGTCAGCTCGAGGTGTTCCAGGTCGAGGTGGTCGACGGGCGCCCGGTGCTGCTGTTCTCGTGCCTGGAGGACCAGGCCACCCCAGCCCGGCGCGGATCTCGCGGCGGCACGTGGGCGGTGACGGCCGACAGCGTGCTCGGTCCGTTCGACATCAGCGCCGCGTACCCGCTCACCGACGACTCGCTGTACGTCGGGCGTCTGCTGCGGCGGCGCGAGGACGGGCAGTGGCTGCTGTTCGCGTTCCGCCACGCCGACGACGAGGGACGATTCGTGGGCGGAGTCACCGACCCGATGCCGGTGGCCTGGCACGGAGACCGGCTGGTCGCGCAGGGTGCTACGCGCCCGGGGCGTTCCAGCTGAGCGACTCGATGTAGCGCAGGAGCACGCCTTCGCGAAGCGCCCACGGCGAGACTTCGAGCTCCTCGACATCCATGGCCTTCATCGCCTGGTGCAGCACCACCGCGCCCGCGACGATCTGGAACGTCCGGTCGGCGGTGATGCCGGGCAGCTCCTGCCGCGTGTCGGCGGGGATGCGCGCGAGCCGTGGGATCCACGCCTTGAGCTCTTTGCGGGGGAGCACCATGCGCTCGATGCCCGACCAGCCGGGCACCGGGTAGCCGGCGAGCTTGGCGAGCGAGCGGATCGCCTTGGACGAGCCGACGACGTGGTCGGGGCGCGGCTGGGCGGAGAAGCGTTCGGCGACCGGCGCGAGCACCCCTGCCGCGTGCGCGCGCAGGGCGTCGATCGCGTCGGCGCCCGGCGGGTCGTCCGGCAGGAACTGCACGGTCATGCGGCCGGCGCCCAGCGGCACCGACTCGGCCACGTCGGGCAGCTCGTCGCCGCCCGCGGCCAGTTCGAGCGACCCGCCGCCGATGTCGAACAGCAGGATCTGCCCCGCCGACCAGCCGAACCACCGGCGGACGGCGAGGAAGGTGTAGCGCGCCTCGGTCTCGCCGCCGAGCACTTGGAGGGGCTGCCCGAGGGCCTCCTCGATCCGGGCGATGACCTCGGTGCCGTTGGCGGCCTCGCGAACGGCCGAGGTCGCCGTCGCGAGGAGCTCGTGGACGTTCTCGGCGGCGGCGACCCGTCTCGCCTCCGACACCGCGGACACGAGTGCGGCGACACCCTCGTCGGTGATCTCGCCGTCGGGTCCGAGATAGCGCATCAGGCGCAGCACCGTGCGCTGACTTGTGGCCGCGAGGGGCCGACCGCCGGGCCGGACGTCGGCGACGAGCAGATGGACGGTGTTCGACCCGATGTCGAGGACTCCCAAGCGCACGGACCAAGGGTAGTGGTGCGGAGTCGCCCCGCCGATTTCACGGATAGATACCCCCGGGGGTATTATTTCCACGAAGCGCGGACGATCGACGTCACGCAGAACAGGAGAGCACCCATGTGCCGAGCCGTCAGCTGCCGCACCTGCGGAAAGACCACGTGGGCCGGTTGCGGTCAGCACGTCGACCAGGTGCTGCGGGGCATCCCGAACTCGCAGCGCTGCCAGGGCCACGACCAGGCGCCCTCGTCCGGGTTCTTCGCGAAGCTCTTCGCCCGCGGGTAGATCCCGTCGGTCCGCAGCCGCCGCGGGGCCGGCTGGCGGTCCCGCTCGCGACGGGCGCACGACTCCCCACCGCGGCAGTTCGCGGCATCCGCTATACCGATCGATGGCGCGGATGCCGCAACCTGCAGCGGTGGTGTGACTCGGCTGCCGCGAGATGGCGCGGATGCCGGAACCTGCAGCGGGTCTCGTCTCAGAGCTTGCGCAGCAGCACTCGTTCGACCGTGTGGTCCACGGCCTTCTCGAGCACGAGCGTGGCGCGATGCTTGGTGGGGAGGACGTTCTGGCGCAGGTTCGGCAGGTTGATGTCGTTCCAGTAGCCGAGCGCCGTCTCGACCGCCTCGTCGTCCGAGAGGTGAGCGAACACGTTGAAGAACGAGTTCGGGTTGGCGAACGCCCCGCGCCGCAGCGCCAGGAAGCGGTTCACGAACCACCGCGTGATGTCGTCGGTGTCGGCGTCGACGTAGATCGAGAAGTCGAACAGATCGCTCACCGCCACGTCGTTCGGCGTGGGCGGCGGCTGCAGCACGTTCAGGCCCTCGACGATGACGACGTCGGGGCGGCGCACGGTCACGTGGGCGTCCGGCACGATGTCGTACCGCATGTGCGAGTAGAAGGGCGCCCGCGCCTCGGCCGCGCCGCTCTTGACCTCGGTGAGGAAGGCCACGAGCGCACGGCGGTCGTAGGACTCCGGGAACCCTTTGCGGTCCATCAGTCCCCGCCGCTCGAGCTCGGCGTTGGGGTAGAGGAAGCCGTCCGTCGTCACCAGCTCCACGCGGGGGGTTCCCGGCCAGCGGCTCATGAGCTCGCGCAGCAGGCGCGCGATCGTGGACTTGCCCACGGCGACGGAACCGGCCACCCCCACCACGAACGGGGTCGTGGCCGCGGCATCCCCGAGGAACTCCGCCGTATCGTCGCCCAGGCGCTTCGTCGCTTCGGCGTACAGCGACAGCAGGCGCGACAGCGGCAGGTAGACCTGCGCCACCTCGGCGATGTCGAGACGGTCGCCGAGGCCCCGGATCTGGACGATCTCGGTCTCGCTGAGCGGCTGCGCCATCCCCGCCGCCAGCCGCGACCACTCCGCCCGGTCGATCTCGCGGTACAGCGAGAGGGCGGGTGCGGTCGCGGTCGCGTCGTCGGCGGACATCGCGCCCATCGTAGCGTCAGGGATGCCGCGCCCGGCGGTCGCGGCATCCGATCCGTTCAGCCATCTTGCATGCCGGGCCGGGATAGCATCGAGCCCATGTGTGGAATCGTCGGATACGTGGGCCCGCGTCAGAGCCAGCCCATCCTCCTCGCCGGCCTGTCGCGGCTCGAATACCGCGGCTACGACTCGGCGGGGATCGCCGTCATCGACGGCGGCGGCGACCTGGGGATGCGCAAGCGCGCCGGCAAGCTGAAGATCCTGCGCGACGACCTCACGGCGCACCCGCTGAGCGACGGCACGACCGGCATCGGCCACACCCGCTGGGCCACCCACGGCGGCCCGACCGATGCCAACGCGCACCCGCACCTGGCCGACGACGACAAGCTCGCCGTCATCCACAACGGCATCATCGAGAACTTCTCCGAGCTCAAGAGCGAGCTCGTGGCCGAGGGCTACACCTTCCGCAGCGAGACCGACACCGAGGTCGCCGCCGTGCTCCTCGGCCGCGAGTACCGCGAGGCCGGCGGCAACCTGGTCGAGGCGTTCCGCATGGTCGTCGCCCGGCTCGAGGGCGCCTTCACCCTGCTGGCGATGCACCGCGACCACCCCGGCCTCGTCGTCGGCGCGCGCCGCAACTCGCCGCTGGTGATCGGCCTCGGCGACGGCGAGAACTTCCTCGCCTCGGACGTCGCCGCCTTCGTCGAGCACACCCGTCGCGCCCTCGCGATCGGACAGGACGAGATCGTCGCGATCACGCCCGAGGGCGTCGAGGTCACCGACTTCAGCGGCGACGAGGTCGACGTCGAGCCGTTCGAGGTGATGTGGGATGCCGCAGCCGCCGACAAGGGCGGATGGTCGTCCTTCATGGCCAAAGAGGTCTCGGAGGAGCCGGACGCCGTCGCCAACACCGTCCGCGGACGAGTGAAGGACGGCGCAGTGGCCATCCCCGAGCTCGACGGCCTCGACGGGCTGTTCGCCGACATCACGCGCATCATCGTCATCGCGTGCGGCACCGCCGCCTACGCCGGCGTCGTCGGCAAGTACGCCCTGGAGCAGTGGGCCCGGGTGCCGGTGGACGTCGAGCTGGCCCACGAGTTCCGCTACCGCGACCCGGTGATCGGACCCGACACGCTCGTGGTGTCGATCTCGCAGTCGGGCGAGACCATGGACACGCTCATGGCCGTCAAGTACGCCCGTGAGGCGGGGGCCAAGACGCTGTCGATCTGCAACACGCAGGGCGCGACGATCCCGCGCGAGTCCGACGCGATCGTCTACACCCACGCAGGTCCCGAGGTCGCGGTCGCCTCGACGAAGGCGTTCGTCGCGCAGATCACCGCCCTGTACCTGCTCGCCCTCCACATCGGCCGCGTGCGCGATGCGCTGACGGCAGAGCAGGCCGCCGACAACGTGCGCGAGCTCGAAGCCGTGCCGGCGAAGATCCAGCAGGTCCTCGACCGCGAGCAGAGCCGCATCGAGCAGTTCGCGCACTGGATGGCCGACACCCGGTCGGTGCTGTTCCTCGGACGGCATGTGGGCTACCCGATCGCGCTCGAGGGCGCGCTCAAGCTCAAGGAGCTCGCCTACATCCACGCCGAGGGCTTCGCCGCCGGCGAGCTCAAGCACGGCCCCATCGCGCTCATCGAGCCGGGACAGCCGGTGTTCGTCATCGTGCCGTCGCCGCGCGAGTCCGCCGAGCTGCACAAGAAGGTCGTGTCGAACATCCAGGAGATCCGCGCCCGTGGAGCGCGCGTGATCGTGATCGCCGAGGAGGGCGACGCCGCCGTGCTGCCCTTCGCCGACGAGGTGCTGCGCATCCCGCTGGCCGGCCCGCTCTTCGAGCCTCTCCTGGCCGTGGTGCCGCTGCACATCTTCGCGATGGGCCTGGCCACGGCCAAGGGCCTGGACGTCGACCAGCCGCGCAACCTCGCGAAGTCCGTCACCGTCGAGTAGGGGAGGTCCGGTGATCGTCGGCATCGGGGTCGATCTCGTCGACATCGCCCGCTTCGAGCGGACGATCGAAAGAACGCCGCGGCTCCTCGAGCGGCTGTTCTCCGACGCCGAACGCGCCCTCAAGCCTCGCTCCCTCGCCGCGCGGTACGCCGCCAAAGAAGCCCTCATCAAGGCGCTCGGCGGCTCGGACGGGTTGCACTGGACCGAGATCGAGATCACCCCCGAGGCCTCGGGCCGGCCCTGGTTCACCCTCACCGGCTCGACCGCCGCCGTCATCCGCGAGCGCGGCATCACCGCGCTGCACCTGTCGATGTCGCACGACGCGGGCCTGGCCACCGCCTACGTCGTCGCCGAGTCGACGCCCGCATCGACGCCCGCATCGGCGTCTGCGAACGAGCCCGCCGCCACGTCGCCCACGGGAGGCTCCGCATGACCCGCATGCCTCCCGGCGTCATGCGCGAGGCGCTCATCGACGTCTCGGCGATCACCGCGAACGTGCGCCATCTGCGGCGCCTCACCGACAGCGAGGTCATCGCGGTGGTGAAGGCCGACGGCTACGGCCACGGCGCGGTGCGCTCGGCGACGGCCGCCCTCGAGGGCGGGGCGGCACGACTGGGCGTCGCCGACGTGGCGGAGGCGATCGCCCTCCGGCGCGGCGGGATCAACGCACCCCTCGTGGCGTGGCTGCATGCTCCCGGCGCCTCGTTCGCCGAAGCGGCCGCCCTGAACATCGAACTCGGCGTCTCGAGCTCCGACCAGCTCCTCCAGGCCGCCGCCGCGGCGACGGTCGACCGTCCGGTCTCGGTGCACCTCAAGCTCGAGACCGGCCTCAGCCGCAACGGCATCGCGCCATCCGACTGGCGTGTCGTGCTCAGCGAGGCCGCGCGGCTGGAGCGCATCGGCAAGCTCCGCGTCCTCGGCATCTTCAGCCACCTGTCGAACACGTCCGCCGACGACGACCGCGCCGCGCTGCGCTCGTTCCACGAGGGGCTCGGCGTCGCGGCATCCGTGGGGCTGGCCCCGCCCCTGCGGCACATCGCCGCCACGCACGCCGCGATCGACCTGCCCGAGGCCCGTCTCGGGTGCGTGCGCCTGGGCATCGGGATCTACGGGCTCTCGCCCTTCGCCGACCGCACGTCGGCCGACCTCGGACTGCGGCCGGCCATGACCCTCCGCGGCGCGATCGCGGCCGTCCGCCGGGTGCCGGCGGGGCAGGGCGTGTCGTACGGGTACGTCCACCGCACGACCCGCGACACGACCCTGGCGCTCGTGCCGCTGGGGTACGCCGACGGCGTTCCCCGGCAGGGGTCCACGTGGGGGCCGGTGACCATCGGCGGCCGCCGCTTCACGGTGGCCGGCCGCATCGCGATGGACCAGTTCGTCGTCGATGTCGGCGACCACCCCGTCACCGTCGGCGACGAGGTCGTGCTGTTCGGCGACGCCACCCTCGGCGTCCCGTCCGCCGACGACTGGGGCGACGCCGCCGGCACCATCAACTACGAGATCGTCACCCGCATCGGGCCGCGCGTGGCGCGACGGCAGGTGTCGCAGTGAGCGGGGGAGGACGCCCATGACCGGACTCGACGTGCTGGCCGGGCGCCGCGAGATCGCCTCGCCCGACGACATGGAGGCACTCGGCGAGGAGATGGGCCGGATGCTGCGCCCCGGCGACCTGGTCGTCCTGACCGGTCCGCTCGGAGCCGGCAAGACCACCCTCACCCGCGGCATCGCTGCGGGACTGGGCGTGCGCGGACCCGTGCAGAGCCCGACGTTCGTGATCGCGCGCACGCACCCGTCGCTCGTCGGCGGAGCCCCGCTCGTTCACGTGGACGCCTACCGCCTCGGCTCGGCCGTCGAACTGGACGATCTCGACATCGACCTCGACGCCTCGGTCACCATCGTGGAGTGGGGACGAGGGATGGTCGACGCGCTCCGCGACACGTGGTGGGAGGTCGAGCTCGACCGGGAGTGGCACGGTCGCGGCATGGACGACGCGTGCGCGGCGAATCCCCAGGCCACCGCAGAGCTCGACGCCGACGCCCCCCGCATCGTCACGATCACCCGCCGGGCGCGCGACTAACCTGGTACGCGTGATCCTCGGCATAGACACGTCCCTCGGCACCGCGGTGGCGGTCGTCGAGCACGACGGCGTCGTCCGGGCCCAGCTCGAGAGCGCCGATCCGCGCGGGCACGCCGAAGTCATCGGCACGCTCCTGCAGCGCGTGCTCGCCGAGGCGCAGGTGGCGGCATCCGACATCACGCACGTCGCCGCGGGCATGGGGCCCGGACCCTTCACCGGTCTGCGCGTCGGGATCGCCGCCGCGCGCACCTTCGCCCTCGGCCGCGACGTGCCGGTCATCCCGGTGCCGAGCCACGACGCCGTCGCCCTCGAGCTGCTGCTGCACGACGCCCTCACCGGAGGCTACGAGGAGTCGATCGACCAGCCCTTCGCGGTGGCCACCGACGCGCGACGGCGCGAGTACGCCTACACCGTCTACCGCGGCCTCGACGACGACGGACTGCCGGTCCGCCTCTCCGAGGCAGCCCTCGTGCCCCGCGACGAGCTCGACGGCGTCCTCGAGGGCCGGGGGGCGCTCCGCCGGGATGCCGAGCGCATCCCCGCCGCCATGCTCGCGCTCGCCGGTGCCCGCGCCCTCGCCGCCGGACGCACGATCGGTCCCACCGACGCGCTGTACCTGCGCTCGCCCGACGTGACCGCGCCGACCGGCCCGAAGCGGGTGACGGCATGACCACGCGCCCTGCGACCGTCGACGACCTCGACGCGATCATGGCGCTCGAGCGCGCCTCGTTCCCGACCGACGCGTGGTCGCCGTCGATGATGCGCGAAGAGCTGACCTCGCCCCACGGCTGGTACGTGGTGGTCGAGGAGGCCGGGCGCCTCATCGGGTACGCGGGCCTGCGGGCGGTGCAGGGGGCGGCGGATGCCGACGTCCAGACCATCGCCATCGCCGACGGTGCGCGCGGCCGCGGTCGCGGCCGCGAGCTGCTGCGCACCCTCATCGCCGAGGCCGCGCGGCGGGGTGCCCACGACCTCTTCCTCGAGGTGCGCGCCGACAACCCGGTCGCGCAGGCACTGTACGCCTCGGAGGGCTTCCAGGAGCTCGGCCGCCGGGCGAACTACTACCAGCCGGACGGCGTGGACGCCGTCGTCATGCGACTGAAGGTCGCCGGATGGGCGGCGGCATGAACCGCGACGAACCCCTGGTGCTCGGCATCGAGACCAGCTGCGACGAGACCGGCATCGGCATCGTCCGCGGCCGGACGCTGCTGAGCAACACCATCGCCAGTTCCATGGACGAGCACGCCCGCTACGGCGGCGTCGTGCCCGAGGTGGCCGCGCGCGCCCACCTCGAGGCGCTCCAACCGGCGATCCACGCCGCCCTGGCCGAAGCGGGAGTCACCCTCGGCGACCTCGACGCCGTCGCGGTGACGAGCGGCCCCGGGCTCGCCGGTGCGCTCATGGTCGGCGTCGGTGCCGCGAAGGCCCTCGCCGTCGCGCTCGACCGGCCGCTCTACGCCGTCAACCACCTCGTCGGACACATCGCCGCCGACATCCTGGACGCCTCGGCGCCCCCGATCGAGTACCCGACGGTCGCGCTGCTCGTCTCGGGCGGCCACACCTCGCTGCTGCTCGTGCGCGACCTCACCTCGGACGTCGAGATGCTGGGCGAGACCATGGACGACGCCGCCGGCGAGGCGTTCGACAAGGTCGCCCGTCTGCTCGGCCTGCCCTACCCCGGCGGCCCCGAGATCGACCGCGCGGCCGCGAGCGGCGACCCCGCGGCGATCCGATTCCCGCGCGGGCTCTCGCGCGCCTCCGACATGGCGCGGCACCGGTACGACTTCTCGTTCTCGGGGCTCAAGACCGCCGTCGCGCGGTGGGTCGAGCAGCGCACCGCCGAGGGCGGCGACATCCCGGTCGCGGACGTCGCGGCATCCTTCCGCGAAGCGGTCGTCGACGTGCTCGTCACCAAGGCGCTCGCGGCGTGCCACGACCACGGCGTCCCGCGCCTCCTGCTGGGCGGCGGCGTCATCGCCAACAAGCGGCTTCGCGACGCCGCGATCGAGAGAGCGGATGCCGCGGGCGTCACGGTCCGCATCCCTCCGCTGTCGCTATGCACCGACAACGGGGCGATGATCGCCGCGCTCGCCGCCGAGCTGATCCGATCCGGTCGGCCGCCGTCGACGCTGGAGTTCGGCGCCGACTCGACCCTGCCGGTCACCGAGATCCAGGTCGCCGCGCGCACCGCAGGCGACCCGGACGACAGCCGTGACAGAGACGGCGACGCCGCGTGAGCGATCCCGCCGCCGAGAAGCCGCAGCTGCGGGTCGAGCCGCCGTCGTCGGACGTCGAGTCGTCCGCGGCCTCGTCGACGCTGCCCGGCCAGCACCGCGGCGGCTTCTCGCGCCTGCCCACCGGTCCAGTGGACGTCACCGTCCCCACCGGCCCGACCGTCGACACCGACGCGGTCTGGGCGCCGATCCAGCCCGCCGGACCACAGCGGGGCCTGGCGGCGTGGGCGCTCGCCTTCGCGGTGATGGGGCTCGCCGCGTCGCTCTTCGTCGGCTGGGGCTTCCCGATCGGGCTCGTCGCGGTGATCTCGGGCATCCTCGCCCTCCGCCGGCCCACCGAGAGCCGCTCGGTGGCGATCTGGGCCATCGTCCTGGCCGTGCTGTCGATCCTCTACAGCGCGGGGTGGCTGTGGTTCGCCGCCACGCAGGCCAACCTGCTGAGCGCGATTCCGACGAACTTCCTGGGCTGAGCCGGCGGTCGACCCGGTGTCAGGCGGCGTCGACGCGGTCGGCGAGGATCGTCGTGCGCCTCGACCCGATGCGGGTGACGAACAGCGTCGCGGCCTCGTCGCCGCGCAGCTTCAGTTTCGTGCGCAGCGTCGCGGGATCGATGTCGACGCCGCGCTTCTTGATCTCCAGACGCCCGATGCCGCGCGCCCGCAGCGCCGCGCCGAGCGCCTTGGTGTCGCTGGGCAGCACCTCGCGGACGCGGAAGGACTGCACGAACGGGCTCGTCACCGCGGCGTCGCCGGTGAGGTACGCGATGCGGGGATCGAGCGTGCCGGCCTCGAGCGAGCGCGCCACCTCGCCGATGAGGCGTGCGCGGATCACCGCGCCGTCGGGTTCGTGCAGGAAGGCGCCGAGCTCGCGGGCCGGCTCGTCCTCGGCATCCGCGGCCGCCGTCAGCTCCCAGGCCGCGTCCCCGCGCATCACCAGCGCCGCGCGCGCGATCCCGGGGCGCGCCAGCGCTCCCGACCAGATCACGAGCTCGATCGTCGACCCGTCCGCGCTCACCCACTGGGCCTCGCCGCCGTCCGGCAGGAGGTCGCGGTCGAGCCCCGGCCCGAGCTTGATGCCCGCCGGCACCCGATCGGTCAGAGCGAACGACCACTCCAGCGACGGCGACCAGTCCGAAGGCGCGGTCCGTGCGGTCTCGCCGTGGCCCGCCGCGCGCCGGGCGGGGTCCAGCCACACCGCCTGCGCAGCCTCGCTCGCGCCATCGGCGAACAGGTCTTCAGCCGCCTGCTCGGCCGTCGCATGACGCACCCGTGCGGTCTCGCCGAACGGAGCGAGGTTGTACGCCGCGATCGCCGCGGTCACCTCGTCGGCGTCGACGGCATCGACCGTGATGCCGAGCGCGGCGAGTCCGAGGGCGTCCCCGCCGATGCCGCAGCCGAGATCGGCGACCCGTGTGAAGCCGGCATCGCGGAAGCGCGCCGCATGGCGGGCGGCGACGCCCAGGCGCGTGGCCTGCTCGAGGCCCGCGCGGGTGAAGAGCATGCGGTCGGCGAAGGGGCCGAACTTCGCGGCCCCCTTGGCCCGCAGCCGTGCCTGACCGATGACGGCCGACACCAGATCGGGGGAGTGGCCCGCCTTCCGCAGGCGCGAGACGGCCGCGGCGACCTCATCGGTCGACGTCACCGTTCCCAGATCGTCGAGCAGGCGCAGGCCCTCGGGAGTGAGCAGCGCGGTCAGCTCGGCCATGTCCATCGCACCAGCCTAGGCGCGCTCGCGGTGGGCGCTCCGGGGGCGGCGGATGCGGCATCCGTCATCATCTGGCACTCACGTTGCGAGAGTGCCAGGTGCTTGCCTAGACTCTCGTTAGCACTCTCAGCGTGTGGGTGCTAACGAGTCTTGATTCTCAAGGAAAGCAGAGGTAGACCCGTGTCGGTTTCCATCAAGCCGCTCGAGGACCGCATCGTCATCAAGCAGGTCGAGGCCGAGCAGACCACGTCCAGCGGTCTGGTCATTCCCGACACCGCCAAGGAGAAGCCCCAGGAGGGCGAAGTCGTGGCGGTCGGACCGGGACGTATCGACGACAACGGCAACCGCGTCCCGCTCGACGTCGCCGTCGGCGACCGTGTGATCTACAGCAAGTACGGCGGCACCGAGGTCAAGTTCGGCGGTGACGAGTTCCTCGTCCTGTCGGCTCGCGACGTCCTCGCCGTCGTCGTTCGCTGACGCTTCGCGCACCACGCGCACAGAGAGGGTCGGATGCTTCGGCATCCGGCCCTCTTCGTCGTCCGGCCGTAGGCTGATCCGGTGAACCCAGATCCCCGCACGGCCGACACGGTCGTGCCCGCGGAGCCCGCTGCCGACGACCCCCGCGAACGCGCGCTGGGCGGTGTGTACGCCTTCACCGCGTACCTGCTGTGGGGCTTCCTGCCGCTGTACTTCCTCGCGCTCGCGCCGACCGGTCCGTGGGAGGTCGTCGCATGGCGCATCCTGCTGTCGCTGGCCTTCTGCGCCGTGCTGCTGACGGTCACCCGCGCGTGGCGGAAGCTCTGGGCGATCCTTCGCAACCGCCGGCTCGTGCTGTGGACGGTACTGGCCGGCGGGCTGATCTACGTCAACTGGCAGGTCTTCCTCATCGCCACCCTCACCGGGCACGTGATCGAGACGAGCCTGGGCTACTTCATCAACCCGATCTTCACGGTGCTGCTGGGCGTGCTCATCCTGCGCGAGCGGCTGCGGATCACGCAGTGGGTGGCGCTCGGCATCGCCGGTGTCGCCGTGGGCGTCATCATCGTCGGCTACGGCACGTTCCCGTGGATCGCGCTGTCACTGGCCTGCTCGTTCGCCCTGTACGGGCTGGTGAAGAAGCGGATCGGGCCCTCCGTCGACGCCGTCAGCGGCCTGACCCTGGAGTCCCTGTGGCTCGCGCCGGTGGCCGTCGCCCAGCTGATCGCCGTCGCCGCGACGGCAGGCATCACCCTCGGAACCCTCGGACCGTGGCACACGACGCTGCTGCTGCTGGCGGGCGTCATGACCGCGACGCCCCTGCTGTTCTTCGCCGCCGGCGCCCGCCGCGCCCCGCTCACGCTCATCGGGCTGCTGCAGTTCGTCGCGCCCATCCTGCAGTTCATCACCGGCGCGTGGCTGCTGGGCGAGCCGATGCCCCTCGAACGCTGGATCGGCTTCGCCCTCGTGTGGGTCGCTCTGACGGTGCTGACGATCGACTCGCTCAGCGCACGAGGCGCGCGATCGCCTGCGAAGCCTCGGTGATCTTCGCCTCGGCATCTGCACCGCCGGTGCGCGCGGCGTCGACCACGCAGTGCCGCAGGTGATCGTCGAGCAGCCCCAGCGCGACGGCCTCGAGGGCCGAGGTCAGCGCTGAGACCTGAGTCAGGATGTCGATGCAGTACTTCTCGTCCTCGACCATCTTGTGGATCCCGCGCGCCTGACCCTCGATGCGCTTGAGCCGATTGAGGTACTTCGCCTTGTCGGTGATGTAGCCGTGGTGGGCGTGCTCTTCGGCGTCGGCCTCGACGGGGCCGGATGCCTCGACGGGGCCGGATGCCTCGAACGAGGTGGATGCCGGTGCTTCGAGTGTCATGAGTGCTCCTGACGGGGGAGGTTCCGACTGCGGAAGCGCCGCAGCCGCAGACTGTTGCCGACGACGAACACGCTCGAGAACGCCATCGCCGCGCCGGCGATCATGGGGTTGAGCAGCCCGAGCGCCGCGAGCGGGATCGCGGCGACGTTGTAGGCGAAAGCCCAGAACAGATTGGTCTTGATCGTACCGAGCGTCGCGCGCGAAAGACGGACGGCATCGGCCGCGCTACGCAGATCGCCCCGCACGAGCGTGATGTCGGAGGCCTCGATGGCGGCGTCGGTGCCGGTGCCCATCGCCATGCCGAGATCGGCCTGCGCGAGCGCGGCGGCGTCGTTGACGCCGTCCCCGACCATTGCGACGGTCCGTCCCTCGGCCTGCAGCGCCCGCACCACGGCGACCTTGTCGGCGGGGAGCACCTCGGCGGTGACCCGGTCGATGCCGACCTGGCGTGCGATCGCGGCGGCTGCCGTGGCGTTGTCGCCGGTCAGCAGCACCGGCTCGAGTCCGAGGGCGCGCAGCTGCGCGACCGCTTCGGCGCTGGTGGGCTTGACCTGATCGGCCACGACGAGGACACCGCGAGCCGTGCCGTCCCACGCGACCGCCACCGCCGTGCGGCCGTGCGCCTCGGCATCCGTCATCGCCTGTTCGAGATCGGCGGGCAGCGCCACGGCCCACTCCGCGAGAAGGGCTCGGCGACCCACGACGACCGCATGGCCCTCGACGACCCCCGTGACGCCGTGGCCGGCGTGGGAGCGGAAGTCCTCGACCGCGGGCAGGTCGCCACCGGCGTCGGCGATCGCGCGGGCGATCGGATGCTCCGACGCGTGCTCGACGGCGCCGGCCCGTCGCAGCAGCTCGGCGCGATCCTGGCCGGCGACCGGGACGACGTCGACGAGCGCCATGCGCCCGGTGGTGACGGTTCCGGTCTTGTCGAGCACGATCGTGTCGACCCGGCGGGTGGACTCGAGGATCTCGGGGCCGCGGATGAGGATGCCCAGCTGCGCGCCCCGTCCGGTGCCGACCAGCAGCGCCGTCGGCGTGGCGAGTCCGAGGGCGCACGGGCACGCGATGATGAGGACCGTGACGGCCGCGGTCACGGCCGAAGCGGCGGGGAAGCCCAGCAGCAGCCACACGGCGAGGGCCGCGAGGGCGATGACCAGGACGATGGGCACGAAGACGCCCGAGATCCGGTCGGCCAGCCGTTGCACGTCGGCTTTGCCTGACTGCGCCTGCTCGACCAGCCGTGCCATCTGGGCGAGCTGGGTGTCATCGCCCACCCGGGTCGCGCGGACGACCAGCCGGCCGCCGGCGTTGACCGTCGCGCCGACGACGGGGTCTCCGGGCTCCACTTCGACGGGCACCGACTCGCCGGTGACCGTCGAGGCGTCGACCGCCGACGACCCCGAGACGACGACGCCGTCGGTGGCGATCTTCTCGCCGGGCCGCACGACGAACTCGTCGCCGACGAGCAGCTGGGCCACGGGAACCCGCAGTTCGACGCCGCCGCGCAGGACCGCCGCGTCTTTCGCGCCGACGTCCAGCAGCGCCCGCAGGGCGGCGCCGGCGCGGCGCTTCGACCGCAGCTCGAAATAGCGTCCGGCGAGGACGAAGGTCGTCACCCCGGCGGCGACCTCGAGATAGATGTCGCCGGCACCGTCGGAGCGCTGGATCGTCCACTCGAACGCGTGCGTCATGCCCGGCATCCCGGCGTGGCCGAGGAACAGTGCGTAGAGCGACCACAGGAAGGCGGCCGAGACCCCCATCGACACCAGGGTGTCCATGGTGGCCGCGCCGTGGCGCAGATTCACCGCGGCGGCGCGGTGGAAGGGCCACGCCCCCCACACCACGACGGGTGCGGCCAGCGCCAGCGACGCCCACTGCCAGTACGTGAACTGAAGTGCGGGGATCATCGCCAGGAGGATCACCGGCACCGAGAGGATCGCCGACCCGATGACGCGCTGGCGCAGCCTCGTCAGATCCGCGTCCTCGGCCGGCGCGGAGTCCGCCGCGGGCTCGCTCCGCGGGGGAGCGGGGACGGCGGCGGTGTAGCCGGTCTTCTCGACCACGGCGATGAGCGCGGCGGCGTCGACATCGGGGGGAACCGAGACGAGTGCCTTCTCGGTCGCGTAATTCACGGATGCCGCAACCCCCGGCATCCGGTTGAGCTTCTTCTCGATGCGCGCCGCACACGACGCGCACGTCATGCCTCCGATCTGGAGTTCGACGCGCGCGCCCGCGAGGCCGCCGCCGGTCGCGGACGCGGAGGTCATCAGGCCCGGACCGCCGCGTAGCCGGCCTCGTCGACGGCGGCGAGCACGTCGGCATCGGTCAGGGGCGCCTCGGACTCGACCACGAGTGTGCCGGTCTTCGCGCTCACGTCGACACCGGTTACGCCGGTGAGCTGCGACACCTCGCTGCGGACGCTGGCCTCGCAGTGGCCGCAGGTCATGCCG
This sequence comes from Microbacterium sp. ARD31, assembly GCF_031844425.1. Taxonomy (NCBI): domain Bacteria; kingdom Bacillati; phylum Actinomycetota; class Actinomycetes; order Micrococcales; family Microbacteriaceae; genus Microbacterium; species Microbacterium sp. ARD31. Next base: position 80,896 of record NZ_JAUZVE010000010.1, read on the forward strand.
GTCACGCGGTACTCGTACTTCTCGGTCATCGTGTCGCCTTTCGCTCGGGGATACCCCTTGGGGGTACTGCTTCTCGAGTGTATACGCCTCAGGGGTATGCGGGGGCCGCCGGCGAGGCTTTCGGGTCCGTTACACATCGTTAACGAATGGCAACATTCACGAGACCCTCCCAGGGCTAGGTTTAGGGGAACTGGGGGCCCTCGGGCCTGCCCGACTCACACACAGCAAGGAGCACAATGAGCGTCTTCACACGTTCTCGCGCCGGCAAGTTCCTCGGCGGCATCGCCGCGGTCGGCGTCAGCGCACTCATCCTGGCCGGCTGCAGCTCGACCAACGGCGGCGGTGGCACGGATGACTCCGACGGCCCCGCGGAGCCGATGGACGAGATCAGTCTCAAGATCGGCACGGCCCTGCCCCAGACCGGAAACCTGGCCTTCCTCGGTCCGCCCGAAGAGGCCGGCGTCGCCTTCGCCGCGGCGCAGATCAACGAGGTGTCCGAAGAGACCGGACTCGACATCGAGGTCGTCTACGGCGACTCGGGCGACACCGACAACAAGGCGTACGAGACCGAGATCCCCCGCCTCCTGGGCGAGGACGTCTCGGCCGTGATCGGCGCGGCATCCTCGGGCACGTCGCTGCAGTTCATCGACCAGCTCGTCGGCGCCGGCGTCATCCAGTTCTCGCCGGCCAACACCTCGGACGCCTTCACCACCTACGAGGACAACGGGCTGTACTTCCGCACCGCGCCCTCGGACGTGCTGCAGGGCGACGTGCTCGGCAACCTGATCGCCGAGGACGGCAACCAGACCCTCGGCATGATCGTGCTGAACGACTCGTACGGCACGGGCCTGGCCCGCTACGTCACCGAGGCGTTCGAGGCAGCCGGCGGCGAGGTCGTGGCAGCGCCCACGTACAACACCGGCGACACCACGTTCGACGCCCAGATCAGCGAGGTCGTCGCGGCCGACCCCGACGCGATCGCCCTGATCACGTTCGAAGAGGTCGCCACGATCCTCCCGAGCCTGCTCGGCGAGTTCCCCGGCGAGAAGCTCTACTTCGTCGACGGCAACCTGTCGAACTTCGGGGACGACCTGCCCGAGGGCTCGCTGACCGGCGCCAAGGGCACCCTGCCGGGTCTGTCGATCGACACCCTGACCGACTTCACGTCGGAGCTCGACGCCTTCCTCGAAGAAGAGGGCGACGACCCGCTAACCGAGTACAGCTACGCGGCGGAGTCGTTCGACGCCACCGTGCTGCTGGCGCTCGCGTCGCTGGCCGCAGCCTCGGACGACCCGGCGGCCATCGCCGAGAAGCTCATCGAGGTCTCGGGCGGCTCCGGCGATGGTGAGAAGTGCGACACCTACGCCGCGTGCGCCGAGATCATCGTCGGAGGCGGCGTCGCCGACTACGACGGCATCTCGGGTCCGATCACCTTCAACGAGGTCGGCGACCCGACCGAGGCGTCGATCGGGATCTACGAGTACGGCGAGGACAACAACTACGTCGCGTACGAGGGCTGAGCACCTCTCGCGCTGACACGGTGAGGGCCCCGGATCTTCGGATCCGGGGCCCTCGCTCATGCCGCGGCCGTGTCGCCGGGGTGCCGGTGGCGCCGGGGTCCCGGTGGCGCCGGGGTCCCGGTAGCGCCGGGGCGGTGGCGCCGGGGTGCCGCGTGCGCACGCGCCCCCGGCGTGCGGGGGAATCACGCACGCGTGTGCCGCGTGCGCACGCGCCCCGGCCGCGCGCCACGCGCCCCGGCCACGCGCCCCGGCCTCGCCGCGGCCCGGCCCGACCACCCGTGCCGCGCGGCGGGGTGGTCAGGTGCCGAGCGTGCCGAGGTACAGCTCGGTGACCTTCGGGTCGTTCAGCAGGTCGCGGCCCGACCCGGTGTACGCGTCGCGCCCCTGGTCGAGGACGTAGCCGCGGTCGCAGATCTGCAGGCACCGGCGGGCGTTCTGCTCCACCATGATGCACGTGACGCCGGCCTTGTTGATCTCGGAGACGCGGATGAACGCCTCGTCCTGACGGACGGGCGACAGACCCGCCGAGGGCTCGTCGAGCAGCAGCACCTTCGGGTCCATCATGAGTGCGCGGCTCATCGCGACCATCTGCCGCTCGCCGCCCGAGAGCGAGCCGGCGCGCTGCTTCAGGCGCTTCTTCAGCTCGCCGAAGATGCCGGTGACGAACTCCAGCCGCTCGGCGTACGCGGACGGGCGCTGGTACAGCCCCATCTGCAGGTTCTCTTCGATCGTCAGCGACGGGAAGACGTTGTTGGTCTGCGGGATGAACCCCACTCCGCGCGAGACGAGCTGATTGGCCTTGAGCCCGGTGATGTCGTCGCCTTCGAGGATCACGACGCCGCTGCGGACGTTGACCTGGCCGAAGATCGCCTTCAGCAGCGTCGACTTGCCGGCACCGTTCGGGCCGATGATGCCGATGAGCTCGCCCTTGTGTGCGACGAGGTTGCAGCCGTTGAGGATGTTCACGCCGGGGAGGTAGCCCGCGTGGACGTCCTCGACGACGACGACCGGTGTCCCGGTGGCGGTGGCGCTGGTCACTTCGCGTCCCCCTGCTTCTCTTCGGACTCGAGTTCGGCGGCGGCTTCGGCCTCGATCTGGTCTGCGCTGGCCCGAGCGGATGCCGCGGCATCCGTCGTCCGGTCCGCATCGACGACGTCGATGCGTCCTGTCACGACACCGAGGTCGACCTCTTGGTGGGCCCCCAGGTAGGCGTCGATCACGGCGGGGTCGCGCATGACGCTGTACGGGTCGCCTTCGGCGACGATGCGGCCTTCGGCCATCACGACCACCCAGTCGGCGATGTGGCGGACCATGTGCATGTCGTGCTCGACGAACAGCACCGTCATGCCCTCGTCCTTGAGGTCGAGGATGTGGTCCAGCAGCGACTGCGTCAGGGCCGGGTTCACCCCGGCCATCGGCTCATCGAGCATGACCAGCGTCGGCTCGGTCATGAGGGAGCGCGCCATCTCGAGGAGCTTCCGCTGGCCGCCCGAGAGGCTGGCGGCGAAGTCGGACGCCTTCGTGTCGAGCTTGAACTTCCTCAGGATCTCCATCGCCCGCGTCTCGAGCGCCTGGTCCTGCTTGCGCCACAGTGCCGGGATGAGGCTGGCGAAGAACTTCTCGCCGCGCTGGTCCTTCGCACCGAGCTTCATGTTCTCGAGCACCGTGAGCAGTCCCAGCGCCTTGGTGAGCTGGAACGTGCGCACGAGTCCCATCCGCGAGACCTTGTACGCGGGGACGCCCGAGAGGTCCTTGCCGTCGTAGCTCCAGGTGCCCTCGTTGGGCTTGTCGAACCCGGTCAGCAGGTTGAACAGCGTGGTCTTGCCGGCGCCGTTCGGGCCGATGAGCGCGGTGATGGCCCCACGGGGGATCTCGAGGTGATCGACGTCGACGGCGTGCACGCCGCCGAACGAGCGACGCACGCCGTGGGCGATGATGATCGGGTCGACTTTGGCGCACCCGGGTGCGGCGTCGCCCTTGTGCAGGCCCGTGGTCTTGGGCCGGGCGACCGGCGCGGTCGACGGCGGCGGCTCGGCCGGAGCCTCGTAGGCGGAGTCACTTGACAAAGGTCAGCTCCTTCTTGTTTCCGAGCAGCCCCTGCGGCATGAAGATCACCAGCAGCATCAGCGCGACGCCGACGAGGATGAACCGCAGCGTGGCCGCCTGGATCGACGACATGCCGAACAGCAGGCCGGCCGACGCCAGTGCGGGGAGCACGTTGGAGAGGAACGTCTGCAGCACCCAGAAGATGAGCGATCCGAGCAGCGGTCCGAACACCGTCGCCGCGCCGCCCAGCAGCAGCGCCGTCCAGACGAAGAACGTCAGCGAGGTCACATAGACGCCCGGGCTGATGGCCGCAGGCAAGGCGTAGACGATCCCTCCCGCCGCGGCGATCACCCCGCCGAGGACCAGGGACTGCATCTTGTACGCGTAGACGTTCTTGCCGAGCGAGCGCACGGCGTCCTCGTCCTCGCGGATGCCCTTGAGAGCGCGGCCCCAGGGGCTGTGCGTCAGCATCCACACCACGAGCGCCGCGATCGCGATCGTGATGACGCCCATGATGCGCACCCACCACTGCGTCTCGTTGTACGTCCACGGACCGAAGCCGTAGATGCCGTCGGGGATCGGGTTGGATGCGCGGAAGCTGGCGTGGTACCCGCTCAGGCCGTCGGCCGAACCCGTCACATCGTCGAAGGCCGTCGTGAGGAACAGCAGGCGCAGCACCTCGGCGGCGGCGATCGTGACGATCGCGAGGTAGTCGCCGCGCAGTCGCAGCGTCGGGATGCCGAGGATGAGCGCGAAGATCGCCGCAGCCACGAGCCCGAGGATCGCCGCGAGCCACCACGGCAGCCCGAACGTGAGGATCGAGATCGCGTAGCCGTAGGCGCCGATGGCCATGAAGCCGGCGATGCCCATGTTGATCAGGCCCGCGTAGCCGAAGTGCATCGCGAGACCCAGTGCGGCGAGGGCGTAGCCCATCGTCGCCGGGCTCAGGATCGACGAGGCGGAGTTGGAGAGAATCTGCAACCAGTCCATGGGTTCGCCTAACCTATTCTCTCGCGCCGGCCGAGGATGCCTTGTGGCCGGAACAGCAGGATCACGATGAGGATGAACAGCGCGCTGGCGAACTTCAGGTCCGCCGGGATCCACAAGCTCGACGCCTCGACGAGGATGCCGACGATCAGCGCTCCGACGAGGGCGCCGTACGCCGTGCCGAGACCGCCGAGGACGACCGCGGCGAACATGAGCAGCAGCACCTGCGCACCCATGTCCCATCGGATGCCGGGACGGTAGTACGCGTAGAGCACGCCCGCGAGGCCGGCCAGACCCCCCGCGACGATCCACACCACCCGCACGACGGCGTCGACGTCGATGCCGGATGCCGCGGCCAGCGACGGATTGTCCGAGATCGCCCGCGTCGCCTTGCCGAGCTTGGAGCGGGTCAGCCACAGGGCGAAGGCGACGATCACGACGATCGAGATGCCGATCGACACCATGTCGATGATGCTCATCTGCACGACCCCGAACAGCGGGATCTTCGGCGTCGACGAGAAGGGCAGCTGTGCCGTGCCGCCGCCGATGAAGAACTGGAACAGGTAGCGCATCGCCAGCGAAAGGCCGATCGAGACGATCATCAGCTGGACGACCCCGACACGGCGACGGCGCAGGGGTCGCCAGATGATCATGTCGAGGACGAGTCCCAGCACGGCGCTGAGGATCACCGCCACGGGGAAGCCGAGCCACCACGGCAGGGCCAGGCTCGCCGGTCCCACCAGGATCAGGGCGGCGACGGCGCCGAAGGTCACCATCTCGCCATGCGCGAAGTTCGAGATGCCGGTCGTGCCGTAGACCAGGGTGAGGCCGACGGCGGCCAGGGCCAGCATGAGGCCGAAGCTGATGCCCTGCACGAGACGCTGCACCAGCTGGTCGAAGAAGCCGGTGACGTTGCGCTCGCCCTCGCCGATGAAGAAGTTGACGGTCACCCGACCGCCCTGCGACATCTCCACCTCTTTGACGTTGGGGGTGTCGTCCTCGTCATCGACCACGGCGATGCCCTCGGGGAGCGTGTTCTCGTCGAGCGTGATGACGTACTCCTCGCCCCGTTCGGGGACGCCTACGCGCCACTGCCCGTTCTCGTCGGTCTCGACCTCCTGCAGCCCGCCGGGACCGTCGATGGTGAGGCTCACTCCTTCGAGTGGCTCCCCGTCGAGCTGCACGTTGCCGCTGATGCGGTACGGGTCGTCCTCGGCGGCGAAGGCGGGCGCCGACGTCGCGAAGATCCCGAGGAGCACCAGGAACAGGGCGAAGAGTGCGAAGACCGTTCTCGGACGCGCGGCGCGCATCGCGACCTCAGTCACAGGACTCACGAAACCTCCCAGTACGGCACACCGCGCGCCGATTACCGGGTCGCATCGGCCGTGATGAACGACGGTACGAGCGTAATGTGTCCGCGGTGTTTCGGGCGAGACACGCTCGCAAGACGTGACCTAATCGGGATCGCTTAGAATCATGCGTGGCGCGGTAGCGCGCGCCGGCCGCCGTCGTCCCCCCTCGAGCAACGCGCCCGATGCAGGCCAGGCACGCGCGCAGGAGAACCACATGGACCAGCACGACCCGTTCGGCTTCGTCGGACTCACCTACGACGACGTCCTCCTCCTGCCCGGTCACACCGACGTGATCCCGAGCGAGGCCGACACCTCCAGCCGCGTCACCCGCCGCATCACGGTGGCGACCCCGCTGCTGTCGGCGGCGATGGACACCGTCACCGAGGCCCGTCTGGCGATCGCCATCGCGCGCGAGGGCGGCATCGGCATCATCCACCGCAACCTCTCGATCGAGGATCAGGCGGCGATGGTCGACCGTGTGAAGCGGAGCGAGTCGGGCATGATCACCGACCCGATCACGACCACCCCCGACGCCACCATCGAAGAGGTCGACACCCTGTGCGCGACCTATCGCATCTCGGGCCTGCCGGTCGTCGGCGAGGAGGGGCGCCTGGTGGGCATCGTCACCAACCGCGACATGCGCTTCGTCTCGGGCTTCGAGCGCCAGACGACGCTCGTCCGGGACGTCATGACGACCGAGAACCTCATCACGGCGCCCGTCGGCATCGGCGCCGGCGACGTCATCGCCACCTTCGCCAAGCACCGGGTCGAGAAGCTGCCGCTCATCGACGAGGACGGCAAGCTCGCCGGTCTCATCACGATCAAGGACTTCGACAAGAGCGAGAAGTACCCGCTGGCGACCAAGGACGAGCAGGGACGCCTCCGCGTCGGGGCGGCCATCGGCTTCTTCGGCGACGCGTGGGAGCGCGCCGGCGCGCTTCGCGACGCGGGTGTCGACGTCATCGTCGTCGACACCGCCAACGGCCAGTCCGCCGGTGTCATCGACATGGTCCGTCGCCTCAAGGCCGACGCGTCCTTCGCGCACATCGACGTCATCGGCGGCAACGTCGCCACCCGCGAGGGCGCCCAGGCTCTCATCGACGCCGGTGTCGACGCGGTGAAGGTCGGCGTCGGCCCGGGCTCGATCTGCACCACCCGCGTCGTGGCCGGCGTCGGCGTGCCGCAGGTCACCGCGATCTACGAGGCGTCCCTCGCCGCGCGCGAGGCCGGCGTGCCGGTGATCGCCGACGGCGGCCTGCAGTACTCCGGAGACATCGCCAAGGCGCTGGTCGCCGGCGCCGACACGGTCATGCTCGGCTCGCTCCTGGCGGGCACCGACGAGTCGCCCGGCGAGATCGTCTTCCAGGGCGGCAAGCAGTTCAAGCAGTACCGCGGCATGGGCTCGCTCGGGGCGCTGCAGACGCGGGGCAAGAAGACCTCGTACTCGAAGGACCGCTACTTCCAGGCCGACGTCCCCAGCGACGACAAGCTGATCCCCGAGGGCATCGAGGGCCAGGTCGCGTACCGGGGCCCCGTGTCGGCGGTCGCGTACCAGCTCGTCGGCGGCCTGCGTCAGTCGATGTTCTACGTCGGCGCCCGCACGATCGACGAGCTCAAGGCCAAGGGCAAGTTCGTCCGCATCACGCCCGCGGGGCTGAAGGAGTCGCACCCCCACGACGTGCAGATCGTCGTCGAGGCGCCCAACTACAAGCGCTGAGACCCACGCGCTGACGACCCCCGTGACGGATGCCGCGACGCGGCGTATCCTCGCGGGCATGTGCCGGAACATCCACACGCTCCACAACTTCGCGCCCGCCGCCACCTCGGACGAGGTGAACGCCGCCGCGCTGCAGTACGTCCGCAAGATCGCCGGGACGACCAAGCCGTCCAAGGCCAACCAGGAGGCCTTCGACCGGGCGGTCCACGACATCGCGCACGCCACCCAGCATCTGCTCGCCGACCTCGTCGCCACCACCCCGCCCAAGAACCGCGAGGAGGAGGCGGCTAAAGCGCGCGCCCGCGCCGTCGCCTCGGGCCGCTACTCCGCCGCCTGACCCACCGTCCGACCGCCCCGTTCCACGGCCCCGCCCCGCAGCCCCGCGGCGGCGTGAGCCCCGGCGGGTAGGCTTGACCCCGTGACCATGGAGATCGAGCTCGGCCGCGCCAAGCGGGCCCGTCGCGCCTACACGTTCGACGACATCGCGGTCGTGCCCTCGCGCCGCACCCGCAACCCCGAGGACGTGTCGACGGCGTGGACCATCGACGCCTTCCAGTTCGACATCCCCGTGCTCGGGGCGCCGATGGACTCGGTCGTCAGCCCCGAGACCGCGATCGCGCTCGGCAGGCTCGGAGGCCTCGGCGTCCTCGACCTCGAGGGCCTCTGGACCCGGTACGACGACCCGGCGCCACTGCTCGAAGAGATCGCTTCGCTTCCGGATGCCGGGGCGACGCGTCGCATGCAGGAGCTGTACTCCGAGCCCATCAAACCCGAGCTCGTCCGCGACCGTCTCGCCGAGATCCGCGCCGCCGGTGTCACGGTCGCCGGAGCGCTCACCCCGCAGCGCACCCAGGAGCTGTACGAGACGGTGGTCGCCGCCGGCGTCGACCTGTTCGTCATCCGCGGCACGACCGTCTCGGCGGAGCACGTCTCGAGCGTCGATCAGCCGCTGAACCTCAAGAAGTTCATCTACGACCTCGACGTGCCCGTGATCGTCGGCGGCGCCGCGACCTACACCGCGGCGCTCCACCTCATGCGCACCGGCGCCGCGGGCGTCCTCGTCGGCTTCGGCGGGGGAGCGGCCTCCACGACGCGCGCCACCCTGGGTCTGCACGCTCCGATGGCGACGGCCGTCGCCGACGTCGCCGGCGCACGCCGCGACTACCTCGACGAGTCGGGCGGACGCTACGTCCACGTGATCGCGGACGGCGGCGTGGGCACCTCGGGCGACATCGTCAAGGCGCTCGCCATGGGTGCGGACGCCGTCATGCTGGGCGTCGCCCTCGCCCGCGCCACCGACGCGCCCGGCCGGGGATTCCACTGGGGTCCCGAAGCCCACCACGCCAAGCTGCCCCGTGGGCGCCGCGTCGCCGTCGACCAGATCACCACGCTCGAGTCCGTGCTCTTCGGCCCGGCGCCCGTCGCCGACGGCACCGCGAACCTCATCGGGGCGCTCCGCAAGTCCATGGCCACGACCGGGTACTCCGACCTGAAGGAGTTCCAGCGCGTCGAGGTCGTCGTCGCGCCGTACAGCACGAGATGACCGACGCCCCGACACCGGCCGAGCCCGAGGTCGGGCCCGAGCCCGAGGTCGAGGTCTTCCCGCCGACGCTGCGCGAGGTCATGCTGCGTCCGCGGTGGATCGCGCTGCTGCTGCTGTGCCTCGTCGTCGCCGGCGTCCTGGGCTGGCTCGGGCAGTGGCAGCTCGGCCGCGCCATCGACACCGACCCGCTGCCCCCCGGCGCCACCGAGCAGGTGCAGCCGATAGGCGATGTCGTCGAGCCGGGCGCCTACCTTCCCGAGCCGCTCGTCGGGCAGAAGGTCGAGGTCGCCGGCTGGTGGATCGACACCGACTTCCTCATCGTCCACTCGCGCTTCAACGACGGCGTCGAGGGCTATTGGGTCACGGGGCAGTTCCGGCTGTGGGACGGCGAGGGGGGCTTCGATCAGACGCCGCCGGTGTCGCTGGCCGTCGCCGTCGGCTGGGCCGAGACCTTCGAGCAGGCGCAGGATGCCGCATCCGCCCTCGAGGCCGACTTCGCCGCCAGGGATGCGGACGCACCCCTCGAGCTCACCGGGCGCCTGGTCTCGGACGAAGGCCCCGCCCTCCCGCCGCGCGACGGCGACCCGCAGGTCATGACGCGGATGTCGTCGGCCGCTCTTCTCGGGCAGTGGTCCGAGACCGAGGACCTCGTCGTCTACCGCCCGCACCTCATCGCCGACGAGCCCGCCGGCGGTCTGCAGCCGATCTCGTCGCCCGCGCCGGCCGAAGGCTCCAGCGTCAACTGGCTCAACATCTTCTACGCCGCGGAGTGGGCCGTCTTCGCCGGCTTCGCCTTCTACCTCTGGTACCGCCTCGCCAAGGACGCGTGGGAGAAGGAGCTGGAGGACCTCGAGGATCTGGGCGATCCGGGCGACGGTTAGACTGGTGGCCATGCCTCGCGCCCCCAGACTCTCGTCTTTTCCGGCGATCCGCGGAGCGCTCAGGTTCTACCAGATCGCCTCGATCATCACCGGTGTGGGCCTGCTGCTGCTGGTCGCCGAGATGATCCTGAAGTACACGCCGCTGCACGTCGAGCTGTTCCTCGGCGGCTCCGGCGGCTTCCTGTGGTTCGCTCCCGCGATCGCCGGGCCCGAGTGCCTCTGGTACTCCCTCTTCATCCCCGGCGGCCAGGGGTGCGAGATGATCTCGACCGGCGACGGCATCAACATCTCGCTCGCGATCCTGGTCGCCCACGGCTGGTTCTACGTGGTGTACCTGTTCGCGTGCTTCCGCATCTGGAGCCTCATGCGCTGGCCGTTCCCGCGGTTCATCCTGCTGGCGCTCGGCGGCATCGTGCCGCTGCTGTCGTTCTTCATGGAGACCCGCGTGGCCCGTGAGGTCCGCACCCACCTCGACTCGCGGGAGGCCGCCGCCGCGGCATCCGCCCCTGACAGCGTCCCCACAGCGGAAGGCACCCGGTGACCGAACAGACCGACACGTCGCCCGATCAGGCTTCGGCCACCGAGCAGCGCCCCGTCCTCGTCGTGGACTTCGGCGCCCAGTACGCGCAGCTGATCGCGCGGCGCGTGCGCGAAGCCGGCGTCTACAGCGAGATCGTCCCGCACACCGCGTCGGCCGACGACATCGCCGCGAAGAACCCGGTCGGCATCATCCTCTCGGGCGGACCGTCGTCGGTGTACGAGGAGGGTGCGCCGCAGCTGGACAGCGGCGTGTTCGACCTGAACGTTCCCACGCTCGGCATCTGCTACGGCTTCCAGGTGATGGCGCAGGCGCTCGGCGGCGAGGTCGCCCACTCCGGGCTGCGCGAGTACGGAGCCACCGACGCCAGCATCATCCACGAGGAGGACATCCTCTTCGACGGGCAGCCGGTCGAGCAGAACGTGTGGATGAGCCACGGCGACCAGGTCTCGAAGGCCCCCGCCGGCTTCGAGGTGCTCGCGCGCACCGGTGCGACTCCGGTCGCCGCGTTCGGCAGTGCCGAGCGCAGGATGTACGGCGTGCAGTGGCACCCCGAGGTCAAGCACAGCGACCACGGCCAGCGCATCATCGAGAACTTCCTGCACAAGGCCGCGGGGCTTCCCGCCGACTGGAACAGCGGCAACGTCATCGCCGAGCAGGTCGCCCGCATCCGCGAGCAGGTCGGCTCGGCCCGGGTCATCTGCGGTCTGTCGGGCGGCGTCGATTCCGCCGTCGCGGCGGCGCTCGTCCACAAGGCCGTGGGCGACCAGCTCGTCTGCATCTTCGTCGACCACGGGCTGCTGCGGAAGGGCGAGCGCGAGCAGGTCGAGCAGGACTACGTCGCCTCGACCGGCGTGCGCCTGGTGACCGTCGACGCGCGCGAGCGCTTCCTCACGGCGCTGGCCGGCGTCAGCGACCCCGAGCAGAAGCGCAAGATCATCGGCCGCGAGTTCATCCGCACGTTCGAGCAGGCCGAGAAGGAGCTCGTCGCCGAAGCGGCCGCCGACGGCGAGCCGGTGCGCTTCCTGGTGCAGGGCACCCTGTATCCCGACGTCGTCGAGTCCGGCGGCGGATCGGGTACCGCGAACATCAAGAGCCACCACAACGTGGGCGGCCTCCCCGACGACCTGCAGTTCGACCTGGTCGAGCCGCTGCGCACCCTGTTCAAGGACGAGGTCCGCGCGATCGGCCGCGAGCTGGGACTGCCCGAGGTCATCGTCGCGCGCCAGCCCTTTCCGGGCCCCGGCCTCGGCATCCGGATCGTGGGCGAGGTCACCGCTGACCGCCTCGAGATTCTGCAGGACGCCGACGCCATCGCCCGCGCCGAGCTGACGAAGGCCGGCCTCGACGCCGAGATCTGGCAGTGCCCGGTGGTGCTCCTGGCCGACGTCCGCTCCGTCGGAGTGCAGGGCGACGGTCGCACGTACGGGCATCCCATCGTGCTGCGGCCGGTGTCGTCCGAGGACGCCATGACCGCCGACTGGACGCGCCTGCCCTACGACGTGCTCGCCCGCATCTCGAACCGCATCACCAACGAGGTGCGCGATGTCAATCGCGTCGTGCTCGATGTCACGAGCAAGCCCCCGGGGACCATCGAATGGGAGTGAGTCGCGGCAAGATGGGACGGTGACCACCTTCCCCGACGCCGAGTACCTGATCCTGTCGAGCCGGCTCATCCCGGACCACGACGGCGGGTACACGTTCGCGACCCTCGCCCGTGCCCGTCAGATGGCGGCGGCGGGCGTGCACGGCGGCGCAGGCCCGCTGCTGCTGACGGTCGATCCCGGCACGCGCGAGGACCACGCCCGCCACCGGGCGACCTTCGACGGACGCGACCTGGTCGTCGATCCGTCGCGCATGCGCAACCTGTTCGATGAGTCGGATGCCGCTCACGGCGGCGCGGCGGACTGGCTGCGCGCGGCATCCCACCCCGGCGAAGCCGACCCCGCGCTGCAGTACCGGGTCGTCGCCGGGCGCGACGGCTCGCCCGCCGTCGGGCTCCCCGTCATCGCGGGCGACCCCGACTGGCACATCAGCGACGCGCCGGTCGTGGTCTACGGCAGCGGGGGGCGCGTCGCGGGTATCGTCGACGGCTTCGGCGCGCTCTACCGGGCGTGGCTGGATCACGTCGTGGCGGAACTGCGCGCGGGCGACCCGGCACGTCCGGTGGTCGTGGTCTGCGAGTCCCGGCAGCTCGGCGAGCTGCTGGCCGGCTGGGCCGATCCGGGAGTCCGCCTCGTGCACGCCATCCACACCATCCACCTCGAGCCCCCGTTCGATCCCGAGGCCGACCTCAACCCGCTGTGGTCGCGCTGGTTCACCGTGGCCGAGAAGTTCGACGCCGTGCTGTGGCCGACGCGCGCGCAGCGCGCCGACGTCGCCGCGCGCTTCGGCGACGCGGGCGTCCACGTCGTGGTGCCCCACGCGGTGCCCGCCGGGTCTTCGGTGGTTCCGGCATCCGATCGCGTGCCCGGCCGCGCCGTGATGCTGAACCGGCTCGCGCCCGGCAAGCGGGTGGACCTCGCCGTCCACGCGTTCGTCGACGTCATCGCGCGCGTGCCGCACGCGACCCTCGACATCTTCGGCGCCGGCGCCGAGCAGGAGGCGCTCCAGCAGCTCGTGGACGCGCTCGGTCTCGGCGCGCACGTGGTGCTCCACGGCGCGACGGATGACCCCGGACGCGTGCTCGACGCCGCGTCGGTGTTCGTGTCGACGTCGGCCTACGAGGGCCAGGGGCTGTCGCTGGCCGAGGCGCTCGTGCACGGCACCCCCGTGGTGGCGTTCGACGTGCGCTACGGGCCGCGAGAGCTGCTCGCCGAGGGGGGAGGGGTGCTGGTTCCCGACGGCGACATCGGCGCGCTCGCCGACGCCCTCGTCCGCGTGCTGTCCGATCCCGACGAGCACGCCCGCCTCGCCCGCGAGGCGATCACCGCCGCACGCCGCGTCGACCCCGAGCACGCCATGACCGCCCTCGCGCAAGCCGCGCGCGACGTGCTGTCGCGTCCCTCGCGCCGCGGCTGACCGTCAGGTCTGCTGACCGTCAGGTCTGCTGACCGTCAGGTCCGGCCCTCCCACGGGTCGTAGTCCGCGATGAGGTCCTCCTGCGCCGGGCGCTCGTCCTCGGGCACGTGCTGCAGGTTCACCCGCACGCGATACCACAGCGAGCTCGAACCCCGCATGCCGTCGACGAGCACGTCGGCGGGGTGCAGATGCGAGACGGGGCCCGGATGCCGCGCCTTCCACTCCTCGAGGGCCTCCAGCGCCTCGGGCTTGGTCTTGGTGCGCGCGACCTCGATGAGCGGCATCACCGACTGCCGCCGCCCGTCGCCACTCGAGCCGCGAGGCGGCTTCTCGGCCGGACCCAGTTCTTCGGCGAGGGCGAGCAGGCCGTCGAGGGTGCCCACCGCGTCGTCGAGGCCGGCGTGCGGATCGCCGATCGCGGCGAAGCGCTCGGGCACGGTGAGCACGGTGAACTGCTCGGGTCGGCAGGCGCGCACCTCGTCCCATGCCAGCGGTGTCGACACGCGCGCGTCCGCCAGCGGCCTGATGGAGTACGCCGAGGCGACGGTGCGGTCCTTGGCGTTCTGGTTGAAGTCGACAAACACGCTCTCGCCGCGCTCCTCCTTCCACCAGCGTGCGGTGGCCAGACCCGGCGCCCGGTTCTCGACCTCGCGTGCCAGGGTCTCGGCCGCCAGGCGCACCTGGGTGTACGTCCACCGCGGTGCGATGCGCACGAGGATGTGGATGCCGCGCGACCCACTCGTCTTCGGCCACCCCACGAGGCCGACGTCGTCGAGCACGTCGCGCGCCACGAACGCCGCGTCGACGATCTGGGCCCAGTCCACGCCCGGCATGGGGTCGAGGTCGATGCGCAGCTCGTCGGGATGATCGAGGTCCTCGGCGCGGACCGGGTGCGGGTTCAGGTCGAGGCAGCCGAGATTGACCACCCACGCCAACCCTGCGGCATCCCGGATCACGGCTTCTTCGGCCGACGTCCCCCGCGCATAGTGCAAGGTCGCGGTGTCGACGAAGGACGGGTGGTTCTCGGGCACCCGCTTCTGGAAGAACGGCTCGGCGTCGATGCCTTTCGGGAAGCGCTTGAGCACCATGGGGCGACCGCCGGCTCCGCGCAGGGCGCCGTCGGCGATCGACAGGTAGTAGCGCACGAGGTCGAGCTTGGTCAGGCCCGGTTCGGGGAAGACCACCCGCGTGGGGCTCGACACCCGAACCTCGTGCCCGGCGGCCTCGACGGTGACGGCATCCGATCTCGACGGGCTCATAGCGCCAGCATGCCCCGCAACAGCAGCCACAGGTAGAAGGTCAGCGATGCCGCCGCCGACACCGACAGCAGGATGCGGTGCAGCAGCGTGCCGTCGTCCTGCACCCACGCGCGCACGAGGAGCACGATCAGCAGCACCGTCGTGACGAGGGCGCCGAGCGGCAGCAGAAGTGCCGGCCACACCGCCGGCGGCAGGCCGAATGCGAGCAGCTGCCGATCGGCGTTCACCAGGATCAGGCCGAGGATCCCCGCGAACCCGAGATGCAGGGCCGCGGAGGTGACGGCGGCGAGCACGCCGCCCTCGGGGATGTCTCCGCTCAGCCGCAGGCCACTGCGCAGGGCCACGACGGCACCGTAGACCAGGGTCGCCAGCAGCAGGATGAGCGAGACCCCGAGCACGCCGAGCTGCACGGGGTCTCGCTGCTCGAGGACGTCGCGGTCGAGGCGGTAGATCGCCGTGGTCGGGTCGATGTCGGCCGTGGTGAGGAAGGCGGCCGGTCCGGATGCCGCAAGGCACGACGCCTCGAGATCCTGCGCCGGATCGGCCAGGAACTGCCGGGCGAGCGCGCGCGCGCACGCCCCCGCATTCGCCGGCTCTCGGGCCCCGATCGTGCCGTGTCCCGCCCCGGAGACGAGCGCCACCGTCGCGGCCGGGAGCGTCTCCGCCGTCGCGAGTCCCCAGCGGTGGGGCGTGAGCGGGTCGAACGTGCCGGTGAGGATGAGCGTCGGCACCTCGCCGGCGACCGGGCTGGTCTCACGGTCGCCGAGCGCCGGCACCTGCCAGATCTCGCACTCCGCGAAACGGTCCGGCACCGGGACGAGGTGAGCTGAGATCGGGTCGCCGGCCGCGACCTCGACGACGGCGGCGGGGTCGTTGAACGGCACCTCCTCCGCGCACTCGAGCGAGAGTTCGAGGCCCTCCACGCGCGCGTCCGCGCGGTCGACGCTGCGCTGGACGAGCGGCAGGGCCGCCGAGACGTTCCCGCGATCGAGCTGGTCGATGAGGAAGGGCAGCGAGCGGGTGGCGTCGCCGCGTGCCAGGGCGTCGGACAGGCCCTGCGCGAGGACGGCGTCGTCCAGCTCGACCGTGAGCAGTGAGCCGTCCGCGGGGCTGTCCACCGCCACGTCGAGCGGTGAGCGCGCAGCATCCTCGAGCACGCCCGCGAGGGTGTCGTCGAGGTCCGGGTACCGGTCGGCGCAGGCGGCATCCGCCTTGCACGAGGCGACCAGCTGATCCACCGCCTGGGCGAACGCCACGGGCGTGCGCTGGTAGACGTCGACGTGCAGCGGCGCGGGCCCGTCGAGGATGAGCGCGCGCAGACCCGCCGCCTGGTCGCGCAGCACCGTCAGCGCCAGACGCGTGTCGTACGAGACGGCGAACAGGTTCCAGGTCTCGTAGCCGAGAGCCGCTCGCAGGTCGGCGAGGTCTCCCGCGGACGCGCGGGTCGTGTACGCGGCGAGGTCGACGCCGTCCTCCACGAGGCGGTCGCGGCACGCCTGCAGGCCCGCGAGCCGGCGATCACCGCGGGCGTCTCCCGAGGCCACGACGCCGTCGGACGCGAGCCGGTCGATCGCGACTTCGGGGCAGTCGAGCGTGGGCTCGGACAGGCCTCCGCCGCGCTGCTCGATCACGATGACGTCGCGGTCCGCGTTCGCCCAGGCGCCGTCGGCGGCGAAGGTGCGCACCGTGTGGGCGAATGCGCCCTCGGCCGAGACGGTCGCGGGGCGCCCGACCGGGACGACGAGCGGGTCTTCGCGGCGCTCGGTGTCCGTCGCGGAGATGACCGCGTAGGGGATCCGGATGACCCGCTCGGGATCGTTGTCGTCGCCGCGGCGCTCCGGCACGATGAGCACGCCGCACTCCACGCGATCGGCCGCCGTGGCGGGCACCGGGACCGGGCACTCCGTGCGCTCGATGGGCTCGGGCTCCACCTCGAACGCGGCGATGCCGGCGGGGGCGGCGGAGGCGGAAGCGGGTCCGAGTCCCAGCACGAGCGACGTCAGCACCGCCGCGATGATGGCCCCCACTCGTGCCCTCGGCGCAGACGGCGTGCGAGCGGCGACCATGCCGTCACTATACGGAGGTTCGCGGACGGTCACGCGCGACCCGCGCCGGACACGACGAAGGGGGCCGCCCTCGGGCGACCCCCTTCGCGTGATGCGTCAGGTGCGACGTGCGTCGCGTCAGTTGCTGCTGCGGACGATCGCGATGATGCGCAGGATCTCGACGTACAGCCACACGACGGTGACCATGATGCCGAAGCCGCCGAGCCAGCCGTACTGGCGGGGAGCGCCGTTGCGCACACCCTGCTGGATCTGGTCGAAGTCGAGCACGAGCGAGTACGCGGCCATGAGCACCACCAGGACGCCGATGATGACGCCCAGCGGAATACCCATGATCTCGACCGAGCTGTGGAGGCCGAACATCGCGCCCTCGGGCAGCACGCCGAAGAACATGAGCCCCACGTTCAGCAGCGAGAACACCAGGTAGCCGATCATCGCGATCATGAAGATCTTCGTGGCGCGCTTCGAGGCGCGGACCTTGCCGCTGGCGAAGAGGGCGAGGGTCACGCCGACGACCGCGAGGGTGCCGAGCGTGGCCTGCATGACGATGCCGGGGAAGAGCATCTCGAAGAAGGCCGAGATGCCGCCGACGAACAGACCCTCTGCGGCCGCGTAGGCGAAGATGAGCGCCGGGCGGACCTTCTTGCGCGAGGTGAAGATGATGACCATCGACAGCACGAAGCCGACGAGGCCGCCGATGATCCAGGGGAGGATGGTGGGGGCACCGGTCTCGGCGACGGGGGACATCGTCCACACCCAGCCGACGACGGCGGTGGCGACGAGGATCGCGAAGAGGCTCACGGTCTTGACGACGGTGTCCTCGACGGTCATGCGGTCGGTCTCACGGGCACCGGCGGCGGGAGCGGCGTACATGCCCTCCATCTGCGCCTGGGCTGCGACGTCCGCACCCATCCGCTGCGCGGAGGAGAACTGTCCGGGCCCGCCGATGCCTGCGGCCTGAGGGCCGCCCGGGTAGGTCTGAACGGCTCGAGGGTCCTGGAACGCCGGGTTGTTGAACGCGGGGTTGTTGAGGGCCACTGCTCTCACACTCCAAAGTCGGGGTATACAGCACCGTGCTGTGGATCCACGATAGCCGAGAACCGCGGTTTTCCGCCGTTGTCCGCTGAGAGAGGACTCGGAGCCGCGCGAGGGTAGCCTGAGACGGTGCCGCGCCGCAGACCGCTCGTCATCGGCCACCGCGGAGCTCCCGGCTACCGCCCGGAGCACTCGCGGTCGTCGTACGACCTCGCCCTCCAGATGGGGGTCGACGCCGTCGAGCCCGACATCGTCGTCTCGCGCGACGGGGTGCTGGTGGTCCGGCACGAGAACGAGATCTCGGGGACGACCGATGTCGCCGACCGGCCGGAGTTCGCCGATCGCCGCACGCGCAAGCGCGTCGACGGCATCGAGCTCACGGGCTGGTTCACAGAGGACTTCACGTGGGAGGAGCTCTCGACCCTCCGCTGCCGCGAGCGGCTGCCGGACGTCCGCCCCCACAGCGCCACGTTCGACGATCGCCAGCCGGTGCTGAGGCTCCGGGACGTGCTCGATCTCGTCCGTGCCGGGGGACTCGCGCAGGGACGTGAGATCGGCGTGGTGCTCGAGGTGAAGCATCCGACGTATTTCGCCTCGGTGGGCTGGGATGTCGCCGCCCTCATCGAGGACGAGCTGCGCGCGGCGGGCTGGGCGGACGGCGAGCTGCCGCTGATCGTGGAGTCGTTCGAGTCGACGCTGCTGCAGGACGTGAAGCAGCGCGGCATCCGGGGCTCGTACATCTATCTGCTCGAGGCGTCGGGGAGCCCGTTCGACCTCGTCGCGGCCCGGGGCGCGGCGGCACCCACCTATCGGGCCACGGCCGCGCCCGCGGGACTGGACGCCCTCGCGGGACTTGTCGACGGCATCAGCGTCGACAAGCGCATGATCCTCGCCCCCGACAAGCTCGGGCGGATCACCGGACCATCGCCCGTGATCGCCGATGCCCACGCCCGCGGGCTGCGCGTGTTCACGTGGACGTGCCGGCCCGAGAACCGCTTCCTGGTGCGCAGCCTGCGCCGCGGCGGGGGCCCCGGCGGCTATGGGGACTACGAGTCGGAGTGGGCGGTGATCCGGGATGCCGGGATCGACGGCGTCTTCGTCGACCACCCCGATCTGGGTGTGGACTTCTTCGGCTCGTCGGTCTGAGTCCCGTCACGACGTCCCCCTAGGCTGACGCCATGACGACCGCCGGCAGTGATTCGACGGGTATCCCCGCGACGGGTATTCACGCGAGAGGGGTGCGGCGGTCCTTCGGTTCCGTCCACGCCGTGCGCGACGTGTCGCTCGACGTGCCCGCCGGACGGGTGACGGGTCTGGTCGGCCCGAACGGCTCGGGCAAGACGACGCTGCTGCTGATGCTGTCGTCGCTGCTGGCCCCCGACGCGGGCGAGATCCGGATCGCGGGCATCGACCCGGTCGCCGAGCCGCAGAAGGCGCGGGCGCTGCTCGGCTGGATGCCCGACGCCCTCGGCGCGTGGGGCTCGCTGACCTCGCGCGAGACGCTGCGGGTGACCGGGCGGCTCTACGACCTGCCGGCGGCCGAGGCCTCCCAGCGCGCCGATGCCCTGCTGGCGGACGTCGGACTGACCGACCTCGCCGATGCGCCCGCGCGCGTGCTGTCCCGCGGTCAGAAGCAGCGCCTGGGACTGGCGCGCGCTCTCGTCCACGACCCGCGCGTGCTGCTGCTGGACGAACCCGCCTCGGGTCTGGACCCGCAGGCGCGCATCGACCTGCGGCTGCTGCTTCGCCGGCTCGCCGCCGAGGGCCGGACGATCCTCATCTCGAGCCATGTGCTGTCCGAGCTCGAAGAGGTCGTCGACGACGCGGTGTTCCTGCTCGAGGGCCGCACCGTCGATCCCGCGCGCGTCGAAGCGGCATCCCGGCGCGCGCAGCCGTGGCGCGTGCGCCTCGCCGGCCTGGCGCCTCTCGACGCGGTCGCGCCCGTGTCCGCCGCGCTCCGGCTCGACGCCGCACACGTCGGAACGGATCGTCGCGACCTTCTCGTGTCGTTCGCCTCGGACGACGACGCCGCGGCCGCCCTGCGGGAGCTGATCGCCGCGGGTATGCCGGTGGTGGAATTCGCCGCGGCCCAGGGGAGTCTGGAACGCACCTTCCTCGACCTGGAAGCAGGTGCGCCACCGGCATCCGCGGACCCGGCCTCGTCGGACGCACCGGAGGGACGAGCATGAGCGCCTCGCGCATCGGCACCATCGTGCGCCTGGAGCTCACCCAGCGCACCCGGAGCCTGGCATGGTTCGTGCTGCTGGGCGTGTTCGCGGTGCTGCTCATCATCGTGACCGTGCTCTCGTTCGCCGCGTGGGGCTTCGCCGAGGAGCCCGGGTCGGCGATCTTCTCGACCATCGTCTACATCACGCTGCTGCTGGTCGTGCTCGTCTCGCCGACCCTGAGCGGCAATGCCGTCAACGGCGATCGGGATGCCGCGACGCTCGCTCCGGTGCAGGTCACCCTCGCCACGACGGGGGAGATCATCGCCGGCAAGTTCCTGGCGGCATGGATCACCGGTCTGGCCTTCGTCGCCGTGTCGGTGCCGTTCCTGCTCATCGCCACGATCGGCGGGGGAGCGGACCCGCTGACGGTGCTGGTGTCGCTGGTGATCCTCGTGATCGAGATCGGGGTGATCTCGGCCGTCGGAGTTGCGTTGAGCGGCATCCTCGCTCGTCCGCTGTTCTCGGTGGCCAGCACCTACCTCGTCGTCGCCGCACTCGTGATCGGGACGCTCATCGCGTTCGCCCTGAGCGGCTACACCGTGCGTTCCGAGGCGACGAACTCCTATCGGTCCTACGACGTGGGCACCGGCGCAGCCGGGTCGTTCCCGTGCTTTCCGGGCGAGGAGCCCTCGGCGGACTACCCGTGCGATCCGGAGCTCGAGATCGAGTGCGGAGACTGGCAGACCGACACGTATGAGGTGCCGCGGTTCGACCGCGTGTGGTGGATGCTCGCCCCCAACCCGTTCGTGATCCTGGCCGACGCGACTCCTTCGCGGTTCGACGACTCCGGGTACCCGGTCGATCTGTTCGGCCAGATCAAGACCGGGGTCAGGCAGGCTCAGCAGCCGCCGGACCTCGAGACGCGCTGGGACGACTGCGCCCCCCTGGTGATGGAGGACTACCCCACGCCCGAGGAGATGGTCGACGGGTCGACGCCGAGCTGGTTCGTCGGCCTCGCGCTGCAGGTGGTCCTCGCCGCCGGGCTGCTGTGGTGGGCGTGGGCGCGCACGCGCACCCCCGCGCGCCGGCTGCCGCCCGGGACGCGCATCGCCTGACCTGCCGGAGTCGGCCGCGCTCGGGGTTCGGTTTCACGCCGGCGCGCCAGGTTGCGGCATCCGCTGTGTCGATCGGTGGCGCGGACGCCGCGAGGTGGCGCGGTGGTGTGGTTTGCGGTGCGGCGTGGTGGCGCGGATGCCGTGAGGTGGCGCGGTGGTGTGGTTTGCGGTGCGGCGCGGTGGCGCGGATGCCGTGAGGTGGCGCGGTGGTGTGGTTTGCGGTGCGGCGCGGTGGCGCGGATGCCGTGAGGTGGCGCGGTGGTGTGGTTTGCGGTGTGGCGCGGTGGTGTGGTTTGCGGTGCGGCTCGTGGCGCCCTGTCAACCCTGCCGTGCGGAACCGGGGGGTCGGGTAGCTTCGCGACAGGAGGTGCCCCCTTGCCGCACGACAGCCACGCCGCCCCGCACTCGCTCAGCCTCGTGCCCGGGCAGCCCGCTCCCGAGACCGTCGCCACCGCGCTTCAGACCGCCGCGGCGATCGAGGATTTCGGCACGGACCTCGGCGCGACGCTGGACTGGTGCCGGGAGGTCGGCCGGTGGGCGCCGCGCGCGGGCGAAGGGCGCACGCGCGAGCTGTGGGAGCTGCTGGCGGGCACCGCTCGGCTGAGCGTCGCGGCCGGTCGCATGCTCGAGCCGCACCTGGATGCGCTGACGATCCTCGCGCAGGCCGGCGCCGTCGATCTCGAGGGCATCGCCGCGGACTCCGACGCGACGTGGGGAGTGTTCGCCGCCGAGGGGCCGCACGGTCGGGTGCGCGCGACCGAGACGGAGGACGGCTGGACGCTCACGGGCACCAAGCCGTGGTGCTCGCTCGCTCAGCACCTGAGTCACGCGCTCGTCACCGCGTTCGTCGACGACACCGAGCGCGCGCTCTTCGCCGTCGACCTGCGCGACGCCGGAGTCGCACCCCACGCCGGCCCGTGGCACGCGCGCGGACTCCGGCAGGTGGTGAGCGCCCCCGTCGACTTCGCCGACGCACCGGCGGTGCCGGTCGGAGGACCGGGGTGGTACCTGCGGCGCCCTGGCTTCGCGTGGGGCGGCATGTCGGTCGCCGCCGTGTGGTGGGGAGCGGCGGAAGGCCTGCGGTCGCCGCTCGAGCGGGCGGCGTCGTCCGAACGAGCCGATCAGCTGTCACTCGTGCACCTCGGCACCGCGGACGCGGCCCTGTGGTCGGCGCGCGCGGTCCTCGCCGAGGCGGCGACCCTCATCGACGCCGACGCCGACGCCGACGCCGACGCCGACGCCCCGACCCGCGACAGCGACCCCACGGACGCCGGCGCGCAGCCCGACGCCCCCACCGCGGTCGATCACGGACTGCTCGCCCAGCGCGTCCGCACCGTCGTCGCCCAGGCGGCCGCCCGCGTGCTCGCCGAGGCCGACGCCGCGCTCGGACCCGGCCCGCTCGTGGCGGACGAGCACCACGCCGCCCGCGTCGCCGACCTGCACCTGTATCTGCGGCAGGACCACGCGGCCAGAGACGTCGCCCGCATCGGCCGCGATCTGCTGAGGAATGCGTGATGCCGGCCTTCTCCCACCTCGACGCCGGGACGTCCGAGCGCGTCTGGCAGGACGATGAGCGGATGCCGCGACTGCCGTCGTGGGCGGAGCCGGTGGACCATCTCGTCGTAGTGGCCGCGCATCCCGATGACGAGACCCTCGGCGCGGGCGGGCTCATGCGCACCGTGCACCGGGCCGGAGGACGCGTCACGGTTGTCGTCGCGACCGACGGCGACCGCTCGCACCCCGACTCGCCCACGCACACGCCGGCACGGCTCGCGGCCCTCCGCCGGGCCGAGGTGACCGCCGCGGTGCAGCATCTCGCCCCGGGTGCGACCCTCGTCTTCGCGGGGCTCCCCGACGGTGGCCTGGAGGATCGCCGCGATGACCTCGCCGCACGCGTCGCGGCGGAGCTCGAGGTGCGGGGCGACCACGGCGGCGATCGGGCGGTCGTCGCCGCTCCGTGGTCCGGTGACGGGCACCGTGACCACCGCATCGTGGCCGAGGTGGTCTCCGACGTCTGCGCGGGCCGGGCGGCGCTGCACCTGGGGTATCCCATCTGGCTGTGGCACTGGGGTGCACCCGATGACCTGCCGTGGGAGTCGGCCCGCGGCGTGCGCCTGGACGCGGACGCGCGGGGTGCGAAGGCCGCGGCGCTCGCGTTGCACGTCTCGCAGACGGAGCCGCTGTCGGACGCGCCGGGCGACGAGCCGATCCTGCACGACCGCGCTCTCGAGCACTTCGATCGTGATGTCGAGGTCTTCGTCGTGGAGGGCGAGTATGCGCACGGAGCCGGGCGCAACAGCCCCGGCGATGCGACGCTGACGGGGGAGTACTTCGAGCAGTTCTTCGGGCGGCACGACGACCCGTGGGGCTTCGACTCCCGGTGGTACGAACAGCGAAAGCGCAGCGTGCTGCTGGCAGCGCTGCCCACCCGCGGGCTCGGCAGGGTGCTCGAGATCGGCTGCGCCACCGGTGCGCTGACCGCCGAGCTCGCCTCGCGCGCCGACAGCGTGCTCGCCGTGGACGTCGCTCAGGCCGCGGTCGATCGGGCGCGCGCGCGTCTGGCCGGCGAGCCGCACGGCGAGCGGGTCACGGTGACCCGGCTGGACGTGCCCGGGCAGTGGCCGTCCGGCACCTTCGACACCATCGTGCTGTCGGAGGTGGGGTACTACCTCTCGGACGACGACCTCGCCGCGGCCATCGCCCGCATGGACGGTGCGCTCGCCGCGGACGGCGTGGTCGTGGCGTGCCATTGGCGGCATCCCGTGGCCGACTATCCGCGCAGCGGCGACAGCGTCCACCGCGCCCTGCGCGCGCACCCCGGCTGGGGGGTGTCCGTGTCGCATCTCGAGCGCGACTTCGTGCTCGAGGTCTTCGAGAGGTCGCCGGTGTCGTCGGTGGCCGAGCGGGAGGGGCTCGCATGACCCGGATGCCGGTGCGCACCGTCATCGTCGTCGTGCCCGCGCACGACGAAGAGCTGCTGCTCGGGCGGTGCCTCACCGCTCTGGACCGCGCGGTGGTGCGCGCCGATGCGCGGGGAGTGCGCTGCGTCGTGAGGGTGGTGCTGGATGACTGCTCGGACGGATCGGCGCTCGTCGCCGCGCGCCACAGGGCGCCGGTGGTGAGTGTCGCGCACGCTGCGGTCGGGTATGCCCGGGCGGCCGGCATCGCCGACGCCCTCGAGGCCGTCGAGGATGCGCGGGGCGTGTGGATCGCGAACACCGACGCGGATTCCGCGGTTCCCGAGAACTGGATCACCGCGCAGCTCGACGCCGCTGCGGCCGGCGCCGACGTCTACCTCGGCACGGTGCGGCCCGACTTCGCCGAACTGCCGGCGGTGTACGAGCGTCATTGGAGGGCGACGCATGTGCGTGGCCGGCCGGCGGGGCACGTCCACGGCGCGAGCCTCGGCATCCGGGCCGAGGTGTACGACGCGGTCGGCGGCTTCGGCGGGCTGAGGGAGCACGAGGACGTCGACCTCGTCACCCGGGCGCGTGCCGCCGGCGCACGGGTCGTCGCGAGCGATGTCGCCGAGGTGCTGACCTCGGGCCGGTTCGTCGGCCGCACGCCGGGCGGGTATGCCGAGTTCGTCAGGCGGCAGGCGGCCGTGCTGATGAGCGGCGCGTCGGTGCTGAGTCCGGCTGTCCGGTGACTCCGAGGAAGCGGATGAACACCGCGATCCACCCGAAGATGAGGGCGAACACGATGATCTCGAAGGCCGTCAGGGAGAAGTACTGCACGACGAACAGAACGAGCGAGACGACCAGCGCAGCCAGGAACGCCCACGACGACAGGAACTAGGTGCGCGGCATCCCTCGCAGCATGCGCGGCCCGCTGGCGAGCAGTATGAGGAACATCACCGCCATCCCCATGGCCGAGAGGTTGTGCAGCAGGAGGTTGACGTTAACGGGGAAGATCCCCACGCACGCCAGCATGATGCCCATCACCACGAACAGCACCGACACGAACCGCGGCGAGCCCGTGCGTGCGAGCTTGCCCTCGGCGACCAGCGACTCCATGTCGGCGGCGATGTAGACGGCGAACGTCGTCACGAGCAGTCCGCCCGCGATGAGGGTGCCGTTGAACACCAGGCTCGACAGCGCCCAGAAGCTGCCGAGGTGGCTGAAATGGATCATCCACCACTGCGGATCGGGCGTGGTGATCATGGCGGTCAGGGTGCCGATGACGATGAACGCCATGAGCAGCGACGACATGCGCTGGGTGTCGATGCGCGACACCGAGAGGTAGACCAGGTAGGCCGTCAGCCCGAGGGTGATCGCCATGAGGGTGATCGACCAGAACCTGCTGACGACCAACCCGATGAAGCCGCGGCTGAGCACGAGGTAGACCACCAGGGTCGCCAGAGCCGCGAGGACGACGTGGACCACGACCACCGACGTGGTGTTCACCGTGAACTTCCATGACGACAGGCGCAGGCGCCACTCCTGGCCGGTCAGGCCCCGGGAGCGCCAGTAGCCCGTGCCGGATGCCGCTCCGGCGACGATCGCGGCCCCGATCGCGGCAGCCGTGCCGAACGACCAGTCCTCACCGGAGAGGGGCAGGGCGGGCCAGATCAGCGCGACGATCAAGCCCCACAGTGCACCGACGACACCGGTGCCGAGTGCGGCGTAGACGGCTTCGGATTCCGCGCGCAGTGTCGGGCGCGCCGGAGGCGCGCCGGAGGATGCGGGGACAGCGGGCGAGGTGGGCGAGGGCGCCGTCATGGCCACAGTGTAGGGCCGGCCGCGCGCGTCCCGGAGGGACCTTCGACCCGCCCGCGCGACGCGACGTGACCTCGCCCCGACGTCTCGCGACACGCCCGGGGCGGTCTAGGGTGGAACGATGGCGACGGCGGCGCGCAAGGGCACACTCGCGGTGGCCCTCGCCACCGGGCTGGCGGTGCTGGGCGGGATCGCCGTTCCGCTCACCGCCGCGCTCTTCCTCGTGCGCCCCGGGGCGGCCGGCGACGCACCAGCCCTCACCTGGGCTGCGCGGGGGCTCCTCTTCCTCGCGCTCGCGTGGCTCGTGATCGGGATGCTGGCCGCCCGCACCCGTCTCGTCCGGCGTCCCGGTGCGGCTGCGGCCCGGGCGACGTGGATCTCGTCGACGCGGCCGTGGCGCGCGCGCGAGTCCTCGCTCGGGCTGCTCCCGCTCGACCGGTGGCTCATGCTCGGCGTGCCGGCGGCGCTCCTGGTCGGAACACGGGTCCTGCAGTCCGAGCTCACCGCCTGGAGCCACCTGATCGCCGTCCTGGCGGGGTGGGCCGTTTTCGCCGGCGTCGTGAGGCTCCTGGTCGGCCGGCGCTCGCCGTGGCCGGTCATCGCGGCGGTCGGCGGCGGCGTCGTGATTCACAGCATCCTGGCCCTGGCCGTCACCTCGATCGGCGGACCCGACCAGTGGTGGGGTGCCCTCGCGTCGTCGCGCATTCTGCTCACCATCAGCGCGGCCCTCGCGTTCGCCGCCATGGCGTGGACGTTCGTGGCGGGCGGCTGGGCGCTCGCCGGAACGTTCGGGGCTCGCCGTGCGGCGGGCACGATGCTCGCGGGAGTCGGTGCCGGCGTCGCGGTGACCGCCACCCTCCTCGCCGTCCTCGAGGATCCCGCGGGGCCGACGGCGCTGCCTTCGCCGTGGATGGTTGCGGTCGTGGCCGCGCTGGTGGCCGTCGCAGGTGCGGTGACCGCCCTGGTCGCGGGCGAGCGAGCGGTCCGTGACCGGGTCTGACGACGACCCGGACGGCGCCCTGGGCGATGTCGCCGCGAGGATCGTGCGCGCAGCGGCGGACGAGGTCCGCGAGACGTGGGGTGCCGCGAAGGCGGACGAGCCCGACGGCGTCCACCAGCACCGGGTGCGCGTGCGACGGCTTCGCAGCATCCTCGCCGGGCTGCGCGACGTGCTCGATCCCGCCGCCGCCCGGCGGCTGCGCGTGCGCTTCGACGAATGGGGCGCCGAACTCGGAACGGTGCGCGACCTCGAGGTCCTCGCCGAGCTCGCCCGGTCGGCGCTCGAGGACTGCGGCATCGACGATGCGCACATGTCCCGGCGGCTCGTGACCGACGTGCGTGCGGAGTACCACCGCGCACACGCGCGACTGCTCGTGCTCGCGGACCATCCGAGAGCACACGAGCGGGAGCGTCTGCTCGCCGCGTTCGCCGACGATCCGCCGATCGTGGAGCCCGCGGCATCCGCTCGATCGGCACTGGCGCGCGCTCTGCGACGCGAGGCTCGGCGCGTGCGCCGTGCGGCCAAGAGCGCGGACGGGACGATCGAGACCCTGCACGATCTGCGCAAGGCGGGTCGTCGGCTGAGGTACAACGCGGAGGCCGTGCTCGCCGCCGCGCCCGATCTGTTCGGTGACGAGGTGTCGGAGCTGGCGGAAGCGGGCGATGCGCTGCACGACGCGCTGGGAGACCACCGCGACGCCCTGGTGCTCGGGCGCTCGCTCGAGCTGACCCGGGCGCGCGCCGGGCGCGCCGGTGAGCCGGTCGCCGGCTACGACGTGCTCATCTCCCATGTCGCGGCCGGGGGCGAGCGCGCGCTCCACGAGGTCGACGACGCGGTCGCCCGGGCGCGCGCCGCCGCCGGGCGGCTGCCGTCCTGAGCTCGTCGGATCGGCGTGAGGACGGTGGTGCACGTCGCGCACGGCGCGGCTGTCGGCACCTCGACCTAGACTTGTCGGGCCATGACCGACGCCTCCATCCCCCTCATCGTCGGCGGTGACCGCGGGCCTCGCCCCGGTGCCGTGCGCCCTGACGAAGACCTTCTCGCCGGACTCAACCCCCAGCAGCGCGAAGCCGTGCTCTACCGCGGCCCCGCGCTGCTCATCGTCGCGGGCGCGGGATCGGGCAAGACGAGCGTGCTCACCCGCAGGGTCGCCTCGCTGCTGCGCACGAAGGACGCGTGGCCGAGCCAGATCCTCGCGATCACCTTCACCAACAAGGCCGCCGGCGAGATGCGCGAGCGGGTTCGGCAGCTCATCGGCGACCATGCCCAGGGGATGTGGATCTCGACGTTCCACTCGGCGTGCGTCCGGATCCTGCGCCGTGAGGCCGATCAGTTCGGGTTCACGAAGGCGTTCACCATCTACGACTCCGGCGATTCGCGAGCGCTCATCAAACGTCTCGTGAAAGAGCACGAGGCCGACGCGTACGGCCTCACCCCCGCCGCGACGCAGGGGCGCATCTCGAAACTCAAGAACGAGCTCGCCGACGCGGAGTCCTACGCCCGCCAGGCCAACATGAACGACCCCGCCGAGCGCGTCTTCGTCGATGTGTTCGCCGACTACCAGCGCGCCCTGCAGCGGGCGAACGCGTTCGACTTCGACGATCTCATCGCGCAGACGGTGTACCTCTTCCGCGCCTTCCCGAAAGTCGCCGACGTTTATCGCCGCCGCTTCCGACACATCCTCGTCGACGAGTATCAAGACACCAATCACGCCCAGTACGCGCTCATCAACGAGCTGACCAAGCCGATCGGGTCGGATGCCGCGCCCCTCGCCGCGGGCGGCGGAATGATGATCTTCGAGGCGGAGCCCGACGCCGACGACGCCGCATCCCTGACCGTGGTCGGTGACTCGGATCAGTCGATCTACGCCTTCCGCGGTGCGGACATCCGCAACATCACCGAGTTCGAACGCGATTATCCCGGTGCGAAGGTCGTGCTGCTCGAGCAGAACTACCGATCGACGCAGAACATCCTGTCGGCGGCCAACGCGGTGATCGGCCACAACTTCGACCGCAAAGACAAGAAGCTGTGGACCGACGTGGGCGCGGGGGAGCAGATCGTCGGGTTCACCGGCTATTCGCAGCACGACGAGGCGCAGTTCGTCGCCGACGAGATCGAGCAGCTGCGACGTGCGGGGGTCGACTACGCGCAGATGGCGGTGTTCTATCGCACGAACTCGCAGTCGCGCGCGCTCGAGGAGATCTTCATCCGCTCGGCCGTCCCGTACAAGATCATGGGCGGCACCAAGTTCTACGAGCGTGCCGAGATCAAGGACGCCCTGGCATACCTCGTCGCCGTGTCCAACCCCGCCGACGAGATGGCCATGCGCCGCATCATCAACCGGCCGCGCCGCGGCATCGGAGACGTCACGATCGAGGCCATCTCGCGATACGCGCAGGACGAGCAGATCACGTTCCGCGACGCGCTCGCCAACTCCTCGGCGCTCGCGGTCGGACCGAAGATCCAGGCGGCGATCGCCCACCTCGACGCCGTGCTCGCCGAGGCCACCGCGGTGATGCTGCCGGCTTCGGGTGAACTCGCCCCGCCGACGGCCGTGGCCGAAGGACTGCAGCTGCTGCTGAACAAGAGCGGCTACAGCGACGCGCTGCGCGCCAGCAAGGACCCGCAGGACGAAGCGCGTCTCGAGAACCTCGACGAGCTCGTGGCCGTCGCCCGCGAGTTCGCACGCAACAATCCCGAGGGCACCGTCATCGACTTCCTCGGCGAGGTCGCGCTGGTCTCGGATGCCGATGATCTCGACGACGCGACCGGTTCGGTCTCGCTCATGACACTGCATACCGCCAAGGGACTGGAGTACGACGCGGTCTTCCTCACCGGCGTCGAAGAGGACCTCATCCCGCACCGGATCTCGGCGGGCGAGCCGGGCGGGCCGCAGGAGGAGCGTCGCCTCTTCTACGTCGGCATCACGCGGGCGCGGAAGCGTCTCTACCTGTCGCTCGCGATGACCCGCGCGCAGTTCGGCGAGGTCACCGTGGCCATGCCGAGTCGCTTCCTGCAGGAGATCCCGGCCGAGCTGCTCCACTGGCGCCAATCGCCCGGCGACGTGAATTCGCGGGGCGGCACGCAGTCCCGCGCGTTGAACGCGCGGCGCGGGCCGGGCGGGGGATCCGGCGGCGGAGCGAAGCGGTACGGCGACGACCTCGTGCCGCTCGCGCGCCGCGAGCCGCGCGCCGACATCGAGAAGTTCGCCAACCGCATTCCCGCGAAGGTACGCGACAACGGCGACATGGAGCTGGCCGCCGGAGACCGCATCCGTCATGAGGACTTCGGCGAAGGACGCGTCGACGCCGTGACGGGCGAGGGCGCGAAGCGGGTGGCGCACGTGCGTTTCGACGGTGCGGGTGCCAAGAAGCTTCTGATCAAGATCGCGCCGATCCAGAAGCTCTAGCGGCCTTTCGGCATCGCCGGGGCCGCCGACGGGAGAGCGTTATCCGTTCGTTATGATCCTCGAGCGGAACATGCTCGCGTCGGAACATACCGCACCCCTAGAGTCGGATCGTTCGAGCGCAGTGCTGCGAGCCGCCGCCGGCGCCCCGGCGTGATGTGAAGGCCACCGCTGTGATCGACGCTCTCTTCTCGCGCGCGCGCATACTGCTCGCGATCCTCCTCTGCTCCGTCCTCGCGGGCGCGCTGCTCATCAGTGTCGAGCCGGCGCATGCGCTCGCGGGGTCGGTGCCCGCCGCGGAGGAATCGATCGAACTCGATGAGACCGAGAGTCCGACGGTCGAGGCGCTGCAGATCGCCGAGGGTGCGCCGCCGGCGCCCGCCGAGACGTCGGCGGAGGAGGTCGTCGCGCCGAGTGTGTCGGGCACCGTCACGGACGGGGACGGCATCGCCGGCATCGCCGGCGTTCAGGTGAGCGCATTCCGTCTGATCGGCGAGGAGTACGAGTTCGTCCAGACGGTGGCCACCGACGATGCCGGCGCGTACGCCTTCGCCGCGCTGCCGGCCGGCGAGTACGACTTCTTCTTCGATCCCGCCGAGCGCACCGACCTGGCCTGGGGCTGGTACGCAGGCTTCGCCGTGCCCTCGTATGCGATCCCCGCCACCGTGACCGAGGGCGGCTCCGTCCACCTCGAGCCGCGCAGGATGTACGAGGCGGGGGCCGCCTACGGCGTGGTCACCAACGCCCGCACGGGTAACCCCCTGCCCGGCGTCACCGTCACGCTGTGGGCGACCGACGGTGCGGACGAGACCGGGAGCGCCTTCTTCCAGCCGATCCTGCAGGCGACCACGAACGAGTACGGCTTCGTCTTCGTGCAGCTGCCTGCCGGCGACTATCTGGTCGAGTACGCGCCGCCGTCGGTCAGCTTCCGCGGCGAGTGGTGGGACGACACGACGACTTTCGACGACTCGACCATGCTCACCCTCGCACCCGGGGAGGAGCGCGAGGTCAGCGCAGACCTGCTCGTCCACCTCGCGGCCGCGACGCCGAGCATCTCGGGCACCGCCGCCGTCGGCGCGCTGATGACGGCGAAGCCGAACTCGTGGACCACGGGAGCGACGCTCACCTACCAGTGGCTGGCTGATGGGATCGCCATCGCGGGGGCGACGAGCTCGTCGTTCACAGTGGCGACGGCGCAGGACGGGAAGAGGATCTCCGTCGCCGTCACCGGGACCAAGCTCGGGTACACGACGGTGACGAAGACGTCGGGTCAGACAGCGGCGGTCATGAGATTCGCGACGCCCAAGATCGCGGGCCCGATCGCGGCGGGTCACACGGTTCGCGTGGACCGGGGCACGTGGACGTCCGGGGCCGCGTTTACGTATCAGTGGTACGCCGACGGCCGGGCGATCTCGGGCGCGACGTCCTCGTCGTACAAGATTCCGAGCACGCTCAAGGGCAAACGGATCTCGGTGAAGGTCACCGGCAAGAAGTCCGGTCACACGACCGTGTCGAGGACGTCGGCCGTCTCGGGCAAGGTCGGCACCGCGATCACCCCTTCCATCTCGGGCACCCGTGCGGTCGGGGCGACACTGACGGCCAAGCGGGGCACCTGGACCTCGGGCACCACCTACAGCTACCAGTGGTACGCGAACGGCAACGCCATCTCGGGCGCGACCGGATCCACCTACCGGCTGTCGTCGGGCACCGAGGGCAAGCGGATCACGGTCAAGGTGACAGGTCGGGCGTCCGGGTACGCGACGGTGTCGCTGACCTCGTCGGCGACATCGCAGATCCTGCGGGCCGGCACGCCCACGATCGGCGGCACGACCCAGGTCACCAAGACCGTGACCGCCTCTCGCGGCACGTGGACGACCGGGACGTCGTTCTCGTACCAGTGGTACGTCAACGGCTCGGCGATCAGCGGCGCCACCGGCTCCACCCTGAAGCTCACGACCTCGCACGTCGGCAAACGGATCACCGTGAAGGTGACGGGGCGGCTGTCCGGCTACGCCACCATCTCCAAGACGTCGGCCGCGTCGGCGACCGTCGGCTACCCGAGTCGGACGGCACCGATCAGCACGTGGAACTGTCCGTCGTGGGCGCCCATCAAGGGCAACGCCGACTCGATGATCTACCACATGCTCGGCGGACGATATTACAGCGCGACCCAGCCCGAGGAGTGCTTCCGGACCGAGACCGCCGCGGTGTCGGCCGGTTACCGCAAGTCGAAGCTGTGACCGTCGCACGGTGAGACCGGCGGGCTAGGCTCGAACGATGGCGATCTTCTCACGAGGCAAGCGTTCGAACGATCGAGCAGCCGAGCAGACTCCCGACGTCCCCGCGACGGAGCGGGGCGACGACACGCGGGCGGCTGAAGGTGCGGCGGCGGGGGAGACCCCGGCCGAACCGGTGCCGCACGTCGGGATCTCGCTGTCGACCTTCGGGCAGCCCGCTCCCGCGGCGGCTGCTCCTGCGGCGAAGCGCCCTCCGAAGCCCCGGTCGCAGGCCCCCGAGGTCGCCCCGGTGCCCACCGAGACGCTTCCGGGCCTGCGCGACAACACGCTCGTGGCGGCCACTCTCGCGACACTGCCCGAACAGCCCGACGGCGTCGACCTGATGAATGTCGCGCGTCAGCTGCTGCAGGGGCACCTCTTCCTCCGGGTCAAGGGAGACGCGCGCGCTCTCATCGCCGAAGGCAAGAACCTGCCGCTGGCCATGGCCACCCTCGGCGAGAAGAAGTTCGCCCTCGCCTACAGCAGCGGCGCCGCGCTGCAGGCGAGCGTCCGCGCCGACGGCGACACCGCCACCTCGGCCATGGGTCAGCCCGTCATCGCGGTGATCCGGCACGTGCTCAGCGGCGATTACGACGGTCTCGTCATCGACCACGCCTCCGCACCGGCGCGCGCCGTGCTGCCGACGGCGCTGCTGGAGAAGATGGTCGAGAACTTCGACGAGGAGCTCACGCTCAAATCGCTCCTCGCCGGCGAACGCGGCCCTGACACCGCGGCGCGCGTGGCTCAGGCTCTCACGCACGCCAAGCTCTGGGTCGCTGTCAACCGCGCCGAGGAGGACGGCCCGGTGGGCGTCGCCGAGTCCCGCTCCAGCGACGGCTCCCGCTATCTGGAGGTGTACTCGCACCCGCTCGAGGTCGTCGCCGGGGGTCGCGGCGACCAGGCAGCGCCCATCACGGGCGACCAGCTCGCCCGTTCACTGCGCGGCGACGCGAACCTCACGGGTGTCGTCGTCGATCCGCGCGGACCGTTCCTCCGTCTGACGCGGGACGATCTCGCACCCGTTCTCGCCCTCGCCGACTGACGTCGCACCGCTACCTTGGCATCATGGCCTCCGAGCGGATCACCCTCACCGTCCCCGGACCCGACGGCGACCGCGAGGTCGGACTGTCGAGTCCGAACCGCGTGCTGTGGCCCGAACTCGGCATCACCAAGCGCGAGCTCGCCGAATACCTGATCGCGGTTTCCGGACCGTTCCTCGCGGCCAACGGCGATCGGCCGGTCTCGCTGGAGCGGTTCCCCG
This sequence comes from Microbacterium sp. ARD31, assembly GCF_031844425.1. Taxonomy (NCBI): domain Bacteria; kingdom Bacillati; phylum Actinomycetota; class Actinomycetes; order Micrococcales; family Microbacteriaceae; genus Microbacterium; species Microbacterium sp. ARD31. Next base: position 114,802 of record NZ_JAUZVE010000010.1, read on the forward strand.
AGGGCGTGGACGGTGAGCGGTTCTACTCCAAGAATCCGCCCAAGGGGGCTCCTGCCTATCTCGAGACGGTCACCGTCCGTTACAACAGCGGCCGGCGGCACCCGCAGATCGTGCTCACCGAACCTGCCACGGTGGTGTGGGCGGCGCAGATGAACACCGTCGTCTTCCACCCATGGGCCTCGCTCACGGCGAACACCGACAACCCGGTGGAGCTGCGCATCGACCTCGATCCGCAGCCGGGGACGGGTTTCTCGGATGCCGCCGCTGTCGCCCCGGCACTGCGAGAGGTGCTGGCCGAAGCGGGACTCACCGCCTTCCTCAAGACGAGCGGCAACCGGGGCATCCACGTGTTCTGCCCCATCGAGCCCACCCACGAGTTCCTCGACGTGCGGCACGCGGTCATCGCCGCCGGTCGCGAGCTGGAACGTCGCCTGCCCGACAAGGTCACCATGAACTGGTGGAAGGAGGAGCGTGGCGAACGCGTCTTCATCGACTTCAACCAGGCCAACCGCGACCGCACGATGGCCGGCGCGTACTCGCCCCGGGCACTTCCTGCGGCGACGGTGTCGACGCCGATCACGTGGGACGAGCTCGCCCACGTCGACCCGGCGGACTTCACCGTCCGCACCGTCCCGCAGCGGCTCGCCGACGTCGGCGACCCGTGGGCAGACCTGCTCGCCGAGCCGGGACGAATCGACACGCTGCTGGAGTGGTGGCAGCGCGACCTCGACGCCGGTCTGGGAGAGCTGGCGTTCCCGCCGGAGTTCCCCAAGATGCCCGGCGAGCCCCCGCGCGTCCAGCCGAGCCGCGCGAAGAAGCCCGACTAGCGCTACTCGAGCACCGCACCGACGTCGTACGCCGACACCGCCTCGAGCTGATCGAACCGGCACGATGCGGGATCGCGGTCGGGACGCCAGCGGGCGAACTGGACCGTGTGGCGGAACCGGTTCTTCTCGAGCTGGTCGTAGCGCACCTCGAGCACCCGCTCGGGTCGCAGCCTGACGAACGACGAGTCGCGGTCGGCCGCAGAGAATCGCGACTTCTCGCCCTCGCCCGTCAGTGCCGCCCCCGATTCGTCGGTCTCGACGAGCGGAGCCAGCTCGTCCACGAGTTCCAGACGCCGCTTGTCGCTCCACGCCGACACCGCACCCACGTTCCGCAGCGTCCCGCCGTCGTCGTAGAGGCCGACCAGCAGCGAGCCGACCCCGCGACCGGACTTGTGGATGCGGTACCCGATCGCCACGACATCGGCGGTGCGCGCGTGCTTGATCTTGAACATCGTGCGCTTGTTGGGGGCGTAGGGCTGCGCGAGCGGCTTGGCGATGACGCCGTCGAGCCCGGCCCCCTCGAACTCGTTCAGCCAGCGGCGCGCGATCGCGGCATCCCTCGTCGTGCGGGTGACATGGATCGGATGCGGCAGCCCGGCGACCAGGTCGACCAGCTGCGCCCGGCGCTCTTCGAACGGCTCGCTCTGCAGATCGCGGTCGCCGCGGGCGAGGAGGTCGAAGGCGATGAACATCGCCGGGGTGGTCTCGGACAGCATCGCCACGCGGGAGGCGGCCGGGTGGATGCGCTGCGTGAGTGAGTCCCAGTCGAGCCGCTGCGACCCCGGCTCGCCGCGGGGAACGACGACCTCGCCGTCCAGCAGGCAGGGTTCGGGCAGGAGCCGTGAGAACGCCTCGACCAACTCGGGGAAGTACCGCGTCAGGGGCTTGGCGCCTCGCGAGCCGATCTCGACCGTCTCTCCGTCCCACGACACCAGTCCGCGGAAGCCGTCCCATTTGGGTTCGTAGCTGAAGCCGCCGGTCGCGGCATCCTGCTCGGGCACCTCGGGAACCGACTTCGCCAGCATCGGCGCGGGGATCTCGTACGGCACGGCTACTCCTTCTCGAGCTCGGCCTGCTTCGGTCGCGCCCAGCGCGCGGGAGTCTTCGGCCCGTCCCACACCTGCACGACGCCCCAGGCGGCCGCAGCGATCGGGACGGCCAGGACCGCCCCGACGATGCCGCCGAGCACGGCGCCGACGGTCAAGGCGACGAGGATCACGAACGCGTGGAGCTTCATCGAGCGGCCCATCAGCACGGGCTGCAGGAAGTTGCCCTCGAGCTGGTTGACCAGCACGACGACGCCGACGACGATGAGCGCGTTGACCCAGCCGTTGGCGACGAGGGCCACGAGCGCGGCCAGGATGCCGGCGAGCGTCGCCCCGACGATCGGGATGAAGGCCAGGAGGAAGACCAGCACCGCCAGGGGGATCGCCAGCGGCACCTGCAGGATCAGCAGGCCGATCAGGATGCCGATCGCGTCGACCGCGGCCACGGTGGCCGTCCCGCGCACGTACGACCCGAGCACGGAGACCGTCTTGTCGCCGATGCGGTGGGCGCGGTCGTAGTCTTCACCGCGGAACGGTCGCAGCAGGAACTCCCACATGCGGGGGCCGTCCTTCAGGAAGAAGAACAGGATCGTGACCATCAGGATGAACCCGGTCACGAAGTTGAACACGGCGTTCACTCCGGCCAGGGCGCCCGAGCCGAACTGCGCGCTGGTGAGGAAGTCGGTCACCGCCTGCAGCCACTCGTCGAGCTGCTGCTGGGTCGGCGCGAAGGGGAGGTCCTGCGCCCATTCGACGACCGACTGCAGGCCCGTCTCGGCCTGCGCGTACAGCTCGTCCCACTGGTCGCGCACCGCCCACACGATGAGCCAGCCGATGCCGGTGAGCAGCAGCACGATCGACAGCAGCGTGATCACCGTCGCCAGAGCGGACGGCACCCCCCTGCGGCGCATGAACGCCATCACGGGGTGGAAGGCGCACGCGAGGATGAGCGCGATGACCAGCGGAATGGTCACGAGCGTGAGCTGACGGATGCCGAAGATCATCAGCGTCGCGAGGGCGACCACGATGAGCACCTGCAGGGCGCGGGTGGCGAGCTTGCCGAACCCGTCGCTCCACAGTCTGACCGGGGGAATCGCGGCGGCGATCGGAGCGCCCGCGCCAGCGCGGTCGGTGGTGCGTCGGAACAATCCCATGACAGCGACAGTAGCCGTCCGGCGATCCGGCGCAGAAGCCTTGCGCGTGCGCGAGGGAACCACTACGCCGTCGCCCGCCGGCGGCGGCGGGTCGGGGGATCAGGCGAACGCGCTCATCCCGGTGATGTCACGGCCGATGAGCAGCGCCTGCACGCTCTCGGTGCCCTCGTACGTGTGGATGGCCTCGATGTCGGCCATGTGCTGAATCACGCGATACTGCAGCAGGATGCCGTTGCCGCCGAGGAGGTCGCGTGCGGTCGCCGCGATCCGACGCGCCGCACGGGTGTTGTGGTATTTCGCCAGCGACGCTTGCGTGGGGCGCAGACCGCCCGAGGCCTCGAGATCGGCGAGATGACGGCAGTACAGCTGCATCGCCGTCAGCTCCTCGAGCATCTGGGCCAGGCGCTCCTGCACCATCTGGAACCTCGCCAGGGGCTTGCCGAACTGCTCGCGCTGCTGGGCGTACTGGAGTGCCGCCTCGTAGCATGCGGTGGCGTGCCCGAGCGCCGACCAGGCCACGCCCGACCGCGTGGAGTACAGGACGGTGGAGGCGTCCTTGAACGAGCGGGCACCGGGCAGGAGCGCGTCGGCGGGCACGCGCACACCGGAGAGGGTGATGTGGGCCTGGTGGATCGCCCGCAGCGAGGCCTTGGCGAGGATCGGCTCGCCGCGGTAGCCGGCGGCGTCCTGGGGGACGAGGAAGCAGCGCACCGCGCCGTCGTCGTCATCACCGGGTGCGGCGACCCGCGCCCAGACGAACGTGATGCCGCCGGAGGCGCCGTTGCCGATCCACTTCTTCGCCCCGTCGATCACGTACGAGCCGTCGGGCTCGCGCCGCGCGCGCGTCTCGAGCGAGACCGAGTCCGAGCCGTGATCGGGCTCGGTCAGGGCGAATGAGCCCAGCACCTCGCCTCGTGCCAGCGGCTGCAGGTGGGCGCTCTTCTGCGCGTCGCTGCCGAACAGCGCCAGCGTCCGCAGCGCGAGGCCGCCCTGCACGGCGAGGATCGTGCCCATCGAGCCGTCGCCGCGCGAGACCTCCATGTTGATCAGGCCCGCCGCCAGGGGGGACAGGTGGGTCAGGCCCGCGTGGTCGATGCCGTCGGTGAAGAGGTCGAGCTCTCCCATGCGGCGCGCGAAGCCGAGGTTGTACTCGCCGCGGTCCCAATACCCGTCGATGTCCGGAAGGATCTCGTCCACGAACGTCCGTGCCCGCTGCCATGCCTCGCGCTCGGCGGGACTCAGATCGGAGAACACGGCGTAGTAGTCGGTGTCGAGGGCGCGCGAGACGTCGTAGGACTCCGTCTGCTGGCCGGGCACGGGCAGGAACTCGCTCATGTGGCGAGTGTAACGGAACGGGATCTCAGGGAGGCTGGAACTGCGTCTCAGGAGCCTGGGTCGCGAAGCCGATCCTGAATGCGTCGGGCGACCTCGGCGTGCGGCATCCGCTTGGGGAAGACGGCGACCACGACGTCGTCGTCGCGGGCGTCCGCGGCCTCGAGGACGCCGAAACGGCGCATCGCGTCGTCGAGGGCGTGTCGCAGCGACGAGACCGGCACCCGCTTCGGGCCGCGCAGCAGCTGGCGGAGCACATGATTGTGCACGGCGGTGACGAGGGCGGCGAACCCGACGGCGTCGATCGGGTCGATGCCGGGCAGCGCGCGCCGGAGGTACTCGTCGAAGAGGCGCTCGTACCGGAAGACGGTCACGATCTCGCGCTCGCGGAGCGCCGGCACCTGGCGGACGACCTCGTAGCGGCGCCGGGCGAGCTCGGGGTCGGCGGCGAAGTGCGTGAAGACCCGGATGGAGGCCTCGCAGACCGCCGCCCACGGGTTCTCGTGGGCATCGGCGAGGAAGCCCCGCAGCTCGTCGAGCAGCAGCTCGTGGTCGGCGAAGACGACGTCGTCCTTGCCGCCGAACTGACGGAAGAAGGTCGACCGCGACACTCCCGCCGCCCGCGCGATCTGCTCGACGGAGGTCTGGTCGAAGCCCTGCTGCGCGAACAGCTCGAGGGCGGCTCCGACGACCGCGGTTCTCGCGGCGGGGGGCGCGGCCTCGTCTGTCACCCGTCGAGCCTATCGACGCGCGTGCCGCGTGGCACCATGCCCGGTGCGGTGTCAACCCCGTGGAGTCCGACGGGGAAACGGCGTTGGGTGGGTGGATGGAACCCCTGTGGCGGGCCGACGACGGCCCCGACGACACCCCGTTCGTTCCCGGAGCCACGCACGACGTGATCGTCGTCGGGGCGGGCGTGACCGGGCTCACCACCGCCCTCATGCTCGTGAGAGAGGGGTACGACGTCGCGGTCGTCGAGGCCGAGCGGATCGGGGCGCTCGCCAGTGGCGCGAACACCGGCAAGCTGTCGCTGCTGCAGGGGAGCGTGCTCTCCACGCTCCGCCGGCACCACCCCTCCTCGCTCGCGCGGGCGTATGTCGAGGCCAATCGCGACGGGGCGCAGTGGCTCCGGGACTTCGCTGCGGAAGCGGGCGTGCCGCTCTCGGCCCGCACCGCGTTCAGCTATGCGCAATCGGATGCCGGCGCCTCGACCATCGACGACGAGACGGCCGCGGCGGCCGAAGCCGGGCTGGCGGTGCGCCGCGTGCCGGCCGGGGCGGACGCAGACCTCCCGTTCCCGTTCGCCGCCGCCGTCGCGCTCGACGACCAGGCGGCCCTCGACCCGCAGCGACTGCTGCACGCGCTCGCGCGGGCGTTCCTGGCCGCGGGAGGGACCCTGCACACCGGCGCGCGCGTCACCCGCGTGCACGCCGTGCCGTCCCCCTGCATCGAGACGGATGCCGGGTCGATGCGCGCCGACCACATCGTGCTCGCGACCGGTGCGGCCATCCTCGACCGCGGGCTGTACTTCGCCAAGACCCGGGGACTGCGCTCGTACTGCGTCGCCTTCGCCTACGACGGCGACGTGCCCGACGGGCTGTACCTGTCGGTCGACGGTCCGACGCGCTCGATCCGCTCGGTGACGCCCGAGGACGGCCCGGGCGATCGCGCCCAGCTGATCGTCGGAGGGAACGGCCACCCGGTGGGCCGCGTCGGGTCCGAGCAGGAGCGCGTCGACGACATCGTCGCGTGGACGCGCGAGCACTTCCCCGGTGCGGAACCGGTCGCCCACTGGAGTGCGCAGGACTACGAGTCGCACAACCTCATCCCGTTCGTGGGCGCGCTGCCGCGCAGCCTCGGCCGCGTGCGCTTCGCCACCGGCTACGGCAAGTGGGGGCTGTCGAACGGCCCGGCGGCCGCGCTGCGGCTGAGCGCCGAGATCCGCCGCGTTCCCCGGCGGGAGCGCCCGCGGTGGATGTCGGTGATCGCGCACCGGCTGACCGTGCCGGCCGATCTCGGCCGCGGCGGTGTCGAGAACATCCGCGTCGGGTGGGAAGCGGCATCCGGGTGGCTCGGTGCCCAGCGCGTGCCGGTTCCGGTCCCGCGGCCCGCCGAAGGCGAGGGGGTCGTGGCCAGCCGTGGCGGGCAGCCGGTCGGGGTCTCGACCGTCGACGGTGTCACGCGCGCGGTGAGCGCCGTGTGCACGCACCTCGGCGGCGTGCTGTCGTGGAACGACGCGGAGTGCACGTGGGACTGCCCGCTGCACGCGTCGCGGTTCACCGCGGACGGCGAACGCATCGAGGGCCCCGCCCTCGACGATCTGCCGCGGCTCGACGACCCGTCCGCACCCGCGGTCGAGGGCGACCCCGGCGTCACGCGGTCGAGGGCGCAGGAGCGGCGGTAGTAGGCTGGGTGACCGGTCGAATATCTCGACGTCAAGACAATCCGGCGCTGATGTCGGCGCCGCCCATTCGCCACAGCGAAGGACTGCACGTGGATCTCTACGAGTACCAGGCACGCGATCTGTTCGAGAAGTACGAGGTGCCGGTGCTCGCCGGCATCGTCGCGGACACCCCAGAAGAAGTGAAGGCGGCCGCTGAGAAGCTCGGCGGCGTCGTCGTCGTCAAGGCTCAGGTCAAGACCGGCGGACGAGGAAAGGCCGGCGGCGTCAAGGTCGCCAAGAACCCCGACGAGGCGTACGAGGCGGCCAAGGCCATCCTCGGCCTCGACATCAAGGGCCACGTCGTCAAGCGCGTCATGGTCGCCGCAGGCGCCCGCATCGCCGAGGAGTACTACTTCTCCGTGCTGCTGGACCGCGCCAACCGCTCCTACCTGAGCCTGTGCTCGGTCGAAGGCGGCATGGAGATCGAGCAGCTCGCGGTCGAGAAGCCCGAGGCCCTCGCGAGGATCGAGGTCGACCCGCTGACCGGCATCGACCAGGCCAAGGCGCTCGAGATCGCCCGCGCCGCGAACTTCCCCGAAGAGCTCGTGCCCAAGGTCGCCGACGTCTTCGTCAAGCTCTTCGCCGTGTACAAGGGCGAGGACGCCACCCTGGTCGAGGTCAACCCCCTCGTCCGGACCGAGGACGGCGACATCATCGCCCTCGACGGCAAGGTCTCGCTCGACGAGAACGCCGAGTTCCGTCACGCCTCGCACGCGCTGCTCGAAGACAAGGACGCGGCCGACCCCCTCGAGGCCAAGGCCAAGGAGAACGACCTCAACTACGTCAAGCTCGACGGACAGGTCGGCATCATCGGCAACGGCGCGGGCCTGGTCATGTCGACCCTCGACGTGGTCGCCTACGCCGGCGAGAACCACGGCGGCGTCAAGCCCGCCAACTTCCTCGACATCGGCGGCGGCGCCTCGGCCGAGGTCATGGCCGCGGGCCTGGACGTCATCCTCGGCGACCCGCAGGTGAAGTCGGTGTTCGTCAACGTCTTCGGCGGCATCACCGCGTGCGACGCCGTCGCCAAGGGCATCGTCGGCGCGCTCGCCGAGCTCGGCTCGACGGCATCCAAGCCCCTCGTGGTGCGTCTGGACGGCAACCGCGTCGAAGAGGGCCGCAAGATCCTCGAAGACGCCGGCCACCCGCTCGTCACCCTCGCTGCGACCATGGACGAAGGCGCCGACAAGGCCGCCGAGCTCGCCAACGCCTGATCCCGGATAAGGACTTCCAGATATGTCGATCTTCCTCAACAAGGACTCCAAGGTCATCGTCCAGGGCATCACCGGCGGCGAGGGCACCAAGCACACCGCGCTCATGCTCAAGGCGGGCACCAACGTCGTCGGCGGCGTGAACGCGCGCAAGGCCGGCACCACGGTGCTGCACAAGGACAAGGACGGCGCCAGCGTCGAGCTCCCCGTCTTCGGCTCGGTCGCCGAGGCGATGGAGAAGACGGGGGCGGACGTGTCGATCGCGTTCGTGCCCGCAGCCTTCACCAAGGCCGCGATGATCGAGGCCATCGACGCCGAGATCCCGCTGCTCGTCGTCATCACCGAAGGCGTACCGGTCGGCGACAGCGCCGAGGCCTGGGCCTACGCGCAGTCCAAGGGCAACGCGACCCGCATCATCGGGCCGAACTGCCCGGGCATCATCACCCCCGGAGAGTCGCTGGTGGGCATCACCCCCGCCAACATCACCGGCAAGGGCCCCATCGGCCTGGTGTCGAAGTCGGGCACCCTGACCTACCAGATGATGTTCGAACTGCGCGATCTGGGCTTCTCGACCGCCATCGGCATCGGCGGCGACCCGATCATCGGCACGACGCACATCGACGCCCTCGCCGCGTTCGAAGCCGACCCCGAGACCAAGGCGATCGTCATGATCGGCGAGATCGGCGGCGACGCGGAGGAGCGCGCGGCGGACTTCATCAAGGCCAACGTCACCAAGCCCGTCGTCGGATACGTGGCAGGCTTCACCGCCCCCGAGGGCAAGACCATGGGCCACGCCGGCGCCATCGTCTCGGGCTCGGCGGGTACCGCCCAGGCGAAGAAGGAGGCCCTCGAGGCCGCCGGTGTCAAGGTCGGCAAGACGCCGTCCGAGACCGCCACCCTCATGCGCGAGATCATCGAGTCGCTGTAACGCACCACGAGGGGCGGATGCCGGAGTGCGAACTCCCGGCATCCGCCCTTCGTCGTTCCGCCGACGTTAGGGTGGGAGCCATGCCGCTGACCGGAGAGTACAAGCCGTCCACCTCGGAGTGGGCGCGCACGCAGGCCGAGGTCTTCGAAGCCTCGGGCGGGACCGAGATGAACACCCTGCGCGGGGTGCCGATCATCGTGCTCACGACCCTCGGCGCGCGAAGCGGCGCGCTGCGCAAGACCGCCCTGATGCGCGTCGAGCACGACGGGCGCTACGCCGTGGTCGCCTCGAAGGGCGGTGCTCCCGACGAGCCCCGCTGGGCGGCGAACATGCGCCACCAGCCGCTCGTGGAGCTGCAGGACGGCGCCGTCAAGCGCGACTATCTCGCACGCGAGCTCGAGGGTGCCGAGCGGGACGAATGGTGGCGGCGTTCGGTCGAGGTCTGGCCCGACTACGCGCAGTACCAGACCAAGACCGACCGGCTCATCGCCGTCTTCGTGCTCGAGCCGGTGGACGCGGACTAACCCAGCAGCGCCTCGAGCGGTCCCCGCGCGAAGTAGAGCACGAAGCCGGCCGCGACGATCCACAGCAGCGGGCTGATGCCGCGCGCCTTGCCCGACAGGGCCCGCACGATCACCCACGCGATGAAGCCGGCCCCGATGCCGTTGGCGATCGAGTACGTCAGCGGCATGACGGTCACCGCCAGGAACACCGGCAGCAGCACCGAGAAGTCCGAGAAGTCGATGAATCGGATCTGCGCCATCATGAGCGCCCCGACGATGACCAGCGCCGCGGCGGCGACCTCGGTCGGCACGATCGACACCAGCGGTGTGAAGAACATCGCCACGAGGAACAGTCCACCCGTCACGACGTTCGCGAGTCCCGTGCGCGCGCCCTCGCCGATGCCCGATCCCGACTCGATGAACACGGTGTTCGACGAGCTGGAGGTGAGACCGCCGGCGACGGCGCCGACTCCCTCGACGATGAGCGCCGAGCGGATGCGGGGGAAATCGCCCTTCTCGTCGGCGAGTCCGGCCTCCTTCGACAGCCCGGTCATGGTGCCCATGGCGTCGAAGAAGTTCGTGAACACGAGCGTGAAGACGAGCATGAGGGCGGCCAGGATACCGATGCGCTCGAACGAGCCGAACGAGATCTGGCCGACCAGCGACAGGTCGGGCACGCTGACCAGCGAACCCGGCAGCTCGGGCACCGACAGGCTCCAGCCGCCCGGGTTGACCTGGTCGCCGTCGAACTTCGGCCCGAGGTTCCAGATCGCCTCGACCACGACCGCGACGAGCGTTCCGGTGACGAGTCCGATGAGGATGCCGCCCTTCACCTTCCTGGCGACCAGCACGCCGGTCAGCAGCAGCGTGAAGACGAAGATGAGGGTCGGCACCGTGCTGACCGAGCCGTCCACGCCGAGCCCGACCGGGGGAGAGGACGCGCCGGTGGCGGTGACCAAGCCGGCGTCGACGAAGCCGATGAAGGCGATGAACAGCCCGATGCCGACGGTGATGGCGAGCTTCAGCTGGATGGGCACGGCGTCGAAGATCATGCGCCGAAGCCCGGTAGCCGCCAGCAGCACGATGATGAGCCCGTTGATCACCACGAGCCCCATCGCCTCGGCCCACGTCACCTGGCCGACGACCGAGACGGCGAGGAACGAGTTGATGCCGAGGCCGGCGGCGAAGGCGAACGGCAGGCGCGTCACCAGACCGAACAGCACCGTCATGACGCCGGCCGTCAGCGCGGTCGTCGCGGCGACCTGCGGGAACCCGAGGGTGCCGCCTTCGACGTCGACCCCGCTGGAGAGGATGATCGGGTTCAGGATGACGATGTAGGCCATCGTCACGAAGGTCACCACGCCGCCGCGGATCTCGGCGCCGACGGTCGAGCCGCGCCGCGTGATCTCGAAGAACCGGTCGACCCGGCTGCGGGGTTCGGGCGCGCCGGTCGACGTGGTCGCGGTGGACGGAATTGTGTTGCTCATTCGAGACCTCCGACGAGAACGTTAGTCGCTCCGCGGACCCCGGCTCGCCATCCGGGCACCGGCCACCGGCGCAGGTAGGGTCGATGGCGCATGCATCGCCTCACCGTCGTCCTCCTCGCCGCCGTCGACGCCGCCATCGCGGTGGCCGTCGGCATCGCGGCGACCCTCGCGCCGCTCACCCTGCTGTGGGTCGTGGCCTTCGGCGGTGTCGCCGACTGGGCGGCGCTCTGGCCCGCCGCCGCGTCCATCTGGCAGCTCGGCCACGCCGTGCCGCTCGACGTCGAGCTCGCCGGCGCGTACGTCGCCGCGGTGGGCGTCGATCCGTCCGCCGAGTCCTTCGCCCTCTCGCTGGGGCCGCTCGCGTTCGCGGCCTTCACCGCGATCTTCGCCGCTCGGTCGGGCATCCGCGCCTCCCGCGCCGAGGCGTGGGTGACCGGGGTGGTGACCGGTTCGGTGGTGGTGGCGGCGCTGTCTGCGCTCGTCGCGTTCACGTCGACGTCGGCGGTCGTGACCGCCACCACGTGGCAGGCCGTGCTGCACCCGACCCTCTTCTTCCTCATCCCCGGCGTCATCGCCGCGGTGGCCACCGAATGGCGCGAAGCCGGCTCCGGCGCGATCGCCCGTCTCCGCGACCGCATCGAGTCCGCACCGCACGGCTGGGGCCTCGTCCCGGCGCTCGTCGCGCGGGGCGCGGCGGTCGCCGTCATGGGGCTGCTGGGGGCGGGAGCCCTCGTCCTGGCGGTGGGGATCTTCACACGGGGCACCGAGATCATCGGGCTTTACGAAGCCGGCAACGTCGACCTGCTCGGAGCGATCGTGATCACCCTCGCCCAGCTGGCCTACCTTCCCACCCTCGCGATCTGGGGTCTGGCGTTCGTCGCCGGACCCGGATTCTCGCTCGGCGCCGGCACGGCGGTGTCGCCGGCGGCGACGCAGGTGGGCGTGATCCCCGGCATCCCCGTTCTCGGCGCGGTGCCCGAGTCGACCACCCCATGGCTGCTTCTGCTGGCGCTGCTGCCGGTCGCGCTCGGTGCGCTGGCGGGCTGGATCGCCCGATCCCGGCTCATCGCGCTCGAGAAGGATGCCGTCGCACGCGGCATCGGGCCGCAGCTGCGCCGCCCGGACGACGACGATCCCATCGCCGCCCGCCTCGCCGTCACCGGCGGCATCGCCGTCGTCGCCGCGGCCGCGACAGCGCTGCTGGCCTCGCTGGCGGCCGGGAGCATGGGACCGGGCCGCCTGACCGCCGTGGGGCCGGAGCCCGGCGCCGTGGCACTGGCGGTCGGTCTCGAAGTCTGCGTCGGAGCCGGCATCCTGCTGCTGGCCCCCCGGCGCCGGGAGGATCGCGTCCCCGAGGCCGCCGAGCTCGACCCCCAGGGACCGGTGTGGTTCGACACCGAGCCGATCGAGCCCCTGCGTCCCCCGGACGAGCACCCGACGGGAGCGTCGGGCACGCGCTTGTAGACTGTGCGGGTGCTCACCGTCGCCGTCCTCATCTCCGGCGCGGGCTCCAACATGAGGGCCCTCCTGGATGCCGCGGCCGACCCCGATTTCCCCGCCCACGTCGTCGCCGTCGGCGCCGACCGCGAAGCGGACGGCTTCGCGCACGCCGAGCACCACGGGATCCCGACGTTCCTGGTCCCCTACGAGCGCTTCGACTCGCGTGAGGAGTGGGGCGCGGAGCTCGGAGCCCAGCTCGACGTCTGGCGCCCCGACCTCGTGGTGCTGAGCGGGCTCATGCGACTGCTGCCGGCATCGCTCGTCGACGCGCGCTCGCCGCACATCATCAACACCCACCCGGCGTACCTGCCGGAGTTCCCGGGCGCGCACGGCGTGCGCGACGCGCTCGCCGCCGGGGTCTCCCAGACCGGCGCCAGCGTCATCATCGTCGACAACGGAGTCGACTCGGGTCCGATCCTCGCCCAGGAGCGCGTCCCCGTTCTTCCGGGTGACGACGAGCACTCGCTGCACGAACGCATCAAGCCCGTCGAGCGGCGTCTGCTGATCGACGTCGTCCACCGCATCGCCACCGGAGACCTCGATCTCGACGCGGTCGCGGCGACTCCGAAACCCTGAACCGCACCACCCCGAGGAGCCTGCATGGCCGCGCCGACCACCGATCCCGCTCTGTATCGACACCGCGACGAGGTCCCCGTCCGCCGGGCGCTCGTCTCGGTCAGCGACAAGACCGATCTGCTGGTGCTGGCCCAGGCGCTCGCCGCGGCCGGCGTCGAGATCGTCTCGACGGGGTCGACGGCAGCCACGATCCGCGAGGCCGGACACGAGGTCACGGACGTGGCGACGGTCACCGGCTTCCCCGAGTCGCTCGGCGGCCGCGTGAAGACGCTGCACCCGAGCGTGCACGCCGGACTGCTGGCCGATCTGCGTCTGGAAGACCACGAGCGGCAGCTCGGCGAGCTCGGCATCGAGGCCTTCGAGCTCGTGGTGGTGAACCTCTACCCGTTCGTCGAGACCGTCGCCTCGGGCGCCCAGGGCGACGACGTCGTGGAGCAGATCGACATCGGCGGCCCCGCCATGGTGCGGGCGTCGGCGAAGAACTTCGCCAACGTCGCCATCGTCGTCTCGCCCGAGTCCTACCCGGCGATCATCGACTCGCTGCGCTCGGGCGGCACGACCCTCGCACAGCGCAAGGAGCTCGCCGCGCGGGCGTTCGCGCACACTGCCGCCTACGACCGCGCCGTCGCGACCTGGTTCGCCGACCAGACGCTTCAGGACGAGCGCGATCTGCCCCAGCACCTCACCATCAAGGCGGAGCGGCTGGCCACCCTGCGCTACGGCGAGAACTCCCACCAGCGCGCCGCCATCTACACGCGCACGGGGGGTCACGGCATCGCTCAGGCGACCCAGCTCCAGGGCAAGGAGATGTCGTACAACAACTACGTCGACGCCGACGCGGCCCTCCGGGCGGCATTCGACATGGTCAAGCCCGCCGTCGCCATCATCAAGCACGCGAACCCGTGCGGCATCGCGGTGTCGGCGCCGCAGGCGCTCGACCCGATCGCGAGCGCCCACCTGCGCGCCCACGAGTGCGATCCCGTGTCGGCCTTCGGCGGCGTCATCGCGGCCAACCGCACGGTCACCCTCAAGATGGCCGAGAACCTGCGCGACATCTTCACCGAGGTGATCGTCGCCCCCGACTTCGAACCCGAAGCCCTCGAGCTGTTCCGCCTCAAGAAGAACCTCCGCGTGCTGCAGCTGCCCACCGACTGGCAGCAGGAGCGCATGGACGTCCGCCTGGTCTCGGGCGGCTTGCTGCTTCAGGACGCCGACCGGTTCCCCGACGACATCGAGTCCGTCGCGAAGGACTGGGAGCTCGTGTCCGGCGAGCGCCCCGAGGCGGACGACATGACGAACCTGATCTTCGCGTGGAAGGCGTGCCGCGCGGTGAAGTCGAACGCGATCGTCCTGGCGCAGGCGTCGGCGACCGTGGGAATCGGCATGGGCCAGGTCAACCGCGTGGACTCCTGCAAGCTCGCCGTCGAGCGCGCCGGCAGTCGTGCCGCCGGGTCGGTCGCGGCATCCGACGCCTTCTTCCCGTTCGCCGACGGACCGCAGGTGCTGATCGACGCCGGCATCCGCGCCATCATCCAGCCCGGCGGCTCGGTGCGCGATCAGGAGGTCATCGACGCCGCGCGCGCGGCCGGGGTGACGATGTTCTTCACCGGCGAGCGGCACTTCTTCCACTGACGCCGGGTTCCCGCAGCCGTCGGCGGCCGACCGTCACGGCGTCGGGCGGCCGTACTCCTCGAGGATGCGCAGCCACACCTCGCTGAGCGTCGGGTAGGACGGCACCGCATGCCACAGGCGCGACAGCGGAACCTCCCCGACGACGGCGATGGTGGCGGCGTGGAGCATCTCGGCGACGTCGGGGCCGACGAACGTGACACCCACGAGCACCTCGCGCTCCCGGTCGACGACGGCGCGCACGCGTCCGGTGTAGGCGTCGGCGTGCGTGGAGGCGCCGGCGATGTCCGCCAGGTCGTAGTCGATGACCTGGACGTCGATCCCGGCTTCCCGCGCCGCATCGGACGTCATCCCCACCGACGCGACCTCCGGATCGGTGAAGGTCACCTGCGGCACGGCGTCGTGGTCGGCCGTGGCGACGTGTGCCCCCCACGGGCCGTCATCGACCGTCCCGCCCTTCGCGCGGGCGGCGATGACGTCGCCCGCGGCGCGGGCCTGATACTTGCCCTGGTGGGTCAGCAGGGCGCGGTGGGTGACGTCCCCGACGCCGTAGAGCCAGTCGCTGCCGCGGACCCGCAGCGTGTCGTCGACGTCGAGCCACGCGCCCGGCTCGAGCCCGACGGTCTCGAGGCCGAGGTCGCTCGTCCGCGGCGTGCGGCCCGTGGCGACGAGCACCTGATCGGCCGTCACTTCGGATCCGTCGTCGAGGGTCACGACGGCGCTGCCGCCGTCTCGGCGTGCCGCCACGACCTCGACGCCGAGCCGTACGTCGACGCCCATCTCGCGAAGAGACGTCGTGACGAGCTCGCCCGCGAACGGCTCCATGCCGCCGAGGACCCCGGAGCGTGCGAGCAGGGTCACCGTCGTGCCGAACCCGGCGTACGCCGTGGCGATCTCGGCGCCGACGACACCGGCCCCGAGGATCGCAAGGCTCTTCGGCACGTCGCGGACGCTCGTGGCGTCGCGGCTCGTCCACGGCTCGATGTCGCGCAGTCCGGGGATGTCGGGAAGGAGCGCGGCCGAGCCGGTGCACACCGCCACGGCATGCCGGGCGACGAGGTCGACCGACGCGCCGTCCGCGCCGCTCACGGTGACAGCGCGCTCACCGGTGAACCGCGCGTGGCCGCGCACCAGATCGATCCCCGCGCCGCTCAGCCACTCCACCTGCGACGTGTCGTTCCACTCGTGCACCATGCCGTCCCGCCGGGCGAGCACGGCCGCAACGTCCACGTCGCCGGTGACGGCTTCGCGGGCCCCGCCGACGCGTCGCGCGGCGCGGACGGCCGCTCCCGAGCGCAGCAGTGTCTTGGACGGCATGCACGCCCAGTACGAGCACTCGCCCCCCACCAGCTCGGCCTCGACGATGACGGCCGTCAGTCCCCGCTGCACCGCACGGTCGGCGACGTTCTCGCCCACCGCACCGGCGCCGATCACGATCAGGTCGTATTCGCGTGCATTCATGGTGCACACGGTAGCGCCCGGTGATGCAGCCTCCGAGGGCTTGCGGAGACCGCAGGGGTGTGCCAGCCCGCGCGCTGCCGTGTCCGATTTCCGCCAGCCGAGATCGGGGACGCGTGTCAGGCTAGGGGCATGACAACGCCCACGACGACCGGCGGCGCGCGGGGGATGACCTTCCACGAGCGCTACGGCGTCATCAGCTCCCGCGATCCCCGCTTCGACGGCCAGTTCGTCACGGCGGTGCGCTCCACCGGCATCTACTGCCGGCCGAGCTGCCCCGCACGCACGCCGAAGGCGGCCAACGTCACGTTCTACGCCACGTCGGCGGCGGCCCACGAGGCGGGATACCGCGCGTGCAAGCGGTGCCTGCCCGAAGCGGCACCCGGCTCGCCGGAATGGGATCTGCGCAGCGACACGGCAGCGCGGGCGATGCGCCTCATCGCGGACGGCGTCGTGGACCGCGAGGGCGTTCCGGGGCTCGCGCGGCGGCTCGGATACTCGCCCCGTCACCTGACGCGCCTGCTCACGGCCGAGCTCGGGGCGGGGCCTCTCGCGCTCGCCCGCGCGCACCGGGCCCACACGGCGCGGATGCTCCTGGTGGGAACCGATCTGCCCGCCGCCGACGTCGCCTTCTCGGCGGGATTCTCGAGCGTGAGACAGTTCACCGACACGGTCGGCGAGGTCTTCGGGATGCCGCCGACCGAACTGCGCGCGCGTCGTCATCATGCCCCGTCGCCGGGGCCGCTCGATCTCGTGCTCCCGGTGCGGGGGCCGATCGACACGGTCGGGCTCTTCGGCTGGATGCGCGCGCACGCGGTGCCGGGCATGGAGGCGGGGGCGGCGGACGCCTTCGCGCGGGTCGTGCGCCTGCCGGGGGGCCCCGCGTGGTTCGAGCTGCGGCAGGACGCGGCGGGCCGGCTGCGGCTGCGCGGACAGCTGACCGCGCTTTCCGACCTGGGCACGCTCATCGCGCGTGTCCGCAGGCTCTTCGACCTCGACGCCGACCCGATCGCGGTCGACGAGTCGCTCGCGCGGCATCCCGAGCTCGCGGCCGCGGTCGCGGGCGTCCCCGGGGTGAGGGTGCCCGGCGCCGTCGACGCGGCCGAGATGCTCATCCGCGCCATGATCGGTCAGCAGATCAGCGTCGCGGCGGCGCGCACCGTACAGGGACGGCTGGTGGCGGCTCTCGGCGAGACCGTCGACACGCCCGACGGGCCGATGACGCTGTTCCCGACACCCGCGGCGATCGCCGAGCGCGGCGCCGACGTGCTGCGCGGTCCCGCCGCGCGCGTCCGTGCGGTCCTTTCCGCGGCGGCCGCGCTCGCCGACGGCACGCTGGCGGTCGGACCGGGCGACGACCCGCTCGAGCTGCGTCGCACGCTGCTCGCGCTTCCCGGCGTGGGGCCGTGGACGGCGGACTACGTCGGAATGCGCGTCCTCGGCGATCCCGACGTCCTGCTGCCCGGTGACGTCGCCGCCCGCGCCGGAGCCGCCGAACTCGGCATCCCCGCCGATGCCGCCGGGCTGACCGCCTGGGCGCCGCGCGCGGCCCCGTGGCGCAGCTACCTCATGGCGCACCTCTGGTACGCCGCCCCCGTCACCCGGGCATGGCGCTCGGCGCCGCCCGCGCAGACACAGGAGTCCATCGCATGACCGCCACCCTGCAGACCGTCACCACCCCGGACGGCCCTTTCACCATCCTCTCCGACGATGCCGGCCGGGTTCTCGCGTCGGGATGGACCGACGATCCCGAGGCGATCCTGGCCCGGCTGCACCCCGCGCGTCGACCCGCGTCGCTGCGCGACGGCGAGACGGATGCCGCCGCGGCCGTCGACGCGTATTACGCCGGCGATCTCGGGGCGCTCGACGAGGTCGAGGTGTCGCAGTACGGCACCGCGCTGCAGCGCGCGGGCTGGGCGGCATTGCGACGCATCGAGCCCGGACGGCCGCTGACCTACACATCGTTCGCGGCGGCGCTCGGTCAACCGCGCGCCGTGCGGGCCGCGGCATCCATCTGCGCCCGGAACGCCCCCGCCCTCTTCGTACCGTGCCACCGGGTGCTGCGATCCGACGGGTCGCTCGGCGGCTTCGCGTGGGGGACCGCGGTCAAGGAGCGTCTGCTCGCCCGCGAGTCCGCGGACTGATCCGTTCGAGTCCCGCGCCGAACGGATTCCGGAAAGCGCTTGCGTTCAGCATCCTCCCAGGCATACGCTTGAGGGCTGTCGCGCTCGCGACACCACCGCCCACCCCGAGGAGGATGCCATGTCTCTGATCGCCGTCGTCGCGAGCGTCGTCCTCCCTGCCGCCCTCCGCGGCGTCTCGGGTCTCGGGCGTCCTCGCCTCCAGGGGTGATCGCTCCCCGCTGAGCGCGACGCCGCGTCGCCCTCCACCTGCCTCGGCGCCGGTCCGATCCGGCATAACGCCGCCACCGGGAGCGTTCCCTCCGACGGGACCCCACTCTCCACTGCGCCCTGCGCGCCTTCCCGGCCCCACCCGGCCATCCGCTCCACCTCTCTGCAAGGATCATGACCCTCACCGCCGAAACGCCACGGTCCGATTTGTCCACCCTGCGCGCGCTCTCACGTCTCCTGCCGTTCGCCAAGCCCGTCCTGCCGCGCCTCGTCCTGGGCGCCGTGAGCGCGCTCATCGCGTCGCTCCTGGCCCTGTCGATCCCGCTCGTCCTCGAAGGCGTCGTCGCCGGGCCGATCTCGTCCGGCGATCTCGCCCAGATCGCGTGGGGCGCTGCGGCGATCCTCGGTCTGGGACTCGCCGAAGCGCTCATGGTGTGGCTGCGCCGCTGGTTCGTGCTCGGCCCCGCCACCGGGGTCGAGTACTCGCTGCGACAGTCGTTCTATGCGCGGCTGCAGCGGCTTCCCGTGGCCTTCCACGACCGTTGGCAGTCGGGGCAGCTCCTCAGTCGCATGATGCAGGACATGAGCATGCTCCGCCGTTGGATGGCGTTCGGCGTCGTCCTGCTCGTGGTGAACGTGCTGACGATCCTCGTCGGAACCGTGCTGCTGTTCCGCTGGCACTGGCTGCTCGGCACCATCTTCCTGGTGACCTCGGCGCCCCTGTGGTACGCCGGGTACCGGTTCGAGAAGACGTACGGCACCCTCGCCCGCCAGAGCCAGGACCAGGCCGGCGACCTCGCCACCTCGGTCGAGGAGAGCGTGCACGGCATCCGGGTGCTCAAGGCCTTCGGCCGGGGCAAGCACGCCCTGCAGAAGTTCACCCGGCAGGCGGAGACGCTTCGCGAGACCGAGCTGAGCAAGGCGCGCGCGGTGGGTGCCATCTGGTTCTGGCTCGTGCTCCTGCCCGACATCGCCTTCGCGCTGTGCCTGGGCGCCGGCATCTACCTGGTGCAGCTCGGGCAGCTGCAGACCGCCGAGCTGATCGCGTTCTTCGCGATGGGCACGGTGCTGCGCTGGCCCATGGAGTCCATCGGCTTCCTCTTCTCCTTCATGCTCGATGCCCGCACCGCCACCGACCGCATCTTCGAGGTCTTCGACGAGGAGAACACCATCACCTCGCCGGACCGACCGGTCTCGATCGAGCGGCCGCGCGGCGAGCTGTCGTTCGAGGGGGTCCACTTCCGCTACCAGGATGCCGCGCCCACCGAGCGGGACCTCCTGGACGGCGTGGATCTGACCCTCCGGCCGGGCGAGACGATGGCCCTCGTCGGGCTGACCGGGTCCGGCAAGACGACCCTGACGACTCTTCCGACGCGCCTGTACGACGTGACCGGTGGGCGCGTGACGCTGGACGGCGTGGACGTGCGGGACCTCGACCTGGTCGAACTGCGCCGGCACATCGGCATGGCGTTCGAGGACGCGACGCTCTTCTCGCAGACCGTGCGAGAGAACGTGCTGCTCGGCCGCGAGGACCTGCAGCCGGGATCGGCGGAAGCCGAGCGGGTGCTGCGCGAAGCGCTCGGGGTCGCGCAGGCGAGCTTCGTCGACGACCTGCCCCACGGCGTCGACACGATCATCGGCGAAGAGGGCATGAGCCTGTCGGGCGGACAGCGTCAACGCCTGGCGCTCGCCCGCGCGGTGGCGGCCCGCCCCGCGGTGCTCGTGCTCGACGACCCGCTGTCGGCGCTCGACGTCGACACCGAGGCGCTCGTCGAAGACGCCCTGCGGGAGGTCCTCCACGCCACGACCGCCCTGGTCGTCGCCCACCGTCCCTCGACGGTCACCCTCGCCGACCGCGTGGCGCTCCTCGAAGCCGGACGCGTCACCGCCGTGGGCACCCATTCCGAACTGCTGCGCACCAGCGAGCACTACCGACACGTGATCTCGAGCCTCGAGGTCGAAGAAGCCCGCCTGCGGGAGAGGGAGGTGAACCTGTGAGCACCACCGTCACCGGAACCAGCGGCGAAGACCGCTCCGACTACACCAAGGACGAGAGCAGGTCGATCCGCCGCCGCTCGCTGCGTCTGCTCGGTTCGCTCGTGTCACCCCTGCGGGGTCAGCTGATCCTCGCCGCGAGCGTGCTGATCGTCTCGACCGCCTTCCGCGTGGCCGGGCCCGCGCTCATCGCCTTCGGCATCGACCGCGCCCTGCCCGCCGTCGTCGACCGCATGGACTGGATGCCGACGATCGGCGTCGTGGTGGTCTACCTCGTCACCGCCGCGGGCGGCGCCGGCCTCATCGGCTGGTACGTCGTCGTCACGGCGCGACTCACCCAGGCGATCATGCTCGACCTGCGCAAGCGCATCTTCCTGCACACCCAGAAGCTCAGCCTGGAGTTCCACGAGTCGTACACATCGGGGCGCATCATCTCGCGTCAGACCAGCGACCTCGACTCGATCCGCGAACTGCTGGACGGCGGTCTCAACGAGCTCGTCTCGGGGCTGCTGTACGGCGGCTTCACCCTGATCGCGCTGCTGCTGCTGGACTGGCAGTCGGGCGTGATCCTGGCCGTCATGGGCATCCCGCTGATGCTGCTGATGCGCTGGTTCTACCTGCGCTCCCAGCTGGTGTACCGCGAGTCCCGGGTGGTCAGCGCGAAGGTGATCGTGAAGTTCGTCGAGACGATGACCGGCATCCGCGCCGTCAAGGCGTTCCGCAAGGAGCCGCGGAACGACGACGACTTCGGCGAGCTCGCGAGCGACTACCGCGAGGTCAACATGCGCTCGATCCGCCTGTTCGGCACCTTCGAGCCCGGACTCATGGCCGTCGCCTCGGTGTCCGTCGCGCTCGTGCTGCTGTGGGGCGGCATCCGCGTCGTGGACGGCGGCATCGCCGTCGGCGTGCTGCTGGCCGCCGTGCTGTACGTGCGGAACTTCTTCTCGCCGCTGCAGGAGGTCGCGTTCTTCCTGAACTCCTACCAGTCGGCCGCGGCCGCTCTCGAGAAGGTGTCGGGCGTGCTGGAGGAGGAGCCGACCGTGCCCGACCCCACGCGCCCGGTGGATCTGTGGAGCGCTCGTGGCCACGTCCGCTTCGAGGGCGTCGAGTTCGGGTACTCGCGCAACCGCGTCATCCTGCCGGATTTCAGTCTCGACATCCCGGCCGGACAGACGATCGCGCTGGTCGGGACCACCGGAGCGGGCAAGTCCACCCTCGCCAAGCTGGTTTCGCGGTTCTACGACCCGACCGCCGGCCGGGTGACGCTCGACGGCGTCGACCTGCGGTCGCTCCACCCCAAGGACCTCCGTCGCGCAATCGTCATGGTCACCCAGGAGGCGTACCTGTTCAGCGGGACCGTCGCCGACAACATCGCGCTGGGCAAGCCCGACGCGACGTTGGAGGAGATCCAGGCGGCGGCGCGCGCCGTCGGTGCTCACGGGTTCATCGAGGCGCTGCCGGACGGCTATGCCACCGACGTGAACAAGCGCGGCGGCCGGGTCTCGGCCGGTCAGCGTCAGCTGATCACGTTCGCCCGCGCGTTCCTCGCCGACCCGTCGGTGCTGATCCTCGACGAGGCGACCGCGTCTCTCGACATCCCGAGCGAACGGCTCATCCAGGATGCGCTGCAGACGCTGCTGGCGGACCGCACGGCGATCATCATCGCTCACCGTCTGTCGACCGTGGCGATCGCCGACCGCGTGCTGGTCATGGAGCACGGCCGGATCATCGAGGACGACGCCCCCGAGAACCTCATCGGCGGCGACGGCCGGTTCGCGAGGCTTCACGCCGCCTGGCGCGAATCCCTCGTCTGAGAGCGGATGCCGGGGCTCACGCGGTCTCGCGGGGTCCCGGCATCCGTCGTCTCAACCCGCTTCGCGCACGCCGCTCGACGGGAGCCCGAGGGTTGCGTGGTCGCCCGCCCGCGCGGACGAGACCGTTCCGGCCAGGGGATGACCGGAGGGCAGGTGGGCCAGAGCCACCGCGCCGTCGATGCCGTGGCCGCGCGGCTCGACCAGCGTGATGTCGAACTCGCTGGCGGCCAGGTGGGACGCGAACGCCTCGCGCAGCTGGGGCGAGCGGAACACCCCGCCGATGGCGCACACGTCGAACGCCTCGTCGGCCTCGCGCACGCGTCGGAGGGCCGTCTCGACGCTGTGGGCGAGCTCGCCGCCGGCGCGCACGGTGATGAACCGGCATACGGCGTCGCCTTCGCCGGCCAGACGTGCGACGTCCTCGGCGAACGAGGCGATGGTGCGAACCCTGTCGTCGCCGGTCTGCAGGGCGATGTACGCCTGCGTCAGGTCGGGCCAGTGCAACCGGGCCACGTCGGTGAGGGCGGTGGGTGCGCCGCGCCCGTCGAACGCGCGCATCACGGCGTCCAGGGCCTCGCGCCCGATCCAGTAGCCGCTGCCGGCGTCGCCCATGAGGTAGCCCCACCCGTCGACCCGCGCCGTCGTGGTCGCGCCGACCGCGAGGGTCACCACACCCGTGCCGGCCGCGACGACCGCGCCCCGCTCGTCTCCCATCGCCCCGAGGTACGAGGTGGTGGAGTCGTGGGTGAGCACCACCTCGCGGATGCGCGGATCGGCGATCGCCGCGAGCAGACCCCCGGCGTCGGCTTCGAGGGCCGTCAGCCCCGACACGCCCGCGGCGACCACCGAGATGTCCAGCGGACTGCGCGCCAGGACGGTGCGCACCACGTCGGCGAGCTGCGCGAGCAGCGGCTCATGGGTGCGGATTCCGGGGAAGACCTCGTCACGGGTGGCTGCGCCCGCCTGCACGCGCACCTTGATGCCGGTCTGGCCCGCATCGATGGCCAGCACGCCTCTCGTCTCGCTCACACTGACGACCTTCCACGGCTCGCGCGATGCGGTCAGCGTACCCGCACGTGGTCGCCGGCGGCGATGGCCCGCGCGACCGTACGTTCGACGTGGTCCCAGTCGTGTACGACCTGCGCATAGGTGAACCGCAGCACGGTGAAGCCGGCCAGGACCAGTTCCGCGTCGAAGCGCACGTCCTTCGTGCGCTGCGCTGACGACGAGTGGTGCTCGAAGCCGTCGATCTGCACGACGAGCCGTTCGCCGACCAGCAGATCGACAGGGCGGCCCAGCAGCACGACCTGCTGGGCGATGGGAACGCCGAGGGGAGCGAGGCGCACCAAGGCGATGGTTTCCAGCCGACACCCGCTCGGCGCACCGGCCCGCCGCAGGGCGGCTGTGGATGCGCACGCGTCTCCGAGGCGCGGGGGAGGAGAGGATGCGACCGGGCGACTCCGGATTCCGGACGGCGCTCACCGCACCGGGCTCCGGAAACCGGAGATCTGCGCGAATTCCGGACCCTGTGCGGCGCGGCATCCGGGAATCGCCCCCGCCTCCGGTTTCCGGACTCGCAACGCGCCGAAACGTCCGGTTCCCGGACTCGCAACGCGCCGGAACGTCCGGATGCCGGGCGAGCGGCTCAGGCGGTCAGAGCCGGATCTCGGCGATGACCTCGCTGTACTCGGTCTCTCCGACGGGGGTGAACCCGACCCGGCGGAAGAACGCCTCGGGCCCGCCCTCGCCGGCCTCGTAGATGACGTTGACGTGGGACATTCCCCGCTCGCGGGCTTCGTCGATCAGCTTCTCGACGGCGAACCGACCCACGCCGCGTCCCTGATCGTCCGCGTCGACGTTGATGCGCCAGAGCACGGACTTGAAGTGCTCCTCGGGAGCCTCGTCGTCGAAGTTGGCGCTGACGAAGCCGACGACCTCGTCGCCGTCCAGGACGACGCGCTGCCACGACGTCTTCGGGTTTATCACGGTCGCGGCGATGCCGTAGCTGACCGGGGCGAGGAACTGCTCCTGCCCGGGCTTGAGCGACAGATTGTTGACCGCCACGATGGTTGCGGCGGAGAGTTCCTCGAGTCGCAGTTCAGCCATGGACCACAGGGTATCCGCAATACCCGTGCCGGTCACGCGCGCATCGTCACATCCACCGGGTTTATCTTGACGTCGAGATACTTTCGCCCTGTGCGATAGGCTGATCGCCGACCCGCGACGAAAGACGACACCGGTGACTGATTCGACCATCATCTACACCTATACCGACGAGGCGCCGGCGCTTGCGACCGCGTCTTTCCTGCCGATCGTGCAGGCGCTGACCCGCCAGGCGGGGGTCGACGTCGAGACGCGAGACATCTCGCTCGGCGGCCGCATCCTCGCGGCGTTCCCGCAGCGGCTGACCCCGGAGCAGCAGGTGGGCGACGCCCTCGCCGAGCTCGGCGGACTCGCGACGCTCCCCGAGGCGAACATCATCAAGCTGCCGAACATCTCGGCCTCGATCCCGCAGCTCAAGGCGGCGATCGCTGAACTGAAGTCGCAGGGCTTCGACATCCCCGACTACCCGGACGAGCCGCAGACGCTCGAAGAGAAGGACGTCCGCGCCCGCTACGACCGCATCAAGGGCTCCGCGGTCAACCCGGTGCTGCGCGAAGGCAACAGCGACCGCCGCGCGCCGCTGTCGGTGAAGAACTACGCCCGCAAGCACCCGCACCGCAACAAGCCGTTCCCCGAGGGATCGAAGACGCGCGTGGCGACGATGGGCCACGACGACTTCCGCTCCAACGAGACCTCGGTCGTCATCCCGGCCGACGACGTGCTCACCATCGAGCACACCGCCGAGGACGGCACCACCACGACCCTGAAGTCGGGCATCAAGGTGCTCGAGAACGAGATCGTCGACGCCACGTTCCTGTCGGCGGCGGCACTGGACGCCTTCCTCGCCGAGACCCTCGAGACGGCCAAGGCCGAGGACGTGCTGTACTCGGTGCACCTCAAGGCGACGATGATGAAGGTCAGCGACCCCATCATCTTCGGCCACGTCGTGACGGCCTTCTTCGCCGACGTGTTCGACACCCACGGTGCCGCGCTCACCGCAGCGGGTCTCACCCCGAACGACGGACTCGGCTCGATCCTGTCGAGCCTCGACCGCGTCGAGGGCGGGGCAGAGATCGCCGCGGCGTTCGACCGGGCCCTCGCGGCCGGTCCGCGTGTGTCGTACGTCAACTCCGACAAGGGGATCACGAACCTCCACGTCCCCTCCGACGTGATCATCGACGCCTCGATGCCCGCGCTCGTCCGCAACGGCGGCAAGCTGTGGGGCGTCGACGGGGGAGAGGACGACACGCTCGCGGTCATCCCCGACTCGTCCTACGCCGGGGTCTACCAGACCGTCATCGACGACGTCATCGCCCACGGGCCGCTCGATCCCGCGACGATCGGGACCGTCCCCAACGTCGGTCTCATGGCGCAGGCCGCCGAAGAGTACGGCAGCCACGACAAGACCTTCGAGCTCGCCGCGGCCGGTGTCGTGCGGGTGCGCAACCAGGCCGGTGACGTGCTCCTGGAGCACGACGTCCAGGCCGGTGACATCTGGCGCGCCACGCAGACCAAGGACATCGCGGTGCGGGACTGGGTGAAGCTCGCCGTCACCCGGGCGCGTGCGACCGGCGCCCCCGCCGTGTTCTGGCTCGACGCGGGCCGCGCGCACGACGCCACGCTCATCGAGAAGGTCAAGACCTACCTCGCCGAGCACGACACCGACGGGCTCACCATCGAGATCCTCGCGCCCGCCGAGGCGACCCAGTACTCGCTGGACCGGCTGCGCGAGGGCCAGGACACCATCTCGGTCACCGGCAACGTGCTCCGCGACTACCTCACCGACCTGTTCCCGATCCTCGAGGTCGGCACGAGCGCCAAGATGCTCTCGATCGTGCCGCTCCTGGCGGGCGGCGGGCTCTTCGAGACCGGCGCCGGCGGCTCGGCCCCCAAGCACGTGCAGCAGCTCGTCGCCGAGAACTACCTGCGGTGGGACTCCCTCGGCGAGTTCTTCGCCCTGGCCGCATCCCTCGAGCACCTCGCGACGTACACGGGCAACGTCAAGGCCCAGGTGCTGGCCGACACGCTGGATGCCGCGACCGGCAGCTTCCTCGAGAACGACAAGTCGCCGGGGCGCGCACTCGGCACGATCGACAACCGGGGCAGCCACTTCTACCTCGCGCTCTACTGGGTGCAGGAGCTCGCCGCGCAGCAGGCCGACCCCGAACTGGCCGCGGTCTTCGCCCCTGTGGCGCAGGCGCTCGCCGAGAACGAGCAGCAGATCGTCGACGAGCTCGTCGCCGTCCAGGGCAAGCCCGCCGAGATCGGCGGCTACTACCGTCCCGACGCCGAGCTGGTCGAGGACGTCATGCGCCCGTCCCCGACCTTCAACCGCATCATCGACGGCATCGCCTGACGACGACGGAAGGACGAGGGGTGGATGCCGCGGCATCCGCCCCTCGTCTCGTTCCGCCCGCGGGCGGGTGACTCAGCCGAAACGCTCCCGGACGAAGCGCACCTGCTCGTCCCATTGGTACGGGCCGCCGCCCTCGTGGTCGTTCGCCTCGTACACCCGGATCTCCTTGTCCCTCGCCGGAATGCGGTTGAACGCTGCGTACACGGTGGACGGCGGGCAGGTGAGGTCGTGCAGCGCGACGGAGAAGAGCGTCGACGCCGAGATGCGGGCGGCGAAGTTCACCCCGTCGACGTACGACAACGTCTCGAACACCCGCTCCCCGGCGTGCCGGTGCACCGACAGGTAGCGCACGACCTCCTGGTACGGATCGCGGTCGGTCAGACCGACCGCGCGCTCGAAATGGCAGAGGAACGGCACGTCCGCGAGCACGGCGGCGACGTCGCCCGCCAATGCCCCGGCGGCGATCGCGATGCCGCCGCCCTGACTGCCGCCGGCCACCGCCACTTTCGAGGCATCGACGCGGTCGAGCCCGCGCACGGCGTCGACGGCGCGGACGGCGTCGGTGAAGACGCGGCGGTAGTAGTAGGACTCGGGAGAGTCGATGCCGCGGGTCATGAACCCCGAGGCGGCCGGGCCGCTGCCGTGCGGGTCCGGCGTCGCTCCGCCGCCGCCCCACATGGAGCCCTGGCCGCGCGTGTCCATGAACAGGTGGGCGAATCCGGCCGCCGACCACGCGAGACGCTCGTGCGGGAGGCCGCGGCCTCCGCCGTAGCCGTTGAACTCGACGACGGCCGGCAGGGGGCCCGCGTCCGCGGTCGGGAGGAGGAGCCACGCCTTGACCGGTTCTCCGGCGAAACCGGGGAAAGTCACGTCGTACACCTCGACGGTGCGCAGCGGCGACTCGATCCGGTCGAGGATCACCTCACCGCCGGCCGCGCGCGCGTCGCGCACGGTGGCGGTCCAGAACTCGTCGAAGTCGGCGGGTTCTCGGACGTCGGGGCGGTAGGTCGTCAGCTCTGCCAGCGGCAGGTCGAATCTCGGCACCGTGCCAGGCTAGCGAATCAGTCGTGGATCCAGACCTCGGTGCCGGTGGGGGACCAGTCGTAGACGAACTTGGCCACATCGACGGGCATGTTGATGCACCCGTGGCTCATCGGGTTGCCGAAGTTGTTGTGCCAGTAGGCGCCGTGGAAGGCCTGGTCGCCGTTGAAGTACATCACCCACGGGACGTCTTCGGTGCAGTACGGCGCCCCTTCGAAGCAGCCCATGTCCTGCATGCTGACGTGGGCGAAGACGCGGAACGAGCCGGTCTGCGTCAGCGAGTCCTCGAGGCCCGACGAGATCGCGTAGGTGCGGATGACCTGCTCGTTCTCGTACAGATACGTCATCTGCTCCGACAGGTCGACCTCGATCCGGCGGGAGACGGCCGCGGTGGCGAACTCCGTCTCGGCGACGGTGAGCTCGAAGGTCGCGTCACCCTCGGCCAGCTGCGCGGCGACGTCTTCGGCGAGGCCCTCGGTCGAGCCGAGCTCGCGGCCGGTCACGCCGGCGACGTCGGTGCGGAGCACGCCGCCGGACGAATCCGTGATCACGCGGGCATCCACGGGCTGGCGCTCGACGGCCTCGGGCAGTCCGTCGACGACCTTCTGGATCGCGGCCGGGTCCGCTGAGATCTCGAACGCGCCCTCCGCCGTCTGCGACACGGTGAGCCACGATGCGGTGACGGCCGGCTTGACCCGCACCACTCGCTCGTCGCCCACGTAGAAGCCCGCCGTCTCGAGAAGGCCGTTGAGCTCGGATGCCGCGGCCTCGGCGGCCTCGGTGGTCACCGTCGGCTCGATCGGAGCGGGCGTGACATCGATCTCGGTGCGCGCGGCACCGGAGTCGAAGGCTTCCTGGAGCGCGACACGCAGGGCGTCGACGTCGACGCCCACACCCTGCTCGGCCTCGGAGGCGACGTAGCGCACCTTGTCGGCGTCATAGGCGAGCGTGGCGTCGACCGGAGCCACGTACAGCTCGGGGAGCGCAGCGCGGACCGCGCTCTCTACCGCGGCGGCGTCCAGGCTGATGGTCGCCGTCGACGGGTCCGAGAACCACTGTGCCGGGTTCCACATGGGGTGCTGGGCGAAGGCGTCGTCGGCGAGGCCGCGGCCGTCGATCGAGGCACCGAGGTCGGCGCCGGTGAACTCGGCCTGTCCGGCTTCGCCGTCCAGCACCACGACCGTGCCGGCGAGGCGCTGGGTGATGGCATCGGCCGCGGCCCCCGCGGTCATTCCGCCCACCTGCACGCCCGCCACCGAAGTTCCCGGGGCGATGAGGACGAGGGATGCCGCGACGAGCGCGATCACCGCGATCGCTGCGGTGACCCCGACCCACATGCCCACACGCCGACGGCGCGGGGCGGGTTCGGCGGGCGCCCACGCGAGCGCGGCATCGCCGCCGAGCGGCACGGTCGCCGTGGACTGCGCCGACGGCTTCTCGTCTGCGCCCGGCTTGGTCGCCAGATCTGTCACGCCACCACCCCCTGCGATAAGCGTTCACCAATGGTAGGGGACTCCTCCGTGCGGGTGGCAGGGAATCGGGCCGTACAGGGGCTTTGCGGTCGAATCGTTGCGGTTCCGTTGCGAAAGCCGTTCCGGGTGCGCACCTCGCCTACGGCGTGAAGACCTTGCCGGGATTGAGGATGCCGGCAGGGTCGAACACCCGCGTGATGTCGCGTTGCAGCTCCCACTGATCGGTGCCCAGCTCGTCGGCCAGCCACTGGCGCTTGAGCACGCCGATGCCGTGCTCGCCCGTGAGTGTCCCGCCCAGTCGCAGCGCTGACCGGAAGAGATCGTCGGCGGCCGCCCAGATGTGCGCGGGCACCTCCACGGTGCCGTCGGCGAGGGGGGTCGCGGGGAAGACGAAGTTCGGGTGCAGATTGCCGTCGCCGGCGTGCGCCACGGTCGGGATCGTGACGCCGTGCTCGCGCTCGACGCGCGCGATCTCGTCGAACATGGCGGGCAGGGCGCTGCGCGGCACCGCGACGTCCTCGATGAGGGTGTGGCCGAGCGTCTCCATGGCGGGGTGCATCGAGCGCCGTATCGTGAGCAGGCGCTCGCCCTCCTCGCGATCCTGCGCGAGCACGACGGTGCCGCCGGCGTCGGCGAGGACGGCGCTGATCGCCTCGGCTTCGACGGATGCCGCAGGCCCGTCGGTCTGGATCGTCAGCTGCGCCGTGCCCGCAGCCGGGGGCGCGAGCGAGAGCAGCGCGTGCGCCGCCGCCAGCGATGCGGCATCCATCAGCTCCATGATCGCCGGCTGGATACCGGCGGCCGTCACCGCCGCGGCGGCGGTCGCGGCGGCGCGGACGTCGGGGAACGTCGCGGCGAGGGTGCGGACCTCGCCGGGAACGAGGCGCCGCAGCTTCAGCGTGGCGGCGACGATCACGCCGAGCGTCCCCTCGGAGCCGATGACGAGAGAGGTGAGGTCCAGGCCGGTGACGCCCTTCACGGTGCGGTGTCCCAGTCGCAGCAGGCGGCCGTCGGCGCGCACGAGGTCCACCCCCAGGACGGCGTCGCGGACGACGCCGTACTTCGCGCACAGCAGCCCGCCGGCGCCGGTGGCGATGTTGCCCCCGACGGTCGAGATCGCCCGGCTGGCGGGGTCGGGAGCCCACCACAGGCCGTGCGCGGCCAGGGCGGCGTTCAGTTCGGCGTTGATGATCCCCGGCTCTACGACGGCGACGAGGTCGTCGGGTGCGACCTCGAGGATGCGGTCCATGTCGCGCACCGACAGTGCGATCTCGCCCGCGCCGGCGTTCGCGCCGCCGGCCAGGCCCGTGCCGGCGCCGCGGGTGACGACGGGGGTCCCGGTGGCCGAGGCCACGCGCAGGGTGTGCTGCACGTCGTCGACGGATGCCGCATGGACGACGGCGAGCGGACGTCCGGATGCCGCGTGCCCGGACTTGTCGGCGCGCGCCGCATCGAGTGCAGCGGGCGAGACGTCGACGCGGTCGCCGAGGTGCTCCCGCAGACGGGCGATCACCTCGTCGTGGGTGCTCACGCGAACCGGCGCCGCCCGGCGAGGACCCCCACGACGACCGCGACGAGACCGTAGACGACGCCCACCCAGGTCGCGCCCATGCTCCACCACGCCATGGTGGCCGACAGATACACCAAGAGCTCGATGACGCCTCGCACGAACGGGTGCACCTCGAAGACCGCGCGCGGCGAGACGAACAGCGCCCACACCAGGATGGCGGCCACGGGTGCGGCGATGCCGGCGACGATGTTCCATGGGAACGCCCACATCGCGAAGCCCCAGATGGCGAGGGTGACGAACGCGAAGAGCTCGCACACGAAGGCGAGGATGTCGATCGCCGTCAGGGGAGTGCGCATGCCGGCCGGGGTGGCGCCGGCCGAAGTGGCGGCGGCAGGAGTGGCGGCGGCAGAGGGACGAGCCGTGTCGGACATGGCCTCCAGTCTACGGTCGGCGCTGCCGACGTGACCCGGGGGCACCTCCGAGGAGGGGGTCCGATAGGAGGTCAGAGCAGGGTGCCGACGCGCACGGCGATCGGCGCGCCGGAGAGTTTTCCCGCGACGTACCGCAGCTCGATCCGGGCATCCGTGGCGACCTGTTTCTCGGTGACGGTCACGACGAGAGTGCCGGCGCCGGATGCGTCGAGAGCGACAACGCCGACATCGGTGCCCGCGATGCGCGCCCGGACGGTCGCGCCGGGCTCGCCCCGCAGCCCCAGTGTCAGTGTCGCGGCGCCGGTGTCGTCGGTCGACACGGCGCTGGAGGAGACCGCCGGAGCCCCCGCGGGCAGCGCGGCCTTGGGCGTCTCGCCCGACGCGCCCGGTGCGGAAGGTTCCGGATCGGTCGGCTCCGGGTCGGTGGGCTTCGGGTCGGTCGGCTTCGGATCGGTGGGGGTCGGGTCGGTGGGCTTGGGGTCGGTCGGCTTCGGATCGGTGGGGGTCGGGTCGGTGGGCGTCGGCTCCGCCGGTCCTGCCGGCGGCAGCGGCTGGGCGTCGCCGCCGTCAGCGGGCGCGGGGTCCGGCTCGTCGGCCGGTCGCGGCGCGTCCGTCACCGGCACGCGCGCGTCGGGCGCCGCGTCGTCGTCGGGGGCGATCGGATCGAGAGGGCGGTCGGGCGCCGGGCTGTCGGGTGCGGGACGGGAGGGCGCGTTCCGACCGGGCGCGTCGACGCGCACGTCGATTCCGGCATCCATCGCCGCCGCGCCGGTCTCGGCGTCGGGCGCGCCCGCTCCCGACCACGGCAGGAGGAGTGCGCCGGCGAAGATCGACCCGACCACGACGGCGCTGGCGGCCACGAGGCTGATCACCCCGCCGATGCCCGAGCCCGCGGTATCCGGATGCCACGTCGCGGCGGGGACGGCGGCCGGGGGCGTCGCGACACCGGCCGCGGCCGTCGTGCCCGCGGCCGGCGCCACGTCGTCGGGCATGGTGGGGGCGGCTGCCGCGAGACCGCCCCCCTGGAGCGCCGCGAGGTAGCCGGCTGTACCGGCGATGCCCACCGTGAGCGGCAGCAGCACGAGCGCGAGCCGGTGCGACACCTCGTGGGCCTCGCCGGCGACGATCGTGCAGCGGGTGCAGTGCGCCAGGTGGGACTCGACGCGCGCGCGATCGCGGCGGCGGATGCGGGAGCGGGCATAGTCCCCGAGCCGCTCGACGGTCCACTCGCACGCCGACCCCGCGGGAACGGCGTGGACGTGCGCGTCGATCCATGCCTCGCGCAGACCGTCCTGGGCGCGCGCGGCCAGCTGCGCGACCGCGTTGGACTTCATGCCCAGGAGCGGGGCGGCCTCGGCCGGCGTCATCTGCTCGATCTCGATGTACCAGAGCACTTCCTGCCAGCGCGACGGCAGGCGCCGGAAGGCCTGGGTCGTGAGTCCGCGGTCCAGCGCTTCGGCGCTCGCGTGCTCGGCGGTGAGGGGATCCTCGGCGTCGGTCACCTCGATCGCGGTCTCGCGCTGCGCGCGCCCCCATGTCGCGGCCGAGTTCCGGATGCTGGTGAACAGGAATGCCCGGAACGAGCCGGACGGGCCCCCGCCGCTGGCGATGGACTGGTAGATGCGACTGAACGACTCCTGCGTCAGCTCGTCGGGGTCCAGGCTCGACGACACCGACCGGGCGACGGTGACGCCCGCGTGGTAGTGCCGGCGCCACAGCTCGCCGAAGGCCTCGGTGTCACCGGACCTGGTGCGCAGCACGAGCGCGGCATCGCCGAGCCCGGCGACATCGCGCCCGGTCGGCGCGGTCTGATACGTCATCGTTTCTCCGTGCGGGGTGGCAGTCAGCGCCTCCACAGCGGTGCCGACGACTCCGGTCGCGCGATGTCCCCATCCATCGTGCGACCGTCCCATTGTGGGGCCTGGAACCCGGTTCCACCAGAGTGAATCCGCGTATCGACTCCGGAGTCAGGTTCCGGCCCCGTCGCGCCGTACCGCTGCCGTCGGTGCACCCGTGGCCGGAGCTCCCGCGACCCGTGCCCCCGCCAGCCACACGCCCGCCACGCGCAGCCCGGCATCCAGGAGCACCGCGTCGGCGGGCGCTCCCGCCTCGAGGCGCCCGATGTCGGCGCGGCCGATCGCTTCGGCGGGCGTGCGCGTGAGGGCGGCGACGGCGGCGGCGAGGGGGACCCCGGCGCGGACAACGTGGCGAAGCGCGGCGTCCTGCGTCAGCGTCGAGCCGGCGATCGCACCGCCGTCGGCCAGCCGGGCGATCCCGGACGCAACCGCGACCGGAGCTCCGCCGAGCTCGTACGCGCCGTCGCCCGCTCCCGCGGCGGCCATCGCGTCGGTGACCAGGGCGATGCGCCCCGGGGCGGCGGCGAACAGCGTGGCCACCAGGTCGAGGTCCACGTGGGTGCCGTCGGCGATGACCTCGAGGACGACGCGACCGTCCCGCAGGGCTGCGACCACCGGCCCGGGGTCGCGGTGATGGATGCCGCGCATCGCGTTG
This sequence comes from Microbacterium sp. ARD31, assembly GCF_031844425.1. Taxonomy (NCBI): domain Bacteria; kingdom Bacillati; phylum Actinomycetota; class Actinomycetes; order Micrococcales; family Microbacteriaceae; genus Microbacterium; species Microbacterium sp. ARD31. The sequence goes on from NZ_JAUZVE010000010.1 coordinate 148,480, forward strand.
AAGGAGTGGGTCAGCAGGCGCGCGCCCGCGTCGAAGGCGCGGCGGGTGAGGGCCGCATCGGCGTCGGTGTGCCCGATGCCCACCGTGATCCCCGCGGCCGCGAAGCGGCCGATGGCGGCGAACGCTCCGGGCAGCTCGGGGGCGAGGGTGACCTGTCGCATCGTCCCGCGCGCCGCGGTGATCAGCTGCTCGACGGTGGCCGCGTCGGGGGCCCGGAGGAGGGACGCGGTGTGCGCGCCGCGGTGGCCGGGATCGAGGAAGGGCCCTTCCAGATGCGAGCCCAGGATGCCGGGGTCGGCGGCCGCGGCATCCGCCACCGCCGACACCCGCTCGACCAGTGCCGGAAGGTCCGCCGTGACGAGCGACAGCACGGCGCGCGTCGTGCCGTGCGCGAGGTGGACGGCACGGGCCGCGCGTATCGCCGCCGGGCCGCCGTCGTACGAGAAGCCGCCGCCGCCGTGCCCGTGCAGGTCGACGAAGCCCGGCGTGAGGACGCCACCGTCGCCGGCCAGCACGGCGCCGTCGACGACGGCGTCTGCCGGCGGCCACGCGTCGCCGGCTCCCACATCGGACACCCGGCCCTCGTCGAATCGCAGCCACGCATCCGCGGTCTCGCGCCCGTCGTCGACGAGACGCACCGAGTGGATGACGAGGCTCACGCCGTCGAGGGTACAAGGGGGGCCCGACGAGGAGCGGTGGGGGCGGCATCCGTTATGCTCGACGGAGTCGCGACTGGCGTTGAGGTGGGCCACCACCGGGGAGCGACCGATACGGCATTCGACCGCACGCCTGGGCCGGGGTCTCGATACACCGTTGCTTCGCAACGGCACTCGACCACCGGGTAGCGTCGCATCGCGACGGCACCCGACCCACCGGAAGGAAAGCAGCGTCATGACCGACCCGTACTTCAACGCCCCGCTCAGCGAGGTCGACCCCGAGATCGCCGAGGTGCTCGAGCGCGAGCTGAACCGCCAGCGCGGCTACCTCGAGATGATCGCCTCCGAGAACTTCGTGCCGGTCTCGGTCCTGCAGTCGCAGGGATCCGTGCTCACCAACAAGTACGCCGAGGGCTACCCCGGCCGCCGCTACTACGGCGGCTGCGAAGAGGTCGACGTCGCCGAGGAGCTCGCGATCAGTCGCGCCAAAGCCCTGTTCGGCTCGGAGTTCGCCAATGTGCAGCCCCACTCCGGTGCCTCGGCCAACGCCGCCGTCCTGCACGCGATCGCCCGCCCCGGCGACACGCTGCTCGGCCTCTCGCTCGACCAGGGCGGCCACCTCACGCACGGCATGAAGATCAACTTCTCGGGCCGGCTCTACAACATCGTCGCCTACGGCGTCGACCCCGAGACGAGCATCATCGACATGGCCGAGGTGCGCCGTCTCGCCGTCGAGCACAAGCCGAAGGTCATCATCGCCGGCTGGTCGGCCTACCCGCGTCAGCTCGACTTCGCCGCCTTCCGGGCGATCGCCGATGAGGTCGGCGCACTGCTGTGGGTCGACATGGCCCACTTCGCGGGGCTCGTCGCCGCGGGCCTGCACCCGTCGCCGATTCCGCACGCGCACGTCGTGTCGTCCACGGTGCACAAGACCATCGGCGGACCCCGCTCGGGCATCATCCTCACCAACGACGCCGACACCGCCAAGAAGATCAACTCCGCGGTGTTCCCGGGCCAGCAGGGGGGCCCGCTCATGCACGTCATCGCCGCGAAGGCGACCGCGTTCAAGCTGGCCGCGACGCCGGAGTTCCGCGAGCGTCAGGAGCGGGTGCTGCGCGGTGCGTCGATCATCGCCGAGCGCCTGTCACAGCAGGACGTGAAGGATGCCGGGATCACGGTCCGCTCGGGCGGCACCGATGTGCACCTCGTGCTCGTGGACCTGCGGAATGCCGCGATCGACGGCAAGCAGGCCGAGGATCTGCTGCACGAGATCCGCATCACGGTGAACCGCAACGCCGTCCCGAACGACCCCCGTCCCCCGATGGTGACGTCGGGCCTGCGCATCGGCACCCCGGCGCTGGCCACGCGCGGATTCGGCGACGCCGAGTTCACCGAGGTCGCCGACGTGATCGCCCTCGCGCTGCAGCCCGGCGCCGACGTGGCCGCGCTCCGCGCCCGCGTCGAGGCGCTCACCGAGGCCTTCCCGCTCTACCCCGGCCTGCAGCAGTGACCGCCACCGTCCTCGACGGCAAAGCGGCGGCCGCCGCGATCAAGGACGAGCTGCGCGAGCGGGTCGCCGCGCTGAGCGAGCGCGGGATCACGCCCGGCATCGCGACCGTGCTCGTGGGGGCCGACCCCGCCTCGCAGCTCTACGTGGGCATGAAGCACAAGCAGTCGGTGGCGATCGGGATGAACTCGATCCAGCGCGAGCTCCCGGCCGATGCCACGCAGGCCGAGGTCGAGGCGCTGATCGACGAGCTCAACGCCGATCCCGAGTGCCATGGGTACATCGTCCAGCTGCCGCTGCCCAAGCACATCGACACCGACGCGGTGCTCGAGCGAATCGACCCGGCCAAGGACGCCGACGGACTGCATCCGACGAACCTCGGCCGTCTCGTGCTGAACGTCAACACCCCGATCGCCACGCCGCTGCCGTGCACCCCGCGGGGAGTCATCGAGCTGCTGCTGCGCAACGGCTACGACCTCGCCGGAAAGCACGTCGTGGTCGTCGGCCGCGGTGTCACGATCGGCCGCTCGATCGGACTGCTCCTGACGCGACGCGAGTACAACGCCACCGTGACCCTGACCCACACCGGCACGGCCGACCTGTCACAGCATCTGCGGCAGGCGGACGTGATCGTCGCGGCCGCGGGCGTCAAGCACATCGTGCGCGCCGAGGACGTCAAGCCCGGCGCCGCCGTGCTGGATGTCGGCGTCACCCGCGAGGCCGACGCCGAGGGCGTCTCGCGGGTCTTCGGCGACGTCCATCCCGACGTCGCCGCGGTGGCCGGCTACCTCTCGCCCAACCCCGGCGGGGTGGGGCCGATGACGGTGGCGCTGCTGATGACCAACGTCGTCGAGGCCGCCGAGCGCCAGGCCGCCGAGCGCCAGGCCGGCTGAGCCCCGCAGCGAGCGAGCGGATGCCGCGGCGTCACCGTCCGGCATCCGCTCGGTTCACGCGGTGAACCGCGCCAGAAACTCGCGCGTCCGCGCCTCGCGGGCGGCGCCGAAGATCTGCGCGGGGGGTCCCTGCTCGACGATGCGCCCGCCGTCGAGGAAGACCACCCGATCGGCCACGTCACGGGCGAAGGCCATCTCGTGCGTGGCCATGAGGATCGTGGTGCCGTCCGCCGCGAGCTGACGCACGAGCTCGAGCACCTCGGTGACCAGCTCGGGGTCCAGGGCCGAGGTGATCTCATCGAGCAGCAGCACCTCGGGATCGGTGGCGATGGCTCGGGCGATCGCGACGCGCTGCTGCTGCCCCCCCGAGAGGCGGTCGGGGTGCTCCCGTGCCTTGTCGGCGAGGCCGACGCGCTGCAGCAGCTCCCGCCCGCGATCTTCGGCGGCGGCCCGCGGCACGCGATGCACCACGCGCGAGGCGAGGGTGACGTTGTCGAGCACCGACAGGTGCGGGAACAGGTTGAAATGCTGGAACACCGCGCCGAAGCGGGCCCGCACGCGGTTGGCGTTCACGCGCGGGTCGGAGATGTCTTCGCCGCCGAGCTCGATGAGGCCGTCGTCGATCGGCTCGAGCAGGCCCAGGCAGCGCAGCAGGGTCGATTTGCCCGACCCGCTCGCACCGATGAGGGCGACCACGTCGTGGGCCGCGAGGTCGACGTCGACGCCGCGCAGCACTTCGCGCTCGCCGAACGACTTCCACAGTCCCGTGGCCCGCAGCAGCGTCGTCACAGCACCGATCCCGTCTGCTCCCGCTCGCGCAGCCGCGCGGTGTACCAGTCGGTCAGGCGGATGGTGGGAATGGCCAGCAGCACGAAGAGGATGCCGGCGACCACATACGGCGTGAAGTTGTAGGACTGCGACGCCTCGATCTGGGCGCCCCGCACGGCGTCGACCGCGCCGAGGATCGAGATGAGGCCGACGTCCTTCTGCATCGAGATGAAGTCGTTCATGAGGGGCGGTGTCATCTTGCGCAGCGCCTGGGGCAGCACGACGCGGCGCAGCGACTGCGCGTAGCCGAGGCCGAGGGCCCGGGCGGCGAGACGCTGCGACGGGTGCACCGACTCGATCCCCGCCCGGATCACCTCCGCCACGTACGCCGAGTAGGTCAGCGTCACCGCGATCACGCCGAGCACGATCGGCAGGATGCGCTCGCCGAGGATGGTCGGCAGGCCGAAGCCGATGAGGAAGAGCACGATGATGAACGGCACACCGCGGAACAGGTCGGTGTATGCCGCGGCGAGCATCCGCAGGGGGAAGAACACCGGCCCGCGGAGGGTTCGCGCCAGTGCCACGGCCGTCGCGGTCACCCCAACCGTGATCACGGAGAGGGCGAGCACCTGGAGGTTCAGCAGGAATCCCTCCCACACGCGCGGCAGGGATTCCCACGCCACCTGCGGGTCGAAGAAGGACTGCTGCACCGCTGCCCAGCCGGGCGTGCTGAGCACCGTCACCCACACCACCACCGCGAACGCGAGGGTGGATGCGACCGCGATGAGCACCGAGCGCAGCTCCTGGCGGCGCCGGAACGCGCGCCGCTCGAGTTCGAGCGCGCTGGGCTGATGCGAGGTCACGGAACGACGTTACGCGAGCTCGGCTCCGCCATCGGCACGGGCGCGGCTCACTGAAGCAGCGTCACGCCCTGGCCGGAGCCGAGCCACTCGTCGGTGATCTCCTCGAGCGTGCCGTCCTCACGCAGCGCGTCGACGGCGGCGGTGACGTCCTCGGTGAGGGGGGAGTCCTTCGGCAGCAGCAGGCCCCATTCGTCGGGCACGCCCGCGGCGGGCAGCTCGCCGACGATGAAGGAGTCCTCGATGTAGACCCCGGTGGCGTAGTACGCGGTCGGCAGGTCGAGCACGATCGCGTCGATCTGGTCGGCGATCAGGGCCGCGACGGCATCCTCGTTGGAGTTGTACAGCTGCGGCGCGGTGGTCGGCTGCACGGCCTCGTCGATCGTGGTCGCGCTGGTCGATCCGGCCATGGCGCCCAGGACCAGATCCTTCAGCCCCGCGATGTCGTCGACATCGTCGGCCGCGCCGCCTTCGATCGCGACGACCGCCTGGCTGGCGGAGTAGTACGGCGACGAGAAGTCGACCGCCTGCTTGCGCTCGTCCGTGATGGTGTATTGCTGGATGTTGATGTCGAAGTTCTTCGGGCCCGGTGCGATGGCGGCCTCGAAGCTGGTGCGCACCCACTCGACGTCCTCGGCGGCGAACCCGAGCTCCTCGGCGACGGCGTAGGCCACGGCAGCTTCGAACCCCTCGCCGCTGGCGGGGTCGTCGTCGATCACGTACGGGAAGTAGGCGGTCTCGCCGGTGGCGATCGTCAGCTTGCCGGGGGTGACGTAGGCGTCCTCGGAGATCTCGGTGTCGTCGGCCTCGCCGCCGTCGGCGGGGGCGGTGTCGCCCGAGGCGCAGCCGGTGAGCGCGAGGGCGGTGACGGCGATGCCGACGAGAGCGGCGCGGAGCGCGGGACGGCGCGACATGTGATCCTCCTGGGGTGGGGTGCCCTGCCCCGGGGTGCGGGCGGCGGCACGCGTTCCATTCTCCCTGCCCGGCGGGGCGGGAAGGCGGCCCGGAGTCGGACTGTTACGCCCGTGCGACGGTCACCGCAGGCGGACGAGGTGGTCCAGGTCGTCGCCCGGCAGCACGTCCGCGGTGGCCGACACGGTCATGTCGACGAGATCGGCGCGGCCGGCCGAGATCGTCAGGAACGCCGTGTCGGCGGCATCCCGTCCCGTCGCGATGCGCACGAGCGTCGAGCGCGGGGCCAGCGTGGTGGCGTCCACGACGTGCCAGCCGCCGTCGACCCACGCCTCGGCGACGGCGTGGAAGTCCATCGGGTGCAGGCCCGGCGCATAGACCGACACGAGCCGCGCGGGGACGTTGAGTCCCCGCAGCAGCGCGACGCACAGGTGCGCGTAGTCCCGGCACACGCCCCGTCGCGCCAGCAGCGTGCGCGCGGCGCCGTCGGTGGGCAGGGACGAGCCGGGGACATAGGCCAGTCGCGTGCCGACCCAGCTCGAGACCGCGGTCAGCAGCTGCGACGGGTCGTCGATGCCGACGAACTCGGCGGATGCCGTGGGCGCCAGTGCGTCGGATTCGGCGTAGCGGCTGGGCCGGGTGTAGACGAGCCGCTCGATGTCGTCGGCGGTGGCCTCCTGTCCGGTTCCGGCGATCGCGGCGGAGTACTCCACGACGAACTCGCCGACGCCGGGGCGCATCCGGTGCACGCGCGTGCCGTGCGCGTCGCGCAGCTCGACCACCTCGACCGGTGCCCCGTCGAGCGTTGCGGTGAGCGACTCCGACGCCGGAGCGTGGTGCGAGGACACCGCGATGGCGAACGCGAGGTCGGCCGGCTCGGTGACGGTCAGTGCGATACGGCTCGAGACGTCCCTGTGCATCGGGCAAGCATGACAGACCCGTGTGTCGGCGTCGTGACCGCTCCGTCACGGCTCGGTTCACTTCGCGGGCAGGACCCCCCGGGTCGTGCGGCTTCGGCCGCGCATCTCCGCCACGACACGTCCGTCCCCGGCGCTCACCCGCACGTCGTACAGTCCCGAGCGGCCACCTCGGGCCCGGCGCTCGGCGACGGCTTCGAGCTCGTCGCCCTCGCGGGCGGGGGAGAGGAACGCGATGTCGGCGCCGGCGGCCAGGGTCACGGCATCCGTCTCGTTGCACGCCAGGGCGAAGGCGGTGTCGGCGAGGGCGAACACCATGCCGCCGTGGGCGACGGCGAAGCCGTTGAGCATGTCGGGCCGCACCCGCATGCGCACGACCGCACGGCCGGGCTCGGCGCTGACCACCCGCATGCCCAGGGCGTTCGAGGCCGCGTCGCCGGCGATCATCCGACGGGTGTGTTCGGTGGCGAAGGCGTCGTCCATGGCCCTCCTCGGCGGCATCGCGCGGCGTTGAGTGCGGCGTCGCGCTATGCGAACATGGTGCCGAACGAACGTTCAGTAAGTCAACGTTCAGTTAGTCGAAGTGCGCCGGCACGGTCGCCGTCGCGCCGAAGGGAACCCACGCGATGACGCTCTTCCAGGACACCGATCGACCCGTGCAGACAGCCGACGTCCCCCTCGTCGCGAGCTACGTCGCGGGGCGCTGGTGGACGCCGCGCGACCTCGACGCGACCGACGGCAGCGGTCGCGGCGGCGGGACGGTGCTCGCCGACGCTGCGACCGGCGCGCCCGTGGCCCGGGTCGGCGCGGCGCCCGACGTCGCCGCCGCGGTCGATCACGCTCGATCGACCGGCCATGCCGCCCTCGCGGGCCTGCCCTTCCATCGCCGGGCTCTCGTCCTCAAGGGGCTGGCACAGGCGCTGACAGCGGCCAAGGACGACCTCTACGCCCTGAGCGCGGCGACCGGTGCCACCCCGCGCGACTCGATGATCGACATCGACGGCGGCATCGGCGTGCTGTTCACCTACGGGTCCAAGGGGCGGCGCGAGCTGCCGAACACGACGACCCTGATCGACGGCGCCCACGAGAACCTGTCGCGGGACGGCTCCTTCGGCGGGCGCCACCTGTGGCGGTCGCTGCCGGGAGTGGCGTTCCAGGTCAACGCCTTCAACTTCCCGGTGTGGGGCATGCTCGAGAAGTTCGCCCCCGCCTTCCTCGCCGGCGTTCCCTCGATCGTCAAGCCCGCGACCCCGACCGCCGAGCTCACCGAGGCCGCGGTGCGGGTCATGGTCGACTCCGGCCTCCTTCCCGACGGTGCGCTGCAGCTGATCGTGGGATCGGCGCGAGGGTTCCTCCAGCACCTCGACCTGCGCGACGCCGTCGGCTTCACCGGTTCGGCCGATACGGGACGGATGCTGCGACGCGACGACGCCGTCATCGTGCGCGGTGTGGAGCTGACCTGCGAGGCGGACTCGGTCAACGCTGCGATCCTCGGGCCCGACGCGGTCGGCGGCACCGCCGAGTTCGACGCGTTCGTGGCGTCCGTCGTGACCGAGATGACGGCCAAGGCGGGCCAGAAGTGCACCGCGATCCGTCGGGTGATCGTGCCGGCATCCGTGCTGGACGACGTCGTCGAGGCGGTGCGCGCGCGCATCGAGGCGAAGGTCGTCCTCGGCGACCCGCGCGCCGAGGGGGTCACGATGGGTCCGCTCGTCTCGGTCGCCCAGCGCGACGAGGTGCGCGCACGCGTCGGCGATCTCGTCGCCGCCGGCGGAGAGATCGTCGTCGGCTCGCTCGATGACCCCGAGGTCGTGGGCGTGGACGGCGTGCGCCGTGTGATGGCGGAGGGGGCGTTCCTGGCCCCCGTGCTGCTGCGCTTCGCCGATGCCGACACGCCCGCTGTCCACGAGGTGGAGGCGTTCGGGCCGGTCGCCTCGATCCTCGGGTACCGCGACGTCGCGGACGCGGTGCGCCTGGCCAACCTGGGTGGCGGGTCGCTCGTGGCGACGGTGTGCTCGGCCGACCCGGCCTTCGTGGCCGAGGCGGTCGAGGGGATCTCGCCGTGGCACGGCCGGGTCCTCGTGCTCGACGGCTCGGTCGCCCGTTCGTCCACCGGTCACGGCTCGCCGGTGCCGCACCTCGTGCACGGCGGCCCCGGGCGCGCCGGCGGCGGCACCGAGCTCGGCGGCATCCGATCGGTCCTCCACTTCATGAGGCGGACGGCGCTGCAGGGATCGCCCGACACCCTCACGCGCGCCACGGGGGAGTGGCACGCCGGCGCGACGGCGACCGACGGCATCCACCCCTTCCGCAAGCCGCTCTCGCAGCTGCGGGTCGGCGACCGGTTCGCTTCGCAGCCACGGCAGGTGACGCTGGACGACATCGAGCACTTCTCGTCGTTCACCGGCGACACCTTCTATGCGCACATGGACGAGGACGCCGCGGTCGCCAACCCGTTCTTCCCGGGGCGTGTGGCGCACGGATACCTGCTCGTGTCGTTCGCGGCGGGCCTGTTCGTCGACCCCGACCCGGGTCCGGTGCTGGCCAACTACGGCCTCGAGAACCTGCGGTTCGTGACGCCCGTCTCGCCCGGCGACGAGGTGCGGGTGACCCTCACGGCCAAGGCGATCTCGCCGCGCGAGAGCGAGGAGTACGGCGAAGTGCGGTGGGATGCCGTGCTGCTGAACCAGCGCGACGAGACGGTCGCGACCTACGACGTGCTGACGCTGGTCGCGAAGTCCTGACCCGCCGGCGCGGGCGGAGATGTGCGGGGCGGCGCGGCGGGGCGGCGGCGCGGCGGGGCGGCGGGGCGGTCAGCGGGAGCGCAGGCCGTCGAGGGCGACCGAGACCGTCGCGTCGGCGAGCGCGCGGGCGTCGAGCGGGCCGCCCGGGCGATACCACTCCACGATCGAGTTGATCATGCCGAACAGCAGGCGCGACGTGGTCCCCGGGTCGAGATCGGCCCGCAGCGACCCCTCGGCCTGCGCGGCTTCGACGAGCGCCGTCACCGCGCGGTCGATGTCGTGCCGGCGGCGCAGCGCCGTGCGCTCGATGTCGGTGTTCCCGCGCACGCGCAGCAGCAGCGTCACCGAGGGGAGCTCGTCCACGAGGACGCCGACGGCGCCGCGCAGCACGAACGCCAGCCGGTCCGCGGCCGTGCCCCCGGCATCCGTCGCCTGCTCGAGCACCGATTCCAGCCGGTCGAGCGCGCGATCGAGCGCTCGGGCGAGCAGCTCCTCCTTGCCGCTGACGTGGTAGTACAGCGCGGACTTGCTGGTGCCGAGGCGCTCGGCCAGCGCGCTGATCGAGGTCGCCTCGTATCCGCGCTCGTTGAAGAGGGCGACGGCAACGTCGAGGACGGCGTCGAGGTCGTAGGCGGGTCGGTCGAGGCGTCCGTTGCCCCGGCGGAAGGATGCCGCGGGCCGCACGCCTGCTGTCGTCGGGTTGTCGCCCATGGCACCAGAGAGTATCATTACTGAACGACCGGTAAGTAGCGCGAGGAGGCGCCGATGAAGCGGGTGACCGAGACCGACGCCGAGCGCGTCGTCGACGCGGATGCCGTCGCGGCCGGCCAGGCACGCTTCGACGCGATCATCGCCGCCGACGACAAGATCGAGCCGGCTGACTGGATGCCCGAGGCCTACCGGCGCACGCTGATGCGGCAGATCTCGCAGCACGCGCACTCCGAGATCATCGGCATGCAGCCCGAGGGCAACTGGATCACCCGCGCCCCGAGCCTGCAGCGCAAGGCCATCCTGATGGCGAAGGTGCAGGACGAGGCGGGTCACGGTCTGTACCTCTACTCGGCGGCGCAGACGCTCGGAACCCCGCGCGAGGAGATGTACGACCAGCTCCTGACCGGGCGGGCGAAGTACTCCTCGATCTTCAACTACCTCACCCCGTCGTGGGCCGACATGGGCTCCATCGGCTGGCTCGTCGACGGTGCCGCGATCTGCAACCAGGTGCCGCTGTGCCGGGCGTCGTACGGGCCGTACGCGCGCGCGATGGTGCGCATCTGCAAAGAGGAGTCGTTCCACCAGCGGCAGGGCTTCGAGATCCTGCTGACCCTCATGCGCGGGACCGAGGCGCAGCGCGAGATGGCGCAGGAGTCGGTGAACCGCTGGTACGCCCCCGCCCTCATGATGTTCGGCCCGCCCGACGACGCCTCGCCCAACTCCGCGCAGTCCATGGCGTGGAACATCAAGCGCTTCAGCAACGACGAGCTTCGGCAGCGGTTCGTCGACATGATCGTGCCGCAGGCCGAGATCCTCGGCGTGACGCTCCCCGACCCCGACCTGCGCTGGAACGACGAGCGCGGGCACTGGGACTACGGAGACCTCGACTGGGACGAGTTCCGGGCGGTGCTGGCAGGGAACGGCCAGGCCAACGCCACGAGGCTGGCCACGCGTCGGCAGGCGCATGACGACGGCGCCTGGGTGCGCGAGGCGGCCCGCGCCTACGCTGACCGGGTCGCGGCCGAGACGATCGAGGCGGTGGCGTCGTGCGCGCGGTGAACACCCCGGACGCCGAGCGAGCGCAGCGAGACGAGGCGGCGAGCGGGAACGGCGAGACGTGGCCTCTGTGGGAGGTGTTCGTCCGCTCGGCGCGCGGCCTCTCGCACGTCCATGCCGGCTCTCTCCACGCTCCCGACGCGCAGCTGGCCCTCCACAACGCCCGCGACCTCTACACGCGCCGCGGCGAGGGGGTCTCGGTGTGGGTGGTCCCGTCGGCGGCCATCGCGGCCAGCGATCCCGACGCCCGAGGGGCGTGGTTCGAGTCCCCGCAGGGCAAGGACTACCGCTATCCCACCGCCTACCGCGCGTCCGCCGACGTGCCGCACCTGTGAGGCTGCGATGACCACCGACCGTCTGACGATGCTGCGACCGGATGCCGCGGCATCCGGCCCCGCCTCGGGGGTCGCATCCGCCGAGGTGGCCGCCTACGCGCTCGGGCTGGGCGACGACGCGCTCATGCTGGCCCAGCGGCTGGGGGAGTGGATCGCCCACGCCCCCGAGCTCGAAGAGGACGTCGCCCTCGGCAACATCGGCCTCGACCTGCTCGGGCACGCCCGCGCGCTGCTGAGCTACGCCGGGTCGGCGTGGGGCAGGAGCGAGGACGATCTGGCGTTCTTCCGGGACGAGCGGCAGTTCCGAAGCCGCTGGCTGTTCGAGCTTCCGAACGCCGCCACCGGCGGACGCGACTTCGCATTCACCATCGCGCGGCTGACCGTCGCATCCGTGTGGTTCGGCGCTCTGTACCGTCGCCTCGCCACGTCGCGGGACGAGACGCTGGCGGCGATCGCGGCCAAGGCCGTCAAAGAGGTGGCGTACCACGCCGAGCATGCGACGCTGTGGATGCTGAGGCTCGGTCTCGGCACCGATGAGTCGCACCGGCGGCTCGCGGGCGCGGTCGATGACCTGTGGCCGTACGTCGGCGAGCTCTTCGCGCCCGATCCCGCCGCCGACGCGGCGGCGGAGGGCGTCGCGGTGCGGCCCGAGGATCTCCGCGACGAGGTGATGAGCACGCTCGTCGCCGTCATCGAGGACGCGGGGCTCATGGTGCCCGCCTCGCCGTTCCTGCGCGGCGGCGGTCGCGAGGGCGTGCACTCGGAATCCTTCGGGCGACTGATCGGCGAAATGCAGGTGCTCGCGCGTGCCCATCCGGGGGCGACATGGTGACCACGATCTCGCCCGACTTCGTCGCGCGCCCGAGACCTGCCGAGCCCGAGCTCGGCGCGCTGTGGGATGCCGCCGCGGCCGTCACCGACCCCGAGCTGCCGGTCCTGACGATCGCCGACCTCGGGATGCTCCGTGGTGTGCGGATCGAGGACGACGGCACCGCGGTCGTCCAGCTCACCCCGACGTACTCGGGGTGCCCGGCCGTCGAGGCCCTGCGCGCCGACATCGTCGCGGCGCTCGCCGCGGTCGGCCGCCCCGCCCGGGTCGAGGTCGTCCTCGCGCCCGCCTGGACCACCGACTGGATGAGCGGCGCCGGCCGCGCCAAACTCGAGGCCTACGGCATCGCGCCCCCGCGACCACGGGCGGACGGCGGTCCCGTCGCCCTCGGGCTCGGGGTGCGGTGCCCCCGCTGCCGGTCGCTGCACACGCGCGAGCTGTCGCGCTTCGGCTCGACCTCGTGCAAGGCGCTGTGGCAGTGCCAGGCGTGCGGCGAGCCCTTCGACCGGTTCAAAGAGCTGTGATGGCCTCGCGCGCCTCCGCTGCATCGGTCGCACAGGTTCCGGGTGCGGGTCTGGGTCCGGGTCCCGGTCCAGGTCGGGTTCCGCCCGATGTCGTCGCCCGCGCGGATGCCGCCCCCCGCCGCCGCGCTGCCTTCCACGCGCTGACCGTGACCGCCGTCCGCCCCCTCACCGCCGATGCGATCGAGATCGTCCTGGACGTGCCGCCGCAGCTCGCGGCCGCCTTCGCGTACGAACCCGGTCAGCACGTCGCCATCCGCGCGCGCATCGACGGGGAGGAGGTGCGGCGCAGCTACTCCATCTGCCGCGCACCCGCGCCGGGGCGACTGACCGTCGCCGTCAAGCGCGAAGAGGGCGGGGCCTTCTCGACCTGGGCGGTGCGGCACCTGGCGCCCGGTGACGTGCTCGAGGTGATGAGTCCCGACGGGCATTTCACCCCGCACGGCACCTACGACCGCCCCGCACGGTTCGCCGCGATCGCGGCCGGCTCGGGCATCACCCCGATGGTGGCCCTCATCGAGCACCGGCTGCGCGAGAGGCCGGGCGACACGTTCGACCTGGTCTACTCCAACCGGACCGCCGCCGATGCCATGTTCCTCGACGACCTCGCCGACCTGAAAGACCGCTTCCCCGCCCGGCTCGGGCTCCACCACGTCCTGACCCGCGAAAGCCGGCCCGCCGAGCTGCTGTCCGGCCGCCTCGACGAGGCGCGTCTGGAGGCGCTGCTCACCCGGGTCATCGGGTTCCCGCACATCGACGAGTGGTTCCTGTGCGGACCCCTCGAGCTCGTCGATCGAGCGCGCGCGGTGCTGCTGCGCCTCGGTGTCGACATCTCGGCGATCCGCGTCGAGCTGTTCTCGACCGGTCGCCCGCACGGCGCGGCGGCGGCCCCACCCCCGGCATCCGCGCCCGATGAGCCGCTGCGCACGATCGCGTTCCGCCTGGACGGCACGACCGGAACGGTCACCACGCCGGTGGGTGCGGGAGAGACGGTGCTCGCGGCCACGCTCCGTACGCGCGGCGACGTGCCGTTCGCGTGCGCCGACGGCGTGTGCGGAACGTGTCGGGCGGTGCTGCGACGCGGGACGGTCGAGATGGCGCAGAACTACGCGCTCGAACCCGAGGAGCTCGCGCGCGGGATGATCCTCACCTGCCAGGCGGTGCCGACGAGCGACGCCGTCGAGGTCGACTGGGACGCCTGATGCGGCATCCCCGGAGCCGAAGGAGCACGGCATGATCGTCTGGACCATCGCCGACGGCGTCGCCGAGGTCGTCCTCGACGCCCCGCACAAGCGGAACGCCGTCGACCTCGGCGACATCGCCGAACTCGATGCGGCTTACCTCGCCGCCGAGCGCGCCGGAGCGCGGGCGCTCGTGCTGCGGGGTGAGGGGCATGCGTTCTGCGCCGGACGCGACATCGCCGATGTCGACCCCGCGACCGACGACGTCCACGGCTACCTCGCCGCCGTCGAGCGGCTGATGCGGCGGATGTCGGAGTTCCCGGTCCCCACCTTCGCCGCCGTACACGGTGCGTGCCTGGGCGTCGGGTTGGGTCTCGCGATCGCCGCCGACGTCGTCTACGTCGCCGACGACGCCAAGGTCGGTTCGCCGTTCGTGAATCTCGGCGCCACGCTCGACTCCGGCGGGCACGCGCTGTTCTACGAGCGACTCGGCGCCCACCGGGCGCTGGACCTCATCTTCACGGGCGACCTCCTCACGGGCAGCGAGGCCGTCGCCGCCGGACTGTTCAGTCGCGCGATGCCCGCGGACGAGCTCGTGGAGTTCACCCGCGAGAGAGCGGCACGCGCGGCATCCGGCCCGACGCTGGCGTTCGCTGCGTCGAAGCGGATCATCGCCGACCTTCGCGGCGAGCGGCTGTGGCGCGCAGTGGATGCCGAGACGGCAGCCCAGGCGGACCTGGCCGCCACCGCCGACTACCGCGACGGTTTCGCGGCGTTCCGCGCCAAGCGCGCACCCGACTTCCGCGGCGCCTGACCCGCCGCCGGGGTCGCGTGCGCACGGGGACGCGTGCGCACGTGTCACGCGCGTGCGTGAGAATCCCGCACGCCGGGGGCGCGTGCGCACGCGTCCCCGGCGGGGGCTAGGAGTTCACGCGGATGATCTCGTGCTGGTACGGCGCGATCACCGAACCCGAGATGCGGCAGTCGAGCACGAGGAAGCGACGGGATGCCGCAGGCTCGGACGTCCACGCAGCCAGCCGGTCGAGGTCGTCCAGACTGCGCACCACGACGCCCTCCGCGCCGACGCCCTCGCCGAGCGAGGCGAAGTCGACCTCGGGGATGAGCATCGGCTCGCGGGCGAGTCCCTTCAGTCCGTAGAGGTTGACCTCGGCGCCGTAGGCGGCGTCGTTCCACACCACCGCCATGCCGCGGCCTCCCGCGACGCGGACGGCGGACTCGAGGTCGGCGAGGGCCATCAGCCCCCCGCCGTCGCCGGTCGTGAGGACCACCGTCGCGTCGGGCTTGGCCAGCGCCGCGCCGGGCACGGACGGCCAGCCCAGGCCGATCGACTGGAAGGCCGTGCCGATCATCAGCATGCGGTCGGGTGAGGCGACCGGCCAGTACATGTTGGCCCAGCCGATGAAGTGGCCGCCGTCCGAGACGACCACGCGGTCCTCGGGCAGCAGCTCGCCGATGCGCGCGGCCACCGACCGGGGGTCGAGCCGCCCGTCGGGGGCCGCCACGTCGCCGGCGTCGTGGCGGCGCAGCGGTGCCAGGTCCAGCTGCTCGCGCCAGCCGGACGGGCGCGCGCCGCCCGCGCGCAGGCGCTCCACCAGCTCGCGCGCGACGACCGCGGCGTCACCCCGCACGTATCCGCCGACATGCGGGTGAGTGGCCGTCGCGGCGACGTCGACCTGGAAGACCTGCGTCCCGGGGGCGAAGAGTTCGCCGAAGCGCATCGTGAACTGGTTCAGGGACGCGCCGAAGACCACGGCGACATCCGCCTCGCGCACGAGGTCCATCGCGCCGGCCGCGCCGAAGCCGCCGGTCACCCCGAGATCGAACTCCGGGCGGGGGAACACACCCCGGCCGAGCGCTGTCGATGCGGTGACGGCGCCTGTCGCGTCGGCCAGCTCGCCGAGCGCCTCGCCCGCTCCGGCGATCCATGCTCCGCGACCGGCCAGGAGGAAGGGCCGCGTCGCGCTCGCGAGGGCCGCGGCCACGCGCTCGAGTGCTCCCACGGCGAACTCGCCGCGCACCGGAACCGGTCCCGGCAGCCGCAGCGACGGCGCTTGGGGAACCTCGCCCGCCTCGACGGCGGCCACGTCGTACGGCACCGCGAGGACGGTGGGGACGCGGTAGGTGAGAGCGTGCTCGATGGCGATGATCGTCGTCGCGGCGGCATCCGTGCGACCGACGGTATAGGTGCGGGCACCGACCGCCGAGGCCAGCGCGATCTGGTCGACGTCCCACGGCCGCGGGCCCGACGTGGGCTCATCGCCCACCACGAGCACGAGCGGCACGTGCGCCTGCACCGCTTCGGCGAGGGCCGTGAGGGTGTTGGTGAAGCCGGCGCCGTACGTGGCGGTGGCCGCGGCCAGTCGACCCGAGGCGCGGTGATAGGCGTCTGCGGCGACCACGCCTCCGGCTTCGTGCCGGACGGCGGTGAAGGACACCGCCGTGGAGCGCTCGAGGGCGTCGAGGACGTAGGCGTTGCCGTTCCCCATCACCCCGAACACGTGATCGATGTGGTGAGCGAGGGTGAGGGCGACGTGCGCGGAGACGGTGGGCATGGCACAGCTTTCGAGACGGGACGACAGGGAGGCCGTATATGTCTCGCGCGTGCTTCGCCGCACGGCTGCGTGCCCATTTTTCGAGCACCGGCGCGCTCGTCGCACCGGACCCGTCGATTATACGGCCCGGCCCCGGAGCGGCATGATGGCGGCATGAGAACCGTTCAGCTGCGCCGCTACACGCTCGTCGAGGGAGAATACGACGCCTTCGTCGCCTGGTGGAACGAGTGGATGCCGCGCGTGCGGCCCGCCGCCGGGTTCCCCATCGAGTTCGCCTACGGCCTTCCCGAGACCAACGAGTTCGTCTGGGCGGTCTCGGCAGAGGGGGATGAGGACGCTTTCCTCGCGCGCGAGAAGGAGTACATGGCCTCGGACGCGCGCGCTGAGGCGTTCGCGGGCGTGCCGCAGCGTGTCGCGGAGTACAACATCCGCTTCGTGCGCGACGTCGTCGCCTGACACCTCGCGCGGCGCGGGATCGCGCGGTCTCGCGACCTGGGTCAGTACGACGTGCGCGGGGACGTGCGCGGGGCCGTGCCGCCCGCCCTGTCGGCGGCCGTATCTGCGACCGTGCCGCCGTCGCCGATGAAGCGTGCGGCGAGAGCCTCGGAGCCGCGGGCGAGGAGGGCGACGTCCGCTCCGACGAGGATGAACGACGCCCCCGCGTCGAGGTAACCCTGCGCGACCGCGGGATCGAACGCGTTCACGCCGACGGGCTTGCCCGCCTGGCGCACCGCCTCGAACGTCGACCGCACGGCGGCCACGACATCGGGGTGGGTCTGGGCGCCGAGCAGGCCCATCGAGGCGGCGAGGTCGCTCGGTCCGACGAACACCCCGTCGACTCCGTCGACGGCGGCGATCGCGGATGCCGCGGCCACAGCCTCGGCTGTTTCGACCTGGACGAACAGCGACACACGACCGTCCGCCTCAGCGAGGTAGTCGTCGACCCGGTTCCAGCGGGCCGAACGCCCGAGGGCCGAACCGACGCCGCGTCTGCCGCGCGGCGGGTAGCGGACGGCGGCGACGGCGGTTGCGGCATCCGCTGCGCTGTTGACCATCGGAACGAGGATGTTCTGGGCGCCGAGGTCGAGAACCTGCTTGATGAGCACCTGATCGAGGCTCGGCACGCGCACCACGGGAGTCACCGGGTACGCCGCGACCGCCTGCAGCTGGGCGAGCACCGACTCCAGCCCGTTGGGAGCGTGCTCCATGTCGATGAGCACCCAGTCCAGACCCGCGCCGGCCGCGATCTCGGCGACGAGAGCCGAGCCGGAGCACAGCCACATGCCCGCGAGGGGACGTCGCGTCGACGCGAGGGCGTCGCGGAAGGTCGGGGTCAGACGAAGCGGCATGTGATGGTCCCCATCGGTCCGTAATCGCAGTGGACGGTGTCGCCCCGCTCGACCCACATGGGCCGGGTGAACGAGCCGGCGAGGATGATCTCGCCCGCCTCGAGTCTGTCACCGTGCTGCGAGATCTTGTTCGCCAGCCACGCCACACCGGTCGCGGGATGTCCGAGCACTCCGGCGGCCACGCCGGTCTCTTCGATCTCGCCATTGCGCGAAAGCACCCCGGGAACCCACCGCAGGTCGATCTCGTCGGGACGACGGCGCTCGGACCCGAGGACCATGGCGCCGTACGCGGCGTTGTCGCTGATGGTGTCGACGATGGTCCTGCCCTCGAGCTCGATGTGGGAGTTGAGCACCTCGAGCGCGGGCACGGCGTAGTCGATCGCGGCGAGGGCGTCCTCCACCGTGCAGTCCGGGCCCTCGAGCGGCCCCTTCAGCACGAAGGCGAGTTCGACCTCGATCCGGACGTTCGAGAAGTGATCCACGGGGATCTCGTCGCCGTCCTGATAGACGGTGTCGTCGAACATCACCCCGTAGTCGGGTTCGGTGATCCCCGTCGCCTGCTGCATCGCCTTGGAGGTCAAGCCGATCTTGTGGCCGACCAGGCGTCGGCCGGCGGCCAGGTTCTTGTCGCGCCACACGCCCTGGATCGCATACGAGTCCTCGACGGTGGCGTCGGGGTAGCGGGCCGTGATCCTCGGGATCACGCCGTGCGCGCGATCGGCCTCGGCGAGCTCGGCGGCGATCTGCTCGATCTGCCCGGGCGTCAGACGTTCGCTCACAGCTGATGGCCGAGCTTGTACTCGCCCTGCTTGTACTCGGGCATCGAGTCCTCGCCGGGGCGGGTGTACGAGAAGCCGTCGGCGCCGATCGTGACCGCCATCTCGGAGTCGTCGGTGCGGGCGACGACCGGCTTCGGGTTGCCGTCGAGGTCCAGCACGAGCGAGGCCTCGGTGTACCAGGACGGCACGACGGGGTTACCCCACCAGTCCCGGCGCTGATTGTCGTGGACGTCCCACGTGATGACCGGGTTGTCGGGGTCGCCGGTGTAGTAGTCCTGCGTGTAGATCTCGACGCGGTGACCGTCGGGGTCGCGCAGATAGAGGTAGAACGCGTTGCTCACGCCGTGGCGTCCAGGGCCCCGTTCGATGGCGTCGGAGCGACGGAGCGCCCCGAGCTTGTCGCAGATGGCGAGGATGTTGTGCTTCTCGTGCGTGGCGAACGCGACGTGGTGCATGCGCGGGCCGTCGCCGCCGGTCATGGCGGTGTCGTGCACGGTGGGCTTGCGACGCATCCACGCGGCGTACACCGTGCCGGCGTCGTCCTGGATGTCTTCGGTGACGCGGAACCCCAGGTCCTGCATGAACGCCACAGCGCGGGGGACGTCCGGGGTCACCTGGTTGAAGTGGTCCAGCCGCACCAGTTCGCCCGGAGTGTGCAGGTCGTAGCGCCAGGACAGGCGCTCGACGTGCTCGGTCTGCGAGAAGAACTCGTACGGGAACCCGAGCGGATCCTCGACCCGCACCGAGTCTCCGATGCCCTTCGTGAACCCTCCGGGGCGGCGCTCGACGCGGCATCCGAGCTCTTCGTAGAACGCCACAGCCCTGTCGAGGTCGTCGGGGGTGCGCACCCGATATGAGAACGCGGCGACGGCGGCCACCTCACCCTGGCGCAGCACCAGGTTGTGGTGGATGAACTCCTCGGTGGAGCGCAGGTACACCGCCTGGTCGTCCTCCTCGGTGACGTACAGCCCCAGCACGTCGACGTAGAACTCCCGCGACGCGGCGAGGTCCGTGACGACGAGCTCCATGTACGCGCAGCGCAGGATGTCGGGCGCGGGGGATGAGGGGGTCGGGATCGGGTTGTCGGTGTGGATGGGCGCCTCCTGGCTGACGAAGAAGCCGGAGGAGGTGAGGGTCTTGTCGTGGGTCATGTCAGGCTCCCTTGCCGAACGTGGGGTTGTGGACCTCGCCGAGCGTGATGTGCACGGCCTGCTGGTCGGTGTAGAAGTCGATCGAGCGGTAGCCGCCCTCGTGCCCGAGGCCCGAGGCTTTGACGCCGCCGAACGGTGTGCGCAGGTCGCGGACGTTGTTGGAGTTCAGCCAGACCATGCCGGCTTCGACGGCCTGCGAGAAGTTGTGCGCGCGCGTGAGGTCGTTCGTCCAGATGTACGCGGCGAGGCCGTACTTGACCCCGTTGGCCAGCTCGAGGGCCTCGTCGTCGGTGTCGAACGGCGTGATCGCCACCACCGGGCCGAAGATCTCCTCCTGGAAGATCCGGGCGTCCGGCTTCACATCGGCGAACACGGTGGGCCGCACGAAGTTGCCGGTCTCGAACCCCTCCGGACGACCGCCGCCGGCGACCAGCCGCGCCTCGGTCTTTCCGATCTCGATGTACCCCATCACCTTGTCGTAGTGCTCGGGGTGCACGAGCGCGCCCACCTCGGTCGCCGGCTCGTGCGGGTAGCCGACCACGACGCGCTCGGCCTGTGCGGCGTAGCGCTCCACGAACTCGTCGTACACCGAGCGCTCCACGAGGATCCGAGAGCCCGCGGTGCAGCGCTCGCCGTTGAGCGAGAAGACGCCGAAGATGGTCGCATCGATCGCGGCTTCCAGGTCGGCGTCGGCGAAGACGACGGCGGGGCTCTTTCCGCCGAGCTCCATCGACAGGCCCTTGAGGAACGGGGCGGCGTTGCCGAAGATGATCTGTCCCGTGCGGCTCTCGCCGGTGAACGAGATCAAGGGCACATCCGGATGCTTGACGAGCGCGTCGCCGGCATCCTCACCGAGCCCGTTGACGAGGTTGAACACACCCTGCGGCAGCCCGGCCTCCTCGAAGATGCCCGCCCACAGCGACGCCGACAGGGGAGTGAACTCCGCGGGCTTGAGGACCACGGTGTTGCCGGTGGCCAGCGCTGGAGCGAGCTTCCACGACTCCAGCATGAACGGGGTGTTCCAGGGGGTGATGAGCCCGGCGACCCCGATCGGCTTGCGGTTGACGTAGTTGATCTGGCGACCGGGCACCTTGTAGGTGTCGTCGGCCTGCGCGACGATCAGGTCGGCGAAGAACCGGAAGTTCTCGGCCGCGCGTCGCGCCTGACCGAGCGCCTGGGTGATCGGCAGGCCCGAGTCGAACGACTCCAGCTCCGCCAGACGCGCGTCCCGCGACTCCACGATGTCGGCGATGCGGTTCAGGACGCGCGAGCGCTCCCGCGGCAGCATCCGGGGCCACGGCCCGTCGACGAAGGCGCGGCGGGCGGCGGCGACGGCCCGGTCGATATCGGCCTTCTTGCCGGCGGCTGCGCGCAGGTAGGTCTCGTTCGACACCGGGTCGAGCACCTCGAAGGTGTCGCCGTCGACGGAATCGACGAACGCGCCGTCGATGTAGTGCTGAATGTGCTCGGGAAGATCGGCGGGAACGTGCCGCTGCGTCGCGAGCGTGGTCGTGTCGGTCATTTCTCTCCTTCGAAAGGGCGTCAGAAGGCCGGGAGGCCGAGGGCCTCGTCGGGGTGCTCGTGGATCATGTAGGCGTCGAGAGTGGCCGAGCGGTGCCGGCGGGCGGCCTTCTCGATCTCGCCGAGAGGAGCGCCGCGCTCGATGAGCGCGAGGATGTTCTCGTGCTCGTGAACCGACTCCTGAGCGCGGCCGGGAACGAAGCTGAACGTCGAATCCCGCAGGTTCCCCAGGCGCGCCCACTCTGCCTCGACGAGCTCGAGCATCCTCGGGTTGGCGCACTTCTCGAACAGTGCGGCGTGGAACTCGTGGTTGAGCCTGGTGAACGAGGGCGGGTCGAAGTGCTGGAGCGTCTCGATCATGAGCTCGTTGATCGACCGCGCCCGGCGGATGTCGTCGGCCGTCAGCCGCCGCGCCGAGAGTGCCGTGGCGGCGCCCTCGAGGATCGACAGGGCCTGCATCGAGTGCCGGTACTGCGAGTCGTCGACCATCGACACCCGCGCGCCGACGTTGCGCTCGAACGTGACGAGTCCCTCGGCCTCGAGCTGCCGGATCGCCTCGCGCACGGGGACGACGCTCATGTCCAGTTCTCCGGCGATCGCGCCGAGCACCAGGCGATACCCGGGCGTGAACTGCTGCCCCGCGATGCGCTCCTTGACCCAGTGGTAGGCGACCTGCGACTTGCTCTGCGTCTCGGTCATCGATCGCTCCTCGACTCCTCGTACCGGGCGCGCCACGCCGCGTTCAGGGGGAAGAGCCCGTCCACCGGGTGCCCCTCGGCCACCCGGGCGGCGATCCAGGCGTCCTCGTCCTCCTGTGCCAGGGCGGCGTCGGCGACTTCTTCGGCCAGCGCCGGCGGGATCACGATGACCCCGTCCGCGTCGCCGACGATGACATCGCCGGGCTGCACCGTCGTTCCGCCGCAGGCGATGGTGATGTCGGCGTCCCACGGCACGTGCTTGCGGCCGAGGACGGCGGGATGCGCGCCCACGGTGTAGACCGGCATCCCGACGGCCGCGACGGCGTCGTGATCGCGGACGCCGCCGTCGGTGACCACGCCGGCGGCCCCGCGCGCGCGGGCGCGGATCGCGAGGACGTCGCCGAGGGTGCCGGAACCCGCTTCGCCGCGGGCCTCGATCACGATGACCTCGCCCTCGCCGACGGCATCGAAGGTGCGCTTCTGCGCGTTGTAGCCGCCGCCGTGCGAGGCGAAGAGGTCCTCGCGGTTGGGTACGAAGCGCAGTGTGCGCGCGGTGCCGACGAGCTTGAGCTCGGGATGCAGCGGGCGCACGCCGTCGATGGTGACGTTGTCGAGTCCGCGCTTGCGCAGCTGCTGCGAGAGCCCCGCGACCGGCGTGCGCTCCAGCTTCTCGCGCAGCTGCGCCGACAGACCCGGCGCGGGCAGTGCCGCCGCCTCGCGGGAGCCCCACGCCTCCGCGCGCTGGGTGTCGTCGACGGCGGGCAGCGACCCCAGCGACGGATCGAAGGCGGCATCCCCCTGGACGACGCGGCTGATCAGACGACCGGTCGACGCCCTGCCCGGGACGTCGACTTCGACCTCGACGACATCGCCGGGGACGACGACGGATGAGCCCGCGGGCGTGCCGGCGAGGATGATGTCGCCGCGTTCGAGCGTGGCGTGCTGGGACAGGTCGGCGACCAGCTGCGCGAGCGGGAAGATGAGACCCGAGGTGGAGTCGTCCTGGGCGAGCTCGCCGTTGACCCACGTCCGCACCCGCAGCGCGGCGGGGTCCAGTCCCGCGGCGTCCAGGAGCGCGGGTCCGAGGGGCGTGTAGCCGTCGCGGCCCTTCGACCGCACGTTCGAGCCCTTGTCGTTCTGCCGCAGGTCGTACACGCCGAAGTCGTTGGCCGCTGTGACCCAGCCGACGTGGTCCCACGCCGCCGCCGCCGCGACCCGGTGGGCGGGTGTGCCGATCACGAGCGCGATCTCGCCCTCGAACGCGAGCAGCTCGGTGCCCGCCGGGCGCTCGATGGTCGCGCACGAGGGTGCGACGGAGCTGGAGGGCTTGAGGAAGTACGACGGATGCGCCGGCCGGCGACCCCGCTGATCGGCGCGCGAGGCGTAGCTCAGATGGACCGCGATGATCTTGCCGGGGCGGCAGGGAAGGATCGCGAACCTCGGGTCGGCGGCGTCCTGCGAAGCGGTTTCGGTGGTCATGAGCTCCCTCGCTCTTGCGTCGTATCCGAAATCGTATATGATCGTCCACCAGACGGCAACCACCGCTCCGAGCGGGCGGATGAGCTGTCCAGACACCGACGTCACACATACGGGAGCACGACGATGAGCACACCCCCCGCCGCGAAAGCGGGCTTCACCCCCACCGGCACGATCGCCGCGAGCAAAGACCAGCGTCGCGTCGTCTTCGCCACGGTGGTGGGCACCACCGTCGAGTGGTACGACTTCTTCATCTACTCTTCGGCGGCCGGGCTCGTGTTCGGCCAGCTGTTCTTCGCACCTGCGGGCGAGGGCTTCGCGCAGATCCTCGCGTTCCTCACCGTCGGCCTCAGCTTCTTGTTCCGGCCACTCGGCGCCTTCCTGGCGGGCCACCTCGGCGACCGTTACGGCCGTCGCATCGTCCTCATGCTGACACTGATCCTGATGGGCGTCGCGACGACCCTCGTCGGCCTGCTTCCGACCTACGCCGCCATCGGCATCGCGGCTCCCATCCTGCTGATCGTGCTGCGGATCCTCCAGGGGATCTCCGCGGGCGGCGAGTGGGGCGGCGCGGTCCTCATGGCCGTCGAGCACGCCCCGAAGGCCAAGCGCGGGCTGTTCGGCGCCTCGCCCCAGATCGGCGTGCCGCTGGGTCTCCTGCTCGCTTCGGGCGTCATGGGGCTGATGGCCCTCCTCGCCCCGGGCGAAGCGTTCCTCGAGTGGGGCTGGCGTGTGCCGTTCCTGCTGAGCGTCGTGCTGATCCTCGTCGGCTACTACGTCCGCCGACGCGTCGAGGAGAGCCCGGTGTTCGCCGAGCTGAGCGAGCGCAAGGAGAAGACCCGGATGCCGATCGTGCAGCTGTTCCGCCGCCACGCTCTGCTCGTGGTCGTCGCCGCGCTCGTCTTCGCGGGCAACAACGCCGTCGGCTACATGACCACCGGCGGCTACATCCAGCGCTACGCCACCGATCCCAACGGATCGCTCGGCTTCGCGACCGCGGATGTCCTGGGTGCCGTCACTCTGTCGGCGGTGTCGTGGCTGGTCTTCACCTGGGTCGCCGGATGGCTGTCGGACCGCATCGGCCGTCGCACCACCTACCTCATCGGGTGGGGCCTGCAGCTGGTGGGCGTGTTCCTGCTCTTCCCCCTGGTCAACAGCGGCAGCATCGGTTTGCTCACCGTCGGCCTGGTGATCCTCACCGTCGGTCTGGGATTCACCTACGGCCCCCAGGCCGCGCTGTACACCGAGCTCTTCCCCGCTTCGATCCGCTTCTCGGGGGTCTCGATCTCGTACGCGATCGGCGCCATCCTCGGCGGGGCCTTCGCCCCCACGATCGCACAGGCCCTCGTTCAGGCGACCGGATCGACCGACGCCGTCACGTGGTACCTCGCCGGGATGACAGTGCTGGGGCTCATCGGAACGCTGCTGCTGCGCGACCGCAGCGGCATCCCGCTCGGACCCGACCACGAGGCCGAGCAGGCGAAGAGCCCCGTCTACGGCCTGTCGAAGGCCTGAGGGGAACCCCATGCAGTTCCATCACCACGGCTACGTCTCGGGCGATCCCACGCTCCTGCCCGCGGCGGGGACAGGGGTCGACCGGCCCGAGGACCTGCCGGACACCACCGACGTGCTCATCGTCGGGTCGGGCCCGGCCGGCATGCTCCTGGCCGCGCAGATGTCGCAGTTCCCCGACGTCACCACCCGCGTCATCGAGAAGCGGGACGGACGCCTGGTGCTCGGGCAGGCCGATGGCATCCAGCCGCGCAGCGTCGAGACGTTCCAGGCCTTCGGGTTCGCGGAGCGGATCATCGCCGAGGCCTACAACATCGCGTACATGAACTTCTGGGGCCCCGACCCCGAGGATCCCCGTGGCATCGTCCGCACGGCGCGCACCGAGGACTACGCGTTCAAGATCAGCGAGTTCCCGCACCTGATCGTGAACCAGGCGCGCGTGCTGGACTACTTCGCCGAGGCGGCCGCGCACGGCCCCGGCCGGATCGTGCCCGACTACGGCGTGGAGTTCGTCGGGCTCACCGTCGCGGACTCGGGAGAGCACCCGGTGGAGGTGCGGGTGCGGCACACGGCCGGCGAGAGCGCAGGCCGGGAGCGCACCATCCGCGCGAAGTACGTCGTCGGCTGCGACGGCGCCCGCAGCGGTGTGCGAGAAGCGATCGGTCGCACCCACGTCGGCGCGTTCGCCGCCCACGCGTGGGGCGTCATGGACGTCCTCGTCAACACCGACTTCCCGGACTGGCGGACCAAGTGCGCCATCAACTCCGTGGCCGGCAACATCCTCCACATCCCGCGCGAGGGCGGCTATCTCAGCCGCATGTACATCGACCTCGGAGAGGTGCCCGAGGACGACCATCATCGCGTTCGGCAGACGCCGATCGAGCGGATCATCGAGAAGGCGAACGAGATCCTGCACCCGTACTCGATCGACGTCAAGCAGGTCGCCTGGCACAGCGTGTACGAGGTCGGCCACCGCGTCACCGACAAGTTCGACGACGTCCCCGAGGGCGTCGACCGGACGCCGCGCGTCTTCCTCACCGGCGATGCCTGCCACACGCACAGCGCGAAGGCCGGCCAGGGGATGAACGTCTCCATGCAGGACGGCTTCAACCTCGGCTGGAAACTCGGCCACGTCCTCACCGGGCTCGCTCCCGAGACGCTTCTCGAGACCTACTCGGCGGAGCGCCAGCCGGTCGCGCAGCAGCTCATCGACTTCGACCGCGAGTGGTCGTCTCTGATGGCGCGCAAGCCCGAGGAGATCTCCGACCCCACCGAGCTGGCCAACTACTACCTGGGGACCGCGGAGTTCCCCTCGGGCTTCATGACCCAATACGGTGCCTCGGCCATCGTCTCGGGCGACCGGCACGCCGCACGCGCGACGGGCTTCCCGCTCGGCAAGCGGTTCGCGTCGGTCGAGGTCACGCGCGTGTGCGACGGCAACGTGATCCACCTCGGCCATCACGCGCGCGCCGACGGCCGCTGGCGGATCTACGCCTTCGCCGACGCTCCCGCCGCGGGGGAGGACTCCGCTCTGACCGCGTGGGCGCAGTGGTGGGCCTCGCCGGCATCCCCCCTTGCGCGCCACACCCCGGCCGGCGCCGACGCCGACGCGGTGTTCGACGTGAAGGCCGTCTACCAGCAGAGCTTCGACGAGGTCGACATCTCGCGCGTCCCGGACGTCTTCCGCCCGCGATCGGGCCCTCTCGGACTCACCGACTGGGAGAAGGTCTTCGCCGCCGGCGCAGACGGGTGGCGTGACGTGGACATCTTCGCCGAGCGCGGCATATCGCGCGACGGCGCCGTGGTGGTGGTCCGCCCCGACCAGTACGTCGCGGCGGTGCTGCCGCTGGAGGCCACCGACGAGCTGGCTGGCTTCTTCGCGGGAGCCCTGCGAGAGGTCCGCCGTTCGGGCGATGCCGCCGCACGCGATGTACACCGCGTATAGCGGCTGCCCCGGCGGCCGGGGGGCACAATGGCCCCGAGAGTCAATCGAGAGCGGATGCCGCGGCATCCGGTGGACGAGGAGAACCCGTGACCGACAACCGTGAGACCGAACTGCTGGCACGGGTTCCCGACGGACTGTACATCGGCGGCCAGTGGCGGCCGGCATCCGGGGGGAAGACGCTGACGGTGTCCGACCCGGCGACCGGCGCGGTCGTGAAGACGATCGCCGACGCGTCCGCCGAAGACGGCACCGCGGCGCTGGATGCGGCGACCGAGGCGTTCCCGGCGTGGGCGGCGACGCCGGCCCGCGAACGCGCCGAGATCCTCCGCCGGGCCTTCGATCTGCTGCAGGAGCGCAAAGAGGACTTCGCGCTGCTGATGACGATCGAAATGGGCAAGCCCCTCGCCGAAGCGCGCGGCGAGGTCGCCTACGGCGGCGAGTTCCTGCGGTGGTTCAGCGAAGAGACCGCGCGCGTCCAGGGACGCTACGGCCCGAACCCCGAGGGCACCGGCCGCATGATCGTCTCGCAGCACCCGGTCGGGCCCTGCTTCCTCATCACGCCGTGGAACTTCCCTCTCGCCATGGCGACCCGCAAGATCGCCCCGGCGCTCGCCGCCGGGTGCACCGTCGTGATCAAGCCTGCCGAGCTCACGCCGCTGACCACCCTCTACTTCGGGAAGCTCCTCGAGGATGCGGGGCTCCCGGCCGGTGTGGTGAACGTCTTCACCACCTCGACCTCGGGCGCCGTGTCGGAGCCGATCATCCGCGACCCGCGCCTGCGGAAGCTGTCCTTCACCGGCTCGACCGGGGTGGGGCAGCGCCTTCTCGAGCAGGCCGCCCAGGGGGTGCTGCGCACCTCGATGGAGCTCGGCGGCAACGCCCCGTTCGTCGTGTTCGAGGACGCCGACCTCGACAAGGCGGTCGACGGCGCGATGCTGGCGAAGTTCCGCAACATCGGTCAGGCGTGCACTGCCGCCAACCGCTTCATCGTGCAGCGATCGGTCGCCGACGAGTTCGCCCGGCGGGTCACCGAGCGCGTGCAGGCCATGAAGATCGGCCGCGGCACCGAGGACGGGGTCGCGATCGGACCGCTCATCAACGCCGCCGCCGTCGACAAGGCCGCCTCGCTCGTGGGCGACGCCGTCTCGCGGGGCGCGAGCGTCCGCACCGGCGGAAGCGCCGTCGACGGACCGGGGACCTTCTACGAGCCGACCGTGGTGACCGACGTGCAGCCGGGAAGCGACATCCTGCGCGAGGAGATCTTCGGACCGGTGCTCGCGATCGTGCCCTTCGACGACGAGGAGGACGCCGTCCGCATCGCCAACGACACCGAGTACGGCCTGGTCTCGTACGTCTTCACCGAGAGTCTCTCGCGCGGTCAGCGGATGATCGAGCGGCTCGAGACCGGCATGATGGGCCTCAACGTCGGCGTGGTCTCCAACGCGGCGGCGCCGTTCGGCGGGTGGAAGATGTCGGGCCTGGGCCGAGAGGGCGGAGCCGAGGGCATCCACGAGTACCTGCAGACGAAGTACACCCTCACCGCCAGCCCCTTCGCGTGAGCATACCCGGCTCGGGCGGGCATCTGCCAGGCTAGAGCCGTGCGCATCACGATCGACGCCGTCGCGGCCTGGCGCGAGGCGGGGGAGCGGTTCACCATGGTGACCGCGTACGACTACACCAGTGCCCGCCTGATCGAGCGCACCGAGGTGCCCCTCATCCTCGTGGGCGACTCGCTGGGGATGGTGATGCAGGGTCACGACACGACCCTGCCCGTCACGGTCGACGACATCGTCTCGCACACCCGCAGCGTCGTCCGCGGTGCCACGCGTCCGCTGATCGTCGCCGACGTGCCCTTCGGGGCCACCGCGACGGCCGACGACACCGTGCGCGCGGCGGTGCGCATCATGGCCGAGGGCGGCTGCCAGTCGGTCAAGATCGAGGGCGGCGTGCCCGTCGCGCCCACCATCCGCCGCATCGTCGATGCCGGCATCCCGGTTATGGGCCACGTGGGGTTCACGCCCCAGTCGGTCCACGTCACCGGTACGCGCGTGCAGGGTCGCACGGTCGAGCAGGCGCGCCGCGTCATCCACGATGCGCTGGCCGTGCAGGCCGCCGGTGCGTGGGCGGTCGTGTTCGAGCTCGTCCCGGCCGAGCTCGCCGCCGCCGTCACCGCGCGCCTGCGCATCCCCACGATCGGCATCGGCGCAGGCGCCGGCTGCAGCGGGCAGGTGCAGGTGTGGCACGACCTGCTGGGGCTGTACGAGGACTTCCGGCCCCGGCACGCGCGGCGCTTCCGCGACCTCGGCGTGGAAGTCCGCGCCGCGCTCGACGAGTACGCCGCGGCCGTCCGCGACGGGTCGTTCCCCGCAGCCGAGCACGCGGCGACCATGTCTGCCGACGACCTCGCCCGGGCGCTGGAAGACCCGGTGTGACGGGCGCCCGCTTCGCCGGGCGCACGGCGCTGATCACCGGAGCCCGCACCGGCATCGGTCTCGCCGTCGCGCGCAGGCTCGCGGCGGAGGGCGCCCACGTCCTCCTCGGCGGCCGTGATGCCGCGACGCTCGCACCGGTGGTCGCGGAGTTCCGTTCGCGCGGCCACGATGCCGACCCGTTCGTCGCGGATGTGACCGATCCGGATGCCGTCGCGGCCGCCTTCGCGGGGGCGGCGGCCGCGGGGCTCACACCCCGCATCCTCGTCGGCAATGTCGGCGTGCGCGACCGTCGCGGCGTGCGCGACATGGACACGGCGGCCTTCGGCGCCCTCGTGCAGGCGGACCTCGTCGCCGTCTACGACGTCATCCGCGGATTCCTCGCCGGGCATTCCGCGGCGGACGCCACGGGCGCGCGCGGCGGGGTGATCGTCAGCGTGTCCTCCCTCGCCTCGCTCCGCGGACGCGCGGGCGACGTCGCCTACCCGGCGGCGAAGGCCGGCGTCGACGGGATGACGAGATCGCTCGCGGCGGAGCTCGGCCCGCACGGCTACCGGGTCAACTCCGTCGCCCCGGGCGCGATCGACACCGACTCCAACGCGGACCTGCGCGGCGACGAGCGCATGACCGAGGTCGTCCGCACCCGCACGGCCCTCGGGCGGTGGGGGACACCGGACGAGGTCGCCGCGCTCGTGGCGTTCCTGTGCGCCGACGAATCGTCGTACATCACGGGGCAGACGATCGCGGTCGACGGCGGCCTGTCCACGCTCTTCTGACCCCTGCTCTTCTGACGCCTGCTGTTCTGAAGCCCGCCGGCCTAGACGGCGCGGTGGTCTCGGAGCCGCACCACCGCGTCCCACAGACCGTCCGCCACCTCGCGCTTGGTGCCCGCCAGCTCCGCGGCGAGGGTCCCATCGGCGGCGAGGAGAGTGACGGCATTGGTCGCCGCCCCGAAGGTCTCGGTCCAGCCCACGCGGTTCACGGCGAGGAGGTCCACGGGCTTGCGGGCGAGCTTGGCGCGACCGGCGGCGAGCAGCTCCTCGCCCGTCGCGGTCTCGGCGGCGAATCCGACCACGACGCGCCCCGCGACCGGCGCCGCCAGCACCTCGGCGAGGGTGTCGCGCGCGGGGACCAGCTGCAGCGTGAGGCCGTCGCCCGCGGCATCCTTCTTGATCTTCTGATCGAGCGGCTGCGCCAGGCGGAAGTCGGCCACCGCGGCGGCCATCACCGCGACATCGGCGGTCGCGGCGGCGTCGACGGCCGCCGTGGCGAGCTCGTCCGCCGTGGAGACCCGCACGACCGCGAGACGCTCTCCCGTCGGCAGCGGCACCTCGACGTGGCCGGCCACCAGGGTGACGTCCGCACCTCGCGCGCGTGCGGCCTCGGCGATCGCGATGCCCTGGCGGCCGCTCGACCGGTTGCCCAGGAAGCGCACCGGGTCCAGCGGCTCGCGCGTTCCCCCGGCGGTCACGAGCACCGACAGACCCGCCAGGTCGTGTGGACGGGGAGCGGCCGCGTCGAGGACCGCGGCGACGATCTCGGCCGGCTCGCTCATGCGCCCGGGGCCGCTGTCGTCGCCGGTGAGGGGGCCGTCGGCGGGGCCCACGACGGTCGCGCCGCGCTCGCGCAGCAGCGCCATGCTGTGCTGCGTGGCGGGATGCTGCCACATGGCCGGGTGCATCGCCGGCGCCACCACCAGCGGCGCGGTCGAGGCCAGCGAGGTGACCGTCAGCGGATCGTCGGCGGCGCCGGCGGCCAGGCGCGAGAGCGTGTTCGCGGTCGCGGGGGCGACGACGATCACATCGGCGCGGCGGCCGAGATCGACGTGCGCCACCGTCGAGACGTCGTCCCACACATCGGTGCGCACCGGATTGCGGCTGATCGCCTCCCACGTGGCGAGGCCGACGAAGCGGAGCGACGCCGCCGTCGGCAGCACATGGACGTCGTGACCGGCCAGCACGAGCGAGCGCACGACCTGCACCGCCTTGTAGGCGGCGATCCCCCCGCTGACCCCCACGACCACGGTGTGCGTTCCGGCCACAGGCACCTCCATGTCGCGCGTCGGACGGTGGCCAGCCTATCGCCGGGCCGGTGAGGGCGGCACACGCGCGCTACGCTCTGGCGGTGACCATCGACGCCGTCCCGACCGGACTCGCGCCGTCGCTGTACGCCTGCTTCGAGCGGGAGGACTGGGCAGCGCGGGCCCCCCGGATCCCCATGCCGCTGACGGCGGACGAGATCGCGCGGGTGCGCAGCCTCGGCGACCGGCTCGACCTGAGCGAGGTGGCCGAGGTGTACCTGCCCCTCAGCCGGCTGCTCAGCATCCATGCCGCCGCCGCACGGTCGCTGGGCGACCGTGCCAACGCGTTCCTGCAGCGGGCCGAGCCGCCGACGCCGTTCGTCGTCGGCATCGCCGGCTCGGTGGCGGCGGGCAAGTCCACCGTCGCGCGGGTGCTGACCGAGCTGGTCCGCCGCTGGCCCGGCCTGCCGTCGGTCGAACTGGTCTCCACCGACGGGTTCCTGCTGCCGAACGCCGAGCTGGAGCGGCGGGGGATCATGCACCGCAAGGGCTTCCCGGAGTCGTACGACCGGCGCGCGCTGCTCGAGTTCGTCTCCGATCTGAAAGCCGGGGCGCCCGAGGTGCGGGCGCCCGTGTACTCGCACCTCGTCTACGACCGCGTGCCCGACCAGGAGCGCATCATCCGCCGCCCCGACATGGTGATCGTCGAGGGCCTGAACGTCCTGCAGCCCTCATCGCGGGCCGATGAGCGGGCGGTCAGCGACCTCTTCGACTTCTCGATCTACGTCCACGCGGACCCCGACGACCTCGAGCGGTGGTACATCGAGCGCTGGCTCACGCTGCGCGACACCGCGTTCGCGGATCCGTCGTCGTACTTCCACCGCTACGCCGGGCTCACCGACGCCCAGGCGGTCGAGCGGGCGCGCGAGCTGTGGCGGGGGATCAATCTGCC
This sequence comes from Microbacterium sp. ARD31, assembly GCF_031844425.1. NCBI lineage: Bacteria > Bacillati > Actinomycetota > Actinomycetes > Micrococcales > Microbacteriaceae > Microbacterium > Microbacterium sp. ARD31. The sequence continues at coordinate 180,775 of NZ_JAUZVE010000010.1, forward strand.
GAACCTGCGCGAGAACATCCTGCCCACCCAGCACCGCGCGCGTCTGATCATCGACAAGCGCGCCGACCATGCCGCGCGCCGGATGCTGCTGCGCAAGCTCTGAGCGTCATCCGCAGCGCGTCGATCACCCGTGGATCACCCGTCGAGCGGGAGGTTGTCGATGAGACGCACCGCGCCCACCCGCGCCGCGACGATGGCGAGCGAGCCCGCCGCGGGGGTTTCGACCGGGGCGAAGGTGATCGGGTCGACCACCGCCCAGTACTCCGTCGCGACGTCGGCGTCCGCGAGCGCATCGAGGGCACGCGCGACGAGTGCCGCGGCGGATCGCTCGCCGCTGCGCACGGCCTCGCGCGCGGCGAACAGACTGCGCGACAGCGCCAGCGCGCGGGTGCGCTCGTCCGGCGACAGCCGGGCGTTGCGGCTCGACAGCGCGAGGCCGTCGGCGTCCCTGACCGTGTCGACCGCCCGCACCTCGGTGGCGAGGTTCAGATCCCTCGCCAGCCGGCGGACGACGGCGAGCTGCTGGGCGTCCTTGCGTCCGAACCAGGCGGTGTCGGCGCCGACCATGCCGAAGAGCTTGGCGACCACGAGCGCGACGCCGTCGAAGTGCGCGGCTCCGCGCGACGCCCCCTCCCACCGCTCGCTCACGCCGCCGACGTGGACGGCGGTGGCGAACCCGTCCGGGTAGACCTCGTCCGGGGTCGGCGCGAACAGCAGCGTCGCGCCGGCATCCGACGCCGCCGCGGAGTCGGACTCGAGCGTCCGCGGATAGGCGGCCAGGTCCGCGGGCTCGTCGAACTGGGCGGGATTGACGAACACCGAGACCACGACCGCGTCGCTCTCGGCCGCGGCAGAGGCGATGAGCCGGCGATGTCCGTCGTGCAGCGCGCCCATGGTCGGGACGAGCCCGATCCGACCCCCGGCGCGACGCACCGGGTCGAGCGCGGCGCGCAGTTCGGCGACGGTGGTGACGACGCGCACCCGCGCGGTTGTCCCGGCCATCACACGTGCCTGTCGAGGAAGTCGTAGACCTCGTTGTCGTCGACGCCGGGGAATGCGCCGCGGGGGAGGGGCGAGAACATCTGCATGTGCACGCGGGCGCTCGGCCACGCCTTTCCCTGCCAGCGCGACGTGACCTCGGCGGGGGCGCGACGGCAGCACGCCTCGTCGGGGCACGTCGAGACCGCGCGCTTCTGCGTCTCGCGACCGCGGAACCACCGCGCGTCGTCGAAGGGCACGCCGACGGTGATCGAGAACTCGCCGGCCGAGGTGGTGCCGGTCTGCGTGGAGCACCAGAACGTGCCGGCGGGCGTGTCGGTGTACTGGTAGTGCTCGGTCGTGCGGTTGTGCTCCGAGAAGGCCGCCCGCGCCGAGAAGCGCTTGCAGGCGATCTGGCCGTCGACGGCGCCGGTGACATCCATCGGCAGCGGCAGGTCGTCGTTCTCGTACACGCGGTTGATGGCGCCCGCTCCGTCGACGCGCAGGAAGTGCACCCGGATGCCGAGATGCCGCGTCGCGAGATTCGTCAGCCGCATCGCCGCAGCCTCGTGGGTGACGCCGAAGGCGTCGCGGAAGTCCTCGATGGCGAGGTTGCGGTCCTTCTTGGCCTGCTGGAGGAACGCCACGGATGCCGTCTCGGGCATGAGGCAGCACGCGGCGTAGTAGTTGATCTCGAGCCGCTGCTGCAGGAAGTCGGCGTAGTCGGTGGGGCGCTGGTGGCCGAGCAGCCGGTGCGCCATCGCCTGCAGGGCCATCGAGCGGAGTCCGTGCCCGCCGGGGATCGAGGCCGGGGGAAGGTAGATGCGCCCGTGCTCGAGGTCGGTGATCGACCTCGTCGAGGGCGGCAGGTCGTTGACGTACAGCAGCTCGAAGCCGAGCTGCTCGGCCATGATGCTCACGGTGCGGTGCGTCAGGGCACCCGAAACGTGACCCGCCGCGCGCAGCTGCTTCTCGGCGAGCTTCTCGATATCGGGCAGGTAGTTGTCGATCTCGCGCATCTTCAGTCGCAGCTCGGTGTTGGCCCGGCGAGCCTCTTCGGGGGTGGCGATCGCCTCGCGCTCGCGGCGCTGCAGCTCGCGGTGCAGACCGAGGATCGATTCGATCGTGTCGTCCGACATGCCCTTGGTGACCTTGATCGGGGCGACCCCGAGCTGCCGGAACACCGAGCTCGACTGCGCGCGGGCGAGTTCGATCTCGAGCGCCGCACGGCGGTTGGGGGGCTCGGTCGAAAGCAGGTCGGTCACCTCGACATCGGTGGCCGCGGCGATCGCCTGCAGGAGCGACAGCTTGGGCTCGCGTTTGCCGTTCTCGATGAGGCTCAGCTGGCTGCCGGCCACGCCGACCCGCTCTCCGAGCTCATCGAGGGTGAAGCCGTGGGCGAGGCGCTGGTGGCGGATGCGATGGCCCAGGGTCGACAGTTCGAGGGCGGTGGGGGGCATTCCTTGAGCATAGCGAAAGAATCCTGCTTCTTGACGGCACTCTCCTCCAGAAGACGGCGCGAGATGGCGCGAAAGTGGCTGTAGACCCTCGATCTGATCGTCGCAGACAAGGAGCACGAGCCATGGCGCTTGCCGACATCTTCACCCGCCCCGCCGATCCCGCCGGTGCCGGCGGCGGCGCGCATCCCCACACGAACGCCAAGAGCGTGCGCACCTTCGGTGCCGCACCGGCGATCGCGGGCGAGGGCATGGTCGCCCTCGTCGCGTGGGTCGACCAGATCGCGGCGCTCACCCAGCCCGATCGCATCCACTGGGTCGACGGCTCCCGTGCCGAGAACGACGCGCTGCTGCACGAGATGGTGGACGAGGGCAAGCTCATCAAGCTCAACCCCGAGTGGCGTCCGGGCTCGTACCTGGCCCGGTCGCACCCGAGCGACGTCGCCCGCACCGAGGCCCGCACGTTCATCGCCTCGGAGCGCGAGTCCGACGCGGGCCCGACGAACAACTGGGTCGCCCCCGACGAGATCCGTCGGACGATCACTCCGCTGTTCGAAGGGTCGATGCGCGGGCGCACCATGTACGTCGTGCCGTTCTCGATGGGCGCGGTGGGCGGGCCGCTGTCGCACATCGGCGTCCAGGTCACCGACAGCGCCTACGCCGTGACGTCGATCGGCATCATGACCCGCGTGGGCACGGAGGTGCTCCGCGAGATCGCCGGTGGCGCGCCGTGGGTGAAGACCGTGCACTCGGTCGGCGCGCCGCTGGAGCCCGGTCAGCAGGACGACGCGTGGCCGTGCAACGACGAGAAGTACATCGTCCACTTCCCCGACACCCTCGAGGTGTGGTCCTTCGGCTCCGGCTACGGCGGCAACGCGATCCTCGCCAAGAAGTGCTTCGCCCTGCGGATCGCCTCGGTGATCGGCCGCGACGAGGGCTGGCTCGCAGAGCACATGCTCCTCATCCGCGTGATCTCGCCCGAGGGCAAGGCGTACCACGTCGCCGCGGCTTTCCCCTCGGCCTGCGGCAAGACGAACCTCGCCATGCTCCGCCCGACGATCCCGGGGTGGCGCGTCGAGACCCTCGGCGACGACATCGCCTGGCTGCGTCCCGGCGAGGACGGGCGCCTCTGGGCGATCAACCCCGAGGCCGGCTTCTTCGGCGTCGCGCCGGGCACCGGGGAATCGACGAACGTCACCGCGGTCGAGACGCTGTGGGGCAACACGATCTTCACCAACGTGGCGCTGCGACCCGACGGGGACGTCTGGTGGGAGGGGCTCACCGACGAGGCCCCGCCGCAGCTCACCGACTGGGAGGGAAAACCGTGGACCCCGGCATCCGGTCGCCCCGCCGCCCACCCGAACTCGCGCTTCACCGTCGCCGCCGCTCAGTGCCCCCAGATCGCCGAGGACTGGGACGCGCCCGACGGGGTGCCGCTGGACGCCATCCTCTTCGGCGGCCGCCGCGCCACCAACGTGCCGCTGGTGGTCGAGGCCACGGACTGGACGCACGGCGTCTTCATGGGATCGAACATCTCGTCCGAGCGCACCGCCGCCGCGGAGGGGACGGTGGGCGAACTCCGCCGCGACCCGTTCGCGATGCTGCCCTTCTGCGGCTACAACATGGCCGACTACTTCGGGCACTGGCTGAAGGTCGGTCAGAAGCTGCGCTTCGATCGTGCGCCGCGGATCTTCCAGGTCAACTGGTTCCGCAAGAGCGCGGACGGCCGGTTCCTGTGGCCGGGTTTCGGCGACAACTCCCGTGTCATCGACTGGATCATCCGCCGCGTCGAGGGAGCCGTGCCCGCCGTCGACAGTCCCATCGGCCGGCTGCCGCGCACGTCTGACCTCGACCTCGGTGGCATCGAGGTCCCCGCAGCCGACCTCGACGCGCTCTTCGCCATCGACCCCGCGTCGTGGCTGCGCGAGGCCGAGCTCACCGAGGAGTTCTACCGCACGTTCGACGGCCGCGTGCCGGCGCCCCTGTGGGCCGAGCTCGCCGCTCTGCGCTACCGCCTGCAGCGCGCGTGATCGGGCCCGTCCTCGCCGGACGGCCCGATCACACCAGCAGCTGGTGCTTGGCCAGGTCGCGGTACAGCGGCGTCGACGAGACCAGTTCGGAGTGCGTGCCCTGACCGACCACGTGACCGTGATCGAGCACCACGATGAGGTCGCTGTCGACGACCGTCGAGAGCCGGTGCGCGATCACGATGAGCGTGCGTCCCTCGGCGACGGCGTCGATCGCCTCGCGCATCCGCTGCTCGTTCAGCCCGTCCAGCGACGATGTCGACTCGTCCATCAGCAGGATCGGCGGGGCCGCCAGGAGTGCGCGGGCGATCGCGAGGCGCTGGCGCTCGCCGCCCGAGAGCATGACGCCGCTCTCGCCGACAGGTGCGGCCAGGCCCAGCGGAGAGCGGTCGAGCACCTCTCCCAGGTTGACCGCGCGCAGCACCGCCTCGCACGCCGCGTCGTCGGCGTCCGGTGAGGCGAGCCGCAGGTTCTCGCCGAGCGTGCCGGCCAGTGTCGGCGCGTCCTGCTCGACGTAGCCCAGCTGGGCGCGCAGCGCGGTGCGGTCGAGATCGCGGATGTCGACGCCGCCCAGCAGGATCGCGCCTCCGGTGGGGTCGTAGAAGCGCTCGATGAGCGACAGCGCGGTGCTCTTGCCGGCCCCGGACGGCCCGACCAGGGCCACCCGGGCGCCGCGCGGAACCGTGAACGAGACGCCCCGGAGGACGTCGCCGTCGAGATCGGATGCCGCCTCGGCCGGCTCGCCGGGATGCTCGACGTGTGCGCTCTCGAGCACGGCGCGGGCCTCGGTGGCGGCACGGCGACGGGCTTCGACGACGTTCTCTGGGTACGCGAAGCGGACGCCGCGGAACTCGAGCGCCGGCGCGGCATCGCCGGCACCGCCGACCGCGGCGTCCGCCGGCGACGTCGATGGCCGCGCGTCCTGCTCCGACTCGGTGGGCAGGTCCAGGACCTCCTGGATGCGCCCCAGCGCGCCGAGCGCCTGATTGACCGAGGTGATGGCGCCGAAGAACGTGGTGAGGGGGCCGATGAGCAGGAACAGGAACATCACGAAGGTCACCAGCGACGCGATCTCAATCGCACCCGAGGCGACGCGGTAGCCGCCGAAGCCGAGCACCACGAGCAGCGACACCTGCAGCGCGATGCCCGCGATCGGGACGACGAGGGCCGAGACCTTCGCGATCCGCACGCCGATGCCGTACGCCTCGCGCGCGATCGCGGTCACGGACTGCTCCTCGCGCTCGCCGGCGCCGGCGGCGCGGATGGTGCGGATCGAGCCCACCGCCCGCTCCACTCCCGAGGCCAGCTCTCCCACCTTCTCCTGCTGGGCGGTCGTGGCCTTGCGGATCCGGCCGCTCAGAACGGCCACGACCGCGATCGACACCCCGAGCACCCCCACGATCGACACCAGCAGGATCGGGTCGATGACGGCCATCGCGATGATCGCGCCGAGGAAGATGAGGCTGTTGCCGACTGCATCCGCGAGCCCCTGCGTCAGCACGGCGTAGAGGAGAGTCGTGTCGGTCCCCACGCGCGAGACCAGGTCGCCGGTGCGGCGGGCGTCGAACTCGCTGATGGGCAGGTGGAGGATGCGGCGGATCAGCTGGCGCCTGCTCGAGAAGACGACCGCCGTGCCGGTGCGCTGCAGCAGGTAGTGCTGATAGCCCGAGATGACGGATGCCGCGACGACGAGTCCGATGATCGCCCACACCAGCAGCCCGAGCCCGTCGCCGGCCTGCACGCGTGCGATCACCTGGCCGACGACGACCGGCTGGGCCAGGGTCAGCACCGCGCCGACGATGCTGAGCACGGCGACGACGACGAGCACGCGCGTGTGCTCGAGGAGGAACGGGATCAGCTGGCGGAAGCTCGCGCGCGGCCCGTCGGAGGGCCTGCGGCCGCGCCCGCGCCGGGCGGGGGTCGGATCGGTCACAATCGACCCTAACCCGACCCGCCCGGTGCTCCTTCGGGAGACGGGGGCGATGTCGCCGACGGCCAGTACAGTTGTCCGGTGCCAGAAGCAGTGATCGCCGCCCACAATCTCGTCAAGGCCTACAAGGTCAAGGGCAAGCCCGACTTCCTCGCCGTGGACGGGCTGTCGTTCGAGGTCGCGCCGGGTGAGTCGTTCGGTCTCCTCGGACCCAACGGCGCCGGCAAGTCCACGACGATGAAGATGATCGGCGCCGTGTCGTCCCGCACCGGCGGCGAGCTGTCGATTCTCGGCCTCGATCCCGACCGCCACGGCCCCGAGATCCGCTCGCGGCTCGGCGTCGTGCCCCAGCAGGACAACCTCGACGGCGAGCTCAACGCACGCGAGAACCTCTTCATCTACGGCCGGTACTTCGGCCTGCCGGCGAAGGTCTGCCACGAGAAGGCCGACGAGCTGCTGGCGTTCGCGCAGCTGGAAGAGAAGGCCAAGAGCAAGGTCGACGCGCTCTCGGGCGGCATGAAGCGGCGCCTCACCATCGCGCGCGGCCTCATCAACGATCCGCGCATCCTGCTGCTCGACGAGCCGACCACGGGGCTCGACCCCCAGGCGCGCCACGTGCTGTGGGACCGCCTGTTCCGGCTGAAGGAGCGCGGCACGACCCTCGTCCTGACCACGCACTACATGGACGAGGCCGAGCAGCTGTGCGACCGCCTCATCGTCGTCGACAAGGGCCGCATCATGGCCGAGGGCACTCCCGCGTCGCTCATCCGCGAGCACTCCAGCCGCGAGGTGCTCGAGGTGAGATTCGGGTCCGACCGCAACGAGCAGGTCGCCCCGCAGCTGGAGGGCATCGGCGAGCGCGTCGAAGTGCTCCCCGACCGTGTGCTCGTCTACGCCCACAACGGCGAGCACGCGCTCGAGCAGGTCGCCGAGCGGGGCCTGCACCCGGTGACGAGCCTCGTCCGCCGATCGAGCCTCGAGGACGTGTTCCTGCGCCTCACGGGAAGGTCGCTGATCGAATGAGCGACCACGAAGAGCGGATGCCGCACCCGACCGCCACCGCGACGACGCAGCCCGGTCTCGACGAACTGCGCGCCGAAGCGCTGGAGTGGGGGCGCCGGCCGCGCCGCAGCGGCACCTGGTACGTCACCGAGCACATGGTCCGCGCCATGCGGGCCTACGGCTGGACGATCATCGTCGGCGCCTTCGGGCAGCCGGTCCTCTACCTGCTGGGGCTTGCGGTGGGCCTGGCCGCCCTCATCGATCAGGACGTCGCCGACGGCGGCGTCGAGGTGTCCTACCTCGTGTTCGTGGCTCCCGCCCTGCTCATGACCTCGGCGATCTCCGTCGCGAGCGAGGAGTTCACCTACCCGGTCATGTCGGGCTTCAAGTGGCGCCGTTACTTCTACGGCTTCAGCGCCTCGCCGCTGTCGGCCGGGCAGATCGCGAACGGCGTGGTCGCGGGCGCCACCGCCCGCATGCTCGTCACCGTCGTGCTCTACTACCTTTTCATCTGGCTGTTCGGCGCGGTGCCGAACCCCGAGACGGGATGGGTGTCGATCCTCGTCGGCATCGCCGGCGGCTGCGCGTTCGGCATCCCCCTCATGGCCTACGCAGCGACCATCGAGGACGACAAAGGGCAGTTCGCCCTGGTCCAGCGGTTCCTGTTCATGCCGATGTTCCTCTTCTCCGGCACGTTCTACCCGCTGGTCAACCTGCCGCTGTGGCTGCAGTGGATCGGCTGGGTCTCGCCGCTGTGGCACGCCACCGAGCTCGGCCGCTGGGCGACCTACGGCAAGCCGATCGAGCCGGCCATGCTCGCGGTGCACGTCGGCTATCTGCTGCTGCTCGCGGTCGGCGGGCTCGTCATCGGCCGTCGTCTGTTCACGAGGAGGCTGGCGAAGTGACCACCACCACAGCGACCGCGCCGGTGCGCTCCGGAGGAGTCCGCGCGCTCTGGGCCGGAAACCCCCAGGCCGTCGTCCAGCGCGGTGTTCTCGCCGCCCGCTCGTCGAGCTGGATCGTCGTGCTGTCGGGCTTCTTCGAGCCGGTGTTCTACCTCGCCTCGATGGGCATCGGGCTCGGCAGCCTCATCGGCACCGTCCAGACGTCGCAGGGTGTCGAGGTGTCGTACGCGGCGTTCATCGCTCCGGCGCTCCTGGCGGTGTCGGCGATGAACGGGGCGATCTACGACTCGACCTGGAACGTCTTCTTCAAGCTCAACTACGGAAAGCTCTACGAGGGCATGCTCGCGACGTCGCTCGGGCCGCTGGACGTGGCCCTCGGCGAGATCCTCTACGCCCTGCTGCGAGGTCTGCTCTACGCGACCGGCTTCATGCTGATCATGCAGATCCTCGGGCTGAATCTCGCCTGGACCGCGATCCTCGCCCTGCCCGCCGTCCTGCTCATCGCGTTCGGGTTCGCCAGCGTGGGCATGGCGATCACCAGCTACATGAAGACCTTCCAGCACATGGACTGGATCAACTTCGTCCTGCTGCCGATGTTCCTCTTCTCGGCGACGCTGTATCCCATCACCGTCTACCCGGAGTGGGTGCAGTCGATCGTCATGGCCTTCCCGCTGTGGCACGGGGTCGAGCTCGTCCGGGGGCTGACCACCGGCGTCCTCAGCACCGACATGCTGTGGCACGTGCTCTACTACGTCGTGATGATCGCCGTGGGCCTGGTGTTCACCACCAAGCGCCTCCGGGCTCTCTTCCTCGACTGAGCCGGCCGGGGCGGGATCGGGTGCCGATCAGAGCGAGCCGGTCACCCCGGCGCCCAGGTCGGCGTCGTAGTCGACGTCCTTGGTCTCGGAGGCCAGGATCACCGCGATGAAGGTCAGCACGCCCATCGCCGAGAGGTACACGCCGACCAGCCACGGGCTGCCGCCGGCCGCGGCCCACAGGGCCACCGCGACGATCGGCGCAAGGGCGGCGCCGAGGATCGACGACAGGTTGTAGGCCACCGCCGAGCCGGTGTAGCGGACGTTCGTCGGGAACAGCTCCGGAAGCACGGCTCCCATCGGCCCGAACGTCGCTCCCATCAGCATGAAGCCGAAGATGAGGAAGGCCTGCGCCAGCGCCCCGGTGAACCTCGGGTCGGCCTGCGGCAGCAGGAACAGGTTGAAGGTCAGGCCGAAGACGATGATGAGGGCGGTCACCCACAGCAGCAGCCGGCGGCGGCCGATCGCATCCGCGATGGGCCCCGAGAGCATCGTGAAGATGCCGAAGAAGACCACGCCGATGATCTGCATCAGCACGAAGTCGGTGTAAGCGAAGCCGAGTCCGGGGTAGAACTGGGCGGCGAACGCCGCGGCGTCGAAGGTCTTGCCGGCGGCCTCGGCGGCGGCCTGTGCGGCAGCGGAGGCGGTCTCGAGGTCGGCGGCCTTCGTGCCGTACGACAGCGTGAAGTTCGTCATCAGGTAGAACAGCACGTAGGTGGCCAGCATGATGAACGTGCCGAGGATCAGGTGCCACCAGTGGCGGCGGACGACCGTGCCGAGCGGGAACCTGCGGATCGCGCCCTTCTGCTCGGCCTTGGTGAACGACTCCGACTCGACCAGGCGCAGTCGCACCCACAGGCCGATGATCACCATGACCGCCGAGAAGAGGAACGGCACGCGCCACCCCCACGCGAGGAAGTCCGCCGAGCGCTGGCCGGCGCCGTCCGGGTGGGGGAGCAGGAAGTTGATCGCGAGGAACACCGAGTTCGCGATGATGAACCCCAGCGGTGCGCCCAGCTGCGGGAACGTGCCGTACCAGGCGCGCTTGCCGGCCGGGGCGTTCTCGGTCGCCACCAGCGCGGCGCCCGACCACTCGCCGCCCAGGGCGAAGCCCTGCGCGAGCCGGAGCACGAGGAGCAGCAGCGCCGCCCACCAGCCGATGTCGTTGTAGGTGGGCAGGCAGCCGATGAGGAACGTCGCGACGCCCATCGTCAGGAGCGAGCCGACGAGGGTCGCCTTGCGGCCGAAACGGTCGCCGAAGTGCCCGAAGATGACCGCTCCCAGCGGGCGGGCGATCATGGCCGCGCCGAAGACCCCGAACGAGGCCAGCAGTGCGGTGGTGTCGTTGCCGGTCGGGAAGAAGAGGATCGGGAAGACGAGGACGGCGGCCGTCGCGTAGACGTAGAAGTCGTAGAACTCGATCGTGGTGCCGACCAGGCTCGCGGTGATGACGCGGGAGCGGGGATTGGCCGGCGCGGCCGGCGCGGAGACCGGAGTGGGTGCCGTGGTGGGGGAAGACATGGCTGACCTTGCAGGAGGCGGGCGGAGAACCCGCCCATCTTACGCGGGAGGTCAGCGCCAGATGACGGCGAGGGCGGCGTTGAGGGCGGTGAGGATGCCGATCCCCCAGAACATCGCCGCAGGCACGCCCGCCTTCCGACGCTGTCGTGCCGCGCCGATCCCGAGCAGGGCGCCGATGACGAGCAGGATCACGAGCTTGACGCCGATCTTGGCGTAGTTGAGGTCGTGGTCGACGCCCCACGGGGCGGCGAGGGCCAGGCCGGCGATGCCCGCGATCAGCAGGCCCCAGTTCATCAGCCGCGTGATCTCCACCCGGCGGGCGACGGCCTCGACCGCCCACGCGCCGAAGAGCAGCGCGAAGCCGATGAGGTGGATGAACACGACGATGTGGCGAAGGGTCTCCATGGTGCAGAGACTACCCGCCACGACTCAGGGACGCAGGGACCTCAGCAGCACGGCGGTGCGCAACGCGGCATCCGCGGCTTCGAAGCCCTTGTCCTCCTCGGAGCCCGGAAGGCCCGCACGCGCGATGCCCTGCGCCTCGTCGTCGAGCGTCAGCACGCCGAAGCCGACGGGCTTGCCGGTGTCGAGCGCCACGCGCGTGAGTCCGTCGGTGGCCGCCGACGACACGAACTCGAAGTGGGGCGTGCCGCCGCGGATGATGACCCCGAGTGCGACGACGGCGTCCGTGCCGGCCTCCAGCACCGCTTTCGCGACGACGGGCAGCTCGAACGAGCCCGGAACCCGCACCAGGCGCCACGTCGCCCCCGACTGCTCGAGCGCACGGCGGGCGCCCTCGATGAGGCCGTCGGTGATGACCTCGTGCCACGTGCCGGCCACCACGACGACGTCGAGGCCCGTGCCGTCGACGGTCTCGGTGGTCTGGGGGACGCCCTTGCCGCTCATCGGTGTGCTCCTTCGCCGGGTTCGTCGTCATGCGCGCTGCCGGCGTGCGCGGTGCTGTCATGCATCTGGGCGACCGCGTCGGCGAAGTCCGCGTCGGGCAGGACGTGCCCCATGCGGTCGCGCTTGGTCGCCAGGTACTGGTGGTTGTTCGGGCCGACGCCCACCAGCAGCGGCACCTGCTCGACGATCTCGAGGCCGAGGGCCGTCAGCTGTACGACCTTGTCGGTGTTGTTGGTGAGCAGCCGCACCTTCTCGATGCCGAGGTCGGCGAGGATCCCGGCGGCTGCGGCGTACTCGCGCGCGTCGGCGGGGAGCCCCAGAGCGAGGTTGGCGTCGACAGTGTCGAGCCCGCGCTCCTGCAGGCTGTACGCGCGCAGCTTGTTGATGAGGCCGATGCCCCGGCCCTCGTGGCCGCGCATGTAGATGACCACACCGCCCTCGCGGGCGATCGTGTCGAGAGCGGCGTCCAGCTGCGGCCCGCACTCGCATTTGAGCGAGCCGAAGGCTTCTCCGGTGAGGCATTCGGAGTGCACGCGCACCAGCGGGGCGGCATCCGAGAGATCGCCCGAGACCACGGCGAGCTGGTCGGTCCCGGTCACACGGTCCTTGTACGCCAGGAAGCGGAAGGCGCCGTGCGAGGTGGGGACCAGCGACTCGGCGCGCAGGCTCACCCGGCGGCGGTGAGCGGGGCGCGCGCTGTCGCCGTCGATCGGATGGTGCTCCTGCAGGTACGCGATGAGCTGCTCGATCGTGATGACGGGCACGCCGTCGCGCTCGCCCAGCTCCATGAGCCCGGGCAGGCGCATCATCGAGCCGTCCTCGGCGACCACCTCGGCGATCGCGCCGACGGGCTCGAGCCCCGCCAGACGCATCAGCTCGACAGCCGCCTCGGTGTGGCCACCGCGCTCGCGCACGCCGCCGTCGACCGCCCGCAGCGGCAGGATGTGCCCCGGGCGGATGACGCTCGTGGGCACCGACGCGGGGTCGGCCAGCACGTTCAGGGTGTGGGCGCGATCGGACGCGCTGATGCCGGTGCTCACGCGGTCGGCGGCGTCGACGCTCACGGTGTAGGCGGTGCCGCGCGCGTCCTCGTTCACCTCGACCATCGGCGGAAGGTCGAGGCGGTCCGCCCACTCGGCGGGCATGGGGGCGCAGATGAAGCCGCTCGACCAGCGCACGGTCCACGCCACCCACTCGGGGGTCGCGAGGGCGGCCGAGAGGACGACGTCGCCCTCGTTCTCGCGGTTCTCATCGTCGGCGACGATGACGGGGCGTCCGGCGCGCAGCGCCTCGAGCGCCTCGGGAATGGGGGACAGGCTCACCGCGAGCCTCCTTCGGTCGGGACGGCGACGGCCGTCGAGGGGAAAGCGAGCAGACGCTGCACGTGGCGCGCCAGGATGTCGGTCTCGAGGTTCACGCGGTCGCCGACGGCGCGGGCGCCGAGGGTGGTGGCCTCGAGCGTCTCGGGGATGAGGGAGACCTCGAACCAGTGGCCGCCGGCGTCGGCAGCGCTCACGGCGCTGACCGTCAGCGAGACGCCGTCCACCGCGATCGAGCCCTTGTCGACGACGAGCGGGGCGAGGGATGCCGGCAGGCCGACGCGCACGACGCGCCACTGCGCGCCGGGACGGACCTCGAGCACCTCGCCGGTGCCGTCGATGTGCCCCTGCACGATGTGCCCGCCGAGCCGTCCGTGAGCGACGGTGGCGCGCTCCAGGTTCACCGCGCGGCCCGGCGCGACGTCGGCCAGCGTGGACATGTCGAGCGTCTGGCGCATGACGTCCGCCGCGAACCAGTCGTCCCCGCGGTCGACGACGGTGAGGCACACGCCGCTGACGGCGATCGAGTCGCCGTGTGCGGCATCCGACACCGCCCTGGGTGCGCGGACGGTCACCCGCACACCGTCTCCGGCGGCGGCGACCTCGGTGATCTCGCCGATCTCTTCGACGATTCCGGTGAACATCAGTGGACTCCTTCGGGGGAGGGGTGCGCGACGACGAGGAGGTCGTCGCCGAGTCTGTCGATGCGGGACGTCTGCAGGCGCAGCGCCTCGCCGATGGTGCCGACCCCGATGTCGGTGAGGGCGAGGCGATCGCCGCCCAGGAGGACGGGGGCGACGTAGACGAGCACCTCGTCGGCGAGCCCGGCACGCAGGAAGGCGCTGGCGAGGGTGGGTCCGCCCTCGACGAAGACGCGGTGGACGCCCTGGGCGCCGAGCTCGGCGAGGGCGGTGCTGAGGTCGTCGAACTGCCGGAGCGGCTTGGGGTGGCGGCGGACGGCGGCCGTCTCGGGGATCGGGCGGCGTCCGATCACCACGGGGACGGGCTGATCGGGCAGGAGCCCGCCGGCGTCGTCGCGCGCCGTGAGGGCGGGATCGTCTGCCAGCACGGTGCCGGTGCCGGCCACGATCGCGTCCGCACGGGCTCGTCTGCGGTGGACGTCGGCGCGCGCGTCGGGCCCGGTGATCCACTGGCTCGAGCCGTCGGATGCCGCGGCCCGGCCGTCCAGGCTCTGCGCCCACTTCACGGTGACGTGGGGACGGCCCAGGCGCTGCACCGTCAACCACGACGCGATGAGCTGCTCGGCGTCTTCGGCGCGGACGCCGGCGTCGACGTCCACGCCGGCCGCGCGCAGGCGCTCCGCTCCACCGGCGGAGTGCGGGCCCGGGTCGGAGGCGGCGTACACGACACGCGCGACACCGGCGGCGATGAGCGCCTCGGAGCACGGGCCGGTGCGTCCGGTGTGATTGCAGGGCTCCAGCGTCACCACGGCGGTGGCCCCGCTCGCCCCGCCGGGGGCGAGCCTGGAGAGGGCGTCGACCTCGGCGTGCGGGGTGCCCGCGCCGCGGTGCCAGCCCTCGGCGAGGACCGTGCCGTCGGGTGCCAGGATCACCGCACCGACCTGGGGGTTGACCCCGCGGGGGCCCCGCGCAGCGAGCGCGAGGGCACGATGCATCGCATCGCGCTCGATCCCGCTCGCTGTCATGTGCCGTCCTTGTCTCTGTCGAGAGCCGTCATCGGCGCTCCGGGGCAGGCAGGACAGCGACGGCGCGCGCGGCGCCGCCCGTGCTGCCTCCCATCCGGACTAGCGACGATCTTCCGTCGCATCACCGTCGGTTCCGGATTTCCACCGGATCGGCGGTGGCGGCATCCCAGGGATGCGCGGCCACCGCTCGCGGACTGTCACCGCCGGTTCGGATTCACACCGACCCCGGAGCACGTTGTTGCTCCGAGTGTACTCAACGCCCCGGTCGGGGTTTCATTCCGCGGTGTCGGGGTCGAGAGAGCGCGCGGCGACCTCGTCGATGACGAGGTCGGTGACGAGCCCTGCCGCGAGCGCTCCGCGCAGGCTCGCGAGCTTCGACACCCCCGACACCACGCACATGCGGGTCTGGACGCGACGGAGGTCGGCGAAGCGGGGTCCTGTCGCGCGCTCGTTCAGGGCGATGCCCTCGCTCGAGCCGTCGGCGCGGAAGAACACGGTGGCGACGTCGCCCACCACGCGGTCGCGGCGGAGGGCCTCGAGGTCGGCGCCCTCGAGGTATCCGCCGGAGTAGACATGGCTCGGCACGGGCGCCCCCGCCGATCCCACGCTGAAGACGACCAGATCCATGCGCGCCTGGAGATCGAGGATGCGGCGCGTGCTGCGCTCGCGCCACATCGCCAGACGGGTGGCCGGGTCGTCGAAGAACGCCGGCACCGGGAACTGCTCCACCGCCCCGCCGTAGGCCGCGCCGAAGCGGTGGAGGATCTCGGTGGCGTACACCAGCCCCGCCGCGCGGGTGTTCCCCGAGCCGTTCAGCTGGACGAAGACCGTGTCGGGGGTGTGGCGGGGCACCAGATGCCGGCTGAGGGCCGCCACCGTCGAGCCCCACGCCACGCCGACGGTCATCCCCGGGCCGATCATGTCGTTGAGGGTGTGGGCGGCCGCGATCGCGACGCGCTCCTGGCGCTCTTCTTCGCTGAGGTCGCCGGCGACGGGGACGACGAAGGCGCGGATGTCGTAGACCTCGCTCAACCGCGCCTCGAGCTGCGCCGGCGCCTCGCGCGGAGAGGTGATGCGGATGTCGACGATGCCGGCGGAGCGGGCCAGCGCCAGCAGACGCGACACCGTCGATCGCGAGGTCGCCAGCTCGTGCGCGACGGCCTCCATGGTGCGGTTCTGGATGTAGTAGAGGTGCGCCGCGGTGAAGGCGCGCTGCAACTGCTGTTCATCACGGACGTCGGGCACGTGCCCAGTCTGCACGTTTGTGCAGATGGCCTGCAACAACGGTCAGAGTTGAGAGAATGGGGCAGTCGCGAACCGAAAGGCCCCGAGATGACCCGCACGAGCAACGCCCGCGCCTCCCGCGCCGTCTTCGACCGCCCGCACGCCGACGTGCTCATCATCGGCGGCGGGATCAACGGCATCGCCACCTTCCGCGACCTCGCGCTCCAGGGCGTGGACGTCGTCCTCGTCGAGCGCGACGACTTCGTCTCGGGTGCCTCGGCCGCCTCGTCGCACATGATCCACGGCGGCATCCGCTATCTCGAGAACGGCGAGTTCCGACTCGTGGCCGAGGCGGTCAGCGAGCGCAACGCGCTGCTGCGCACCGCGGCCCACTACGTGAGGCCGCTGCGGACGACCATCCCGATCTACACGACCTTCTCGGGCATCCTCAGCGCGCCGCTGCGGTTCCTCCGCCACGGCAAGGGCGCGCGCCGCGAGCGCGGGGCGGTCCTCATCAAGATCGGCCTGGTGATCTACGACGCGTTCTCGCGCGGGGGCGGGCGTGTGCCGCGCCACTCGTTCCACGGCCGCCGCCGGTCGTTGCAGGAGCTTCCGGCGCTCAACCCGGGCGTGAAGTACACCGCCACCTACTGGGACGCCTCGCTGCACGACCCGGAGCGCCTGGCGATCGACCTGGTCCGCGACGCCCGCGCCGCCGGGGGAGACCGGGCCCGGGCCGCCAACTACACCGCGGCCGTCGCGGGCGAGGACGGGAGCGTCGTCCTCGAGGACACCGTCACGGGCGCGCGCGTGCCGTTCGCGGCATCCGTCGTCATCAACGCCTCGGGCCCGTGGACCGATGTCACCAACCGCGCCCTCGGGGCGCCCACCCGCTTCATGGGGGGCACCAAGGGCTCGCACATCGTGCTCGATCACCCCGAGCTGCTGGCGGCGACGGCGGGGCGTGAACTGTTCTTCGAGCACAAGGACGGCCGCATCGTCCTCATCTACCCCCTCAAGGGGCGCGTGCTCGTGGGCACCACCGACCTGCCCCACGACATGGCCGACCCGATCGTGTGCACCGAGGCCGAGGTCGACTACTTCATCGACCTCATCGGGCACGTGCTGCCGGGGATCCCGGTGGACCGCTCGCAGATCGTCTACCGATTCTCGGGAGTGCGGCCGCTGCCGGGCCACGACGACGTCGCTCCCGGTTTCGTCTCTCGCGACTACCGCATCGAGTCCGCGACGCTCGGCGGGTCGGGCGTGCCGGTGCTGAGTCTCGTCGGCGGCAAGTGGACGACCTTCCGCGCGTCGGCTGAGAGCCTCGCCGATCGGGCTCTCGAGCTGCTCGGCCGCCCCCGCGCCCGCACCACCCGAGGCGTGCCGATCGGAGGCGGCCGCGGCTATCCCGTCACCGACCGCGGCCGGGAGCGGTGGCTGAGCGTGCATTCGTCCGATGTCGGCCGCGAGCGGGCGGCCGTGCTGCTGGACCGGTACGGCACCCACGCCGAGTCCCTCATCCGCGCGCTCGCCGACGACCCCGACGACGCGCCGCTGTCGACGCTGCCGGACTACAGCACCGCCGAACTGGCGTACCTCGCCGGTGACGAGGACGTCGTGCACCTCGACGACCTGCTGCTGCGCCGCACCAGCATCGCCTTCACCGGAGCGGCGACCGAGGCGACCGTCGCCGAGATCGCCGACGTCGTCGCCGAGACGATGGGGTGGGATGCCGCCGCGCGCAGCACCGAGGTGGCGCGGGCTCTGCAGCGCGTACACGCGGCCGACCCCTCGTGGGGTTCCGCGGCGACCGCGATAGCCTGACCCCACCCGCAGCCCGCGACGCCGCGGGCCGACCACGACGCGCGCAGCCGCCGTCGGGAAGGAGACGCCGTGCCCGGGCACGTGATGGCCATCGACCAGGGGACCACCTCGACGCGAGCGATCGTGTTCGACGACCACGGCGTCCCCCGTGCGACGGCGCAGCGGGAGCACGAGCAGATCATGCCGCGCGCCGGATGGGTGGAGCACGATCCGGTCGAGATCTGGACCAACACCGAATGGGTGGTCTCGGCCGCGCTGGACCGAGCGGACATCGCCGCGGCCGACCTCGCGGGGATCGGCGTGACCAATCAGCGCGAGACCGCCATCGTGTGGGATCGCACCACCGGACGCCCCGTGCACAACGCCCTCGTGTGGCAGGACACCCGAACGCAGCCTCGGATCGACGAACTCGCCTCGGGGGAGGAAGGCACGTTCCGCTTCGCCGCGCGCACCGGTCTGCCGCTGGCCACCTACTTCTCCGCGTCGAAGATCGCCTGGATGCTCGACAACGTTCCGGGGGCGCGCGCGGCCGCCGAGCGCGGCGACCTGCTCTTCGGCACCCCCGACACGTGGATCGTGTGGAACCTCACCGGAGGCACACGGGGCGGCATCCACATCACCGACGTCACCAACGCCAGCCGCACCCTGCTGATGGACCTCACCACGCTGGACTGGGCCGACGACCTGCTCGAGGTGTGGGGGATCCCGCGCGCGATGATGCCCGAGATCCGCTCGTCCAGCGCCGTGCTCGGCGAGACGCTGCTGCCCGGCGTCGCCACCGGCGTGCCCATCGCGGGGATCCTCGGCGACCAGCAGGCGGCCACCTTCGGGCAGGCTGCGTTCGACGCGGGCGAGTCGAAGAACACCTACGGGACCGGCAACTTCCTGCTCGTGGGGACCGGCACCGAGATCGTGCGCTCCGAGCGCGGGCTCATCACGACCGTGGCGTACCGGATCGGCGACGAGCCGGCGCATTACGCCCTGGAGGGCTCGATCGCCGTGACGGGTTCGCTCGTGCAGTGGCTGCGCGACAATCTCGGCATCATCCAGCGCTCCGAAGACGTCGAGAGCCTCGCCGGCACCGTCGACGACAACGGCGGGGCGTACTTCGTCCCGGCCTTCTCCGGTCTGTTCGCCCCCTACTGGCGCCCGGACGCCCGTGGCGCGCTGGTGGGTCTCACGCGCTACGTCAACAAGGGGCACATCGCCCGCGCGGCGCTGGAGTCGGCGGCATTCCAGACCCGCGACGTGATCGAGGCCGTGATCGCCGACAGCGGGCAGCAGCTGGCCGAGCTGCGCGTGGACGGCGGCATGACCCGCAATGACATGCTCATGCAGTTCCAGGCCGACATCCTCGGCATCCCCGTGGTGCGCCCGACCGTCGTCGAGACGACGGCACTGGGAGCGGCGTACGCCGCCGGTCTCGCCACGGGCGTGTGGGGGAGCCTCGACGAACTGCGCGCGCACTGGCGCGAGGACGCCCGGTTCGAGCCGCGGATGGAGGAGGAAGAGCGCGCGCGGCGCTACCGCATGTGGAAGAAGGCCGTCACGAAGTCCCTCGACTGGGTCGACGACGACGCCCGGACGCTCATGGGCACCACCGGGCCCTGACGCCGCCGATCCTCACTTGAGCAGGCGCGACAGCCGGCGGTCGGCGAGGATCTTGCCGCCCGTCTGACACGTCGCGCAGTACTCCAGCGAGTTGTCGGCGAAGAACACGCTCCGCACCTCGTCGCCGCACACCGGGCACGCTTCGCCGCGTCGGCCGTGCACGCGCATCCCGCGGCGCTTGGCGTCCTTGAGGTCGGCCGGCGGCTTGCCGGATGCGGTGGCGACGGCATCCGCCAGCGTGTCGGTCAACGCGATGTGGAGCCGGTCGATGTCGGCGTCGTCGAGGGTCGCGGCCAGCGCGTACGGCGACATCTTCGCCACGTGCAGGATCTCGTCGCTGTAGGCGTTGCCGACGCCGGCGATCACGGACTGGTCGCGCAGCACCCCTTTGATCTGCGTGCGGCGGCCCGCGATGAGACCGGCGAGGGTATCGCGGTCGAAGTCCGGATCCATCGGGTCGGGACCGAGGCGGGCGATGCCGGGCACGTCGCCGGGCTCTCGCACCACGTAGACCGCGAGCGACTTCTTGGTGCCGGCCTCGGTCAGGTCGAACCCCGCGCCGTCGGCGAGCGCGACGCGAAGCGCGATGGGCGTCTTCCCGGGGCGGATGACGGTCTTCGGCAGCTCGTCGTACCACCGCAGCCACCCGGCCTTGGCGAGGTGGAACACGAGGTGTCCCGAGCCCGTGGCGAGATCGACGAACTTGCCGTGCCGCTGCGCGCCGGTCACCTCGGCGTCATGGAGGGCGGTCGTCGGCGGATCGTACGTCTTGAGCGCCGCGATGTTCGCCACCGTGATGCGCTCGATCCGCACACCGGTCACCCGCTCGCGGAGGAAGTCCACGAGCCCCTGCACCTCGGGCATCTCGGGCATGCGCCCATCCTGGCACGCCCCCGGGGGATCGGGTCAGGCGCGGCGGAGCAGCCCGACCTTCTCGTACACGTCCGAAAGCGTCCGCCCGGCCACCTCGGCGGCGCGGTCGGCGTTGGCGGCGAGGACCCGATCGAGCTCGGCGGGGTCGTCCAGCAGCTCGAGCGCGCGCTGGCGCACGGGTCCGAACTCGTCGACGACGACCTCCGCGAGCCCCTTCTTGAAGTCCCCGTATCCGCGGCCGGCGTACTCGTCCTCGATCGAGGGGATCTGACGTCCCGTCAGCGCGGCGTAGATCACGAGCAGGTTCGACACTCCGGGCTTGCCCTCGCGGTCGTAGCGCACCGACCCCTCGCTGTCTGTGACGGCGCGCATGATCTTCTTCGCTGATTTCGCCGGGTCGTCCAGGAGCCACAGCACGCCGGCGTCGGTCTCGGCCGACTTCGACATCTTCGCCGTCGGATTCTGCAGATCGTAGATGCGCGCGGTGTCCTGCTGGATCACGGGCATCGGCACGCGGAAGGTCTGCCCGTAACGGCTGTTGAACCGCTCGGCGAGGTCGCGGGTGAGCTCGACGTGCTGCTTCTGGTCGTCGCCGACCGGGACGATGTCGGTCTGGTAGAGCAGGATGTCGGCGGCCATCAGCACCGGGTAGGTGAACAGTCCCACCGAGGTCGCGTCGGCGCCGTAACGCGTGGACTTGTCCTTGAACTGCGTCATCCTCCCGGCCTCGCCGAAGCCGGTGAGGGTCGACAGCACCCACGCCAGCTCGGCGTGGGCGGGCACGTGCGACTGCACGTACAGCGTCGAGCGAGACGGCTCGATGCCGGCGGCGATGTACTGGGCCGCCGTCCGCCGCGTCTTCTCGCGCAGCTCGGCCGGGTCGTTCGGCTGCGTCAGGGCGTGCAGGTCGACGACCGAGAAGAACGCGTCGTACGTGGCTTGAAGGTCGCGCCACTGCATGAGAGCCCCGATGTAGTTGCCGACCTGAAGAGAGTCGGCCGAGGGCTGCATGCCGGAGTAGAGGCGCGGTTTGGTCATCCCTCCATCCTAGAGAGCGGATGCCGCCCGCCTCGGTCGCGGTGATTGCCCCACGGGAAGGAACCGCATTTCTTGCGGGCCCAATGGCCCTAGAACCCGCCGTGAGCCCGCCCTACCGTGAGGAGTGCGGGGCCGCCCGGCCCGGCATCCTCATCGAAAGCGCTCCATGATCGATCCGTCCGTCCCCGTCGCGACCACCACGGCCCCGGTGCCGGTGGCCCACCGCGCGGCGTTCTTCGTGTCGGACAGCACCGGCATCACGGCCGAGACCCTCGGCAGCGCTCTGCTGGTCAACTTCCCCGCGATCCGCTTCGACCACCACACCATCCCGTTCGTCGACACCGAAGACGGTGCGCGTCGCGTGGTGGAGCAGATCGACCGGAGCGCGGATGCCGGCAAGGCGCCCGTGGTCTTCACCACCGTGAAGCAGGCGGACCTGCGGGCCGTCCTCGGCCGGGCGCGCGCGGTCATCGTCGACCTCCTCGCCGGACACCTGACCGAGCTGGAGGAGGCCTTCGGCGCGGACGCGTCCGAGCAGCGCGGACAGTTCCACGGCGTGGGCGACATGGAGCGCTATCACGCCCGCATGCGGGCGGTGGAGTACGCCATCGAGCACGACGACGGGCAGAGCATGCGCGCGCTCGACATCGCGGACGTGATCATCATCGCCCCGTCGCGATGCGGCAAGACACCCACGACGATGTACCTGGCGCTGCAGTACGGACTGCTCGTGGCCAACTACCCGCTCACCGAGGACGACTTCCCGTCCGAGGGCCTGCCCCGCACCGTCGCCCCCTACGCCGCGCGCTGCTTCGGGCTGACGACGACGCCGCTGCGCCTCAGCCAGGTGCGTCATGAGCGGCGCCCGAACTCCCGGTACGCCAGCCTCGAGCAGTGCACGAGAGAGCTGCGTCGCGCCGAGGACCTGTACCGGCGCACCCGCGTCCCCTTCCTCAACTCCGCCACGAAGAGCGTGGAGGAGATGTCCGCGGTCATCATGCAGACCATGAAACTGCGTGCGTGACCGCCCCGCGAAAGGCACCCCGATGACCAACATCCTCTGGTTCCATGAGATCGGCATGGCCGACCTGCCGCAGGTGGGCGGCAAGAACGCTTCGCTCGGCGAGATGGTGTCCCACCTCGCCGATGCCGGAGTGACCGTGCCCGGCGGCTTCGCCACCACCGCCGACGCCTATCGCTCGTTCCTGGCGGCGGACGGGCTGGTCGATCGCATCCGGACGGCCGTCGAGGCGATCGACATCGACGACGTCGCCGCGCTGTCGCGGGTGGGGGCCTCGGTGCGGGCGTGGATCGAGCAGCAGCCGCTGCCGGCGGACCTCGAGCGCGACATCCGCGAAGCGTACGCGCGGCTGCTCGCCGGCGACCCCGACCCCGACGCGGTCACGTGGGCGGTGCGCTCCAGCGCCACCGCCGAGGACCTTCCCGACGCCTCGTTCGCCGGCCAGCAGGAGACCTTCCTCAACATCGGCGGCGTCGAGAACATCCTGCACGCCGTGCGCGCCGTCTACGCCTCGCTGTACAACGACCGCGCGATCGCCTACCGCGTGCACAACGGTTTCGACCACCACGACGTGGCCCTCTCCGCCGGCATCCAGCGGATGGTCCGCTCGGACGTGGGCGCGTCGGGGGTGATGTTCACCGTAGACACCGAGTCGGGATTCGACCGGGCGGTCTTCATCACCAGCGCGTACGGGCTGGGCGAGGCGGTCGTGCAGGGAGCGGTGAACCCCGATGAGTTCTACGTCTACAAGCCGGCGCTCGCCGCCGGTCGGCCGGCGATCCTGAAGCGTTCGGTCGGCGAGAAGGCCATCGCCATGCGCTACACCGCCGGCACCCACGTCGGCGGGAGCACCGTGTTCGCCGACGTCGGCATCGAGGATCGTCGGCGGTTCAGCATCGACGACACCGACGTCACGGAGCTCGCCCGCCAGGCGGTCACCATCGAGGAGCACTACGGCCGCGCGATGGACATCGAGTGGGCCAAGGACGGCGTCGACGGTCGCCTGTACATCCTGCAGGCGCGGCCGGAGACCGTCGTCTCGCGCGAGGACGGCAACGTGATGCGCCGGTTCTCCCTCGCCGCCCGCGGCGAGGTCGCCGTCGTCGGTCGCGCCATCGGGCAGAAGATCGGCGCCGGCCCGGTGCGGGTGCTGACCGACCTCTCGCAGATGGACGCCTTCGCCGTCGGCGACGTCCTGGTGGCCGATATGACCGATCCCGACTGGGAGCCGATCATGAAGAAGGCCGCCGCGATCGTCACCGACCGCGGCGGGCGCACGTGCCATGCGGCGATCATCGCGCGGGAGCTGGGCATCCCCGCCGTCGTCGGCACCGGGGACGCCACGCGCGTGCTGGTCGGAGGCGACGACGTCACCGTCTCGTGCGCCGAGGGCGACGAGGGCTTCGTCTACCGCGGGATCCTCGACTTCGCCGAAGAGCTCACCGAGCTCGACCGGATGCCGGAGGTGCCGGTGAAGATCATGATGAACGTCGGCACTCCCGACCAGGCCTTCTCGTTCTCGAAGCTCCCGCACGCCGGAGTCGGACTCGCACGGCTGGAGTTCATCATCAACCGGCAGATCGGCATCCACCCGCGGGCGCTGCTGGAGCACGACACGCTCCCGGCGGAGCTGCGGGACGAGATCTCGGAGCGGATCGCCGCGTATCCGTCACCCCGGGACTACTTCGTGGAGCGCATCGCCGAGGGGGTGTCGATGATCGCCGCAGCCTTCGCCCCCGAGCCGGTCATCGTGCGCATGAGCGACTTCAAATCCAACGAGTACGCGAACCTGCTGGGCGGGGATCGGTACGAGCCGCACGAGGAGAATCCGATGCTCGGCTGGCGGGGCGCTTCGCGGTACGTCTCGCCGGACTTCCGGGCGTGCTTCGACATGGAGTGCGACGCGCTGCGGTTCGTGCGGGACGAGATGGGTCTCACCAACGTCAAGGTGATGGTGCCGTTCGTCCGCACCGTCGCCGAAGGCGCCGGTGTCGTCGGGCTCCTCGCCGAGAACGGACTGCGCCGCGGCGAGAACGGGCTCGAGGTCATCATGATGTGCGAGGTGCCCTCCAACGCGCTGCTGGCGGACGAGTTCCTCGATCATTTCGACGGCTTCTCGATCGGCTCCAACGACATGACCCAGCTCGTGCTGGGCCTGGACCGGGATTCGTCCCTGGTCGCCTCGACCTTCGACGAGCGGGACCCGGCGGTGCTGAAGGTGCTCGCGATGGCGATCGAGGCGGCCACGCGACGTGGCAAGTACATCGGGATCTGCGGACAGGGTCCCTCGGACCATCCGGACCTCGCCGATTGGCTCGTCGACCGGGGGATCGGATCCATGTCGCTGAACCCCGACACGGTCGTCGAGACCTGGATGCGGCTCGCGCGCAGGACGGCGGGGGCGGCTCAGCCGATCTCGTAGTCCGCGATGACAGGGGCGTGGTCGCTCCAGCGGGTGTCCCACGACGGCGCGCGGTCGACGCGGTAGCCGTGCGCCCCGTCCGCCAGGGCGGGCGTGGCGAGGTGGTAGTCGATCCGCCAGCCGGTGTCGTTGTCGAAGGCGCGTCCGCGCATGGACCACCACGTGTAGGGCCCGTCGACATCGCCCGCCGCGCGCCGCCCCACGTCGATCCAGCCGAGCCCGGTGCCGCGCGTGCCGTCGACGCAGGCGACCTCGGCGCCGGCGTCGCCGAGGAAGCGGTCGAAGTACGCCCGCTCTCGCGGCAGGAACCCCGATTTCTTGACGTTGCCCTTCCAGTTTCGGATGTCGAGTTCGCGGTGGCCGACGTTCAGATCGCCCATCACGAGCGCGTGCCGCGCGTGCGCGGCCAACTGCGGCAGACGGATCTCCATCGCGTCGAGGAACGCCCACTTCGGATCCTGTCGCGCGGTGCCGGCCTCGCCCGTGTGGACGTAGGCGCTCACGACGGTGAGCGCCGTGCCCGCGATGTCGAAGTCCGCCTCGATCCACCGGCCCGCGGCGTCCAGCGGCTCGAGGTCGGGGTCGTCGTCCCGCAGGATGCGGCGGACCTCGCCCGCCGGCATCCGGCTGGCGATCGCCACGCCCGCGCGCCCCTTCGCGGCGGCTTCGTCGTTGACGATGTGCCATCCCGGCAGGGCGGTCGCGAGGTCATCGGCCGTGGCCCGCACCTCCTGCAGCGCCATGATGTCGACGCCGGCCGTCTCGAGCCAGTCGCTCATCCCCTTGCGGACTGCGGCCCGGATGCCGTTGACGTTGATGGAGGCGATGCGAAGGCGGGAAGACACGACGCACAGCCTAACCGGGGCCACCGACACCGGCGCCCCGGGGCCCGGTCACTCCAGCAGAGAGCCCCGTTTCGGCGGCGGGGGCGCCGACGCCTTAAGTTCCGACAGGGCGCGCTCGGCTGCGGCCACCTCGCGTCGTGCGCCCCACCGGGAGTACCACGACGCGTGCTCGAGGCGCTCGCGGGCATCGCGGAGGCGCACCTTGGCCGCCACCGCGAGGGCGCGGTGCTCCGAGGCGCGGCGCTCCTCCTCGGTCCATTCCACCAGCGGCATATCGGCGTCGATCGTCGACACGGCCATCCATGAGGCCGCCACCAGGACCACGATCCCGACGAGCCGGAACCACAGGAGCAGGCCGATGAAGACGGCGAAGGTCGCCAGCAGCACGTTCGTCGGGGTGTAGGTGAACGCCAGGCCCGCTCCGATCTGCAGGATCGCCGTGGCGGTGCCGCCGAGGATCGCGCCCGGCCACACGCGCCGCCACCGCAGAGCCGTTCCGGCGAGGAACTTCACCAGCACGGCCAGCACGGCGGTGTTGAGGGCGAACAGCAGGACCAGCGCGATCGCGCTCACCCCGAGGCTGAACCAGACCGAGCCGGTGCTCCAGCCGAGGAACGTGAAGAGCACGTCCAGAGCCCACGTGCCGGCGGATGTCAGCGCCCATCCCACCAGCAGTGCCGTCCCGAACGCGGCCGCCGCGAGGAAGTCGGTCGCTTTGAGCAGCAGGTAGGAGCGCGGGTCGGGCGGGATGCCGAAGATGTCGCGGACGGCGCGGCGGGAGAAGGTGATCGAGCCGATCGCGGTCCAGATCAGCGCGCCTGCGGCGATCGCACCGGTGATGCTCAGCACGCCGCTGCTGCCGGTGGCGATCCGCGTCACCTGCGCGGGGGTGAACAGACCGCCGCTGTTGGAGATGATGCCGGGGATGTAGCTGTTGATGAGGTCGATGAGTCCGTTGACGGCCTCTTGGCTGCCGCCGAGCCACAGACCGACGCTCGCGAAGACGACGTAGACCGTCGCGAACGCGGCGAACAGGGCCTGATAGCTCACGCCGGCCGACAGCAGGAACCCGTTGTGCTGCAGGAAGTGACGCCACACGCGGATCGGGAACCACTCCAGCGTGCGCCGGGTCACCGCGGTGGCACGCTGTAGTGCCCGGACCCCCGTTTCGCTCACCACGCCACACTATCGATCAGCGCGACGACCGATGACCGCGAGATCGCTCGTGCCCGGGCGGGGAGTCAGCCCCGCAGCACCGCCTGCTTGACCTCGGCGATCGCCTTGGTGACCTCGATGCCGCGCGGGCAGGCCTCGGTGCAGTTGAAGGTCGTGCGGCACCGCCAGACGCCCTCTTTGTCGTTGAGGATGTCGAGACGCACGTCTCCGGCGTCGTCGCGCGAGTCGAAGATGAAGCGGTGCGCGTTGACGATGGCCGCGGGGCCGAAGTACTGACCATCGGTCCAGAAGACCGGGCACGACGAGGTGCACGCGGCGCACAGGATGCACTTGGTCGTGTCGTCGAAGACCTCACGGTCGACGATCGACTGGATCCGCTCCTTGCCCGGCTCGGGCTTCGTGCTCGAGATCAGGAACGGCTGCACTTCGCGGTACGACGCGAAGAACGGCTCCATGTCGACGACGAGGTCCTTCTCGAGCGGCAGGCCCTTGATCGCCTCGACGTAGATGGGCTGCGAGATGTCGAGGTCCTTGATGAGCGTCTTGCACGCCAGGCGGTTCCGGCCGTTGATGCGCATCGCGTCGGACCCGCAGATGCCGTGCGCGCAGGACCGGCGGAAGGTCAGCGACCCGTCCACCTCCCACTTGATCTTGTGGAGGGCGTCGAGCACCCGGTCGGTGGAGTAGAGCTCGACGTCGTAGTCGACCCAGCGCGGCTCGTCGTCGACCTCGGGGTCGAAACGGCGGATGATGAAGGTCACGAGGAACGACTGGATGCCGGTGTCGTTCGCCGCCTCGTCCGCGCGTGCGGGTGCATCGGCGTCGGTGCGCTCGATGACGTCGGTTGCCGAGGTGGCCATCAGTACTTCCTCTCCAACGGCGGGTAGCGCAACTCGCCGGCGTCGTTCTTCGTGAAGACGACCGGCTTCCAGTCGAGGCGGATGTGGTCCTCGGCGTGCGAAGACCCGGCATCGCCGGAGAGATACGCCATGGTGTGCTGCATGTACTGCTCGTCGTCGCGCGTGGGGAAGTCGTCGCGCATGTGACCGCCGCGACTCTCCTTGCGGTTGCGGGCGGTGACGACGACGACCTCGGCGATGTCGAGCAGGAAGCCGAGCTCGACCGCCTCGAGCAGGTCGGTGTTGAACCGCTTGCCCTTGTCGTCGACGTGGATGTTCTTGAAGCGCTCGCGCAGCTCGGCGATCACCTCGAGCACCTCGCCGAGGGACTCCTCGGTGCGGAAGACCTGGGCTTTGCGGTCCATCTCGTCCTGCAGCGTCTTGCGCAGCACCGCGATCCGCTCGGTTCCCGGGTTCGATCGCAGGCCCTCGATCATGTCGCGGACCTCCTTGGCGGGGTCCTCGGGCAGCGGCACGTAGTCCGCGGTCTGGACGTACTCCACGGCGTAGCGCCCGGCGCGCTTGCCGAAGACGTTGATGTCGAGCAGCGAGTTGGTGCCGAGGCGGTTCGAGCCGTGCACCGACACGCACGCACACTCGCCGGCGGCGTACAGGCCGGGGACGACCGTGTCGTTGTCGCTGAGGACCTCGGCCTTGATGTTCGTGGGGATCCCGCCCATCGCGTAGTGCGCGGTCGGCATCACGGGGACCGGCTCGACCACGGGGTCGACGCCGAGGTAGGTGCGGGCGAACTCGGTGATGTCGGGAAGCTTCGTCTCGAGCACCTCGGCGCCCAGGTGCGTGCAGTCCAGCAGGACGTAGTCGCGATGGGGGCCCGCACCGCGGCCTTCGGCGACTTCCTGCACCATGCAGCGGCTGACGATGTCGCGCGGGGCGAGGTCCTTGATGGTCGGCGCGTAGCGCTCCATGAAGCGCTCGCCCGAGACGTTGCGCAGGATCGCGCCTTCTCCTCGCGCACCCTCGGTGAGCAGGATGCCGAGACCGGCCAGGCCGGTGGGGTGGAACTGGAAGAACTCCATGTCCTCCAGCGGCAGGCCCTTGCGCCAGACGATTCCCACGCCGTCCCCGGTGAGGGTGTGGGCGTTGGAGGTGGTCTTGAAGATCTTGCCGAAGCCGCCCGTGGCGAACACCACGGCCTTCGAGTGGAAGACGTGCAGGTCGCCGGTGGCCAGCTCGTAGGCCACGACCCCGGCGACGCCGGTGGCGCCGTCCTCGCCCTTCACGGTGATCAGGTCGAGCACGTAGAACTCGTTGAAGAAGTTGATGCCCAGCTTCACGCAGTTCTGGAACAGCGTCTGCAGGATCATGTGGCCGGTGCGGTCCGCGGCATAGCAGGCGCGACGCACGGGGCTCTTGCCGTGGTCGGCGGTGTGCCCGCCGAAGCGGCGCTGGTCGATCTTGCCCTCGGGAGTCCGGTTGAAGGGCAGACCCATGTTCTCGAGGTCGATGACCGCGTCGATCGCCTCCTTGGCGAGGATCTCGGCGGCATCCTGATCGACGAGGTAGTCCCCGCCCTTGACCGTGTCGAAGGTGTGCCACTCCCACGAGTCCTCTTCGACGTTGGCCAGCGCCGCGGCCATACCTCCCTGCGCCGCGCCGGTGTGCGAGCGCGTGGGGTAGAGCTTGCTGATGACCGCGGTTCGGGCACCGGGCCCGGCCTCGATGGCCGCGCGCATGCCCGCGCCTCCGGCGCCGACGATGACGATGTCGAACTGGTGGTAGTGGACGCCGTCCTTGACGTAGCTGTCGGGGGTGTCAGTGGTCACGCTGGATGCTTTCCGTCCGGATTGCTGCTCGGCAGAGATGGGGATCGTCGAGTGGGTGGGAGGTCCGCGCCTACGCGCAGACCTCCTGGAGCCATTCGGGGCTGGTCTGGCTGAGGCCCAGGCACGGGTCGAAGGTGAACACGACCAGGGTGCCGAGGAGGATGAGGAAGGCGGCCGAAACCCAGAGGGCGGCCACGAGGATGCGCCGGGTCGTCTCGCCCGCGACGTAGTCGTTGACGATCGTGCGCATCCCGTTCGCACCGTGGATCAGCGCGAGCCAGAGCATCAGGACGTCCCACCACTGCCAGAACGGCGTGGCGAACTTGCCCGCCACGAACGCGAAGTCGATGCCGTGGATGCCCTCGCCCAGCATGAGGTTGACGAAGAGGTGGCCGAAGATCAGCACGACGAGGACGACCCCCGACACGCGCATGTAGATCCAGCCGGCCTTCTCGAGATTCGGACCCTTCCGGCGGGGTGCCGCCGGGGTGCGCGGGTCGGCGATGGTCGCCGCGGACATCAGTTACCCCCTCCGAAGTCGCCGAAGACGTTCATGAGGTGTCGGATGGTGAACGGCACCATCGTCACCACCCACAGGCCCAGCACGCCCCACCACAGCTGCCGCTGGTGCCGCGTGGCCCACGACCAGAAGTCGACGAGGATGATCCGCAGCCCGTTGTAGGCGTGGTACACGACGGCGCCGACGAGCGCGACCTCGCCGAGCCCCATGACGGGGTTCTTGTACGAGGCCATCACCGCGTCATAGGCCTCGGGCGCGACGCGGATGAGCGCCGTGTCGAGCACGTGCACGAGCAGGAAGAAGAAGATGGCGATGCCGGTGATGCGGTGCAGCACCCATGACCACATGCCCTCGTTGCCGCGGTAGAGCGTGCCACGCGGGACCTTCGAAGTGGTCTCGGATACCGACGGTGTGACGCGTGCTGGTGCAGACACGGCCGTCCTCCCTGGATCGATCACGGTGGGGGCGGGTCGATGCCCCTCAGGGCGGCCCGCTCTGGTCGATCGGGTCGCCGGCGTCACGCGGGCGCTCCTGTCATCCTATTCCCGGTTCGGACGCAGGCGCCGCTTAGGCGGGCCTAAGTATCTCGATGTCAAGATAAACGAGACCGATGGGCCCGCGGTGGCCGTCACACGCCCGACATGGGGCGGCCACATGACCGACCACATCACCCGGATACGCTGAGCCCATGCCTGAACCGATCGAGGACTTCTACGCCGTCATACCCGCGGGCGGCATCGGGAGCAGACTGTGGCCGCTGTCGCGCGCCGATGCACCCAAGTTCCTGCATGACCTCACCGGGTCGGGCCACACACTGCTGCGCGACACCTGGAATCGACTCGAGCCCCTCTCGGGTCCCGATCGCATCGCCGTGGTGACCGGTCGCGCGCACCGCGCCGCCGTGGAGCGCGAACTGCCCGGCATCCCCGACATGAACGTCTTCCTCGAATCCGAGCCGCGGGACTCCACCGCGGCGATCGGCCTCGCCGCGGCCATCCTGTCCAAGCGCGAGCCCGACGTCATCATCGGGTCGTTCGCCGCCGACCACGTCATCCGCGTGCCCCACCTGTTCGACTGGGCGGTCCGCCAGGCGATCGCCGTGGCGCGCGAAGGCTACATCTGCACGATCGGCATCCCGCCGACCGAGCCGTCCGTCGGGTTCGGCTACATCAAGAAGGCGGGGGAGCTGATCGTGGACGGGGCCCCCGAGGCGGCGATGGTCGACCACTTCGTGGAGAAGCCCGACCTCGACACCGCCAAGGAGTACTTCGCCGACCGGTCCTACCTGTGGAACGCCGGCATGTTCATCTCCCGGGCCGACGTGCTGCTGGGCGAGATCGCGGAGCAGGAGCCGCAGCTCTACGCCGGTCTCATGGATCTCGCCGAGGCGTGGGACGACCGGGATGAGCGGGGACCCGTCGTCGACCGCGTCTGGCCGACGCTGAAGAAGATCGCCATCGACTACGCCGTCGCCGAGCCGGCCGCCGAGAAGGGTCGCCTCGCCGTCATCCCCGGACACTTCGACTGGGACGACGTCGGCGACTTCGCCAGCCTGGCCAAGCTCAACTCGCACGGCCGCAAGAACGACCTGGCGATACTCGGCGAGAACGCCCGCATCCTCTCCGATGCCGCCAGCGGCATCGTGGTCAGTCAGACGCAGCGGGTGATCAGCCTGATCGGCGTCCGCGACATCGTCGTCGTCGACACCCCCGACGCGCTCCTGGTCACCACCAGCGAGCACGCTCAGCGGGTGAAGGGCGTCGTGGACGCGCTCAAGCTGACCGGTCGCGGCGACGTGCTGTGAGGCCGGTCGCGAGCCCGCCCCGTTGCGGCTTCATTGCGTCTTTGTAACCATTCGGCTCGGCGAGCCGCGCACGAATGCAAGACGCGCGTCACAGTGGGTAACTTTATGCAGTCCCCGTGACGGACTCGGGGCATTGATGGGGAGGCTGAGTTGACCATCTCACGCACCAAGAAGCTCGCAGGCGCCACCGTTGCCGCGGGCCTGCTCGTGGCCCTTGCCGGCTGCGGCACCGCTCCGGAAGGCGCCGGCTCGACCACCGAGCCCGACGACGGCGCGGCCATGACCGACTTCAAGGCCTGCATGGTCTCGGACGAGGGCGGCTTCAACGACAAGTCGTTCAACCAGCTGGGTCTCGCGGGCCTCGAGATGGCGGCCGACGAGCTCGGCTTCGAGATCGCGACCACCGAGTCGCAGTCCGCCAGCGACTACGCGGCCAACCTCGACAACCTCGCGTCGGAGGGCTGCAACCTCATCGTCTCGGTCGGCTTCCTGCTGAGCGCGCCGACCGTCGAGGCGGCCCTGGCCAACCCCGACATCGACTACGCCATCATCGACGACTACGCCGACAACGACTTCGACGGCGAGACCGACGCACCCAACATCAAGCCCCTCGTCTTCGACACCGCCCAGGCGGCCTTCCTCGGCGGCTACGCCGCGGCCTCGTACAGCGAGACCGGCAAGGTCGGCACCTTCGGCGGCGCCAAGATCCCGCCCGTGACGATCTTCATGGACGGCTTCCAGCTCGGCGTGGAGTACTTCAACGAGCAGAACGACGCCGACGTCCAGGTCGTGGGCTGGGACGTCGAGTCGCAGGAGGGCCAGTTCACCGACGAGTTCGCCGCGAACGACCGCGCCAAGCAGGTCGCCCAGGGCATCATCGACCAGGACGTCGACGTGCTGCTGCCCGTCGGCGGCCCGATCTACCAGTCGGCCGCTGAGGCCATCCGCGACTCCGGCGGCGAGATCGCCCTCATGGGCGTGGACGCGGATGTCTACGAGACCGACCCGAGCGTGGCCGACCTGCTCCTCGTGTCGATCCTCAAGGGCATGGACGTCGCGGTGTACGAGGCTGCCGTCTCGGCCGCCAACGACGAGTTCGACGTGACCCCGTTCGTCGGCACGCTCGAGAACGACGGCGTCGGCATCTCGGAGTTCCACGACTTCGAGTCGCTGGTCGACGAGGGTCTGACCGACGAGCTCGAGACGGTGCGTCAGGGCATCATCGACGGTTCGATCCCGGTCGAGTCGCCCGCCTCCCCGTAATCGGCCC
>NZ_JAUZVE010000011.1:0-211249 GCF_031844425.1 Microbacterium sp. ARD31
CGCGAACCTAAGGGTGCGCGCCCTTCTCAACGGATGACCGTCACGGGCACGAGAACGTCGTCCCGTTGTCGAGGGTGTGGACGCCCGAGCCGAGCTCGGAGCACAGCCGCGCGATCTCCTCGTTCGCGGCCGGAACCACGATCGAGAGCACGACGATGGCGACGATGATGCCGATGACCATCAGAACCGAGCTGATGATGATGGCGGCCACCGCCCAGCCGTTCTTGACGCCGGCCTTCTTGCTCTGCACGAGCGCCACGATGCCGAGGATCAGCGCGATCAGCTGCGCGAAGAACGACAGCACGAATGCGACGATGCCGAGGGTCTTGCCGGGAACGGGGCCTCCGGCGGGCGCGTCGTAGGCGGCCGGCGGGGCGGGGTTGTAGGCGGGCGGCGGCGTCGGCGGCCCGGCGGGGGTGTTGGGGTCTGTCATGTCGGCCTCTCCTGTGGTCGATCGTGGGACGGCTCGAACCTATCGAGCGCCGCCCGTCGCCACCCGCAGCGACGCGCAGGCAACTGAGCCGTCCGCCCGGTCAGTCGCGGGTCGCCGCGACGACGTCTTCCGCCGCCTGGACGATCGGGATCGCCGCGGTCGCCGTCTCGAGCCCCGACAGCCGCGCCGGCGAGAGCTGCTTGGTCACCTCTTCGCGCGACATCAGCCCGGCCTCGACCACGAGGTCGGCCACGTTCTTATTCGTCAGCAGCGCGGTCTTGGCCAGCGCGGCCGACGCGGCATAGCCGATGAAGGGGGTCAGGGCGGTGACGACGCCCACCGACGAACCCACCATCGCGCCGAGCCGCTCACGATTGGCGGTGATCCCCTCGACGCAGTTCACTCGCAGCGTGTGCATTCCGCGGCGCATCCACGTGATGGACTGGAAGATCGAGTGCGCGATCACGGGTTCGAAGGCGTTCAGCTGCAATTGACCGCCTTCGACCGCCATCGTGACGGTCGTGTCGGCTCCCGCCACGGCGAACGCGATCTGGTTCACGACCTCGGGGATCACCGGGTTCACCTTGCCCGGCATGATGCTCGAGCCGGCCTGCCGTGCGGGCAGGTTGATCTCGCCGAATCCCGCCTGCGGACCAGATGACAGCAGACGCAGATCGTTGCAGATCTTCGACAGCTTGACGGCGTTGCGCTTGAGCGACGACGAGAACGACATGAACGATCCGGTGTCGCTCGTGGACTCCACCAGGTCGCTGGCCAGCGCCAGGTCGAGGCCGGTGATCTCGCGAAGGTGCCGGACGACGGCTTCGGAGTAGGCGGGATGGGTGGTGATCCCGGTGCCGATCGCGGTGGCGCCCATGTTGACCTCGAACAGGAGGTAGGCGTTCTCGGTCAGGCGCTCGTGGTCGTAGCCGAGGGTCGAGGCGAACCCGTGGAACTCCTGCCCGAGGGTCATCGGCACGGCGTCCTGAAGCTGGGTGCGCCCCACCTTCAGGATGTCGTGGAACTCGACGGCCTTGGCGAGGAACGCCTGGCGCAGCAGATCCAGCTCTTCGAGGAGCGTCTGCAGGTCGAGGCTCAGCCCCACCTTGATGGCGGTCGGATACACGTCGTTGGTGGACTGGCTGCGGTTGGTGTGGTCGATCGGCGAGAGGAAGGCGTAGTCGCCTTTCTCACGGCCGGCGAGCTCGAGTGCGACGTTGGTGATGACCTCGTTCGCGTTCATGTTGGTGGACGTCCCCGCACCGCCCTGGATCACGCCGACGACGAACTGATCGTGGAAGCGTCCGTCGATCACCAGCTGCGACGCGCGATCGATCAGGTCGGCGCGCTCGGCGTCCAGCACCCCGATCTCGGCGTTGGCCCGTGCGGCGGCCTGTTTGACCATCGCGAGCGCCCGCACGAGATCGCGGTACACCGAGATCGGTCGTTTGGAGATGGGGAAGTTCTCCAGCGCGCGGGCGGTGTGGATGCCCCAATAGGCATCTGCGGGGATCTCGAGCGAGCCGAGGGAGTCGGTCTCGGTGCGGGTGCGCTTCGTTGCGTCCGGAGCCATGGTGGTGTGTCCTCGTGGGTCGTTCACGGCGGTGGGGGTGTGTCCTGAGCCTATCCCCGGCGGACGCGGCTTCCACGTGTACGACGCGTACGGTCGACGGTCGGGGTTGTACCCGCTGTCGATGGGATGCCGCGCGTCAGCGCTTGCGGGAGAACTCCTCCAGCCGCTCCTGCGGCGTGAGGGCAGCCATGCGGGCCACCCACTCCGCCGAGAAGTAATCCCCCGTCGCGGCGTCGACGACCGGCACCGTGGAGTGGGTGATCGTGTCGTCGTACACGTGCACCAACTGGAACGCCTGCCCGGCATCCATCCCGTTGACCTCCTGCGCCGGACGCGCGAGGTTCATCGCATAGCAGGTCGCGGACGCGACGCTCACCGGCACCCCCGCGAAGCTGCCCGAGGTCGAGTAATGCAGGTGCCCGGCGAGGATCGCACGCACATCGGTGCCGGCGATGACGGCGGCGAAACGGTGCTGGTCGCGCAGTTCGAGGATGTCGAAGAGCGGGATGTGGCTCGGCAGCGGCGGGTGGTGCATCGCCAGGATCGTCCCGAGCGGCGCGGGCTCGGCGAGGATCTGCCGCAGCCAGTCCAGCTGAGCCTCGTCGAGTTCGCCGTGGTGCCACCCCGGCACCGTCGTGTCGAGCGCGATGAGACGCAGACCCGCGAGGTCCCACACGCCGGTGACCGGCGCGAGGGTGGCGTCGCCGTCCAGGAGCGCCGACCGCAGGGCGGGCCGCTCGTCGTGATTCCCCGCCACCCACGCCACCGGCGCGCCCATGCGCTCGGCGAGGGGTTCGACGGCGCGCCGCAGCGCGCGATAGGCCTCGGGTTCGCCGAGATCCGTCAGGTCGCCCGTCACCACGAGGGCATCCGCCCGCAGCTCCAGCGCGTCGACCGCCTCCAGCGTGCGTCGGAGGTTCTCCGTCGTGTCGTACCGTCCACCCAGACGGCGACCGCCTGCCAGCAGATGGGTGTCGCTCAGATGGACGAGGGTGCGACGAGCGGGCTCGTACTGCCCGAAACGCGGGGATGCGGCATCCATACCGCCCAGCCTAGGACGCACCCGCGACCGCACTCGCGCGGGAAGGAGCGGCTCAGTGGTTGAAGACGATGAGCAGGATGCCGCCCACCACGGCCGCCGCGCACACCGCGAAGCACGCATACGCCGCGGCGAGCGCGAGACGCTTCTGCCCGGGCGTGAGCGGGTTCTTCCGCGCCGCCTTCGCCGCGGCCTTCTCGGCCCGGCGCGCCTGCTTCTCGGTGATGACGGTGATGGCATCGGTGAACTCCGCCGGGGCCACCACGGGGGCGCGCCCCGACGCGACGAGCAGGCGGAGTCCGAGCGCATAGAAGACGACCACCACACCCGCGCCGATCAGCGCGGCGAGGAAGACCTGCAGGAAGGCGAGCCAGTCGATCGACATCACTTCTGCTCCTCGTTACGCGCCATCGCACGCTGCCGTCGGGTCGGAGGCGGGTTGTCCTCGACGTGCACGGCGGCTCCCGAGTCGGCGACCTCGCTCATGGCGTTGGCCGCGTTCACGGCGTTGCGGCGCGAACGGAGGAAGATCGCCAGGATGATGATGACCGCCAGCACGGCGTCGATCAGGACACCCCACGAGCCGAGCCACACCACGACCAGCGCGGCGAGCCCGCCCACCGCACCCGCGGCGGGAAGGGTGAGCACCCAGCCCACCACGATGCGCCCCGCGGTGCGCCACCGCACCTGCGAGCCGCGGCGCCCCAGCCCCGAGCCGATCACCGATCCCGAGGCGACCTGCGTCGTCGACAGCGCGAACCCGAGTGCGCTGGAGGCGAGGATCGTCGCCGCCGTCGACGACTCCGCCGAGAAGCCCTGCGCGGGCTTGACGTCGGTGAGGCCCTTGCCCAGAGTCCGGATGATGCGCCACCCGCCCATGTAGGTGCCGAGCGCGATCGTCACCGCGCACGCGACGATGACCCACAGCTGCGGGTCGGGATTCGCCGAGGACTGCCAGCCGACCGTGATGAGGGCGAGGGTGATGACACCCATCGTCTTCTGTGCGTCGTTGGTGCCGTGAGCCAGCGCCACCAGCGACGAGGTGAAGATCTGCCCCCACCGGAAGCCGTCTCGCCCGTCGGGCTTGCCGTCGTAGCGACGGGTGATCGCATACGCGAGCTTGGTGGCGGCGAAGGCGATGAGCCCCGCGGTGAGCGGAGCCATGAGGGCGGGGAGGACCACCTTGCTCATCACGATTCCGCCGTCGATCGCCGTCGCGCCGACACCCACGAGCGTGGCGCCGATCAGGCCGCCGAAGAGCGCGTGCGACGACGAGGACGGCAGCCCCAGGAGCCAGGTCAGCATGTTCCACGTGATCGCGCCGATGAGCCCGGCGAAGATGATCGAGGGGAAGACCGTCGCCGAGATCTCGTCCTCG
Organism: Microbacterium sp. ARD31; assembly: GCF_031844425.1. Taxonomy (NCBI): domain Bacteria; kingdom Bacillati; phylum Actinomycetota; class Actinomycetes; order Micrococcales; family Microbacteriaceae; genus Microbacterium; species Microbacterium sp. ARD31. The sequence continues at coordinate 4,424 of NZ_JAUZVE010000011.1, forward strand.
CGGATCATCCCCCCGGAGATGGTCTTGGCGACCTCGGTCGACAGGAACGCCCCCACGAGGTTCAGGATCGCGGCGAGGAGAACGGCCGTCCGCGGCTTCAGCGCGCCTGTGGCGATGGGCGTGGCCATCGCGTTCGCGGTGTCGTGGAAGCCGTTGGTGAAGTCGAAGAAGAGTGCCAGCGCGATGACGAGCACGATGATGAGGGCTGCGGTTTCCACCGTTCGCTTTCCAGGAGTGAGGGAAGGGAAGGTGCCGACGGGATCGGCGCGACGAACGAAGAGTTCACCTGGGGTTCATGAACCGGCAACCGGCCAGAGAGAATCCTGTCACCGCCCGGCCACCTGGTCAACCTGGCCGCGGCCCAATCCGATCGGGGCTCGGGGCCGAATGCCCCCTGTACGCAGACAGCGGCAGGAGGTCGCCCCGATGGCTCGACAGCGCAGTGTGCGCTTCATCGCACTCGCCGCCCTCGCGGGGGCCGTGGCCGCGGCATCCGTCCTGGCGGTCGCCGAGCTCGTGGCGCTCGTCGTGGCACGCGGCGCGGGCCCGCTCGAAGCCGTGGGGGCGTTCGTCATCGACATCGTGCCGCAGCCGGTGAAGGAGTTCGCGATCGCGACATTCGGCGAGTACGACAAGATCGTGCTCCTGGCCAGTGTCGCGCTCGGCGCCGTCGTCGCGGCGGCCGCCGCGGGCATCCTGCAGCTGTGGCGCGCTCCCGCCGGGGTCGTCGTGCTCGCCGTCGGCGCAGCCGCCGGGACGGCGGCGGCGCTCACGCGTGCCGGATCGACCCCGTTGTGGGCGCTGCCGTCCGTGCTCGGCGGCATCGCCGGCTGCGTGCTGCTGGCTCTGCTGATCCGGCGCCTTCGCCTCTGGCGCGACGCCGCCCGGGGCCGCACCCCCCCCGCCGGTCCCGACGAGGCCTCGGAGCCCCCGCAGGCGGCTCCCAGCCGACGCGCGTTCCTCACGATGACGCTGGTGTCCGCCGCCGCTGCGGTCGTCGTCGGCGCGGGCTCGCGCGCGCTGTCGGCCGTCACCAACTCGATCGACGCGATCCGCGAGGCGCTGCGCATCCCGGCACCGCGATCACGCGTGCAGATCCCCGCGGACGCGGAGTTCGACGTTCCGGGTCTCAGCCCCCTCATCACCCCCAACGAGGACTTCTACCGGGTGGACACCGCGCTCACCGTGCCCTCGATCGACCCGGCGACGTGGCGGCTGACCATCGACGGCATGGTGGATCAGCCGGTCGACATCGGCTTCGACCAGTTGATGGAGATGGGACTCGACGAATACGCGATCACCCTGACCTGCGTGTCGAACGAGGTCGGCGGCGGACTGGTCGGCAACGCGGTCTGGACCGGCGTACCGGTGCGCGACCTGCTGAAGCTCGCCGTGCCGAGCGCCGACGCCGACATGGTCCTCTCCCGGAGCGTCGACGGGTACACCGCCAGCACTCCCCTGGACGCTCTCGTCGACCCCGAGCGGGACGCCATCCTCGCCGTGACGATGAACGGCGAGCCCCTCCCCCTCGAGCACGGGTTCCCGGTGCGCATGGTCGTGCCGGGGCTGTACGGCTATGTCTCCGCGACCAAGTGGCTCACTCAGCTCACCGTGACCCGCTTCGATCGGGACGAGGCGTACTGGACCCCGCGCGGATACAGCGCGCGCGCCCCGATCAAGATGTCGTCGCGGCTGGACACTCCGCGTGCCGGCACACCCGTCGACGCCGGCGAGGTCATGCTGGCCGGTGTGGCGTGGGCCCAGACCGTCGGGATCGAGCGCGTCGAGGTGTCGATCGACAACGGCCCGTGGGAGGCCGCGGAGCTGTCCGCACCCATCAACGACGACACGTGGGTGCAGTGGCGGATGCCGTGGCAGGCCGAATCGGGGACCCACTACATCGGGGTGCGGGCCGTCGACCGCGACGGCGACCTGCAGATCGAGGAGCGCGCCCCCATCGCGCCGGACGGCTCCAGCGGCTGGCAGCGCGTTCTGCTGACCGTCCGCTGAGCCGGCCGCCGCCGGCCTGGGCTAGCGTGGCTGGCGTGACCGCCGACTTCGCAGAGGACACCGTCGCCTCGCCCGCCCCCACCGTCCCCGCCCCGCCCGTGGCCGTCCCGCCCGTCGCCGCAGCCCGTCCGCACGTGCGACGGCACCACGGCCACGACGTCGAGGACCGCTACGAGTGGCTGCGCGCGAAGGAGGACGCGGACGTCGTGGCTCACCTCGAGGCCGAGAACGCCTACACCGAAGGGCGGACCGCGCATCTCGAGGCACTCCGCTCGCGGATCTTCGACGAGATCAAGGGGCGCACGCTCGAGACCGATCTGTCGGTGCCCGTCCGGCGCGGCGACTGGTGGTATTACGGCCGCACCGTCGAGGGCAAGCAGTACGGCATCCAGTGCCGGGCTCCCCTGGCCTCGCCCGACGACTGGACCCCGCCGGAGCTGTCCGCCGACGTCGAGGTGCCCGGAGAGCAGATCCTGCTGGACGGCAACGTCGAAGCCGAAGGGCACGAGTTCTTCTCGCTGGGCAGCTTCGAGGTCAGCCTCGACGGCACGCGGATGCTCTACGGAGTCGACGTCGCCGGCGACGAGAGGTACACGATCCGCGTCCGCGACCTCACGACCGGCGCACCGCTCCCCGACGAGATCCCCGACACGTTCGCCGGTGCGAGCTTCTCGCCCGACGGACGCTTCATCGTCTACACCACCGTCGACGACGCGTGGCGACCCGACACCGTGTGGCTGCACGAGCTGGGTACCGCGGTCTCCGACGACGCGAAGCTCTTCCACGAGCCCGACGAGCGGTACTGGGTCGGCGCGGGCTTCACCCGCAGCGACCGGTACCTGGTCATCGGGCTCGGCTCGTCCATCACCTCGGAGGAGTGGATCCTCGACGCCGACGACCTCCGCGCGCAGCCGCGGGTGGTCTGGCCGCGGCGCGAGGGCGTGGAGTACGAGTCGGAGCACGCCGTCATCGACGGGCAGGACGTCCTCCTGATCCTCCACAACGACGGCGCCCTCGACTTCGAACTGGTGCAGGTGGCCGCGGACGACCCGCAGGGCGAGCGTCGCGTCGTGATCCCCCACCGCGCCGGTGAGCGGCTGCTCGGGGTCTCGACGTTCCGCGACTGGGGCGTCGTCGGCTACCGGCGCGGCGGCCTCCCCCGCCTCGGGATGCTGGACTACGCCTCCGGACGCGTCGACGAGATCTCGTTCGACGAACCGCTGTACACCGTGGGCAGCGGAGGAAACGCCGAGTGGGCGCCCCCGGTGCTCCGACTGTCGTACGGCTCCTTCATCACGCCCGGCACCGTCTACGACTACGAGGTCGCCACCGGCGAACTCCACCTGCGCAAGCGCCAGCCCGTGCTCGGCGGCTACGACCCCGAGGAGTACGCGCAGGCGCGGGTGTGGGCGCCCGCGGCGGACGGCACCGGCATCCCGGTCTCTCTGGTCTGGAAGCGCTCGTTCGGCGAGGCCGGCTCGGCACCGCGCCCGGTGCACCTGTACGGCTACGGGTCGTACGAGCACTCGATCGAGCCGGGATTCTCGGTCGCACGGCTGTCCGAGCTCGACCGCGGCGTGATCTTCGCCGTCGCCCACGTCCGCGGCGGGGGCGAGATGGGCCGGCAGTGGTACGAGGAGGGCAAGCTGCTGCGCAAGCGCAACACCTTCACGGACTTCGTCGACTGCGCGCGGCACCTGGTCGCCGAGGGGTACACGACCCCCGACCGTCTCGTCGCCGAGGGCGGCTCGGCCGGTGGTCTGCTCATGGGCGCGGTGGCCAACCTCGCCCCCGAGCTGTTCGCCGGCATCCTCGCCGACGTGCCGTTCGTCGACGCGCTCACCACGATCCTCGACCCCTCGCTGCCGCTGACGGTGATCGAGTGGGACGAGTGGGGCGATCCGCTCCACAACCCCGAGGTGTACGAGTACATGCGCTCCTACACGCCGTACGAGAACGTGCGGGACGGCGTGGCCTACCCCCGCATCCTGGCCGTGACGTCGCTCAACGACACCCGGGTGCTGTACGTCGAGCCCGCGAAGTGGGTGGCGCGCCTGCGTGAAGCGGGAGTCGACGCGCTCCTGAAGTGCGAGATGGTCGCCGGGCACGGCGGCGTGAGCGGGCGCTACAACGCGTGGCGCGAGCGCGCGTTCGAGCTCGCCTGGCTGCTGGATGTCCTGGGTCTCGCCGACGCCTGATCCGGCCGCCAGCCCAGCCCCCGCTCGGCGAGACCGGGACCCGGTGCCAGTCGGCGAGACCGGGGATCTGCACTGAGACACAGGGCTTCGCCCCCGGTTTGGCCGTGGACCCCCGGTTTGGCCGTGGACCCCCGGTTTGGCCGTGGGCCCGCGGTTTCCCGGCGGCGCCGTACCCGCCGGCGGTGCGCGGCTCCTCCCCAGGGGGCCGGCATCGGTCGGTTGTCCACCGTCCGGCGCGGGCGGCCGCTCACAGAAACCCGAGGGGATGAGGCTGGCGGGCATGAGCATGTCCGTCCTGCCTCCGCTGCTGCTGTCGAGGGATCGTCCGTCGGATGTCGCGAGACTCGATCGCAACGGAGCGCTGCATCGCGTGCGTGCCGGCGTCTACGTGCAGGCCGCGGCGTGGTCCGCTCTCGCACCCTGGCAGCGCTACCGCGTTCGCGTGCAGGCGGTGACGGCCACGTGGAGCGACCCCGTGCTCTGCCTGGAGTCGGCAGCGGCCGAGATCGGGCTGCCGGTCTTCGGCGAGCCGCGTGAGATCCACCTGCTCAGCAGCAACGGACGGTCGTGGCGTGAGGGCGACGTCGTCGTCCACGGCACGCGCGACGAGCGCTCCGTCCTCGCCCGGGACGGTATCCGCATGACCTCGGTCGCCGACACCGCCGTGGACCTGTGCCGCGTGCTGCCGCCCGCGTTCGCGCTGGCGGTCGCCGACGCCGCCTTGCGCATGCCCGCCGGCGAGGACGCTCCCGCGGGCTCGCTGGATGTGGCCGCGCTCGGACGAGGACGCTCCGATCGGCGCGGCCGGCGGCAGCTCGATTGGGTGGGGCGTCGTGCAACGGCCGCCGCCGAGTCGACCGGCGAGTCGGTCAGTCGCGCCGTGATCGAGTGGCTCGGATTCGAGGAGCCGGAGCTGCAGCGCGAGCACCGCCATGAGGGCGCGCTCGACCGCACCGACTTCTTCTGGGCACGGACGCGCACCATCGGCGAGTCCGACGGATACGGCAAGTACGACGCCGCCGACGCCGACGCCAGCAAGGCGCACTTCATCGAGGAGAAGAAGCGCGAAGACCGTCTTCGCAGGCACGAGGGCGGCTTCGCCCGCTGGGATTGGGCCGACGCCATGCGAGCGGAGCCGCTCGGGGGCAAGCTCAACGCGGCCGGACTGAGTCCGGTGCACCGGCGCCGATCGGCCTTCCTCGCCACGCTCGCAGCCAACCCGCGGTCGTTCGCTCCCCGAACCCGCGGATCTCGCGCGAGACCGGGGGCGGGGCCTCGTGTCTCGGCGTGAACCCCCGGGCTCGGCGTGAATCCCCGGCCCGGGCCCGCGCGCGGGCGGCGGCGGTCAGCCGAAGAGGGCGGCGGCCTCTTCGTAGCGGTAGTGCGGCACGGTGTTGAGCTCTCCCAGAGCGTCGGCGAACGGCACGCGCACGATGTCGGTGCCGCGCAGGGCGACCATCTGACCCCACGCGCCTTCGACGATGGCGTCGGCGGTGTGCAGCCCCAGACGTGTGGCGAGGACGCGGTCGAAGCCGGACGGCGACCCGCCGCGCTGAATGTGCCCGAGCACGGTGGCGCGGGTCTCGATGCCCGTGATCCGCTCGATCTCGGGCGCGAGCACCTCGCTGATCCCGCCGAGGCGCGGCCGGTTGAAGGCGTCGAGGCCCTTGTCGCTGTAGGCCTCATCCATCCCGGTGAGCGTGAAGCCCTCGGAGACCACGATGAGCGGAGCGCGCCCGCGATCGTGCGCCTTGGTCACCTGTGCGCACACCTCGTCGATCGACATCGGCACCTCGGGGATGCAGATCACGTGCGCACCCGCGGCGATCCCCGCGTGCAGGGCGATCCATCCCACGTGACGGCCCATGACCTCAGCCACCATGCAGCGCTGGTGGGAGTCGCCCGTGGTGCGAAGGCGGTCCATCGCGTCGGTGGCGATGTTGACGGCGGTGTCGAAACCGAACGAGTAGTCGGTCGCACGCAGGTCGTTGTCGATCGTCTTGGGCACGCCGATGACGTTGATCCCGTCGCCGGCGAGGCGGTTGGCAGCGGCCAGCGTGCCCTCGCCGCCGATGGCGATGATGCCGTCGATGCGGTGCCCGTACATCGTCTTGGCGATGTTCTCCGCGCCGCCCCGGGGTCCCTCGTAGGGGTTGGTGCGGCTCGTGCCGAGGATGGTGCCGCCGACCTTCGACAGGCCCTTCACCTCGTGTCGCGTCAACGGGAAGAAGTCACCGTCGACGACGCCGCGCCAGCCGTCGCGGATGCCGACGAACTCGAGGTCGTACGTCGTCGTGCCCTTGAGCACGACGCCGCGGATGACCGCGTTCAGGCCGGGGCAGTCGCCCCCGCTGGTGAGGATGCCGATCTTCATGGGGGTCCTTGCTTCGGGTGGTGCGGGCTGTGGAACGAATCGGCGACGCTGCCTCACCCGAGATTAGCGTCGGATGCCGCCCCCTGCCACACGGCCGGTTGCGGCATCCGATCGCCTACTGCTCGGCGCCCAGAGCCCGTCGGAGCAGGTGCATGAGTGCCGACAGCTGCACCGAGTCGCTCGAAAGCGGATCCACGGCCTCACCGTCGAGCGCGCGCTGCGCGAGACCCTGCTTGGAGTCGATCAGCTCGGCGATCTTCGTGTCGATGGTGTGGGCGGCGATGATCCGCCACGCCGTCACCGGCTCGTCCTGCCCGATGCGGTGCACCCGGTCGATCGCCTGGGTCTGCTCCGCGGCCGTCCACGACAGTTCGGCGAGCACGACGTTGGACGACGCCTGCATGTTCACGCCGACCCCCGCCGCCGTGAGCGAGCAGACGGCGATGCCGACATCGGGATCGCTGTTGAAGGCGTCGATCGCCTGCTGGCGGACGGGCGTCGTCTGATCGCCGCGGATCGACACCGTGCGCAGGCCCGCCGATGCGAAGTGCGCCTCGGCCGCGTCCATGACGTCGATGTGCTTGGCGAAGAACACCACCTTGCCCACCGAGCGCTGCAGCTGGACGGCGTAGTCGGCCGCGAGGAGCGCCTTCGCCTGGCCGATGCGCCGCACCATGGTGAAGACGTTCTCGGATCCGCTGCCGGCGGCCTTGGACTCGTCGAGCTCGTGCTGCGAGACGAGGCGGACGATGTCGGCGTCGACCTCGCCGGGAGCGAGCCCGCGGTCGCCGCGCGCGTCGATGATCCGGCGGTACCGGGCGGCGAGCCGATCGGCCAGATCCCGCTCGGCCTGGCGGATCGAGCGACCGAACTCGTCGTCGAGCTCGACCGGCAGGTCGGCGATGAGCTTGTCGGGCAGATCGGCGGCGACGTCCTTCTTCTTGCGGCGGACGATGCCCATCGAGATCACCGCGTCGCGCGCAGCCGGATAGAACGCCTTGTCGGCGGGGGTGAACCCGGTCTCGTCCAGCTTCTCCATGAGCGCCGGACCGGGCTTCTCGCCGTTGGTCCACCCGAGGAAGCGCCAGATGGCGTCGAAGTCCTCGACGTCGTTGATGAGCGGCGTCCCGGTCAGCGCGAGCATGAGCGGATCCCGGACCTGCTCGCGGATGCGACCGGCGAGCGCCAGGACGTTGCGCGAGCGCTGCGACGTGAGGTTCTTGATGAAGTGCGCCTCGTCGACCACCATGCCCCGCAGGCCGATCGAGCCGAGCCAGGACAGGTGACGGTCGAGGATCTCGTAGTTGACGATGAAGACATCCGCGAACGCGTCGATGTCTTCGCCGTCGCCCTGCACGACCGTCGCGCGCCGGTGCGGCGTCCAGCGCTGGACCTCGCGTGCCCAGTTCATCTTCACCACGTTGGGAACCACGGCCAGCAGCGGGTAGGCGCCGGCCACGGATGCCGCGAGCACGGATTCCGCGGTCTTGCCGAGTCCGGGCTCGTCTGCCAGGAGGAACGAGCGGTGGCCGTCGCGGACGGCCTCGACGAACCGCGACTGGTGCGGCATGATCTCGAGCCCCTTGGGCGAGACGTGGTCGAACTCCGGCACCTGCGGAAGGTCCATCGTCGCCGCGCCGCCGCCGGCGCCGGTCTCGAACGCCTTGTACAGGGGCCCCATGAGCTCCCAGCCGTCCAGCCGTCGGCGCGGAGTGTCCTTCGGGGCGCGCAGCGACAGGTCGGGGGCGAGGAACGGGTTCGCCAGCTGCCGCGACTCGATGGCGGCGGGCACGACCTGACGCTCGGCCAGGGCGGGCGGAACCACGGTGGCGGGCGCGGGAGCGACGTCGGTGATGATGAGCTCGTCCGGCGGCAGGTCGGCTCCGGACTCGAGCAGCCAGTCGCGTCGCATGCGCCGCGCCACCGGCGACGCGGCCTGGTCGACCTCGAGAAGCTGGATCAGCGACGTGTCGCGGGCAGCGGTCTTGGCGAGGATGGTCGCGACTCCGTCCAGCCGCTTGAGCAGCTCGGGCCGCGCGGAGTCGGGGATCGCCGTGTCGACCTTGACGCGGGCGCGCTCCTCGCGGACGAGGAAGGCGATCACCTGGAACTTCACGCGGTTGGTGGGCCCGAGCTTGCCGCGCTGGGCCTTGGCCTCGACCTCGCGCACCTTGCGGGCGAGGATCGGGATGATGGGGGCCTCGTCGTCGCGGCGAGCCGATGAGGGCTTGCGGCGCTGACGGGTGTTGCCGTTCTGAGCGGCAGGTGCCGTGGTCGGCATGCTCCTCCTGAGCGTATGTGCCGGATCGTCCGTCAGGACGGCCGATCGGTGCGTGCAGCGTGCTCCCGCGGGCGGCGCGTGCGCCGTCACGAACGCGGGGTTCGGATGCCGCCGACTCCTGCCGCTGGCACTCGCTTCTGCGAGCCGCGACGTCGGGGAGGGCGTCTCCGCGGGCCAGTCTAGCGCGAAAGGGCGCTCGTCACGGCCAGAGCTGTGCGGCGATGTCGGTCGAGTAGCCGTCGGGATGGAAATTGATCCACGCCGTCGCCACCCATGCGCCGTCGCCGACGACGTGGGTCTCGCCGCGGACGTACTCGACGTCGTCGAACGTCACGCCGCGCTGCTCGATCTCGCACGACTCTCCCGCCGCGACATCCTCGCAGCCGAAACCGGCGGCACGCAGCGACTCCAGCACGCCGGCCCCCTGCTCCTCGTCGACGAGGGTGACGTTGGTGGCGAGGCCGAACTCGCTCGGCTGCCCCCACGTGCAGCGCAGCGTCGGAGCGCCCGACTCGAGGATCTCGAGCAGGTCGGCGTTCTCGGTCGGCAGCATCGTCACACCCGGGTCGTTCAGGGGCGGGTTCTGCTCCTGGAGCGCCGCGAGCATCTGATCGGAGTAGATGTCCTCGCAGCTGCTCGGCAGCTCGATCGACTGCGGGAGGTTCGTCTCGATCGGAGACGGCGACGGTCCCGTCGTCGGCTGCGTGATGCTCGGGGTGGGTTCGGGCGTCCCGGGGGATGCCGTCGGCGCCGGTTCGGCGCGGCATCCGGTCATGGCGACGCAGACCAGAGCGGCCGCCGTCGACAGCAGGACGAGTCGTGGTGCGGCGCGCATGGATCCCCCCGGTCGGTGTCGCTGTCGACGCTATCGGACGATGCCGCACGAGTCGCGCGCGTCGAGGCGGCGTGTCAGCGACCCTCTGCGTTCGCCTGCTGCCAATCGGCCAGCGTTCCGGGATCGTCGGTGACGATGCCGTCCACACCGAGGTCGGTCACCTCGCCCCACTGCGCGTCGTCGTTGAGCGTGTACACGACGATCCGGATGCCGGCCGCGTGCAGCTCGTCGACGACGGATGGACGGTCGAGGACGGCACGACGCTCGGCGATCAGCCCGCGCACTCCCGCCTCCTGCGCGGCGCGGACGACGTCGTCGGGCAGGTGTCGCAGGATGAGCAGGCGGGCCACCACGTCTGACTCGGCGGCAGCCAGAGCGAGTACGGCGGCGTCGAAGCTCCCCAGGGTGATGCGACGTTCGAGGCCGCGATCGGCGATGAGCTCGACGAGCGCGGCGATCGACGATTCGTCCCACGCCCTCTTCAGCTCGATGATGGCGCGACCGTCCTCGGCCGCGAGGAGATCGAGGAACTCGCCGGCCGTGGGCACGAGCGTGCCGGCGAACTCGGGCGCGAACCAGCCTCCGGCGTCGAGGCCTCGCACCTCATCGAGTGTGAGGTCCGACAGCGGCCCGCTCCCATCGGTGGTGCGGTCGACCCGCGCATCGTGCATGAGCACGGGGTGGCCGTCGGCGGTGAGCGCGACGTCGACCTCGACGTAGTCGAAGCCGTGCGAGAGCGCGTACGACACGGCGGCGAGCGTGTTCTCGGGCGCCGCCGTCGCGCCGCCGCGATGACCGGCGATGAACGCGGCGTCCCCGGGTGTGCGCTCGTCTCCCAGCGCCTCGGTCGCGCTCACTCGCGCCGGGCTCACGCCCAGCACGGCGATCACGGCACTGGCGACGGCGAGGACGCACACGACGGCGAGCGCGTGGATCCTCTGTCGGGTGCGGGCGGTGTCCGGGGCGTCGGGCATCGGGCGTGTCCTCCGGGTGGGCGCGTCCTCGTCGACGCGTGGCCACCCACCCTACACACGTCGTTACCTTTCCGTTACTTTCGCGTGCGGTGTCGTTCTCCGTGTCGTCGGAAGCGTGTCGTCGGCTTGGTGCGGGGGCTACGGTGGAGCCATGGCGCAGATGACGCGCGACCAGCGGCTCGTGCTGGCGATCGCGATCCTGGCGTCCTTCGTCGCCTTCCTCGACGGCACGGTGGTGAACGTCGCCCTCCCCGCCATCCGGGACGAGCTCGGCGGCGGGCTCGCCACCCAGCAGTGGGTCGTCGACGCGTACCTGATCACGCTCGGAGCCCTCATCCTGGTCGCGGGCTCGCTCAGCGACGTGTTCGGCCGCATCCGCATCCTGCGCATCGGCCTGCTGGGTTTCGGCGCGGCGTCCCTGGCGATCGCCGCGGCGCCGACCCCCGAGATCCTCATCGTCGCCCGAGGGGTCCAGGGTTTCGCCGGCGCCCTCCTGGTGCCGAGCTCGCTCGCCCTCATAACCTCGACCTTCCGCGACGCCGCGCAGGCGCGCGCGATCGGCATCTGGACGGCGATGACGACGGCGGCGATGCTGATCGGCCCGGTGCTCGGCGGGGCGTTCGTCGACCTCGCCTCGTGGCGCCTGGCATTCCTCATCAACGTGCTGCCCATCGCCGCGACGCTGTGGCTGCTCGCGGCGCTGGGCCGAACCGACGTGCGGCGTCCCGGTGCGCGCATCGACTGGGCCGGGGCGGCGCTGTGCACGGTGGGTCTCGGCGGCATGGTGTTCGCCCTGATCGAGGAGCCCGATCTCGGCTGGTCCTCCCCCGTCATCTGGGCGCCGTTCGTCGGGGGGATGCTGGCCTTCGCGGGATTCCTGGTGCGGCAGCACCTGGCGTCGGACCCGATGATGCCCCTGTCGCTGTTCCGCGCCCGGAACTTCTGGACGGGCAACGTCGCCACCGCCTTCATCTACGCGGCGCTGGCGCTGAACGGCTTCGTCCTCGGGGTGTACCTGCAGCAGGGGGCGGGGCTGTCGGCGACACTGGCGGGGCTGGCGTCGCTGCCGGCGACGGTCCTCCTGGTGCTTCTGAGCGAACGGGTCGGCACACTCGCCGGTCGTCGCGGCCCGCGACTGTTCATGACCGTCGGGCCTCTCGTGATGGCGGTCGGCGCGCTGATGCTCCTGGCGGTGTCGCCGGACTTCTCGTACTGGACGCAGGTCCTGCCCGGCACGGTGGTGTTCGGGCTGGGTCTGAGCCTGACCGTCTCGCCGCTGACGTCCGCCATCCTGGGCGCGATCGAGCCGGAGCGCTCGGGGATCGCCTCGGCCGTCAACAACGCCGTCAGCCGGATCGCCGGGCTCATCGTGATCGCCGCCCTCGCGACCATCGTCGGGGGCGAGCTCGACCTCGAGGGCTTCCACCGTGCCGCGATCGCGACCGCGGTCCTCATGGCGCTCGGCGGCATCGCCTCCTTCCTCGGGATCCGGGGCGCGACGTCGACGGCGCCGGCCCGCTGACCGCAGACCGGCGACCGCGACCGGTCAGACGAGGCTCTTGGGGTGCCACACCGTCTTGGTCTCGGTGAAGGCGGTGATGCGATCGAGTCGCGGCGCCGCGGCATCCTTCCCGTTCTCGGGCGGGAGCACCCGGGTGAGGGTCTGGGCGGCGGCGATCTGCAGGTCGACCCAGTCGAGGTCGCCGGCTCCGACGAGGTCCAGCCCGTGCACGTCGGGATGAGAGGCCAGCCACGGAGCGATCTCTGCGGGCGATCCGGTGAGGACGTTGACGACACCGGCCGGAACATCGCTGGTCGCCAGCACCTCGGCGAGACTGACCGCCGAGAGCGGGTAGCGCTCCGATGCGATGACCACGACGGTGTTGCCTGCCACGAGCGCGGGTGCCACGGCCGAGACGAGGCCGAGCAGTGCCGTGTCCTGCGGTGCGATGACGCCGACCACGCCGGTCGGCTCGGGCACCGAGATGTTGAAGTACGGGCCCGCCACCGGGTTGCCGTTGCCGGCGACCTGCGCGAACTTGTCGCACCAGCCGGCGTACCAGACCCATCGGTCGATCGCCTCGTCGACCTCGGCTGAGGCGGCACCGGCGCCGGCTCCGGTCAGCACGCGGATCTCGTCGACGAACTGCGCGCGTCGACCCTCGAGCAGCTCGGCCACCCGGTACAGCACCTGCCCGCGGTTGTAGGCGGTGGCCGCCGACCACCCCTTCACCGCGCCCGCCGCCGCCGCGACGGCATCCCTGGCGTCCTTCCGGGACGCGCGCGAGGCGTTCGCCAGGAAATCGCCCTTCGCGGCGGTCACCGGGTAGGTCCGGCCGGATTCACTGCGCGGAAAGGCACCGCCGATGAACAGCTTGTACGTCTTGGGGACGCTCAATCGGGCGCTCATGCCGCCCCTCCCTTCAGGTAGGCCGCGAGACCGTGCCGGCCGCCTTCGCGCCCGTAGCCGGACTCCTTGTAGCCGCCGAACGGGCTCGACGGATCGAAGCGGTTGAAGGTGTTGGCCCACACCACTCCCGCCCGCAGACGGTCGGCGACCGCCAGGATGCGGGACCCCTTCTCGGTCCAGATCCCCGCTGAGAGTCCATAGGGGGTGTTGTTCGCCTTCTCGATGGCTTCGGCGGGGGTCCGGAAGGTGAGCACCGACAGAACCGGACCGAAGATCTCGTCCCGCGCGATCCGATGACTGGTCTGCACGTTGGTGAACACCGTGGGCGCGAACCAGAAGCCGCGGTCGGGGATCGCGCAGTCCGCAGTCCACCGTTCGGCTCCCTCCTCGTCGCCGATGCGGCTGAGCTCGCGCACGCGCGCCAGCTGCTCGGCGGAGTTGATCGCGCCGATATCGGTGTTCTTGTCCAGCGGGTCACCCAGCCGGAGCGTCGACAGGCGTGCCTTCAGGCGGTCGACCACCTCGTCGTGGATGGCCTCCTGCACGAGCAGACGGCTGCCGGCGCAGCACACCTGACCCTGGTTGAAGAAGATGCCCGTGACGATGCCGTCGACCGCCTGCTCGATCGGGGCGTCCTCGAAGATGATGTTGGCGGCCTTGCCGCCGAGCTCGAGCGTCACCTTCTTCTCGGTGCCCGCGACCGCCTTGGCGATCTCGCGTCCCACAGCGGTCGACCCGGTGAAGGCCACCTTGTCGATGTCGGGGTGGCGCACCAGCGCCGCGCCCGTGGCGCCCGCTCCGGTGATGATGTTGACCACGCCGGGGGGCAGGTCGGCCTGCTGCAGGATCTCTGCGAACAGCAGCGCCGTCAGCGGCGTCGTCTCGGCGGGCTTGATGACCACGGTGTTGCCCGCCGCCAGCGCCGGCGCGATCTTCCAGGCCAGCATCAGCAGCGGGAAGTTCCACGGGATGACCTGTCCGGCCACGCCCAGCGCTTGCGGCGCCGGCCCGAGCCCGGCGTGGTCGAGCTTGTCGGCCCATCCCGCGTAGTAGAAGAACCACGCCGCCACGAGCGGGACATCCACGTCTCGGCTCTCTTTGATCGGCTTGCCGTTGTCGAGGCTCTCGGCGACCGCGAGCTCGCGGGCGCGCTCCTGCACCAGCCGCGCGATGCGGAAGAGATACTTGCCCCGATCGCGGCCGCTCATCCTCGACCAGACCTTGGCGTAGGCGCGACGAGCGGCGGCGACGGCGGTGTCGACGTCGGCTTCGGACGCCGAGGCGATGGTCGCGATGCGCGATTCGTCGGCGGGCGAGATCGTGTCGAACGTCGCGCCGGTGCCCGGGTGGAACTCGCCGTCGATGAACAGCCCGTACTCGTCGCGGAGGTTCAGGATCGCGCGGGACTCGGGCGCGGGGGCGTACTCGAGAAAACTCATCGGTGGCTCCTTGGTCGGTGTCGGTGCGACGGTGGGGCCGACATCAGTCGACGGTGACGTAGTCGGTTCCGGTGTAGTGGCCCGACCCGATCTTCTGACGCTGGCGGAGGACGTCGTTGAGCAGGCTCGAGGCGCCGAAGCGGAACAGATGCGGCTGCAGCCACTCCTCCCCCGCGATCTCGGCGACCGTCACGACGTACTTGATCGCGTCCTTCGCCGTGCGGATGCCCCCCGCGGGTTTGACCCCGACACGTTCACCCGTGGCCCGGTACCAGTCGCGCACCACCTCGAGCATCAGGAGGGTCGTGGGGAGGGTCGCGGCGGGCTGCACCTTGCCCGTGGAGGTCTTGATGAAGTCCGCGCCGGCGAGGATCGCCAGCCACGAGGCGCGCTTGATGTTGTCGTGGGTGGCGAGCTCACCGGTCTCGAGGATCACCTTCAGCGACGCCGAGGACCCGTCCTCGCGGCGGCATGCCCGCTTGACCCGCGCGATCTGATCGAAGACCGTCCCGTATCGCCCCGAGAGGAAGGCACCGCGGTCGATGACCATGTCGATCTCGTCGGCGCCCGCAGCCACCGCCTCGGCGGTGTCGGCGAGCTTGATCGCCAAGGACGCCCGACCGCTGGGGAAGGCTGTGGCGACGGCGGCGACGCTCACGAGGCCGTCGTCAGGGTCGCCGTGCGCCTCGCCGAGCGCGTCCACGGCGTACGGCACCATGTCTCCGTACACGCACACCGCCGCCACGCGCGGGCATGTGGGGTCTGCGGCATCCGGCGTCAGCGCCTTGGCGACGAGGGAGCGAACCTTCCCGGGCGTATCGGCCCCCTCGAGTGTCGTGAGGTCGATGAGGCGGATGACGGTGTCGAGCGCCCACGCCTTGGACGTGGTCTTGATCGAGCGGGTGCCGAGGTCCCCGGCACGCTGTTCGAGCCCGACCGCGTCCACCCCGGGAAGTCCGTGCAGGTAGCGGCGCAGCGTCGTGTCGTCGGGCTCGCCGCCCAGCAGCTGGACGGCGCGCTCGGGAAGCGTCTGCAGATCGGTGCGCGTCATGAACTCCCTCGTTCCACAGCCGTCGGATGCCGCCGGCCGCACGCTCGATCGTAAGCCGACCGGTGGCCGGGGTCTACGCCGACACGGCCTCGCTCAGCCCAGGGCGGCGCGCACGCGAACGACGTCGTCGGTCATCTGCGCGATGAGCGGGTCGATGCCCTCGAACGCCACCATGCCGCGGATACGCGCGGCGAACTGGACTTCGACGCGGTGCCCGTAGAGGTCGAGGTCGGTTTCGTCGAGCACGTAGGCCTCGACCTGCCGCGCGGCGACGTCGCCGAAGGTGGGATTGTTCCCGATGCTGATCGCGGCCGGGTAGCGGATGCTGCGACGCGCGGTCGCGGCCGGATCGGGAGCGCCGTGACCCTCGTCCACCAGCCAGCCCGCGTAGACACCCTCGGCGGGCACGAAGCCCTCGAGATCGGTCGAGAGGTTGGCCGTCGGAAAGCCCAGCTCCCGTCCGCGCTTGAGACCGTGGACGACCTCCCCCCACACCGACGGCAGCCGGCCGAGGAGCTTGGACGCGGTCTCCACGTCGCCGGCCGACAGCAGCTCGCGTATCCAGGTCGACGACACGCGTCTGTCGCCGTCGATGGCCCGCACGTCGCCGACCACCTGCACGTCGAAGCCGAACTCGGCACCCAGCTCCGCCAGCGTGGCGGGGGTGCCGGCCCCACCCCGGCCGAAGCGGAAGTCGGCACCCACGAGCACGACCTGCGCGCCGAGGCGATCGGCGAGCACGTGCTCGACGAATGCGCGCGGGGACAGCGCCGCGAGCTCTTCGTCGAACCGCAGGACGAGTGCGGCGTCGACGCCGGCGTCGGCCAGCAGGGCGATCTTCTGGTGGACGCCGATGAGGCTGTCGGGACAGATCTCCGGGCGCAGCAGGGCCAGCGGGTTGCGATCGAAGGTGACGGCGACGACCGCGGCCCCGCCGGTGGCGGCATCCACCCTCGCCCGGTCGATGACCGCGCGGTGGCCGGCGTGGACACCGTCGAACTTGCCGATCGCGACGACCGATGGACCGAACCCGTCGGGGATCGCGGCCGGATCGTGGAAGACGATCATGCGGCCACCGTCGCCGGAACCGCCTGGGCGGGCGCGGGGCGGTGGACGATGAGCCACCACAGCCCGAAGAACGGCAGCACGAGCGGAACGAACAGGTAGCCCAGCCCGAACCACGACCACACCGTGGGGTGGGCGAACAGGTCGGGCAGCACGAACGACAGCGTGCCGATCACCAGGACGCCTACGAGCTCGAAGCCGACGGCCACCCACGCCACGGCGTACCACGCCGGCCGACCGGCCAGGATGAGCGCGAGGGTGGCCAGCAGGTAGACCACCGCGGACACCGCAGACAGCGAGTACGCCAGCGGCGCCTCGTCGAAGCGCTCGGCGATCTGGACGAACGAACGGCCGCTGGCGGCGAGCGCCATGATCGCGTAGACGATCACGAGAACGCGGCCGATTCCGGTCATGCGACGGCGAGGGCGATCGGGGGGTGTCATGGCGTTTCCATCCTAGTTCCGCGTTCGCGGGGCAACAGAAGCGCCAGTCACATAGATCACATGCACCCCAGGAGTAGACAGACACACCGCGAAGTGCCAATATTCACAGACGGCTCCCGACCGCATCCCTGTCCGTTCCTCTCCGCGAAGTGCTCCTCATGCGATCGATCCGCTCCCTGCTCATCTCCGGCGCCACCGCCGCAGCCCTCATCGCGGGCGGGCTCTCTCCGGCCGCCGCTCTGGCGGCCTCCACGCCCACGACCGTCGCGGGAGCCGCGCCGTCCGCCGTCGCGCCGATGGCCACCCCTCCGCTGGCGACGTCGTTCCGCCACCCCGTGAGCGCCAAGACGTACACGATCAGCTCGCACTTCGGGCCACGGTGCATTCCGCTGCCCGGCGCATCCACCTACCACCTCGGCACCGATCTGGCGGCGAAGGGCGGCGCGCCGATCTACGCCATCGCCGACGGCATCGTCACCGCCACCGTCAGCGGCACGACGTCCCGGGTCGGCTACATCGCGGTCCGGCACAACATCGCCGGAGCCGAGTACACGTCGATGTACATGCACGTATGGTCGGCCACCACCCAGGTGAAGGTCGGGCAGACGGTCAAAGCGGGTCAGCGGATCAGCGAGGTCGGCACCAGCGGCGGCTCGACGGGCAACCACCTGCATCTGGAGCTGTGGAAGGCCGTCGCCGGGGGCGGGGCCGTGGCACAGAACCCGGCGAGCTTCCTCTCGGCTCGCGGCGTCGACGTGTACGCCTCGGCATCGTCGATCACGGCGCGCCCGACCCCGTCGACGTGCACGTACTACGCGACCGCGAACGTCAACTTCCGCACCGCCCCGTCTCTGTCGTCGACGGTGAAGCGACTGCTTCCCAAGGCGACGGCCATGGTGCACGTTCCCGGCCAGATCACCTCGGGGTTCATCCCGGTGAAGATCGGTGCGGAGTCGGGCTGGGTCTCTTCGGGCTACGTCTCGCCGAACAAGCCGTATGTGCCGCCGACTCCGGCGCCCACTCCGACACCCACGCCGACCCCGACGCCCACTCCGACCCCGACGCCCACTCCGACCCCGACGCCGGTGCCTGCGGGATCCGCGACGTACAAGACGACCGCCGGCCTCAACCTCCGCGCCACGGCGTCGATGACAGGCACCGTCCTGACCCTCATCCCCCAGCACGCGAACGTCGGCAGCATCCAGGCCACCAGCGGCGAGTGGCGAAAGGTCGCCTACCAGGACAAGACCGGCTGGGTCCACTCCGCCTATCTCGCACCGACGGACGGCGGGGCGATCACCCCCACGCCGACACCCACTCCGACCCCGACACCCACTCCGACTCCGACGCCGACGCCGACGCCCAAGCCGACACCCACCCCGACGCCCAAGCCCACGCCGACACCGACGCCCGCTCCGGCACCCGCGCCCGCGCCGACCACGTACCAGACGACCGCCGGCCTCAACCTGCGCGCCACGGCATCCATGACCGGCAGGATCGTCGCGCTCATCCCGAGGAGCGCAAGCGTCGGCAGCGTCCTGGCGACGAACGGCCTCTGGCGGAAGATCACCTACCAGGGCAAGACCGGCTGGGTCCACTCCGCCTACCTGGCACCCGCAGGCACCACGCCGCCCGCGTCGGCTCCGGCCCCGAAGCCGACATACAAGACGACCGCAGGCCTGAACCTCCGCGCCACGGCATCGTCGACCGGCAGAATCGTCGCTCTGATCCCCAGGAGCGCAAGTGTCGGCAGCGTCCTGGCCAGCAGCGGCGTCTGGCGGAAGGTCTCCTACCAGGGCAAGACCGGCTGGGTCCACTCCGCCTACCTCACGCCCTCATCCACCTCATCCGCTGCGCCGGTGGCGAGCCCGACCACGTACAAGACGTCCGCCGGCCTCAACCTGCGAGCGACGGCATCCATGACCGGCAGGATCGTCACGCTGATCCCCAGGGGCGCCAACGTCGGCGGGATCCAGGCCAGCAACGGCGTCTGGCGGAAGATCACCTACCAGGGCAAGACCGGCTGGGTCCACTCCGCCTATCTCGTGAAGCGCTGATCCCTAGGCGATCTGCACGGTCCAGATGACGTGCATGCGCCACACCATGACCGCCACCGCGAGCGCGGCGATCCCCATGATCACCGTGCTCCAGCGGCTGCGTTCGAGGAGCGCCCACAGGACCGCGCCCGGAGGCAGGAGCGCTGCAGAGACCAGGTAGACCCAGAACTCCAGCGCACTGCCCGACGGCGGGTTCCCCACGAGCGGTGCGATGATCGCCACCACGATCTGGACGACCAGCAGCACCTCGACGAGTGCCAGACCGCCCACGCTCAGGTCGCTCGGGCGGCGTCCGGCCAGTCCCGCGACGATCGCGAACAGGCCCGCGGCGACGGCGACCGCGACCTGCGCCAGGCTGAACCACAGGATCATCGGGCCTCCTCGGGCATGTTCATCGCACTCTTGACGTCGTCCCCCCGGCGCTCGACGACGCCGACGAGCGAGCCGTCGGGCGCGACGGCGGCGCTGGGGCTCGCCACCAGCCGTGCCGCGGCGCCGACGAGGCGCTTGCCGTGCCGCAGGTCACGGGCCTCGGAGGCGGTCACCTCCAACCGTCCGAGCACGGCGGCCGCGACCTCGGCGGGGCTCAGCCGCTCCGCTGCGTCGAGCTCATCGACGGCCGCTGCCGCGGCGACCGAGAACGGGCCGATTCGCGTACGCCGCAGGGCCGTCAGGTGCCCGCCCACGCCGAGCGAGGCCCCCAGGTCCCGCGCCAGCGACCGGATGTACGTGCCGCTCGTGCAGTCGATGACGACGTCCAGGTCGACATGCCGATCGCCACGCCGCTCGTCGCGCACGTCGAACCGCGAGACCGTCACCTCGCGTGCCTTCAGTTCGACCTGCTCCCCCGCTCGGGCCAGGTCGTAGGCGCGCCGCCCATCGACCTTGATGGCCGAGTAGGAGCTGGGCACCTGCGAGATGCGGCCGGTCAGTGCCGCGATGCCCGTCCCGATGGCTGCGGAGGGCACCGTCTCGGCGTCCGCGGAGCTCACGACCTGCCCGTCCGCATCGTCGGTGTCGGTGGCGACACCCAGCCGGATGGTCGCCTCGTACGTCTTGTCGAGCCCGACGATGTAGGTCAGCAGCCTCGTGGCGCCCTCGACGCCCAGCACGAGCAGACCGGTCGCCATCGGATCGAGGGTTCCCGCATGGCCGATCTTGCGCGTCCCCAGCGCCCGGCGCGCCCGCGCCACGACGTCGTGGGAGGTGACGCCTCCGGGCTTGTCTACGAGGAGGATGCCGGACAACACCGAACCAGCCTACGGCTCCTCCCGGGCCGATCTCCGCCTGCCCGGCCGTACGCTGGACGGATGCCCGACCTCGCCGCGCCGATCGCCGA
Organism: Microbacterium sp. ARD31; assembly: GCF_031844425.1. Lineage (NCBI taxonomy): Bacteria > Bacillati > Actinomycetota > Actinomycetes > Micrococcales > Microbacteriaceae > Microbacterium > Microbacterium sp. ARD31. The sequence goes on from NZ_JAUZVE010000011.1 coordinate 24,900, forward strand.
GTGGTACCGCGCGAACGCCCGCGACCTGCCGTGGCGGCATCCGGATTTCGGGGCGTGGGGCGTCCTGGTGAGCGAGTTCATGCTGCAGCAGACCCCGGTCGCCCGGGTGATCCCCCATCTCGAGTCGTGGCTCCGAGAATGGCCCACTCCGACGGCGTTGGCCGGCGCCTCGCCCGCCGACGCGGTCCGCCGGTGGGCCAACCTCGGCTACCCCCGTCGTGCCCTGTGGCTCCATCGCGCAGCGGGAGAGATCCGAGACCGGCACGCCGGGATCGTCCCCCGCGACATCGACGACCTGCTGGCGCTCACGGGCATCGGCGACTACACCGCGCGCGCCGTGGCCGTCTTCGCGTACGGCGAGCGGCACCCGGTGGTCGACACCAACACCCGGCGGGTGCTGGCCCGCGCCGTCGAGGGTCGCAGCCAGCCCGGTCCCCCGGCCAAGCGCGACCTCTCGGCCATGGCGGCGATCCTCCCCCACAGCGTGGCCGAGTCCGCCGTCGTCAATGCCGGCGCCATGGAGCTCGGGGCGGTGGTGTGCGTCTCGCGGGCACCCAGATGCGGCGCCTGCCCGATCGCCGACGCATGTGCGTGGCGAACCGCGGGGTACCCCGACACCGGGGATGAGCGGCGCCGGCAGGCGCGCTACGAGGGGAGCGACCGGCAGGCGCGGGGTGCGGTACTCCGGCAGCTTCGCGACGCCCCGGGCCACACGGTCCCGATCGCCGACGTGGCCCGTCCCTGGCCGGACCCGCTGCAGCGCGATCGGGCGATCGACTCGCTCATCGCCGACGGACTCGCGGAGACGTTCGAGGGGATGCTGCGACTCCCCGTGTGACCTTGGACCCTGCCCCTCGTCACCGCACCGCCGTACTCTCGGGCCATGAGAGCTCTCGTGGTCTTCGAGTCGATGTTCGGGAACACCCGCGCAGTCGCCGACGCGATCGCGTCAGGGCTGGCCGAAACGATGGAGGTCGACGTCCGCAGCGTCGACGACGCGCCGGACGGCATCGCGGCCGACCTCGGACTGGTCGTGGCGGGAGGCCCCACGCACGCGTTCTCGATGTCGCGCGAGACCACCCGACGTGACGCGGTCGCGCGGGGCGCCGATCACCCGACGACGAGCGGTCTGCGGGACTGGCTCGAACGCCTCCCCGAGTCGCGGTCGAGCGCCGCCGTCGCCACGTTCGACACCCACGCCGCCCAGAAGTGGATCCCCGGGTCGGCCGCGAAGGCCGCCGCACACGAAGCGCGTCGTCACCACCTGCGCGTGCTGTCGAGCCGCAGCTTCTACGTCGCCGACATGGAGGGTCCGCTCGTCGACGGCGAGACCGACCGTGCGCGGGCGTGGGGACGAGACCTCGCCCGGCGCGTGCAGGAGGAGTGACCGGAGGTCAGTCCTGCTCGTCGTCCTTCGGCTTGATGTACGGGTCGGCGTCCCCGGCGTACGCCGCCGACGCGGCGAGACCCGCCACCTCGGCATCGCGCTCTCGCGCCTCGCGCAGGAGATCGGCGATGTGCCCCGCGTTCTCGGGGATACCGTCGGGGATGAACTCCAGAGTCGGGGTGAGCCGCACGTTGAGATGACGACCGACTTCGGAGCGCAGCATCCCGGTCGCCGATCTCAGCGCCTCGCCCGAGGCGATGCGCTCCTCCTCGGAGCCGAGCACGGTGTAGAAGACGGAGGCGTGCTGGAGGTCGCCCGTCACGCGCACATCCGTGATCGTGACGAAGCCCAGACGGGGGTCGCGAAGACCCTTCTCGAGCCGCTCGGCGAGGATGACGCGGATGCGGTCACCCAGACGGGCCTGACGTTCGCTGGCCATGACAGTTCCTTTCGACAGGTGAGGGACGCCCGCAGGCGTCCCTCACCGTGGGCGATCAGCCGCGAGGCTTCTCGATCATCTCGGTCGTCTCGATCTCGTCACCGATCTGGATGTCGTTGAACTTGCCCAGACCGATACCGCACTCGAAGTCCGTCCGGACCTCGGTGACGTCGTCCTTGAAGCGACGCAGCGATTCGATGGCCAGGCCGTCGGCGAGCACGACACCGTCGCGGATGACCCGCGCCTTGGCGTTGCGCGTGATCGTGCCCGAGCGGACGATGACACCGGCGATGTTGCCGAACTTCGAGGAGCGGAACACCTCGCGGATCTCGGCGACACCCGACTGGACCTCTTCGAACTCCGGCTTGAGCAGACCCTTCAGGGACTGCTCGACGTCGTCGATCGCGTTGTAGATGACCGAATAGAACCGGACGTCCACGCCCTCGCGGGAGGCGCGTTCGCGCGCCTTCGTGTCGGGCCGGACGTTGAATCCGATCACGATCGCGTTGTCGATCGTCGCCAGGTTGATGTCGGACTCCGTCACCGCACCCACACCGCGATGGATGATGCGCAGCTGCACCGAATCGTCCACCTCGATCTTGAGCAGCGACTCCTCGAGCGCCTCGACGGCACCCGACACGTCACCCTTGATGATGAGGTTGAGCGACTCGACCTTGCCCTCTTCGAGAGCCCGGGTGAAGTCTTCGAGCGAGATGCGCTTGCGGGCCTTGGCCAGCTGGGCGTTGCGCTCGGCGGCCTCGCGCTTCTCGGCGATCTGACGGGCGGTGCGATCCTCTTCGGTGACGATGAAGACGTCACCGGCGCGGGGCACCGAGTTCAGACCCTGAACCTGGACCGGACGCGAGGGGTAGGCCTCGTCGACGGCATCGCCGTTCTCGTCGACCATCGCACGGACGCGGCCGTAGGCCGTTCCCGCCACGATCGCGTCGCCGACGCGGAGCGTGCCGGACTGGATGAGGACCGTCGCCACCGAGCCGCGGCCCTTGTCGAGCTTCGCCTCGATCGCGACACCGCGAGCCGCCTTGTTGGGGTTGGCCGTCAGGTCGAGTCCCGCGTCGGCGGTGAGCAGCACGGCGTCCAGGAGCTCCTGGATGCCGGTTCCCTGCCGGGCCGACACATCCACGAACATCACGTCGCCGCCGTACTCCTCGGCGACCAGTCCGTACTCGGTGAGCTGCTGGCGCACCTTGCCGGGGTTGGCGTCGGGCTTGTCGACCTTGTTCACCGCGACCACGATCGGCACGTTGGCCGCCTGGGCGTGGTTGAGCGCCTCCACCGTCTGGGGCATGATGCCGTCGTCGGCGGCGACCACGAGGATCGCCAGGTCGGTGACCTGCGCACCACGGGCACGCATGGCGGTGAACGCCTCGTGACCGGGGGTGTCGATGAAGGTGATGGCGCGCTCGATCTCCTCGTGCTCGGTCCACACCTGGTAGGCACCGATGTGCTGGGTGATCCCGCCGGCCTCGCCCGCGACCACGTTGGTCTGACGGATCGCATCCAGCAGTCGCGTCTTACCGTGGTCGACGTGACCCATGACGGTGACCACGGGAGGACGGATCTCGAGGTCGTCTTCGCTCTCGGCCTCCAGCTCGGCCTCGAGGTCGAGTCCGAAGCCCTCGAGGAGCTCCTTGTCCTCGTCCTCGGGCGAGACCATCTGGATCTTGTAGCCGAGCTCGGCGCCGAGGACCTCGAAGGTGGCCTCGTCCAGCGACTCGGTCGCCGTCGCCATCTCGCCCAGGTTGAACAGGATGGTCACGAGCGTGCCCGGCTGGACCGTGTAGCCGCGGATCGCCTCGAGCTTGTCGGCGAAGTCCGAGATCGACGCGCCGCGGCGAAGGCGGATGATCTCGCCGTTGCCCTTCTGGACGCTGACGCCACCGACCTGCGGGGCATCCCGCATCTCGAATTCCTGCCGCTTCGCCCTGCGCGACTTGCGCTGCTTGGACTTGCCGCCACCCTTGCCGAAGGCGCCTGCGGTGCCACCGCCGGGACCGCGGCCACGGCCGCCGCCACCACCGGGGCGACCGGCGAAGCCGCCGCCCGGACGCTGGAAGCCGCCGGGCGCGCCTGCGCCGCCACCGGCACCGCCGGGACGACCGGGACCGCCGGGACGCTGCTGGAACGGCGCGCCGGGACGACCGCCGCCACCGGGACGACCGGCACCGCCGGGACGCGGGGCGCCCGGGCGCGGAGCGCCGGGGCGCGGGGCCTGCGGACGGGGGATGTTGCCGGGGTTGGGGCGCTGCCCCATGCCCTGGGCGGAGGCGAACGGGTTGTTGCCCGGTCGCGGGCCGGCGGGGCGCTGGCCCATGCCCTGAGCCGAGGCGAAGGGGTTGTTGCCGGGACGCGGTGCGCCGCCGGGACGGGGCGGCTGGGGTCCGGGAGCGGCCGGTCCGGGCTTGGGCGCGCCTTCTGCCGGCGCATCGCCGGAGGCTGCCTGAGCGGCCGGAGCAGCCGGCTCGGCCGGAGCGGCCGGCTCGGGCGCAGCGGGGGTCGCCGCGGGCTCAGCGGCCGGCGCCGGCTTGGGAGCTGCGGGGCCGGGCTTGGCCGCGGGGCGAGCGGGGCCGGGGCGCGCGCCGGAGCGTGCGGGGGCCGCGGCCTTCTTCTCGGCCGGTGCCGCGGCACCAGCCGTGCCATCGGCTTCGAGGGCCGCGCGAAGCTTGCGGGCCACCGGGGGCTCGATGGTCGATGACGGGCTCTTGACGAACTCGCCGAGTTCCTTCAGCTTGGCCAGAGCGACCTTGCTGTCGACGCCGAGCTCGGAAGCGATCTCGTGTACGCGTGGTTTTGCCACAATTCTCCTGTCTTGGGGGCCTACCCCGGACAGGGCAGACCGTCAGTCGCGGACGGGTCTCATTTCGAGCCGTTCACTTCTTGTCCATAGCCGTTCAGCCGTTTCTCGATGGTCTGCGTGTTCAGCGGGCCCGATACACGCAATGCCCGCACGAACGCGCGGCGCCGCACAGCGGCGTTCACGCATTCGGACGTCTCGTGCACCCACGCGCCCCGCCCCGGCATCGATGCCCGCTCGTCGGGAATGACGGCGGAATCCACGCAGACCACCCTGAGGAGGGCGGATCGGGGGGCACGCGTGCGGCAACCGACGCACGTTCGTACGGGCTCCATGTTACACCCCGGACCCGCGTGGCCGGTCAGCCCTCGTCGAGGATGCTGTCGGGCTGGATGTCGATCTTCGCGCCCGTGAGCTTCGCCGCCAGGCGGGCGTTCTGCCCCTCCTTGCCGATCGCGAGCGAGAGCTGGTAGTCCGGCACGAGCGCGCGGACGGCCTTGGTGCCGGCATCCAGGACGAAGCTGGACGTCACCTTCGCCGGGGAGAGCGCGTTCGCGACGAACTTGGGCAGTTCGGGGTCGTAGTCGACGATGTCGATCTTCTCGCCGCCGAGCTCCTCGGTGACCGCGCGGACGCGTCGTCCCAGCTCGCCGATGCACGCGCCCTTGGCGTTGATGGCGGGATCGTTGGCCTTGACGGCGATCTTGGTGCGGTGGCCGGCCTCCCGCGCGAGCGAGACGATCTCGACCAGGCCCGCCGGGATCTCGGGCACCTCGAGGGCGAAGAGCTTGCGGACGAGTCCGGGGTGGGTGCGCGACACGGTGATCTGCGGGCCCTTGGTCCCCTTGGAGACACTCGTGACGTAGACACGCAGGCGCGAGCCGTGCGCGTAGTCCTCGCCGGGCACCTGCTCTTCGGGCGGCAGGATCGCCTCGACGGAGCCGAGGTCGACGTGGACCATGCGCGGGTTCGGGCCCTGCTGCACGACCCCCGCGACGATGTCGCCCTCCTTGCCGCGGAACTCGCCCAGCACCGCGTCGTCGGCGATGTCTCGCAGCCGCTGGCTGATGACCTGCTTGGCGGCGAATGCGGCGATCCGCCCGAAGTCGTCGGGAGTGGTCTCCTCTTCGCCGATGACCGCACCGGTGTCGTCGACCAGGGGGACGAAGATCGCGACGTGCCCGGTCTTGCGATCGACGGAGGCACGGGCGCCGTCGGCGAGTTCTCCGTCGGCGGAGCTGTGCTTCGCGTAGGCGGTCAGGATCGCCTGCTCGATGATCCGCACCAGTTCGTCGAGGGGAATCTCCTTCTCGCGCTCGATGGTCCTGAGAAGTCCGAGATCGATGTCCACGCTTGCCTCCGTATTCAGCTCTCACCGGCACGCCGAGCGCACCGGAACCCTACAACGTTACCCGATGCACGAGCGCCTCACGGCGTGATCCCGTAGCGCCCGCAGTCGTCGATCGGGGCTCCGCCGCCCTCGAGCCGGTCCTCGGTCCAGCGCACCAGGAAGGGCAGGAAGCGCGAGCCCGGCAGCAGGATCCCCTGATGATCGGTGTCGCGGTAGATGCCCCATGACACCTCCGCGCCGTCCGTGCACGCCCGGTCGACGAAGTCCTGCTGGAGCTGGGGAGGGATGACCTCGTCAGCGGCCCCCCACGCCACCAGGAGCGGTTCGTCGAACGGGCCCGTCACGGCGTTCTGCGCGAGCCGCGCTCCCAGCGGCCCTCCCGTCAGATCGCCGACGTAGAGCGGCCGATCCTCGGACACGCCGAGCGCGGCCAGCACCGACACGATGACGCCGGGCTCGCTCGGGCAACGCGTGGTCATCTCGCGGACGATGGATCGCGCCCCGGGAGCGACGTAGTCCGTCAGTTCGACGTCGGGATACGTGTCGGCGTAGGGGACGAGCACCCACGATATGAGCACGGTCAGCAGCGGCGAGGCATCGCCGTCGGTGAGCTCGCCGGCCAGGGCGAGGGGGTCGGTCACCGGGGCCAGCGCCGCGGTGCCGACGATGTCGAGCTCCGGGGTGTACTCGGCGGCGAGCTGCGCCGACCACAGCGCGGCATGGCCGCCCTGCGAATGACCCCACAGCGCGACCCGATCGCTGAGCCAGACCCCGAAGGCCTCGTCTGCCGCCCTCACGGCATCCAGTGCCGACTGCGCCTCCCCCACCCCGATCAGGTACGGGAAGACGCCCGGTGCCCCCTGGCCTGTGTAGTCCGGGGCCACCACCACCCAGCCGCGCTCGATCGCCTCGTCGAGCGCCGGGATGGCCCAGCGCGTCGCCGAGGCCTCACGCAGACTCGGCGCGCAGCCGCGCGCGACACCCGTCGTGCCGTGGTTCCACAGCACCACGTCCCGCGGCTGCCACGAGACACCGTCGGGGATGATCACCAGCGCACTGCCGACAGCCGGCTGACTGCGTGCGTCGATCGTCGTGTACAGGATGCGGGTCACCGTCGCCCCCGGAGGCTGTCGCCCGTCGAAGCCGTCCTCTCGGATGAGCGCTCCGTGCTCTCTGGGGACCTCGGCCGGCGGATCGTAGAAGGAGCCCACGACGGGCGCGCCGTCGGAGAGCCACTCGTTGACCCACCATGCGCCCGACGCGGTCAGGACCAGCACCAGCGAGAGAGCGAAGCGCCCGGCATCCGCCCATCCGGTCGCGGCGCGCGTCGGACGCCGTGGTCGTCCCGCGCTGTCGCGCCGGGCGACCAGGCGCCGGCCACCGCGCACGGCGAGCGAGACGCCGAAGACGAACGTGCGGACACCGAAGACGGCGGCGACGACGAGGACCGTCACATCGGGCCAGGTGAGGGCCAGAACACCGAAGACCAGCTGGGCCGCCCCCCACGTGGCGGCCAGCACGCGCACGCTCGCACGACCGCGCGTGGTCGCGTCGCCGAGCGATGCCAGACCGCCCAGCACCAGGAGCACCGCCAGCGCGGCGGGTGCCAGATCCAGGCTGCGGCCGAACCAGACGATGACGGCGAGACCGACCAGCACCCAGGCCGAGGCGAGGGCTCGGTGCCACCATGCTCGACCGGTGGGTGCGGCGAACTCCCAGATGCCCGAGACGATGGCGCTGACCCCGACGTACAGCGCGAGCACGAAGAGGGACGTCAGGGGGCGCAGGGCGATGAGCGCCCCGAGTGTGGCGAGGGCGATGCCCACGAGCAGCACCACGCGGGGATGCGCGCCTTCGACCAGGCGCGGCAGCACGCTCCACCGCATCGGGCGCGAGCGTGGGCTGCGATGTGCCATCCCGCCCATGGTATGTCTCCGACGACGGTGGCCCGCCGACGCGGCCGCCGCCATACTGGGGCGATGGACGCGGCTAACGACTGGCTTCTGCTGTGGGGCGACAACCTGTGGACCTGGGCGGTGCTGCCGGTGGTGGTGCTGCTGGGGCTCTACTTCACGATCCGATCCGGAGTGGTGCAGTTCCGGCTGCTGCCCGAGATGTTCCGGACGCTCACAGACAAGACCCCGCGGACGACCGACGGCAAACCGCAATCGGTGTCGTCGTTCCAGGCCTTCACGATCTCCGCCGCCTCGCGGGTGGGCGTCGGCAACATCGCGGGCGTGGGCACCGCCATCGCCATCGGCGGACCCGGAGCGGTGTTCTGGATGTGGCTCATGGCCTTCATCGGCGGCGCGTCCGCCTTCATCGAGTCCACGCTCGCGCAGCTCTACAAGACCCGAGACAAGGACGGCTTCCGCGGCGGTCCGGCGTACTACATGCAGCGAGGGCTGGGTGCTCGGTGGATGGGCATCCTCTTCGCGATCATCCTCATCATCTGCTTCCCGATCGCGTTCAGCTCGCTGCAGGCCAACACCATCCAGGCGACGATCTCGGGAAGCTTCGGCGATGACGCCGTCGGCTGGCTCCCGTGGGTCATCGGCATCTCGCTCGCGGTGCTCATGGCGCTGGTCATATTCGGCGGCGTCCGCCGCATCGCCTCGGTCACCCAGACGCTCGTCCCGGCGATGGCGCTGCTCTACCTGCTCCTCGGCCTGGTCATCGTGGCGATCCACATCGAGCGGCTCCCGGAGGTCTTCGCGACGATCTTCACGCAGGCCTTCGGCCCCAACGAGGTGGTCGGCGCGACCCTCGGATACATCATCCTGACCGGCGTCAAGCGGGGCATGTTCTCGAACGAGGCCGGCCTCGGCTCCGCGCCGAACGCCGGAGCCACCGCCGCGGTCACCCACCCGGTGAAGCAGGGGCTCGTCCAGACGCTCGGCGTGTACTTCGACACGTTCCTGGTGTGCTCGATCACCGCGTTCATCGTGCTGGTGTCGGTGCCCGACCTCGCCGGGGCCGAACGGGGCATCTCGCTGACCCAGGGGGCGATCGTCGGCGCGCTCGGCGAATGGTCGAACGTGCTGCTGAGCATCATCATCTTCCTGCTGGCCTTCAGCTCGATCCTCGGCAACTACTACTACGGCGAGTCGAACGTCGAGTTCATCACCCCGCGACCGGGCGTGCTGCTGGGATACCGGATCCTCGCCGTGGTGGCGGTGCTCGTGGGCTCGATCGTCTCGGCCGACCTGGTGTGGAACTTCGCGGACGGGGCGATGGGCTTCATGGCGCTCGTCAACCTGGTCGCGATCGCCCTGCTTTCGGGTGTCGCCTTCCGCCTGCTGAAGGACTACACCCAGCAGCGCCGCGAGGGCCGCGACCCCGTGTTCACGCGCGACCGGCTGTCCGATGTCCGCAACATCGAGGTGTGGGAGGACGAGCTTTCGGTCACCGGCCCCATCGACCTGCCGGTCAAGCGCCGTCAGTCGGAGAAGCACCGCGACCACCTGCACCACGCGCCCCACCAGGAGTGACGGCGCGCACATCGAGCCGGCACCCGACCCCGGCTAAGCATGCGGCGCGACTCGCGGTCAAGCCCTGTTCCTGTGAACGCCCTGTGCTTCTATCCTGAGCCCATGAACCAGACACACAAGCAGGTGGCCAGATCGGCCTCCTCCTCCCCCGCCCTGCGTGTCCTCGCCCGAACCGGCTACGCCGCCAACGGCGTCGTCCACATCCTGATCGGCGCGATCGCGCTCACCATCGCCCTCGGCGGCGGCGGGTCGAGCGATCAGTCCGGCGCGATGAAGGCGATCGCCGGCGCACCCGCCGGCTTCGTCCTGCTGTGGATCCTGGCTCTCGGCCTCTTCGCCCTGGCGCTCTGGTACATCATCGAAGGCATCCTCGAGCCCGGCCAGGGCAAGGACAAGTGGACCGACCGTCTCGCCAGCTTCGGACGCGCGGCCGCGTACCTGTTCCTCGGCGTGATCGCCGTCACCTTCGCCCTCGGCGGCAGCGCCAACAGCGAGCAGAGCACCGAGGACGCCACCGCCGGCATCCTCCGCATGCCCGGGGGTGCGTTCATCGTGGGCCTCGGTGGACTCATCGTCCTCGGCATCGGCGGATACTTCGTCTACAAGGGCGTGAAGAAGAAGTTCCTCGAGAACCTCTCGCTCCCCGGCGGCCAGGTCTCGAACGGCATCACCAAGCTCGGCGTGGTCGGCTACATCGCCAAGGGGATCGCGCTCGGCATCATCGGCATCCTGCTCATCGCCGCGGGGGTGACCTCCGACCCCGAGAAGGCGGCCGGCTTCGACGGTGCGCTCAAGAGCCTCCTCGACCTGCCGTACGGACCGTGGCTGCTCGGCGCGGTCGGAGTCGGACTCATCGCCTACGGCGTCTTCCAGTTCGCCCGGGCACGCTACACCCGGCTCTGATCGATCCCGACCTGCGGCGAACGGGGGCCTGCGGCGCGATGCCGCAGGCCCCCGTTCGGTCACACCCGGTGAACCTGCACGACCGAAGGCCGGGGCGCGTTGGGCGCGTCCCCCGGTCCGTTCGCGCCGTAGTCGGGGAACCGCGACCGCGGCTCGGCGAAGGTGCCGTCCTCACCGGGATGCTGGACCGCCACGAGCACAATCCCCTCGGCGTCGTGGATGACCGGACCGCACGTCTCGGCATCCCGGGGAACGGCGAGGAACTGCTGGACGCGTCCCCGCTCGGGGCCCTCGAGCGGGACCTTGAACAGCCCGTCGTTGCGGCCGATGGTGCTCGGCGCGCCGTCGGTCGAGATCCACAGGTTGCCCTCGGAGTCGAATGCGACGTTGTCGGGGCACGAGATCGGTGACACCTGGTCCTTCGGGAAGCCCGCGAAGTAGGCGTTGTCGAACGTGGCCGGGTCGCCGCACAGCAGCAGGATGCTCCAGCCGAACGTGTCGCCGGACTGTCCCGCCGTCTCGGTGAGTTCGATCACGTGGCCGTAGCGGTTGCCGGTGACGGGATTCGCCTCGTCCAGCGGCGCCGCGGAACCGCGCTGGGTGTTGTTCGTGAGGGCGACGTACACCTTGCCGGTGAGGGGGTTCGGCTCGACGTCCTCGGGTCGATCCATCTTCGTCGCGCCGACGCGGTCGGCGGCCAGGCGGGTGAAGACCAGCACCTCCTCGATCGTCATCCCCGGCACGGCGCTCGCCCCGTCGCGGGTGAGCGGGATCCACTGGCCGCTGCCGTCGAACGCACCGTCTGAGGGCAGAGCTCCCGAGCCGGTGATCTCGGCTGCGGGCGAGTCGCCGAAGAACTTCGCGACGTACAGGTCCCCCTCGGCGAGGAGATCGAGGTTCTTCTTCCGCGAGCCCGAGATGCGGTTCTTCGAGACGAACTTGTAGAGGTAGTCGTTGCGCTCGTCATCGCCCATGTAGGCGACGACGCGCTTGTCCTCGGCGACGATGACGTTTGCGCCCTCGTGCTTCATCCGGCCCATCGCGGTGTGCTTGCGCGGCGTGGACGTCGGGTCCTCGGGGTCGACCTCGACGATCCAGCCGAAACGGTTGGGCTCGTTGACGTACCCGGGGTCGTGGCTGTTGAAGCGCGGGTCCCACGACTCCCACCGGGTCGAGGTCGAGAAGCTCGACGACCCCTGGTAGCGCCGCTGGCCCTCGGTGGCGGCGTTCCAGGCGAAGTAGCCGTTGAAGTTCTCCTCACCCGAGAGAACGGTGCCCCACGGCGTCGTGCCTCCCGCGCAGTTGCCGAGGGTGCCCTTGACCCGGCGGCCGGTGGGGTCGCCCGCCGTCGTCATGAGGGCGCTCCCGGCAGCGGGTCCGGTGATCTCGAAGGGCGTCTCGACGGTGATGCGCCGATTGCGGCGTCCGTCGATCTCGTACGTCCACGGGTCGCCCACGCGCGTGCGCCTGACCTCGACCACCGACAGGCCCTGCGCAGCCTTGAAGATCTCGCTGCGGCGGCGGATCTCCGCGGGGTCGGACGCGGGAGGGAACATGATGCCGGGGTTGACGTACTCGTGGTTGACCACCAGCGTCCCGCGCTTGCCGCTCGGGTCGGCGACGATGTCGAGGTAGTCGCAGTTGTAGCCGAACTGCCCGGCCTGGGCCTCGGGGCTCTGGGCGTCGATGTCGAACAGCGGCGCCGACGAGAAGAGCGGGTCGCCCCATCGGATGATCGGACGCCAGGTGTAGCCCTGGGGGACGGTGAACGCATCCACCGAGCTCGCGACCGACTCGATCGGGTCGAAGGCGAGCGAGCCGGTGCCCGGCCGCGCGAACGCGACGCCGGCGCCGCCGGCTCCCGCCGCCACCGGACTCGACGCGGGCGCACCGGCGCGGAGGCCCGACACGGCGACGGCGACGGCGGCCGCGGCACCCATGCCCAGCAGCGCCCGACGGGACAGGGCCGCCGAGGCGACGTCGCGGAAGTGCTCGTTGGCGGAGGTGTTGCACTCGGGGCCGAGGCACGCGTTCGCGCACTTGTACTGGCACGTGACGGCGGATCGCTTGCCGCGGACGTGGTCGAGCATGGGAAGCGATCGACGACGGTTCTCGATGGAAGACACCGGTCATCCTCTCTCTAGGGGTCGGCTCGACCCTTTCGAGAGAGGGCGACGACGACCCCACGCGCAGATGAACGGCGTCCGTCAGCCAGCCGAACGGGTGGCGACGGCGTCAGCGCACGGCGAGCGCCGCCACAGCCGCGTCCACCGACAGGACCTCGCGCTCGCCCGTGCGACGGTTCCACAGCTCCACCTGGCCGTCGGCGGCGCCGCGACCGACGATCAGGATCCGTGGGACGCCGATCAGCTCGGCGTCGCCGAACTTCACCCCGGGCGACACCTTGGGCCGGTCGTCGTAGAGCACGTCCAGGCCCGCCGTCTGGAGGGCGTCGGACACCTCGGCGGCGAGCTCGAACGCCACCGTGTCGCGTCCGGTCGCCACCACGTGCACATCGAACGGCGCGACCGATTCCGGCCATACGAGCCCGCGCTCGTCGTTGTTGAGCTCGGCGAGGATCGCCAGGATGCGGGTGACGCCGATCCCGTACGACCCCATGGTGACGGTCACCAGCTTGCCGTTCTCATCAAGGACCTTCAGCCCGAGCCTCTCGGCGAAGAACCGGCCGAGCTGGAAGACGTGACCGATCTCCATTCCGCGCGCGAGCTCGACGGGTCCGGACCCGTCGGGCGCCGGGTCTCCGGCGATCACATCGGCGACCTCGACCACGCCGTCGGCGACGAAGTCACGTCCGGCGACGAGGCCGTGCACGTGCTTCTGGTCGATGTTCGCTCCGGTCACCCAGGCCGTCCCGTCCACGACCCGAGGGTCGACGAGGTAACGGATGCCGGTGGCCGACTCCTCGCCGAGGACAGCACCGTCGGGCGCCCACGGGCCGATGTAGCCCTTCACCAGCGCCGGGTGGCGCGCGAAGTCGGCTTCGGTGGCGGGTTCGACGGCCGCCGGCGCGAAGGCCACCTCGGCCCGCTTGTCGTCGACGTCGCGGTCCCCGGGCAGGCCCACCACCACCAGCTCGCGCGTGGCGTCGGGGTGGGTCAGGGCGAGGACGACGTTCTTGAGGGTGTGCGCGGCGCTCCATGTGGTCGCGTCGGCCGTCGCCGGACCGGCCACACCGGGCTCCGGCGCGGGAAGGTGGGCCGCGCAGTGGGCCACGAGAGTCTGGATGGTCGGGGTGTCGGGCGAATCGAAGACCACGGGTGCCGGAAGCCCGTCGAACGGGATGGGAGCGGGAGCGATCGTGGTGAAGGCCTCGACATTGGCGGCGTAGCCTCCCGCCGAGCGGACGAAGGTGTCTTCGCCGACCGTGGTCGGGTGCAGGAACTCCTCGCTGCGGGCGCCTCCCATGAGCCCGTTGTCGGCGGCGACGATCACGTACTCGAGTCCGAGGCGGGTGAAGATGCGCTCGTAGGCGTCGCGCTGGGCCTGGTACGAGGCTTCGAGTCCGGCGTCGGTGTAGTCGAAGGAGTAGGCGTCCTTCATCGTGAACTCGCGCCCGCGCAGGAGCCCCGCGCGGGGACGCGCTTCATCACGGTACTTGTCCTGGATCTGGTAGATCGCCAGCGGCAGATCCTTGTACGAGCCGTAGAGGTCCTTCACCAGGAGCGTGAAAAGCTCCTCGTGGGTCGGCGCGAGCAGATAGTCGGCCTCCTTGCGGTCCTTGAGCCGGAAGATGCCGTTGCCGTAGGCCTCCCAGCGCCCCGACTCGCGGTACGGCTCGGCCGGAACCAGGGCCGGGAAGTGCACCTCATAGGCTCCGGCGTCGGCCATCTCGTCGCGGATGATCGCCTCGATGCGCGCCTTCACCCGCAACCCGAGCGGGAGCCACGTGAAGATTCCGGGCGCGGTGCGGCGGATGTAGCCGGCGCGCACGAGCAGCCGATGACTGGTGACTTCCGCGTCGGCGGGGTCTTCGCGGAGCGTGCGGACGAAGTAATGCGAGAGACGTGTGACCACGAGGCACAAGTCTAGGGCGGGCGGATGCCGCGTCCGGCCGTAGCCTGAACCGATGACGACTGCGCTTCTGACCGGGTTCGAGCCCTTCGGGGGCGACTCCTTCAATCCGTCGGGCGCGGCCGTGCGGCAGGTGGCGTCGTCGTGGACGGGATCCGCCGAGCTGGTCGTGGACGTGCTGCCGGTCGCGTTCGCGGGGGCGGCGAACCGGATGCGCGAGCTCATCGCCCGCCACTCCCCCGACGTCGTCCTCGCCACCGGCCTGGCCGGAGGCCGCACCGCGGTCGGCGTGGAACGCATCGCGGTGAACCTTATCGACGCCCGCATTCCCGACAACGAAGGCGAGCAGCCGGTGGACGAGCCGAGCATCCCGGGCGCCCCTGCTGCCCGGTTCGCGTCCCTCCCGGTCAAGCGCATCGTGCGGGAACTCGGTGGTGCGGGAATCCCCGCGGAGCTGTCCCACTCGGCCGGCACCTACGTGTGCAACCACGTCTTCTTCACGGCGCTGGACGCCGCACCGGCCCCTTCCCGGTCAGGGTTCGTGCACGTGCCCTGGTCCCGGGAGCACGCCCCGACCGCTGACGCGGCATCCCTGCCCTTCGCGGACATCGTCCAGGCGATCGCGATCGTCATCGATGCCAGCCTCGCGGACGAGGACGATCTGCGTCTGCCGGGCGGTGCGGCGCACTGAGGTCAGCGCGGCGCCGCGCCCAGACGGAGCACTCCGCGGACGAGAAGTCCCGCCGCGAGCGCCCAGAACGCCGCCCCGATGCCGGCGGCCTGCACTCCGGACGCCGCGACGACCAGCGTCACCACCGCCGGAAGACGTTCACCGGGCTCGTCGACGGCCTGCTGCACCGCCGAGCCGAAGGCGGCCAGGAGCGCCACGCCTGCGACCGCCGGAACGACGCCGGCGGGGGCCACGAGGACGAGCGCCGTGAGAACGGCGGACAGGCCGCCGAGGGCGATCGCCGTGACCCCGGTCGATACGCCCGCCACCCACCGTCGACGTGGGTCGGGGTCGGCGTCGGGCGCGGCGGCGAGGGCGGCGCTGATCGCCGCCAGGTTGATCGCGTGCCCACCGGCGGGCGCCCCCAGGGCGGTTCCGAGGCCGGTGACGAGCATCGCCGGCCGCCACGGCACGTGGTAGCCGTAGCTGCGCATGATGGCCACGCCCGGCACGTTCTGGGACGCCATCGTGACGAGGAAGAGCGGCAACGCCAGTCCGAGCACCGAGCCGACCGTCAGAGACGGCGCGATGAACTCGACGCGGGGCACCAGCGAGGACGACGCCACCGCCGCATCGGAGAGGGCTATGTCGATGCCGATGACCGATGCCGCAGCGACGAAGGCGAGCGGCACCGCCCACCGCGGGGCGAAGCGGACCGCGAGAAGCCAAGTCGCCAGCACCGGCGCGACCGCCCACGGTGTCTGCATGAGCCCGCCGATCGGCGCAAGGCACAGCGGCAGCAGGACTCCCGCGAGCATCGCCTGCGCGATCGATGGCGGGATGCGGGCGATGAGCCGGCCCAGCTGCGGCCACAGGGCGGTGAGCAGGATGAGGGCCGCCGTCACGAGGAAAGCCCCGACCGCCGCCGACCATCCGCCGTCGACGCCGCCGCTCGCCGCGAGGACCGCCGCTCCCGGTGTCGACCACGCGACGGTGACCGGCATCCGGGTCCGCCACGCCAGGATGATCGAGGCGACCCCCATCGTGACGCACAGCACGAGCAGCCCGCTCGCAGCCTGGGCGGACGACGCTCCCACCGCCGCCAGCCCGGTCAGGACCACGGCGAAGGAGCTGGTCACCCCGACGAGCGCTGTGACGATGCCGGCGATGATGGGCCGGGAGAGGGGGGCATTCGCCGGCGCGGGATCGGGCAGGGTCACCCGGTCACGGTAGCGCGTCGCCGCCGGGGCGGTGGACCGTCAGCTGGTGACGACCTGGGCCGTTCCGATGCCGGCTTCAGGACCCATCTCGGCGGCGAGGCGGTTCGCCTCTTCGATGAGCGTCTGGACGATGTCGGCCTCGGGCACGGTCTTGATGACCTGCCCCTTGACGAAGATCTGGCCCTTGCCGTTGCCCGATGCCACGCCGAGGTCGGCTTCCCGCGCCTCCCCGGGACCGTTCACGACGCAGCCCATGACGGCGACCCGCAGCGGGACGGTCATGTCCTTCAGACCCTCGGTCACATCATCGGCCAGCGTGTACACATCGACCTGCGCGCGCCCGCACGAGGGGCACGAGACGATCTCGAGCTTGCGCTCGCGCAGGTTGAGAGACTGCAGGATCTGGTGCCCGACCTTGACCTCCTCGGCCGGGGGCGCCGACAGCGATACCCGGATCGTGTCGCCGATCCCCTCGCCGAGCAGGATCCCGAAGGCGGTCGCGCTCTTGATCGTGCCCTGGAACGCGGGGCCGGCCTCGGTCACACCGAGATGCAGCGGCCAATCGCCCATCGCCGCGAGCAGACGGTAGGCCTGCACCATGATCACCGGGTCGTTGTGCTTGACCGAGATCTTGAAGTCGTGGAAGTCGTGCTCCTCGAACAGCGACGCCTCCCAGCGAGCGCTCTCGGCGAGCGCCTCGGGGGTCGCCTTGCCGTACTTCTGCAGCAGCCTCGGGTCGAGCGACCCTGCGTTCACGCCGATGCGCAGCGACACACCGGCATCCGATGCGGCCTTGGCGATCGCGCCGACCTGATCGTCGAACTTCCGGATGTTCCCCGGGTTGACCCGGACAGCGGCGCATCCGGCGTCGATGGCCTGGAAAACGTACTTGGGCTGGAAGTGGATGTCGGCGATGACCGGGATCTGGCTCTTCTTGGCGATGATGTGGAGCACATCGGCGTCGTCCTGCGACGGCACGGCGACGCGCACGATCTCGCAGCCGGAGGCGGTGAGCTCGGCGATCTGCTGCAGCGTCGCGTTGATGTTGGTCGTCGGAGTGGTCGTCATCGACTGGACGCTGACCGGGGCGTCTCCGCCCACCAGGACCTTGCCGACCTTGATCTGTCGACTCTTGCGGCGCGGAGCGAGGGTGTGAGGGACGTTCGGCATTCCGAGGTTCACGGCGGGCACGTCTCCCAGCCTACGCCGCGGCCCGGCGGACGGCGCCGTCATCCGTCGCCAGCGCGCCCCGGCCCCCGACGGGGGCTTCCCCGCGCTGTGGTAGTTTCGGCGCGACATGACCCGGCCCGATCCCCCTTCCTCCGCCGACCGCGCCGACCTCGCCGCGCTGATCGCCGACGGAGCTCCGTTCGCGCTCATCGCGCGCACCCCCGACACCGTCGAGCTTCTGACCGGCGACGTCGTCGACGTGGAGCTGTTGGCCGACATCCCCCTCCATGACGCGACCGGGCGTGCGCGCGAGGTGCTCGCCCTCGTTCCCTACCGCCAGGTGCGCGAACGCGGTTTCGCGTGCCACGACGACGGTGCGCCGCTGCGATGCCTCGTCGTGGCCGATCACCGCGAGCTCCCGCGCGCGGAGGTGATGGCGAGACTCCCCGCGCATCCGGTGCCGCTCATCGAGCCCGGGTTCGACATCTCGGACGAGGACTACGCGCAGATCGTGCGGACCGTCATCGCGGACGAGATCGGCCGCGGCGAAGGGGCGAACTTCGTCATCCGACGCGACTTCACCGCCGGGGTCGACGGCGACCCCGTCACGACGGCCCTCACCTGGTTCCGTGCGCTGCTCGAGCACGAACGGGGCGCCTATTGGACCTTCGCCGTGGTGACCGACGGGCACATCGCCGTCGGCGCGAGCCCGGAGGCGCACGTCAGCGCCCAGGACGGTGTGGTGACGATGAACCCCATCTCCGGGACCTTCCGCCACCCGGCCGGCGGCGCGACGGTCGAGACGCTCACCGAGTTCCTCGAGTCGACCAAGGAGACCGAGGAGCTCTTCATGGTCGTCGACGAAGAGCTCAAGATGATGAGCGCGGTGTGCTCGGACGGGGGGCGCATCACCGGGCCGCACCTGAAGGAGATGTCACGGCTCACGCACACCGAGTACGTGCTCCGGGGTCGCAGCCGGCTCGATCCGCGCGACATCCTCCGAGAGACCATGTTCGCCCCGACCGTGACGGGGTCCCCGATGCAGAACGCCTGCACCGTCATCGCCCGACACGAGGCGACACCGCGCGGCTACTATTCGGGCGTCGCCGCGCTGTTCACGCCGCGGCCGGGGGCCACCGACACCGACGGCGGCGCGTCTCACGACCTCGACGCCCCCATCCTCATCCGAACGGCCTATCTGCAGGACGGTCGTCTGAGGGTCCCCGTCGGCGCCACGCTCGTGCGGCACTCCGACCCCTACGGCGAGGTCGGCGAGACCCACGGCAAGGCGGCGGGAGTCCTCGGCGCGATCGGCGCGATCCCGCGCGAGCTGGTCGCGACCACCGCGTCCGATGCCATCGACGAGGATGCCCCGGCGCCGGAGCCCCGTGCCCTCGCGGACGACGCCGGTATCGCCGCACTGCTGGCCTCTCGCAACGGGCGCCTGGCGGCCTTCTGGCTGAATCCGCAGGACCCCGGCGAGGTCGGACCCTTCGCCGGCCGGTCGGCGATCGTGATCGACGCCGAGGACCGCTTCACCACGATGCTCGCCCATCAGCTCCGTCACCTCGGCCTGGACGTCGAGATCCTGCCCTGGCAGGACGTCGACGACCGGCGCGTGGACACCGCAGAGCTCGTGGTGGCCGGCCCCGGCCCGGGCGATCCGCGTGACGTCTCCAGCGAACGGATTCGCCGCATGCGCGACATCGTCCGGCGCCGCACCGCGTCCGGGCGGCCGCTTCTGGCGGTCTGCCTCAGCCACCAGATCCTGGCCGACGCGGTGGGGGTCGGGCTCGCGCCGCTGGCGGCCCCCCATCAGGGCCTGCAGAAGACCGTCGACCTGTTCGGCGTCGATGCGTCGATCGGGTTCTACAACACCTTCACCGCGCGGGTTGCGCCCGGTGTCACCCGGATCGGCGACACCGAGATCGCGGCGGGGCCCGACGGCGACGTCTTCGCTCTGCGCGGCCCCTCGTACGCGTCGGTCCAGGGACACCTCGAGTCGATCCTGTCGCGCGACGGCATGACGACGCTCGAACGCCTCGTCGGCCACGCGCTGGGATACAGCGCAGCCTGAGCCGCCCCGAAAGATCAGCCGAAGATCGAGATCGGGTTGATCACGTCCGAGACGATCAGCACCGCACCCATCGCGATCAGGGCGATGACGACCACGAAGGTCACGGGGACGAGCTTGGTGGCGTCGACGGGTGCCGGAGCGTCCCTGCCGCGGAGCTTGGCCCACGCACGCTTGATGCCGTCCCACAGCGCGACGGCGACGTGCCCGCCGTCCAAGGGCAGCAGCGGCACGAGGTTGAACACGAAGAGCGCGATGTTCAGCGACGCCAGAAGCGAGAGGAAGCCGGCGACGCGGTTGAGCACGGGCGCATCCGCCGCGGCGACCTCACCGGCGATGACGCCCGCGCCGACCACGCTGAGCGGGCCGTCAGGGTCGCGCTCCTGACCCGTGACGGTGGCGACCGCGGTCTCCCACACCAGCACCGGGAGCCGCCAGATCACCTGGGTCACCGCGCCGACGTTCTCGATGGCTGCCGCGGGTCCGGCCCAGAGAGGCTCACGGAGATAGTCGACTTCCTGACGGATGCCGGCGAAGCCCACCTCGACGATCTGCGGCTCCCCGTCTGCGCCCACGACGGGCCGGCCGCGGTCGTCGACCTCGGTCTGACTCACCGCCACCGGGGTCAGCTCCACGGTCTGCGCGGCTCCATCGCGCTCGAGGACGATCGCCAACTCCCGTCCGGGTGAGCTGCGGATGATCTCGGATGCTTCGGCGAAGGTCTCGACACGCTCGCCGTCGACGCTCACCAGCACGTCCCCGGGCTGCATCCCGGCGGCCGCGGCCGGGGCGACCGGGTCGTCCGCGGTGCACTCGGTGCGGTCGGCATCCGCCGCGATCACGCACTCGCTGACGCTCTGCACCGTGGTGGTGGCGGTCTGGACGCCGATGCCACTGAGGAGGACGGCGAAGAGGACCATCGCGAAGAGCAGGTTCATGATGGGACCGCCCAGCATCACCACGACCCGCTTCCACACCGGAAGCCGGTAGAACACGCGGCGATCCTCGACGCCGTCGACGGTCTCGTCGTTGGCGGAACGGGCGTCCTGGACCATCGTGGCGAAGAATCCGCCTCCCGCCCGACCGCCGCGGTGGGCGTCTCGGTCGGCGGGACTTGGCGGGTACATTCCCGCCATCGAGATGTAGCCACCCAGGGGGACGGCCTTCACGCCGTACTCGGTCTCGCCGTAGCGCCGAGACCAGAGGGTCGGGCCGAAGCCGATCATGTACTGCCCCACCCGGACGCCGAAACGCTTGGCGGGGACGAGGTGGCCGATCTCGTGGAGCGCGATCGACAGGGCGAGCCCCACGACCATGAGGGCGATGCCGATGATGAACGCGATCACTTCCACACGCCCACGCTACCCGCGCGTCGCTTCGAGTTGGCCGCGAAGCGCGTCACCGCCCGGCGACGTCCCACGCACGGTCCTCGTGCGCCGGGTGAGAGGATGGACACGCTATGCCGACTGACGCCGCCTCGAATCTGCCTCCCGTGCTCCGCCCGGAGGCGCCCCCCGTCCATTCGCTCGGGGATCTCGCCGCCCGCTTCGGCGGTGAGGTGCGCGGTGACGCCGCCGATGTCCGGCTGACCGGCCTGACCCTCGCCACGGCGGACCTGCGCGCCGGCGAAGCGTTCGTGGCCATCCGCGGTGTGAACCGCCACGGCGCCGAGTTCGCGGCGGCTGCAGCAGAGAAGGGCGCCGTCGCCGTCATCACGGATGCCGCCGGAGCGGACATCGCGGCCCGCGCCGGACTGCCGATCGTCGTCGTGGACGACCCTCGCGCCGCGCTCGGCGATCTGTCGGCCTGGGTGTACGGCACCGGACCGGGCGACGACATCCCGCTGCTGTTCGGCACCACGGGCACGAACGGCAAGACGAGCGTGTCGCACCTGCTCGAGGGCATCCTGAATCAGCTCGGCGTCGTGACCGGACTGTCGTCGACGGCGGAGCGCCACATCGCCGGTGAGGTCATCGTCTCGCGACTCACGACCCCCGAAGCCTCCGAGTTCCACGCCCTGCTGGCGCTGATGCGGGAACGGGGGGTCGAGGCGGTCGCGGTCGAGGTCAGTGCACAGGCACTCAGCCGTCACCGCGTGGACGGACTGCTGTTCGATGTCGCCGGATTCACCAACCTGTCGCACGACCACCTCGACGACTACGCCGACATGGACGAGTACTTCGAGGCGAAGCTGGCCCTGTTCCGCCCCGATCGCGCCCGCCGTGCCGTCATCTCACTGGACTCCGCCCCCGGCGCCGACGTCGCCGCGCGCAGCGAGATCCCGTTCGTGACCGTCGTGACCCCGGCCATCGCCGCGGATCCGGATGCGGACGCGGACTGGACCGTGGTGATCGACGACGAACGACAGGACGGCACCGCCTTCACCCTCACCGCCCGCGACGGGCGCTCCCTCACCACCGTCGTCCCCGTCATCGGACGGCACATGGCCGCCAATGCGGGATTGGCCATCGTCATGCTCCTCGAGGGCGGATACGCGTGGGACGACCTGTCTGCGGCGCTGGGCGGCGGCCGAATCGACGCGTACCTTCCGGGGCGCACGCAGCGCGTCTCCGGCGACCGCGGGCCGGCCGTGTACGTCGACTTCGGGCACTCCCCCGACGCGTTCGAGAAGACCCTCGCCGCCGTCCGCCATGTCACCCCCGGTCGTGTCCTCATGCTCGTCGGCGCTGACGGCGACCGTGACGCCACCAAGCGTCATGACATGGGCAGGACCGCTGTCGAGGGCAGCGACGTGCTCGTGATCACGGACCACCACCCTCGCTTCGAGGACCCGGACAGCATCCGCGCGACTCTCATCGACGGGGCTCGACGCGCACGCCCCGACGCCGAGATCCACGAGTACTCCCCTCCGGAGCGCGCCATCGTCGAGGCGGTGAAGCTCGTCGGCGACGGCGACGCGATCCTGTGGGCCGGCCCCGGACATCAGGACTATCGCGACGTCCGCGGGACCCGCGCCCCCTACTCCGCGCGAGAGCTGGCACGCCGCGCCCTGGCCGAAGCCGGATGGCCGGTGCCGGAGCCGACGTGGCCGGTGCCCTACCCGCCGGACCGCATCATCGCGTCCGACCCCCTGCGCCCGGTCGACTGATCAGGCGGATGCCGCGATCGCGCGGTCCGCGGATTCCCGAGCCCAGCGCTCAGCCTCGATGAGGCTGTCGCGCGTGAGCGCGGCCGGCGCTTCGTGCGCGTCGACGACCCTCTCCACGGTCTCGAGGATCGAGAGGAAGCCGATGCGCCCCTCGTGGAAGGCGTCCACGGCCTGCTCGTTGGCGGCGTTGAACACGGCGGGGTAGGTGGCTCCGGCCCGCCCGACGCGCTTGGCCAGTCGTACGGCAGGGAAGGCCGCCTCATCGAGTGGCTCGAACGTCCACGACGCCGCAGCGGTCCAGTCCAGCGGCCGGCCGACGCCGGCGACGCGGTGCGGCCAGTCCAGACCCAGCGAGATGGGCAGGCGCATGTCGGGTGGGGACGCCTGCGCGATGGTGGAGCCGTCGACGAACTCCACCATGGAGTGCACGATCGACTGCGGGTGCACGACGACGTCGATGTCGGCATAGGCGACCCCGAAGAGCAGGTGCGCCTCGATGACCTCGAGACCCTTGTTCACCAGAGTGGCGGAGTTCGTCGTGACCACGCGACCCATGTCCCACGTGGGATGGGCGAGCGCTTCGGCGGGCGTGACCCCGGCGAGCGACGCCCGGCTCCGGCCGCGGAACGGGCCGCCGGACGCCGTCAGCACGAGCCGCCGCACTTCGGACCGGTCACCGGAGCGCAGCGCCTGAGCGATGGCGGAGTGCTCGGAGTCCACGGGAACGATCTGGCCCGGCGCCGCGATAGCCGTCACCAGTTCCCCGCCCACGATGAGCGATTCCTTGTTGGCCAGCGCGAGGGTGCGACCCGACTCCAGCGCCGCGAGCGTCGGGCCGAGCCCCACGGAACCGGTGATGCCGTTGAGCACCACGTCGGCCTCGACGTCGCGCACGAGCTGCTCGGCCTCGGCGGCGCCGAGGGCGGTGTGCTCCACCCCGAACTCCGCCGCCTGGGCGTCGAGACCCGAACGGTCGCTGCCCGCCGCGAGCCCGACCACCTCGAACCGGCGCGGATTGGCGCGGATGACGTCGAGCGCCTGCGTGCCGATCGAGCCGGTCGAGCCGAGGACGAGGATGCGGCGCATCCCGTCAGCCTAGTCCGCGCTATGCGGCGGGCTGGGTGCCGAGGATGTCGATGACGAACACCAGCGTCTGCCCGGTGAGGTCGCTGTCGTTGATCTCGCCCTCACCGTACGCGACATCCGGGGGGAGGACGGCGATGACCTGCGAGCCGACGGTCTCTCCGATCACTGCGTCAGAGAAGCCCTGCACGACGCCGCCGCCGGTCGAGAAGGTGAAGGGGGTCTTGCCCCAGCTCTCGTCGAAGACCTCGCCGGTGTCCCACGAGACGCCGTGGTACTGCACCATCACGCCGTCGCCTGCTTCGACGACCTCGCCGTCGCCCTTCTTCAGGGTGGCCTTGTCGAACTCGGTCGGCGCGTCCCCGTCGGGGAGCGTCACCGTGGGCGCGCCGTCTTCGGCCAGATCGACGGCGGGAAGCCCTTCCGCGGGATCCTGCGGCTCACCCCAGGCGGCGTTGGGAACGATGTCGAGCATGTCGACGACGTAGACCTCGCCCGGGGCGTCGGCCGTCGCAGGGAAGGCCCCGACGACGCGCGTGCCGGGTGCGGCGCAGCCGAGCAGCTGACCCAGAGGGTTGTCGGCCGAGATCTGCTGCGGAAGCACCGTGTTCTCGCCGTAGCCGAACGAACCGAGCAGCTCGCCGGTCTCGGCACTGTAGGCGCTCAGCGCGTAGGTCACCAGGTCGCCGGCCTCGGCGGCCTCGCCGGACCCCTCGGTGAGCACCGTGCTCTGCAGGTCTTCGATCTCGAGGGGCGCCTCGAAGGTGGCGGTGGATTCCTCCCCCACCTCGCCGTCCACCGTGACGGCCTCGGTCGCGGCGCCTGATTCGGCCCCCGCGGCGCACAGGTCGACCGTGGCCGAGCTCGACGGCGTGGGAGCGGCTTCGGTCCCGGAGCCTGCACAGCCGGCGAGAAGGAACGCCGACACGGCGACGGTGGACAGGGCGACGAGCGGTCGAGAGCGCAAGAGGAATCCTCAGATCGACGAACGGGAGTCTCCCATCCTCCCCCATGTTTGCTCCACCCTCGCTGGGAACCGGCTATGCCATGAGTGGTATGGAAACGGGGGTAGCCTCGACGGGTGACTTCCGAGGAGACGACCGAACCCCGCGAAGATGACTCCGCCGTCCCCGCCGTCGACACGCAGGAGCAGGTCACGCGCATGGGCGCGACGTACGTCCTGGGTCGCATGGTCATCACGGCGCTGGCCCGGGTGGTGTACCGACCGCACGTCGAAGGCCGCCACCTCGTCCCCCGGACCGGCCCGGTGATCTTCGCGAGCAACCATCTGTCGTTCATCGACTCGATCGCGATCCCGGTTGCGGCGCCCCGTCCCGTGCACTTCCTTGCCAAGTCGAGCTACTTCGAGGGCGCAGGCGCGTCGGGATGGATCTCACGGGAGTTCTTCACCGCCATCGGAGCGATCCCGGTCAAGCGCGGCGCCGGGCAGGCGGCTCTCGACGCCCTGGAGCAGCAGCGGATGCTCCTGGACCAGGACCGCGCAGTGGCGCTGTATCCGGAGGGCACGCGCTCTCTGGACGGGCGGCTCTACAAGGGACGCACCGGGGTCGCCTTCCTCGCGCTGCAGACGGGGGCGCCGGTCGTGCCGGTGGGATTGATCGGCACGGACAAGGTCATGCCGGTCGGTGCCCGGATGCCGTCCACCAAGCACCGCATCACCGTGAAGTTCGGCGAGCCGCTCGAGCTGTCGCACCACGGACCGGCCACCTCGGGCCGTGCGCGGCGACTGGCGACCGACGACATCATGGCCGCCATCCACGCCCTCTCGGGCCAGGAGCTGGCGCACGCCTACAACGAGGCCCCCGCACACAACCCCCTCGATCGCATCAAGCAGGTCCTCCCTCACGAGCGCCGCTGATGACGATCACCGGTTCGTGGCGGACCGGGAAGTTGACGGAATTGGCGATGAAGCACCAGGCGTGAGCCTGCTCGTGCGCCGCGATCGCGGCATCCCGCATCGACTCCTCGGCGACGGTGACACGCGGGCGCAGCACGACCTCGCGGAAGGCGCCGGCGCCCCGGCCGTCCTCGACCATGAGCCCGCTCGCATCGTCCTCATAGCCGGTGACGACGATGCCCGCCTGCACGCACGCGTGGAGGTACGACAGCAGGTGGCACTCGCTCAGCGCCGCGACCAGCAGATCTTCGGGGTTCCACCGCGCCGCGTCGCCACGGAAGGGCTTGTCGGCCGACGCGAGCAGATCGGGCTTGCCGTCGATCTGGATCAGGACGGCCCGGTCGTAGTCCCGGTATCCGGTCGTTCCCGAGCCTCGGTTGCCGGTCCAGACCGACCGGACGGAGTATCGATGCTCGCCGAACATGAGCACAGTCTGTCATGGGGGTCGGCGGCGGCCTCCCCGGTAGGCTGACGTGGTGCCCCACACCTTCTCGGTCTCGGACGCCGTCGAACTCGCGGTCGTCGAGCGCAGCGGGTTCGTCGAATCCCGGCACGCGGGCGCGGCGATCGTGCTCGCCCCGGACGGCGCGGTCTCCGCCTCGCTGGGCGACACGTCGGCGCTCATCCTTCCGCGCTCGACGCTGAAGCCGCTGCAGGCACTGGCGATGCTGTCGGCGGGCGCACCTCTGGAGGGCGAGCGTCTGGGGCTCGCGACCGCCAGCCACTCGGGCACCGACAGACACGTCGAGGTGGTCCGGCAGATCCTGCACTCCGCGGGCGTGACCGAGGACGCCCTCGGCTGTCCGCCCGCCTGGCCGGGCGACGCGGCGACTCGCGACGCCCTCATCCGCGAGCACGGCGCGCCGGCGCGCGTGCGAATGAACTGCTCCGGCAAGCACGCCGCGATGCTCCTGACGTGCGTCGTCAACGGGTGGCCTACGGACGGCTACCTGGATCCCGCACACCCCCTCCAGGTGCACATCCGCGACGTGGTGGAGCGACTCGTCGGCGAGAAGTCCCCCACCGTCGCGGTCGACGGGTGCGGAGCCCCGGTCCTCGCGGTGACCCTCTTCGGCCTGGCCAAGGCGATCCACCGCATCGGAACCGCATCGTCGACGTCCCCGTTCGCGCTCCACCGCAGCGCCGGCGCTCTCGTTCAGGCGGTGCGCGCTCACCCGTGGACCATCGACGGACCCGGCCGTCCCGACACAGTCGCGATCGAGCATCTCGGCGTCTTCGCCAAGACCGGCGCCGAGGGCGTGCTGGTGATGGTCGCGCCCGACGGCACCACGGTGGTGCTGAAGATGCTCGACGGCAGCACTCGCGCCACCACCGCCGTCGCGTTGCGGCTGCTCGAACGCGCAGGCGCGCTCGATGCCGCGGGCGTCGGCGAGGTGATGACATGTCTTCCGCTGACCGTCACCGGCGGCGGACGGGACGTCGGGGCCATCCGCCCCGCCTTCTGAGGCGCTCCCACGAGGAGCACGAACGCTCCAACGGCGGAGCGGAAAGGATCTGACGATGAGGATCAGCGTCCCCACCGAGGTCAAGAACAACGAGTACCGGGTGGCTCTCACACCCGCCGGCGTGCATGATCTCGTCGCCGCAGGTCACGAGGTGTTCGTGCAGCGCGGTGCCGGCATCGGTTCCTCGATGCCCGACAGCGAGTACGACGACGCAGGGGCCGTCCTGTTGGACGATGCCGGCGACGTGTGGTCCCGGGCCGAGCTGCTCTTGAAGGTCAAAGAGCCGATCGCCGGCGAGTACGCGAACTTCCGCGACGACCTGGTGGTCTTCACCTACCTCCACCTGGCGGCCGACCGCGCGCTCACCGAACAGCTGGTGTCGGATCGGGTCACCGCGATCGCGTACGAGACGGTTCAGCTCGCCGGCGGCGGCCTGCCCCTTCTCGCGCCCATGAGCGAAGTGGCCGGCCGCCTGGCCCCGATGGTCGGCGCCTCCACGCTGATGAGGTCGGCGGGAGGCCTCGGGCTTCTGATGTCGGGCGTGCCGGGCACCAGGCCGGCGAAGGTCACGGTGATCGGCGGCGGCGTGGCCGGCGCGAATGCGGCGGTGATCGCCGTCGGCATGGGTGCCGACGTCACCGTCTTCGACACGAACGTGCAGCGCCTTCGGTACCTCGACGACCACTTCCAGGGGCGGGTGAAGACCGCCGCATCCAACCCCTTCGACCTCGATCGCGCGGTCGTCGACTCGGATCTCGTGATCGGTTCGGTGCTCATCCCCGGAGCGAAGGCACCCAAACTCGTCACCAACGAGATGGTCGGGCGAATGCGCCCGGGCTCCGTCCTGGTCGACATCGCCGTGGATCAGGGCGGCTGCTTCGAGGACACGCACCCGACCACCCACGCCGAACCCACCTTCCCCGTGCACGGGAGCGTGTTCTACTGCGTCGCCAACATGCCCGGCGCGGTGCCGCACACGTCCACCTCCGCTCTGACGAACGCGACGCTGCCCTACATCCGGCAGATCGCACGTCGGGGATGGAAGGACGCGCTGCGGGCCGACGCCGCTCTGGCTGCGGGCCTCAACACGGTTGCGGGCTCCGTGGTGAACCCCGGGGTCGCCACCGCCCACGGACTCGAGGAGACACCGCTCGCGGACGCGCTGGCCTGACGGGACGCTTTCGCCGAGGGGCGGCGGTCAGGACAGCGCCTTCTCCTGGATCCCCCAGGGACTGCCGTAACCGGCCGGTGCGGGGGCGGCGAGCAGGTCGAGGAACGGGCGCGCGTGGAACGCCTCGGGCCCGAGCACGCCGCTCCCCTGCCAGGTGCCGCCGGCGAGGAGCTCGAGGGCGATGACGGGATTGATCGCCGTCTGCCACACCACGGCCTGCGAGTTGTACTCGGCCATCGTGTGCTCGTTGTCGGCGACGTGGTAGAGGTATGTCGAACGGGGGGCACCGTCCTTGCCGCGACCTCTCACCCACACCCCCGCGCAGGTCTTCCCCGACATGCGGTCGCCGAGGGTCGCCGGATCGGGCAGGCACGCGGCGACGACATCGCGGGGCGAGACCTGGACCCCCTTGACCGAGACCTTGTCGGTGCGGTCGAGGCCCAGCTTGTGCAGCACCTTGAGCACCTCGATGAACTCGTCACCGAGTCCGTACTTGAAGGTGACCCGGTCGGCGCCGGTCCATCGCGGCATGAGGACGACCTCCTCATGCTCGACGTTGACGCACTCGACCGGTCCGATCCCCTCCGGGAAGTCGAAGATCTCGGGCTCGCTGAAGGGAGCCGTGGTGAACCAGCCCCGGTCCCGCTCGAAGATCACGGGTGGGTTGAGGCACTCCTCGATCGTGGTCCAGATCGAGAACGACGGTGCGAAGTCGTATCCGGCGACGACGAGGTTCGCCCCGTCCCTCACACCCAGTTCGTCGATCTCGCTGAACAGCTCGTCCTCGGCATACCGCGCGAACACATCCGACAGACCGGGTTCGACGCCGATTCCCACGAGTGCCAGGCGTCCGGCCCGGCGCCAGGCTTCGTCCTGGGCGAACTGCTCGTCGCCGAGCTTCACTCCGGGGAGCTCGAAGGGACGCTCCGGGTGCGGTCGCGACAGGCTCATCGCCATATCGAGATAGGTGGCGTCGGCTGCGGCGCAGCCGTCGAAGATCGGCATCACGAAACGCGGATCGACGGCATTCAGCACATGCGTGACCCCGTGCTCACGGATGAGCGCAGCGACCGACTCCGCATCGGACGCGTCGATGCGGGCAGCCGAGAACCGGGCGTCGGCGAGTTCGGCGACGAGCCCCTCGGGCCGAGACGGGTCGTAATCGGCGATCACCACGTGCTCGAAGAAGTCGCGACGCGCGGCGATGCGCGCGGCGGCCGAGCCGACACCGCCGGCTCCGACGATGAGGATGCGCATGGGTTCTCCTGCCGATCGGGTGTTCCTGCGACGGTATGAGGACCACCCGGGCGGGTCAAGAACCGGTGCCGGTACGGATCGACCTGAACTGCACCGCCGGAAGGACTATGCGGACGGGGTCATCGCCGCTCGAGAAGAGCCACGCTCTCCCCCGCCCGGGCTCGGCGTAGGGCGGCAGGATGCGGCTTCCGGTGAGCAGGCGAAGGTCGGCGGCGCACGAGGCGTCGATCACGAGGTCGTGCTCGGAGCGCACCTGCGAGAGCACCCGCCAGTGCCGCTGCCATTCCTCCGGGTCGCCGACCACCACCGTCGGGGTCCCCGGATGCACGCCCTCGGCGTACTCGGCGACGGACCACACGTGCATCCCGCACTGCTGCCAGGTGCGCTGCGCCTCCCGCGCTGCCGGCGACCGCCGGGCGACGAACCCCGTGAGCATCGTGCTCGGCATCCATGCCGCCTCGTCCTCGCGCGGCAGGCGGCGGACCTCCGGTACGCGCGCGATCTGGATCGGCACGCCGTCCAGGGTGCCGCGTCCCGGGGGCGCGTCGCCACGGAAGGCGACCGGGTCCCCGCCCAAGGCGATGTGCTCGAGGCGCGTGGTCGTGCGGAGAACGAGGCGGCGCGGGAGCAGATCCGCGATACGGACGACGGGACCGCTGAGGCGCTGCACGGACGCAGCCACGAGGTAGCCCTGCTGGCCCGCACCCCGGCAGAGTGCATCGAGCAGCTCGAAGAACTCCTGCGCGTACTCGGGCGGGAACCTGCCCACCAGAACGTCGAGATCGTCCGCGACGACGAGGCTGCCTGCTTCCGGCAGCGTCCGCTGCAGCTCCATCGCGGCATCCCATGCGCCCTCGGCGTCGTCGGGGATGCGGACGACGTGGCGGGCCTGGGTGGCGAGGGTGTCCAGCGCCGTCGTGCGCCCCGACCCCGGCCCGCCGGCCACGAGCAGCCCGCGTTCGGCGACGGCGATGCACGCGGGCGCCTGGCGCTGCCACTCGGGCTCGTCGAGAAGTCCGAGCACCAGGGCACCGGGTGCCGCTTCGACCGCGGGGAGCTCTGCCAGATCGATGCACGCGGGAAGCTCGGGAAGCCAGGGCCGCCGCGGCTGGGGGCCGGTCGACGCCTCGATGACCGCGGCGACATCGGCAGCAGCGGACAACGCCACGCGGACGCGCAGCGGGAGGGCGTCGGCCGCGCGGCGCACCATGGCGATCCCCCGTCCGTCGTCGCCGCCGGGGATGTCGGCGGCGTCCTCGCTGCCGATGACCGCTCGGCTGTCCGCGCGATCGGTCACCCGCAGGCTCAGCCGGAGCGGACAGTTGGCCAGCAGGGCCTCGCGGACGACCCCGGCGATGCGCTGTGTGCCGAGGATGAGGTGCATCCCCAGTGCACGCCCACGGGCGGCGACGTCGGCGAAGACCGCATGCAGCTCGGGCTGCTCCGAGAGCAGGGCGGCGAACTCGTCGACGACGATGACCAGTCGCGGCAGCTGCACCCGCGGATCCGCAACGTCTCGGGCTCCCGCCGCGGCCAGGGCGCCCTCGCGCCACCTCATCTCGGCGCGCAGGCTCTCGATGGCGCGCCGGGCGCCCGATCCGTCGAGATCGGTGAGCACGCCTGTCACGTGCGCGAGTCCGGTGAGGGCGTCGAAGGCGGTGCCGCCCTTGAAGTCGGCGAGCAGAAAGCTGAGCTCCCGCGTGGAGTGCGTGGCGCACAGGGAGACAATCCAGGTGATGAGCAGTTCGCTCTTGCCGGCACCGGTGACCCCGGCCACGACGGCGTGCGGACCGTCGGCGACGAGATCGACTGTGAGAGGACCGGTGTCGGCCACACCGATGACGGCCGGCAGCCGTCCGGGAGCGCGGACCGGTCGGTGATCGGCCAGCAGCCGTCCCAGGGGAAGCGGTTCGATACCCTCGCTGCGTCCGAAGGCGGTTCCCGCGCGGCGATCGAGCTGCGCGGCCAGCTCGAGCGCCTGGGCCTCGCCGACGGCCTCGAGCCGAAGGTCACGCTCGTCCGCGTCCGAGGGCTCGTCCAGCCGTCCGGCGGTCAGTCCTCGCACGTGGATCGTGACGCCGCAGCGCGGCGAGGCGGGCAGGCCCGGCTGCCCGAGTGCCAGCACGAACTCCGCGTCGGCGGGAACCGGATCTCCGGCGTCGATGAGCGCCAGCGCCCGACCGGAGGCGGCGCGGCGATGCGGGAGCTCCTCGGCCCACGCGTGCACGCCGCGCAGCGGGCCGGTGATCCGCAGCTCGCCCGGAGGAAGAGCGAGGCACAGTTGGAGCGCGAGTCCTCGCAACACGGCGGCGCACGCCACCTCTCCGGAGCCGACGACCGTGACGCCCAGCGCGGCGGACACCACCACCGGCGCATCGGCGAGGTGGGCGGCGGTGCGGCGGAGGCGGGCGGCCGCGGGATCGCCGTGGCCGCCGTTCACCCGCACCTCGCTGACCACATCGCCCGAGCCCACGACGATCACTCCGGCACGGCCCGGAACGCTGCGCCACACCTCGGCGTCGGCCTGGATGAAACCCGCGACGTCCGGATGCCGCCCCCGGCGCTCTGCTCGCTCGATACCGTGCCTGCGGACGATCTCGTCGTACGCCGCCTCGTGGGCCTCGCGCGCAGCCCGCTCTGCGCGTCGACGATCCCGTCGCGTCGTGCGCCCCGCGTCGAGGATGGACGCGCCGGCTAGCAGCGGGCCGAGCACCGCGAGCCACAGCGCGAGGACCGAACCGGTGACCAGCCATATGGCGACGGCGCCGACGACGGGCACGATCGCGGCGAGGACGGGGACGGGCGGCCGCGGCGGCGGCACCCACGCATCCGGCAGGTTCAGCGGCTCGTCATGGTGGAGTCGATGCGCTGAAGGAGCGCGAAGGGCTGCGGCGACGGAATCGGACACCCCGCCACTGAACCGCACCTCGCCGAGACCCTCCTTCGCGCGCGGCCACCTGTGGAGGGATCGAGCTCAGTTCGCCGCTGGGGAGGAGTCGGCGTCGGCGTCCGGCGCGTGGGATGCCCCGGCGTCGACGGGGCCGACGTTGAGCACGATGATCGAGATGTTGTCGCGCCCGCCGTTCTCGAGGGCGGCATCCAGCATCGCGTCCACGGCGGCGGCGGGATCGGCGTGCTCGGCCAGGAAGTGCTTGATGCCGTAGTCGGTCAATTCCTTGGTGAGACCGTCGGAGCAGATCACGAAACGGTCGCCGGCCGCCAGCTCGATGCGCACGTAGTCCGGTGTCACGCTCTCGCTCGGTCCGACCGCCCGGGTGATCACGTTTCCGTAGGGGTGGCTCTCGGCCTCCTCCGGGCTCAGCCGCCCGGCGGCTACGAGCTCCTGCACGACGGAGTGATCCGTCGTGATCTGGACGATGGTGCTCTCGCGCAGCAGGTACACCCGCGAGTCGCCGATGTTGAGGGTGACCCAGTGAGGCTCGTCGCCCGCGGTCTCGAGGTACACACCGGTGAGCGTCGTCCCGGTGCCCTCGTCGGTCGCCTCGGGGTGGGAGGCGATGTCCTTGACCGCTCGGCCGAGCGCCTTCTCGATGGTCTCCGGGGTGACGGATCCGGCATCCACCACCTCGCGCAGCCGTGTGATCGTGCTCGCACTGGCGATCTCGCCGCCGATGTGCCCGCCCATGCCGTCGGCGACGACGAAGAGCGGGTAGCCCGCGAACACCGCGTCCTGATT
The DNA here is from genome assembly GCF_031844425.1 of Microbacterium sp. ARD31. Lineage (NCBI taxonomy): Bacteria > Bacillati > Actinomycetota > Actinomycetes > Micrococcales > Microbacteriaceae > Microbacterium > Microbacterium sp. ARD31. Next base: position 58,153 of record NZ_JAUZVE010000011.1, read on the forward strand.
GACATCGCGTCGTCTGCCGGTGTGCGTGACAGCGGCCCATTCCAGCGACAGCGCGCCGTCGGGCATCTCGACGTCGCGCGCCTGCGTGGTTACCTCGGGCACGCCCTGTCCTCCTGTGAGCCGGCGATCGGGGCCGTCCGGCTCGGACCGGTCGGCGTCATCACATCCTAGTGCGTCAAGACCGACCGCCTTCGGACATCGGCGGTGCGCCTGGCACCGCGGCCTCGGCGGTCTCATCCATCGGAGCCTCGAACTGGGCGTTGTACAGCCTCTCGTAGGCGCCGCCCGTCGCGAGGAGCTCTTCATGGCGGCCCTGTTCGACGATCGCGCCGTCCGCCATGACGAGGATGAGATCGGCATCCCGGATGGTCGACAGCCGATGCGCGATGACGAAAGCGGTCCTGTCGCGACGGAGCTTCGACATGGCGCGCTGGATCAGGAGCTCGGTGCGCGTGTCCACCGAGCTCGTGGCCTCGTCGAGGATGAGGATGCGCGGATCTGCGAGGAACGCCCGCGCGATCGTGATCAGCTGACGCTCCCCGACACTGAGGTTGGTGGCGTCGTCGTCGAGGAGCGTCTCGTACCCGTCGGGGAGGGCGTGGACGAAGCGGTCGACGTAGGCGGCGGTGGCGGCGGCGATGATCTCCTCCTCGGATGCCGCGGGTCGGCCGTACGCGATGTTCTCGCGGATCGTCCCCGCGAACAGCCAGGTGTCCTGCAGCACCATCCCGGTGCGGCTGCGCAGATCGTCCCGTGTGATGCGGCGGGTGTCGACGCCGTCGAGGGTGATGGACCCGTCGTCGACGTCGTGAAACCGCATCACGAGGTTGACCAGCGTGGTCTTCCCCGCACCGGTGGGCCCGACGATGGCGACGGTGCTGCCCGGTGCCGCGGCCAAGGACAGTCCCTCGATGAGCGGGACATCCGGCGCGTAGCGGAAGGAGACGTCGTGGAACTCGAGGTGACCGGCGTCCGCCGGCGGCGACTGCGCGGGGTCCTCATCGGGTTCCTGCTCGGATTCGTCGAGCAGCTCGAACACCCGCTCCGCGCTGGCGACCCCCGACTGCAGCAGAGCGGCCATGGAACCCAGCTGGCTGAGCGGCTGGGTGAACTGTCGCGAGTACTGGATGAACGCCTGCACATCGCCGATCGACATCGCCATCGCCGCGACCTGCAGACCGCCGACCACGGCGATGGCGACGTAGACGAGGTTGCCGATGAACATCATCGCCGGCATGATCAGGCCGGAGACGAACTGTGCCCCGAAGCTCGCCCGATACAGTTCCTCATTCTCGGACCGGAAGTCGGCCTCGACCTCGGCCTGGTGCCCGAAGGTCTTCACGAGCGCGTGTCCCGAGAACGTCTCCTCGACCCTCGCGTTGAGGACGCCCGTGGCCTTCCACTGCGCTGCGAAGAGCGTCTGGGACCGCCGAGCGACGAGCACGGTGATGGCGACCGTGAGCGGGATCGTCACCAGCGCAATGACGGCCAGCAGCGGGGAGAGGACGAACATCATCGCCAGCACGCCGATGACCGTCAGCAGCGAGACGACGACCTGCGACAGCGTCTGCTGCATCGTCTGGCCGATGTTGTCGACGTCGTTCGTCACCCGGCTGAGCAGCTCTCCTCGCTGCACACGGTCGAAGTAGGCCAGCGGCAGGCGGTGGATCTTGTCCTCGACCTGCATGCGCAGACGATGCACGGCCCGTTGGACGACGCCGTTCAGGATGCGCCCCTGCAACCAGCCGAAAGCGCTCGCCAGGACGTAGACCGTGAGGACGACAAGCAGAATGCCGCCCAGTCGGGGGAAGTCGATACCGACCTCGGGCGCGAGGAACCCGGCGAAGACGACGTTGGTGCCTTCGCCGAGCAGCTTCGGTCCTGCGACGCTGAGGGCGACCGAGAGGATCCCGAAGAGGAGCACCGCGACGAGTCTCCCCCGCTCGCTGCGGAGAGTCCCCAGCAGACGTCGGGCGCTCGGGCCGAACGAGCGGGCCTTCTCCGCGGGCGCCTGGCCCGGTCCCCGACCCATCGGCCCCCGCCCCATCGGTCCTCCGAGCGGGCGTCCACCGCTCATGCCGCCTCCTCCGCCGCCAGCTGCGACTCGACGATCTCGCGGTAGGTTCCGCAGGATTGAAGCAACGTCTCGTGCGTGCCGAGTCCCACGATGCGGCCGTGCTCGAGTACGACTATCTGATCCGCCCCGCGGATGGTCGACACGCGCTGGGCGACGACCAGCCGCGTCGTGTTCGGGAGTTCGCGGTCGAGAGCACGCCGCAGCGCGGCATCCGTGGCCAGATCCAGGGCGGAGAACGAATCGTCGAAGATGTGGATGGCCGGACGCTTGACCAGGGCGCGAGCGATGGCGAGCCGCTGGCGCTGACCGCCCGAGACGTTGGTGCCGCCCTGCGCGATCGGCATCTCGAGTCCTTCGGCGGACGCGTCGACGAAGTCCCGGCCCTGGGCGATGGCGAGGGCGTGCCAGAGCTGCTCGTCGGTGGCCTCGGCGTCGCCGTAGCGCAGGTTGGTGGCGATGGTCCCCGAGAACAGGAAGGCGCGCTGGGGAACGAGCCCGATCCGCCGCCACAGTTCGTCGGGGTCGTATTCGCGCACGTCGATCCCGTCGACCCGGACGACACCCGCGGTCGCGTCGAAGAGCCGCGGGACCAGGCCCACGAGGGTGGTCTTGCCCGACCCTGTCGAACCGATGATCGCGGTGGTGGTGCCGGGCTCGATCGCGAAGGTGATGTCGCGCAGCACCGGCTCATCCGCACCGGGGTAGGAGAATTCGACGCCGTCGAACTCGATGCGACCTGCCGCCCCGGGCGCGGCGACGGGGACGGCCGGAGGGACGACCGATGGCGCGATGTCGAGGACCTCGCCGATGCGGTCGGCGCACACGGCGGCGCGCGGGATCACGACGAACATGAACGTGGCCATCATGACGCCCATGAGGATCTGCATGAGGTAGGTGAGGAAGGCGAAGAGGGTACCGATCTGGACATCGCCCGACTGCACCTGGAAAGCTCCGAACCAGATGACCGCGACGCTCGACAGATTGAGCACCAGCATGACCGCCGGGAACATGAGTGCCATGAGGTTCCCGGCACGCAGTGCCGTCGCCATGACGTCCTGGCTGGCTCGGCCGAACCTCTCGCGCTCCTCGCGCTCCCGGACGAACGCCCGCACCACCCGGATCCCCGTGAGCTGCTCGCGGAGGATCTGGTTGACGCGGTCGATGCTCTTCTGCATGAGGGTGAACGCCGGCACCATGCGCCACACGATGAGACCCACCACGACGAGCAGCACGGGGATCGCGACGCCCATGAGCCACGACAGCCCCGCGTCCTGGCGAATCGCCATGACGACACCGCCGATGGCGAGCATCGGCGCCGAGACCATGAGGGTCGCCGACACCTGCACGAGCATCTGCACCTGCTGGACGTCGTTCGTGTTGCGGGTGATCAGGGATGCCGGACCGAACACCCCCACCTCGCGCTGCGAGAAGGCGACGACACGGTGGAAGAGGTCGGCGCGGAGATCGCGTCCCAGGCCCATCGCGAGGCGCGAGCCGAAGTAGACCGCGATGATCGCGCAGACGATCTGCACCAGACTGATCCCCAGCATCACCGCGCCGGTGGACCAGATGAACGGGATGTCGCCGGTCACCACCCCGCGGTCGATGATGTCGGCGTTGAGCGTGGGCAGCAGCAGCGCCGCGACGGACTGCGCCAGCTGGAACACCACGACTGCCGCGACCAGCGGCCATGCGGGGCGCAGGTAGCGTGCGAGAAGCGTGCCCAGCACCGGGTCAGACCTGCGCGCCGGGGTCCGCCGGGAGCGGGAAGATCTCGTCGATACGCGCGAGGTCGGCGGTGCTCGGCACCCACGCCGTCGCCGCGGCTGCGTTCGCGCGCACCTGGTCGGCGCTGGTGGCGCCGGCGATGACGCTCGACAGAGCCGGCTGGGCGAGAAGCCAGCCGAACGTCGCTTCGAGCATCGTGAGGCCGCGCTCGTCGCAGAAGGCACGGTACTCCTCCAGTGCGTCCCACGGAGCATCCCGCCACACGTGCTGCCGCTGCCGCATGATGCGGGTGTCGGCGGGCGCGTTGTCGCGGCTGAACTTGCCGGTCAGGAGGCCGTTGTGCAGCGGGAAGTACGGCAGGAAGCCGAGGCCGAATCGCCGCACCGCGGGCAGGACCTCCCGTTCGGCCGAACGGGCCAGCAGGCTGTAATGATTCTGCGCCGAGATGAACGGGATGCCCGCCCGGGCCGCTGCCACGAAATGGGCCTCGGCGATCTGCCATCCCGCGAGGTTCGAGTGACCCACATAGCGGACCTTGCCCTCGCGGACGAGGTCGCCGAGCACGTCGAGGGTCTCCTCTATCGGGGTGCCGGGATCGGGGGTGTGCAGCTGGTAGAGGTCGATCCAGTCGGTTCGCAGGCGCTGGAGGGAGCCTTCCACCGCCCGCCGGACGTACGAGCGCGATGCCTTCGCGCCCACCGCGCCGTAGCCGATGTCGCGTCCCGAGTGCCCGAACTTGGTGGCCAGCACGACGCGGTCCCGCCGCCCCTCGAGGGCCTGACCCATGAGCGTCTCGGACTGACCCGGATCGGCGCCGTACATGTCCGCGGTGTCGAGGAAGGTGACCCCGGCGTCGAGGGCGGCATCGAGGACCTCCCGGGTCCCCTCGAGCGATTCGCTGCGCGTGCCGGCCCGGCCGAAATTGTTGCAGCCGAGGCCGACGGCGGATACGAGGAGGCCGGAGTCGCCGAGTCGGCGGAGCGGAACAGTCGTCGTCGTCATGGGACAACGCTAGCCCCCGCGACGTGCTCCCGGACGCACGACGACCCCCTCCGAGGAGGGGGTCGTCGTGGTCGGGCTCAGGGCCGCGGCGGCTCGGGCGAGGCCGGCGGTTCGGTCGGCGGCTGCGTGGCCGCAGGCGGAGTCGTCGGCGGTGTCGCAGGCGGGGTGGCCGGAGGCGCCGCGGGCGGCGTCACCGGGGGCGCCGGCTGCGCGGCCGGCTGCGTCGTCCCGGCGGGCGGCGCGGGCGGCGGGGCGTACCCGGCCGGAGCCTGGTAGCCGGCGGGCGGGTACGCGGCGGGGGCCGCGCCGGCCGCACCGACGGATCCCGCGGCTTCCGGCTGCACCGGGATGCCCTGCCACACCGTGGTGTCCTTCAGGAAGGTGTTCCGCCAGGGGGACGGCGCGATCGCGGGGTTCCACGTCGTGTTGCCGAAGGCGAGGACGCCGAGCCAGATGAGACCGCCGACGCCGGGGATCAGCCACAGCAGCAGCAGCGGCCAGTCGCGCCCGAGCTTCAGCCCGACACGCCAGCCGGCCATGACGGCAGCGGCGATCGATACGAGCGACAGCAGCCAGCCGATGACGGGGATCTGTCCGAGGAAGGCCGACACCGCGATGGCGCCGAGCATCACCCACGGCGACAGATCACCGAGCTTCGCGAACACGAGCATGTTGTAGACGGGCACCCAGGCGCGCCACTTGCCCTCCACACCTGCCTTCTCGAAGATCTTCATCAGCAGGAAGGAGCCGATGATGTAGCCCGCCAGCGCGAGGATGAGCAGAATCGGCAGGAGCACCAGCCAGAAGGCCAGCAGAGCTCCGTAGCCGTCGTAGTCGTTGTTCATGAAGCGACCTCCAGAGTGGTGGACGCGGGGACCGCGCCCGCGAGGACCACCCCCCGCTGCGATCATGCTAGCGATGCCGCGTGCGGCATGTCAGTATCCGCGCCGCCGCATCGTCGTCTGGTCCGCGTCGGCGTCAGGCGAAGAGGATGACCTCGCGACCGTTCTCCTCGGCGCGCAGTCCCGCCGTCGCCGCCCACGCGACGAAGCCCCGGGCGGAGGCGATACGGGGCCGGGTGACGGCGAGGCGTCGCACGAGGTCGCCCTTGGCGTGCTTGTTGAAGTGGTTGAGCGCGCGCACTGCTCCGCCGGGCCCTTCGGTCACCACGCGCACGTAGGCCGACGCCACTCCCCCGTCGAGCGGGCCCAGCGCGACATACGCCTCCGAGCGCAGATCCAGGACGAAGCGCTCATCGGCGGCGGCGAGGGCGGCGGCGACCGGTGCCGCCCACACCCGGCGCAGCGGCGCGAGCCCCGGGAGCGAGGCGGTGGCGCCGAGCCGGTAGGCGGGGATCGCATCCAGCGCCCCGACGGGACCGAACGGCGCGGAGTGGATGAGGACGTGCCGACCGAGCCAGCGCCGGGCGGCACTGTCGAGGGATGCCGCGTCCACAGCGTCATACAGCACACCCGTGTACCGGTCGACAGCCGGAAGCGTCGGCGCCGTGCGGACGGCGGCGTTCACCGCGATCTCGCCCAGCTGCGTGGCCCCGAGCTTGAGCACGCGGGCAGCCGTCGCGGGATCGACGGAGAGCGACACGAGCGCGGCTACCACCGCTTCGCGCTGTGGTCGCAGTTCCGGCAGTGCCAGCTCGTCCAGTCGGACCGCCGCGCCGAGGCCACCGGGACGCTTGCTCTCGGACGGGGGCAGCAGGATGAGCATCGCGAGGACTTTCCAGGGGTGGGGAACGCGAATGCGCCGCCCGGCGGACCGGACGGCGCATGTCGCGACGGGGTGTCAGGAGATGAGCGCGGCGTTTCCGGCCACGATCGTCAGGTCGTCGCCCTCCATCGAGAGGAACCCGTCCTGCGCGTTGGCGATGATCTTCGATCCCGAGGTCTGCGTGATCCGCACCTGCCCCTCGGCGAGGATCGCCAGCACGGGTTCGTGACCCGTCATGAAGCCGATCTCGCCCTCGACGGTCTTCGCGACGACGAGCGATGCTTCACCCGACCACACCTCGGCGTCGGCAGAGACCAGACTCACCTTCAGCGGCACTTCGACTCCCTACGGTCGCTCAGTACGAGCATGATCAGCCGTTCTCCTTCTGGATCTGCGCCCAGCGCTCTTCGACGTCCGAGATGCCGCCGACGTTGAAGAACGCCTGCTCGGCGACGTGGTCGTAGTCGCCCTTGACGATCGCGTCGAACGACTCGATGGTCTCCTTGATCGGAACGGTCGAGCCCTCGACACCGGTGAACTTCTTCGCCATGTAGGTGTTCTGCGACAGGAACTGCTGGATGCGGCGCGCACGCGACACGACGACCTTGTCCTCTTCGGAGAGCTCGTCGACGCCGAGGATCGCGATGATCTCCTGCAGCTCCTTGTTCTTCTGCAGGATCTGCTTCACGGCCGTGGCCACGCGGTAGTGGTCCTCACCGATGTAGCGCGGGTCGAGGATGCGGCTCGTCGAAGCGAGCGGGTCGACGGCCGGGTACAGGCCCTTCGACGCGATCTCCCGGGAGAGCTCGGTGGTGGCGTCGAGGTGGGCGAAGGTGGTCGCCGGCGCCGGGTCGGTGTAGTCGTCGGCGGGCACGTAGATCGCCTGCAGGGAGGTGATCGAGTGGCCACGGGTCGAGGTGATGCGCTCCTGGAGGACACCCATCTCGTCGGCGAGGTTCGGCTGGTAGCCGACGGCCGAAGGCATGCGGCCCAGCAGCGTCGAGACCTCGGAACCGGCCTGCGTGAAGCGGAAGATGTTGTCGATGAACAGCAGCACGTCCTGCTTCTGAACGTCGCGGAAGTACTCCGCCATCGTCAGCGCCGACAGCGCCACGCGCAGACGGGTCCCCGGCGGCTCGTCCATCTGGCCGAACACCAGCGCCGTCTTGTCGAAGACTCCGGCCTCCTCCATCTCGTGGATGAGGTCGTTGCCCTCACGGGTGCGCTCTCCGACACCGGCGAACACCGACACACCGCCGTGGTCCTGCGCGACGCGCTGGATCATCTCCTGGATGAGGACGGTCTTGCCGACGCCGGCGCCGCCGAACAGGCCGATCTTCCCACCCTGGACGTACGGGGTCAGCAGGTCGATGACCTTGATGCCGGTCTCGAACATCTGGGTCTTGGACTCCAGCTGATCGAAGTTCGGCGCCTTGCGGTGGATGGGCCAGCGCTCGGTGATCTCGATCTGCTCGCCGGGCTCGGCGTTGAGGATCTCGCCCGTGACGTTGAACACCTTGCCCTTGGTGACATCGCCCACCGGCACGGTGATCTGAGCACCGGTGTCGCGGACTTCCTGACCGCGCACGACGCCGTCCGTCGGCTTGAGCGCAATGGCCCGGACGAGATCGTCACCGAGGTGCTGTGCGACCTCAAGGGTGATCTCGGTCGACTCGCCGTCGATCGTGATCGTCGTCTTGAGCGCGTTGTAGATGTCGGGGATCGAGTCGTGCGGGAACTCGATGTCGACGACCGGGCCCGTGACGCGGGCGACGCGCCCGACGGTCGCGGCTTCCGTCTTCTCAGCGGTGAGGCTCATGGCTTCTTCTCTTTCGTGTGGTCTATTTGCCCGACGCGAGAGCGTCGGCGCCGCCGACGATCTCGGCGATCTGCTGCGTGATCTCGGCCTGGCGCGCGTTGTTGCGCAAGCGGGTGTAGTCGGTGATGAGCTTGTCTGCGTTGTCGCTGGCCGACTTCATCGCCTTCTGGGTCGCGGCGTGCTTGGCCGCCGACGACTGCAGAAGAGCGTTGAAGACACGGCTCTGGATGTACACCGGAAGGAGCGCATCCAGCACGGTCTCGGCGTCCGGCTCGAATTCGTACAGGGGGTAGACCTGCGCGCTCGAGGACTCCTCGGCCTCGACGACCTCGAGCGGAAGCAGGCGGACCCGCTCCGGCGACTGGGTCATCATGCTGACGAAGCGGTTGTAGACGAGGTGGATCTCGTCGACGCCACCGTCCTCGCCGCCGCGGTCGTACGCATCGAGCAGCGCCGCCGCGATCTCCTCGGCCGTGTGGAAGTGCGGCGTGTCGGTGTCACCCGTCCACTCCGCCGCGCTCTGCATGCGGCGGAACTGGAAGTACCCGACGGCCTTGCGACCGACGAGGTAGTACACCGGCTCCTTGCCCTGACGTCGCAGCAGTTCGCCCACCTCGAGGCCCTCGCGGAGGATCTGCGAGTTGAACGCGCCGGCGAGGCCGCGGTCCGACGAGAAGATCACGACGGCGGAGCGGCGGATCGTCTCTCGTTCGACGGTCAGCGGGTGATCCACGTTGGAGTGCGTCGCCACAGCGGAGACGGCCCGCGTCACGGCACGCGCGAAGGGAGACGACGCGCGCACGCGCGCCATCGCCTTCTGGATGCGCGAAGCCGCGATGAGCTCCATCGCCTTCGTGATCTTCTTGGTCGTCTGAGCAGAAGAGATCTTCTGCTTGTAGACCCGCAGTTGTGCGCCCATGGTCCCTGTCCGACCGCGCCGTTAGCGGCGGCCCTTGACGATCTTCTCCTGGTTGACGTCCTCGGCCTCGGCCGCGGCGACCTCCTCGTGCCCGGGCTTGCCGATGGCCTGCCCCTTTCCGGCACGGAATTCCAGGATGAAGTCATCCGTCTTCTTGCTGAGCTCGGCCGCCGTGTCGTCGTCCAGCACGTTGGTCTCGCGCAGCGTGTCGAGGATCGAGGTGTTGCGACGCAGGTAGTCGATGAGCTCGCGCTCGAACGACAGGACGTCCTCCACCTCGATGCTGTCGAGCTTGCCGTTGGTGCCCGCCCAGATCGACACGACCTGCTCCTCCACCGGGTACGGCGAGTACTGCGGCTGCTTGAGCAGCTCGGTCAGCCGCGCTCCACGAGCCAGCTGGCGGCGGGATGCGGCATCCAGGTCGCTGGCGAACATCGCGAACGCCTCGAGCGAGCGGTACTGGGCCAGCTCGAGCTTGAGCGTTCCCGACACCTTCTTGATGGACTTCACCTGGGCGTCACCACCCACGCGCGACACCGAGATGCCGACGTCGACGGCGGGGCGCTGGTTGGCGTTGAACAGATCGGACTGCAGGAAGATCTGGCCGTCCGTGATCGAGATCACGTTCGTGGGGATGTAGGCCGAGACGTCGTTGGCCTTCGTCTCGATGATCGGCAGACCCGTCATCGACCCTGCGCCCAGCTCGTCCGACAGCTTCGCGCAACGCTCGAGCAGACGCGAGTGCAGGTAGAAGACGTCACCCGGGTAGGCCTCGCGGCCCGGCGGGCGGCGCAGCAGGAGCGACACGGCGCGGTAGGCCTCAGCCTGCTTCGACAGGTCGTCGAAGATGATGAGGACGTGCTTGCCGCCGTACATCCAGTGCTGGCCGATGGCCGAACCGGTGTACGGGGCGAGGTACTTGAAGCCCGCGGGGTCGGATGCCGGCGCCGCGACGATCGTGGTGTACTCCATCGCGCCGGCGTCCTCGAGCGCGCCCTTGACGGCGGCGATCGTGGAGCCCTTCTGGCCGATGGCGACGTAGATGCAGCGAACCTGCTTCTCGACGTCGCCGGACTCCCAGTTGGACTTCTGGTTGATGATCGTGTCGATCGCGATCGCGGTCTTGCCGGTCTGACGGTCGCCGATGATGAGCTGACGCTGACCACGGCCGACGGGGATCATGGCGTCGATGGCCTTGATGCCGGTCTGCAGGGGCTCGTGCACGCTCTTGCGCTGCATGACACCGGGCGCCTGGAGCTCCAGGGCGCGGCGGCCCTCGGTCGCGATCTCACCGAGGCCGTCGATCGGGTTCCCGAGCGGGTCGACCACGCGGCCGAGGTACCCGTCGCCGACGGCGACCGAGAGCACCTCACCCGTGCGGGTGACCTGCTGGCCGGCCTCGACACCAGAGAACTCGCCGAGGACGACGACGCCGATCTCGTGCTCGTCGAGGTTCAGCGCGAGTCCTTCGGTTCCGTCCTGGAACCGCACGAGCTCGTTCGCCATGACGCCGGGCAGACCCTCGACGTGTGCGATGCCGTCCGCGGTGTCGATGACGGTGCCGGTCTCGGTGGCCGCTGCGCCCGTGGGCTCGTAGGCGGCGACGAAGTCCTTCAGCGCGTCACGGATGACGTCGGGGCTGATAGAGAGTTCTGCCATTGTCTTCCCTTTGTATTCAATGCTTCTGGGTGGGGCTTCGGGCCCCGAGATCTCCGCCGTCGGCGGCACGTCTGCTGTCAACCGGCCAGGCGCTGCCGCAGGTCGGCCAGACGCGAGGACACACTCGCGTCGATCACGTCGTCGCCGATCTGCACCCGCAGTCCGCCGACCACGTCCGGGTCGATGACGGTGTTGAGCGAGACGCCGGTGCCGTACCGCTTGGCCAGTGCGCCGACCAGACGGTCGGTCTGCGCGGCGCTGAGCGGCGTGGCCGTGAAGACCGTCGCCACGGTGCGACCGCGCTGGTCGGCGACGATGCCCATCGCACGCGTGAGCAGCTGGCGCACGCGACGCTCGCGCGGCTGCTGCACGAACGAGGACGCGATGAGCGCGGTCGCCGAGCTGGTCCGCGAGCCCAGCAGCGACTGGACGAGCTCGGCCTTGATGGCCGGGTCGCCCTGCCGGCTGCCGAGGGCGAGCTCCAGCTCCGGGTTCTGCGAGACGGTGCGCGAGAAGCCGAACAGCTCCCCCTCGACGTCGGCATGCGGCTCGGCGATGGCGGCGGCGCGGACCGCGAGCTCTTCGACGCCGTCGACGAGGTCGGACGACGATGACCAGCGATGCGCGACCACGTCGGTCAGCAGCGCGCGGGTGACCGGGCGGACGGCGCCGCCGAACACGTCGGCCACGACCTTCGCCCGGGCCTCGCCCGGCGCGGCCGAGTCCGCCAGCGCGCCGCTCAGCTGCGGCGAGCCGCCGATGGCGCGCGCCGCGGCGAACAGCTCGCGGGCGACATCGAGGTCGACCCCGGACGCCGCAGACAGCGCCGCGGTGGACGCGGCCTGCGCCTGGGTGGTCGCGCTGCCCATCAGTTGGAGGCCTTCTGCGCTTCGGCGGACTCGAGGTCGGCGAGGAAGCGATCCACGACCGCCTGAGCCTTCGCGTCGTCCGAGAGCGTCTCGCCGATCACATTGCCCGCGAGATCCAGGGCCAGTGTGCCGACCTCGCTGCGCAGCGAGACCAGCGCCGACTGACGCTCGGCCTCGATCTGCGCGTGGGCGGACGCGGTGAGACGTGCTGCCTCGGCGGATGCGGCATCCTTCGCCTCGGCGACGATCTTGCGGCCGTCCTCACGGGCGGCGTCGCGGATCTCACCGGCTTCCTTGCGGGCGTCGGCGAGCTGGGCGGTGTACTCCTCGAGAGCAGCCTCCGCCTTGCGCTGAGCCTCGTCGGCCTTGGCGATGTTGCCCTCGATGGCGGCCGAGCGCTCGTCGAGCATCTTCTTCATCCGCGGAAGGGCGACCTTCCAGAAGACGAAGAGGATGACGACGAAGCAGACCGCCGACCAGATGATGTCGTACCACGCGGGGATGAGGGGATTGTAGGTCTCCCCCTCTTCCGCGGCGTACGCGACAAGAGCGTTCAGCATCCTGTCTCCTTAGGGCTGGATGAGGCGATCAGACGAAGATGAAGTAGGTCGCGATGCCGATGAAGGCGAGCGCCTCGGTGAAGGCGATACCGATCCACATGAGCACCTGCAGGCGACCGGCGAGCTCGGGCTGGCGGGCGACGCCCTCGATCGTCTTGCCGACGACGATGCCGACGCCGATGGCCGGGCCGATCGCGGCGAGGCCGTAGCCCATCGTCGCGACGTTTCCGCTGAGCTCGGCGAGAACCGTAGTTGCGTCCACGGGGTGTTTTCCTTTCGGTTGGTGGGCGGCTGGCAGCCGACCCGCTTAGTGCTCTTCCGCCACCGCGAGCTGGATGTAGACCGCGGTGAGGAGGGCGAAGACATAGGCCTGGAGGACGGCCACCAGGATCTCGAACAGGGTGAAGACGAAGCCGAAGGCGAGGCTGCCGGCGGCCAGCGCCGACCACCATCCGCCCAGGTCGAGCAGGAAGAACTGCGTCGCGGCGAAGAAGAGCACGAGCAGCAGGTGACCGACCATCATGTTCATGAGGAGTCGCAGGGTCAGCGTCACCGGGCGGATCACGAAGGTCGAGATGAGCTCGATCGGGGTGACGATGATGTAGATCGGCCACGGCACGCCCGAGGGGAAGAGCGCGTTCTTGAAGAAGTTCTTGGGGCTCTTCTTGAGGCCGGCGTAGATGAAGGTCACGTAGCTGATCACCGCGAGCATGAGCGGGACGGCGACGATCGAGGTGCCGGCGATGTTCATGAACGGGATGATGCCCGTGATGTTCATGAACAGGACCATGAAGAAGATGGTCGTGAGGATCGGCAGGAAGCGGTCGCCGTCCTTCTTGCCGAGCAGGTCGTGCGCGATGTTGACGCGGACGAAGTCCAGGCCCATCTCGACCAGGCTCTGGAACCGACCCGGGACGACCGTCATGCGGCGCGTGCCGAGCCAGAAGATCAGCACGATCGCGAGCGTCGCGATGAACTGGATCAGGTGGATGCGGTTGATGACCAGATCGCCGATCTGGAAGACCGCGGCGGGGAAGAACTCACTGATCGAGGGGCCGTGGAACTCCGGCGGCGCGTCGGCGGCGAGGGGGGCGATCAGGGTCGCAGCTTGAGTAAACAGCGCTGACTCCAGCTTCGGGGCATCGGTGCAGGACCGTTGCGACGATGGTCGGTGAGCGTCACTCCGCAGTGCTCAGGATGCAAGCTGGCGGGCGCTCGGTAAGCCTATCAAACCTGGCGGGGCCCCAAGTCCCCGGCGTCGGGATCGGTCGGCAGCGTCACGTCGCTCGCGTGGGGGATGCGCATGCGCAGCATGACGATGACGTCCACGGCGAGCGAGGCCAGCACGCTCACCACGAGGGCGACGAAGAACACCGTCGGATTCACCCACGGCTGGTCGCGCAGGATCAGCAGCGCGATGATGAAGATCACGAACTTCAGGATCCAGCCGCCCAGCACGATGCCGAAGAACAGCGGCACGTACAGCGGGTCGCCGTACCAGCGGTTCGCGACCAGGATGCTCGCTCCCGTGATCGCCAGGAACACCGCCGCCACGAGCACTCCGACGAGCGCCGACCACATGCCCTCCGTCCCGCCGACGAGGAAGCCGATCACTCCCCCGAGCACGACGAGCCCGGCCGTGACCGCCCCCGACCAGACGAGCGTGGTGCGCAGCACCGGGTTGCTCGAAACGGGACTCGTGGTCATGGCGTTACCTCCAGGTGGGGCGCAGCGACGGCGGTGCGGCGCGAGGGCATGAGCGTGACGATCAGGCATGCGGCGACGCCGACGACGCCGAAGACGACGCCGGCGACGTACTGTCCGGGCCAGTCCTCCTGCGTGCCGACGTACATCAGCAGCACGGCGAGTCCGACCACCGCCGTCCAGGCGTAGAAGATCAGGACGGCGTCGCGGTCGCTGTGCCCCATGTCGAGCATCCGGTGATGCAGATGCTTGCGATCGGGCGAGAACGGCGACTTCCCCGCCCGCATGCGCCGGATGACGGCGAGCCCGAAGTCCAGCAGCGGCAGGAACACGATGACGACGGGCAGCAGGATCGGGATGAACGCACCGAGCAGCTGCGAGCGCCCGAACTCGTCGTTGTCGCCGATGATCGCGGGATCGAGCTGACCGGTGATGGCGATGGCCGAGCAGGCCATGAGCAGCCCCAGCATGAGCGCGCCGGAGTCGCCCATGAAGAGCTTCGCCGGACTCCAGTTCATCGGGAGGAATCCCACGCATGCGCCGATGAGCATCGCGGCGATGAACGAGGCGAGGTTGAAGTAGGTGCTGGCGCCGGTGTCGCGCACGAGCAGGTAGGAGTACGCGAAGAAGATGCCGTTGGCGATCAGGGCGACCCCGGCGACGAGGCCGTCCAGCCCGTCGATGAAGTTCACCGCGTTCATCACGACGACGATGGCGAAGACCGTGAGGATGAAGCTGACCCAGCCCGACCACACCGTCATGCCGCCGATGGGCAGCGCGTAGATCTGCAGCTCGCCGAACCACGCGATGATGCCGGCGGCGAGGAATTGCGCGCCGAGCTTGATCATCCAGTCCAGATCCCACAGGTCATCGGCGACGCCGACCAGCACGATCAGGGACGTGGCGCCCAACAGCGCCAGCGGCTGCTGCGGATTGGTCCAGATGATCGAGAAGAACGGATGCTGCGCCGACACCGCGAACGCCGCGCACACCCCGAGGAACATCGCGATGCCGCCCAGGCGGGGGGTCGGGGTCGTGTGGACGTCCCTCTCGCGGATGCCGGGATAGAGCTTGAAGCGCATGCTGAGCCGCCAGATCGCCCAGGCCAGCGCGAGGGTGATCGTCGCGGTGAACAGGACGATGAAGACGTACTGCTTCACGCGCTTCCGCCGGACGCCGCCCGGTCCTCGAGTCCCGGCTCGACCTGGGGCTGCGGCGCACGCTCGGTCTGAGCATCCGGCGCGGGGGTCTGGGGATCCGATTCGGCCGCGGCGGCACTGTCGTCCTCGAGGAGGTCGCCGAGAACGCGCGCGAGCTCCTCGCGGCTGACCGCTCCGTCCCTCAGGATCCGGACGCGTCCGGCCGCGTCGCCGACGAGTCCGGTGGCATCCACGATCGTGGACGAGACCCCGGTCAGCGACGGGCCCCCGTCGAGGTACACCGCGACGCTGTCACCCAGCATCCCCTCGGCGTCGGGGGCAGTGACGGCGGGCGACTGCCCGGTGAGGTTCGCGCTCGACACGGCGAGCGGACCGGTGTCTTCGAGCAGCTCGAGGGCGATGCGATCGGCCGGCATGCGCACGGCGACGGTGCCGTGCGTCTCGCCCAGGTCCCACGACAGCGACGGCTGCGACGGGAGGATGATGGTGAGCCCCCCGGGCCAGAACTCCTCGACCAGGCGCTCCACGGCATCGGGCACTTCGGCCACGAGAGCCCGGAGGGTGGTCGCGCCGGCGACGAGCACGGGCGGCGGCGACTGGCGGCCCCGCCCCTTGGCGTCGAGAAGACGCTGCACGGCCTTGGGGTCGAAGGCGTCGGCGGCCACACCGTAGACGGTGTCGGTGGGCAGCACGACCAGCTCGCCGCGCCCGATCGCATGGCGAGCCGCGCGCATGGCGGGAAGCAGCTGGGCCTCGTCACGGCAGTCGAAGAGGGATGACATGTCGCCGACAGTCTAGTCGCGGCGCGTGTGCGCATCCGCTTCGGACGGCGGCCTCACGGCGGTGGTGACCCGATCCCGCGTGGTCAGGTCGGCATGCGTCGCCGCGGCGAGCCACCCGTCGGCCGCGAGCAGGTCGCGGATGGGCTCGCCCTGCCACTCGCCGTGCTCGATGGCGATGATCCCCCCGGGATGCGCGAGCCGCATTCCCACACCGCTGAGGACGCGCACGACGTCCAGGCCGTCCTCTCCGCCGTAGAGGGCGGCGGGCGGGTCGAAGAACCGCACCTCGGGGTCGCGCGGGATCGCGGCGTCGGGCACGTACGGGGGGTTCGACGCCACCACCGACACCGTCCCGTCGAGCTCGGGGAA
This sequence comes from Microbacterium sp. ARD31, assembly GCF_031844425.1. Lineage (NCBI taxonomy): Bacteria > Bacillati > Actinomycetota > Actinomycetes > Micrococcales > Microbacteriaceae > Microbacterium > Microbacterium sp. ARD31. Next base: position 74,526 of record NZ_JAUZVE010000011.1, read on the forward strand.
CGCCCGCTCGAGGTCGATGAACGCCAGTCGTGCGTTGTCGGCCCCCACCGCGGCGAAGTTCTCCTTCGCCCACACGAAGGCGTCGACCGAGTTCTCGGCCGCGTACACGCGGGCGTGCGGGACCTCGGTGGCCATCGCGAGGGCGATCGCCCCGCTTCCGGTGCCGAGGTCGACCGCCACGGGCGAGGGTGCGGCCGCCGCGGTGAGCGCGTCGATGGCGATCTGCGCGAGGATCTCCGTCTCGGGCCGGGGCACGAAGACGCCCGGACCGACGAGCAGATCCAGGTGGCGGAAGGGCGCGGTGCCGGTGATGTGCTGCAACGGCTCGCGGCTCGCTCGTCGCCGGACGAGGGCGTCCAGCTGGGCCACCGTCTGCTCGTCTGCGGCATCGCCGCGCACCGCCGCGGCTTGGACGGCGCCCCGACCGGTGCCCAGGACGTGGGCGGCCAGCAGCTCGGCGTCGACGGCGGCGTCGGCGATGCCGGCGTGCGACAGCTGCGCGGCGGCACGGCGGAGCACGTCGCCGAGACGCGGAGAGGATGGGGAAGGAGCCATGAGCGGGCACCAGCATAGAGGTATGCACCGCGCACTCCCGTGCCGCACAGCGTCACAATGAGCCCTGGGAATACGCTCTCGCATAGGCTGGTTGGCCGTCAGCACACCCTTTTCGAAAGGCCCGACATGCCCGGTATCTACTCCGACATCACCGCCGCTTTCGGCAACACCCCGCTCGTCCGGCTCAACCGCGTCACCGAAGGCCTGGGCGGCAACGTGCTGGCCAAGCTCGAGTTCTACAACCCCGCGTCGAGCGTCAAGGACCGTCTGGGCATCGCGATCGTCGACGCGGCCGAGGCCTCGGGCGAACTCAAGCCCGGCGGCACGATCGTCGAGGCCACCAGCGGGAACACCGGAATCGCTTTGGCGATGGTCGGCGCCGCACGCGGGTACCGCGTCGTGCTGGCCATGCCCTCCTCGATGAGCGTCGAGCGCCGCTTGCTCCTCAAGGCCTACGGCGCGGAGCTGGTGCTCACCGACCCCGCGGGCGGCATGAAGGGCGCTGTGGCCAAGGCTCAGGAGCTCGTCGCCGACATCCCGGGAGCCGTTCTCGCCCGTCAGTTCGAGAACGAGGCCAACCCCGCGATCCACCGCAAGACCACCGCGGAGGAGATCCTCCGCGACACCGACGGCAAGGTCGACTACTTCGTCGCCGGCATCGGCACCGGCGGCACCATCACCGGTGTCGGGCAGGTCCTGAAGGAGCGCGTGCCCGGCGCCAAGGTCGTCGCGGTCGAGCCCGCCGACTCGCCCCTGCTGACCAAGGGCACCCCCGGCCCGCACAAGATCCAGGGCATCGGCCCGAACTTCATCCCCGAGATCCTCGACCAGGGGGTCATCGACGAGGTCATCGACGTCGAGTTCTCGGACTCGATCACCACCGCCCGCGCGGTCGGCGCGAAGGACGGCATCCTCGTCGGCATCTCGTCCGGTGCGGCGGTGTGGGCTGCGCTGCAGATCGCCGCGCGTCCCGAGGCTGCGGGCAAGAACATCGTCGTGATCATCCCGTCCTTCGGTGAGCGCTACCTCTCGACCGCGCTCTTCGAGGATCTCCGCGAGGACTGATCCGACGGGAAGCTCCGCCGTGCCCGGCATCCACTCCGACATCACCTCCGCGTTCGGCGGCACTCCTCTGGTGCGCCTGAACGCGCTCACCCGCGGGCTGAACGCGGAGGTGCTGGCGAAGCTGGAGTTCTACAACCCTGGCGCGAGCGTGAAGTGCCGTCTCGGCATCGCGCTCGTCGATGCCGCAGAGGCGTCCGGCGCGCTCCAGCCCGGCGGGACGATCGTCGAGAGCACCAGCGGCAACACCGGGATCGCGCTCGCCCTGGTCGGCGCGGCCCGAGGATACCGCGTCGTGCTCACCATGCCGGCGTCGATGTCGAAGGAGCGGCGGACCCTGCTGAAGGCCTATGGCGCGGAGGTCGTCCTGACCGACCCCCGCAAGGGCATGACCGAAGCGGTCGCCACGGCCGAGCGGATCGTCGCCGAGACCCCCGGAGCGGTTCTGGCCCACCAGTTCGACAGCGAGGCCAACCCGCAGATCCACCGCCGCACCACCGCGGAGGAGATCTGGGCCGACACCGACGGTCGGGTCGACTACTTCGTCGCCGGCTCGGGAACGGGGGGCACGATCACCGGTGTCGGGCAGGTGCTCAAGGAGCGGAACCCCGACGTCAGGATCGTCGTGGTGGAGCCCAAGGACTCCCCCATGCTGAGCGAGGGCCGCGCCGGCGGGCACCGCATCCAGGGGATCGGCCCGAACTTCGTCCCGGCCGTTCTGGACAGATCAGTCCTGGACGAGATCATCGACGTCGAGTTCGACGACGCCATCCGCGTCGCACGGGCCCTCGCAACCGATGAAGGGATCCTCGCGGGGATGAGCGCGGGCGCCGCCGTCTGGGCAGCACTCGAGATCGCCCGCCGCCCCGAGGCTGCGGGCACGCGCATCGTCGTCATCGTCCCCGACGCCGGTGAGCGTTATCTCTCCACAGCGCTGTACGCTCATCTGCGCGACCCCCAGGAGGCCTGACCCCGTGACCGAGCTCCACCCGATAGCCCGCATCCGCGAAGACCTCGCGGCGGCGAAGCTGTGCGACCCCGCGGCGAGGTCCTCCCTCGAGATCGCCGTCCTCTACCCGGGCCTGCACGCCATCTGGGCGCACCGAGTATGGCACGCGCTGTGGGTGCGTCGCATCCGTTTCCTCGCCCGTGCCGGGTCGCAGGTGACCCGCTGGCTGACCGGCATCGAGATCCACCCCGGCGCCACCATCGGGCGGCGCTTCTTCATCGACCACGGCATGGGCGTCGTCATCGGCGAGACCGCCGAGATCGGTGACGACGTCATGCTGTACCACAGCGTGACGCTCGGTGGTCGGCAGCGCGAGGGCGGCAAGCGCCACCCCACCCTCGGTGACGGCGTGGCCGTCGGCGCGGGTGCGAAGGTCCTCGGGCCGATCACGATCGGCGCCGGATCGGTCGTCGGCGCCAATGCCGTCGTGACACGCGACGCGCCGCCGGACAGTGTGCTGGTCGGCGTGCCCGCGAAACCGCGGACGCGCCGAGCCGGCGAGGACACCCGCGCCCTGCTCACCGCACCGGAGTACGTGATCTGACCCGGGTGCGGGTGCTCAGGCTGCGTCGCGGCGCGCGTCGGCGCGCCTGCGGATGAGGAGCAGGGGCAGCAGAAGCGTCGCCAGCGCCCGGTCGGAAGATGAGCGCGCGAAGCAGCAGCAGGACCATGCGCTGACCCTACTGCCGCGGCATCCGCTCTGTCGCTCACCGCTGGCGGGGCGGGCCGCCGGGCCGGTCGCGGATCAGGCGTCGGGACCGGCGAGGGCGGACAGACGCGCCTCTTCGTCGGCGGCGATCGCCGACTCGACGATCGGTCCGAGCGCGCCGTCCATGACCTGGTCGAGGTTGTACGCCTTGTACCCCGTCCGATGATCGGCGATGCGGTTCTCGGGGAAGTTGTAGGTGCGGATCCGCTCCGAGCGGTCCATGCCGCGGATCTGCGACTTGCGAGCATCGGATGCCGCGGCATCCAGCTCTTCCTGCTGGCGCGCCAGCAGGCGGGCGCGCAGGACGCGCATGCCGGCTTCGCGGTTCTGCAGCTGCGACTTCTCGTTCTGCATCGACACGACGATGCCGGTCGGGAGGTGCGTGATGCGCACGGCGGAATCGGTGGTGTTCACCGACTGCCCCCCGGGACCGGACGAGCGGAACACGTCGATCTTCAGGTCGTTGGGGTTGATCTCGATCTCGTCGGGCTCGTCCACCTCGGGGAAGACCAGCACACCGGTGGTGGAGGTGTGGATGCGACCCTGCGACTCGGTGGCCGGGACGCGCTGGACACGGTGCACGCCGCCCTCGTACTTCAGGTGCGCCCACACGCCCTGCGCGGGGTCGGTGGAGGATCCCTTGATGGCGACCTGGACGTCCTTGTACCCGCCGAGGTCGGACTCGTTGCGCTCGAGCAGCTCTGTCTTCCACCCCTTCGAGGCGGCGTACTGCAGATACATGCGCAGCAGATCGGCGGCGAAGAGGGCGCTTTCGGCGCCACCCTCCCCCGCCTTGATCTCCATGATCACGTCTCTGGCGTCGTCGGGGTCTCGCGGTATCAGCAGCCTCCGGAGGCGCTCCTGCGTGTCCGAGAGCCGCTCTTCCAGAGCCGGCACCTCGTCTGCGAAGGCCTCATCCTCTTTGGCGAGCTCGCGCGCCGCGACGAGGTCGTCGGATGCCGCCGCCCACGCGTCGTGGGCGGCGACGATCCGCGACAGCTCGGCGTACCGACGGTTCACGCGCTTCGCGCGCGCCGCGTCGGCATGCACCGCCGGGTCGGAGAGCTCTTCCTGGACGGCTCGGTGCTCGTCGATCAGGGTCCTGACCGACTCGAACATCGCAGGCTCGGACACGCGATCCCCGCCGATCAGCGGATGCTGTTGTCGTGCGCGTGTCCGCTGCCGCCGCCGTGCCCGTCGCGCGAGGGCGCCGGGATCGACTTCTGCATCTGCACGAGGAACTCGACGTTGGACTGCGTCTCTTTGAGCTTGCCGAGGACGACTTCGAGCGCCTGCTGCGGATCGAGGCCGGCGAGGGCGCGACGAAGCTTCCAGGTGATCTTCACCTCGTCGGGCGAGAGCAGCATCTCTTCGCGACGCGTGCTCGAGGCGTTGACGTCGACGGCGGGGAAGATGCGCTTGTCGGCGAGCTGGCGCGACAGTCGCAGCTCGCTGTTGCCGGTGCCCTTGAACTCCTCGAAGATGACGTCGTCCATCTTGGACCCGGTCTCGACGAGGGCCGTGGCGAGGATCGTGAGGGATCCGCCGTTCTCGATGTTGCGGGCGGCGCCGAAGAAGCGCTTGGGCGGGTACAGCGCCGAGGCGTCCACCCCACCGGTGAGCACGCGACCGGAGGTGGGTGCCGAGATGTTGTACGCACGCCCCAGGCGGGTGATCGAGTCGAGCAGCACGACGACGTCGCGGCCGAGCTCGACCAGACGCTTCGCCCGCTCGATGGCGAGCTCCGCGACCGTGGTGTGGTCTTCGGCGGGACGGTCGAAGGTCGACGCGATGACCTCGCCCTTGACGGTGCGCTGCATGTCGGTGACCTCTTCGGGCCGCTCATCCACCAGCACCACCATGAGGTGGACCTCGGGGTTGTTCTGCGCGATGGCGTTCGCGATCTGCTGCAGGACGATCGTCTTGCCGGCCTTGGGGGGCGCGACGATGAGACCGCGCTGACCCTTGCCGATGGGAGCGACCAGATCGATGATGCGCTGGGTCAGCTTCTCGGGCGCCGTCTCGAGCCGCAGGCGCTCCTGCGGGTAGAGCGGGGTGAGCTTGCCGAACTCGACGCGGGTGGCGGCATCCTCGACGGACAGGCCGTTGATGGCGTCGACCTTCACCAGCGCGTTGTACTTCTGGCGGCTGGACTGCTCGCCCTCGCGCGGCTGCTTGATCGCGCCGACGACGGCGTCGCCCTTTCGCAGGTTGTACTTCTTCACCTGGCCGAGCGAGACGTAGACGTCGCTCTGGCCGGGGAGGTAGCCGGTGGTGCGCACGAACGCGTAGTTGTCGAGCACGTCCAGGATGCCGGCGATCGGAATCAGGACGTCGTCCTCGCCGATCTCGGTGTCGAACTCGTCGCCCGGGGTCGTGGTGCGGCGCTTGTTGCGGCCGCGCCCGCGTGCACCCTGGCCTTCGTCATCGTCGGATGCCGCAGCGGCCGCCGGCTGCGGGGCGCCGTTCTGCGCGGTCTGACCCTGGCCGTTCTGACCCTGGCCGTTCTGCCCGCCCTGGCCGTTCTGGGCGGTGCCCTGGCCGGAGCGGCTGCGGTTGCGGTTGCGGTTGCGGCCACGGCCACGGCCGGTGCCGCCCTCGCCGTCGGCGTTCTGACCGTCGGTGTTCTGGCCGTCGGCGCCCGTCGTCTCGCCGGACGAGCCTTCGGCGCTCCGACCCTCGGCGGCGTCACCCGCCGCCGCGTCGGCGGAGGCCGGGGCGTCCTCGACGGCCGGCGCTGCGTCGGCGTTCGGGGCGTCTGCGGAGGCCTGCTCGGCGGGAGCGTCCGCGGGAGGGGCGTCGGCAGCCTTCGCGCCCCGCTTGCTCGTGCGCTTCGGACGCGTCCGTGCGGGCGCCTCCGAAGCGGGAGCGTCGGTCGAGGCGGGCTCGGCGTCCACCGCAGGCGCGTCGGGCGCAGCGGTCTCGGCGCTCTCCACGGCAGGCGCGGTGGTCTCGGCGTTCTCCGCGGCAGCCTCGGGAGCCGGTACGTCGGTGCTCTTGGCCCGGCGGGGCGCGCGCTTGCGCGGCGCCTTGGCGGGCGCCTCCGCGACGGGCGCCTCTGCCGGAGCGGCGTCCTCAGCGGGCGCCGGCTGATCGGCGACCGGCGCCTCGGCAGCCGGCGCCTCGTCGGCGGGCTGCTCGGGGGCGGGCGCCTGCTCAACCGAGGCGTCCTCGGCGGCGGGGTCGGTGGTCGGAACGCCTTCAGCCTGATCGAGCGCGTCCACGCGCTCTTCGGTCTGGGCGTCGCTGTGGATCTCGGAGATGGACTCCACGAGTTCTCCCTTGTGAAACGAAATGGTTATGCACGATCGCACGGGCGCTGCACGGCAGACGCCTTCCCGGGCTCGCTGCCGATTGAGGAGCGCTGGGCGGCTCGAAGACCGCCTGGATGCTCGAAGTCCCTCAGCAGGAGGGGGCTGTGCGGTGGATTCGCAGAATTGCGACGGAGGCCAGATTCACGGTTTACGTGGAACCCTCCGCGTACTCCCTCACTGTACCACCCTTGACATCGACGGCGAGCATGAGGGATTCCCACGGGGTGTCGACGGCGTCCGACACCAGCGCGGCCGCCTCGAGGCGACGCCCGGGCCCGTCGGCGAGGACCAGCACGCTCGGTCCGGCGCCCGAGACGACCGCCGCGAACCCGCGAGCGCGGAGGGCCTGCACGAGGCGATCGGTGTCGGGCATCGCCTGCGCGCGGTAGCTCTGGTGGAGCTTGTCCTCGGTCGCCGCCAGGAGCAGCTCCGGGCTCTGCGTGAGAGCGGCGATCAGCAGCGCCGAGCGCGAGACGTTGAAGACCGCGTCCTCGCGGGGGACCTGCAGGGGCTGCAGACTGCGGGCGACGCTGGTGGACATCGTGGACTCGGGGACGAACACCAGCGGCGACACGCCGCGGTGGACGGTGAGCTTCTTGTGCTGCGGCCCGGTCTCGTCCACCCACGCGATCGTGAGCCCGCCGAACAGCGCCGGCGCGACGTTGTCGGGATGGCCCTCCAGCTCGGTGGCCAGGCGCAGGAGCGTCTCGGGTCCCAACTCGACGTCACCGGCCAGCAGACCCTTGGCGGCGAGCAGCCCCGAGACCACGGCGGCACCGGAGGAGCCCATGCCGCGCCCGTGGGGGATGACGTTGTGCGCCTGCAGCCGGAGACCCGGCATCCGTCGACCCGCCGACTCGAACGCGTAGGCGATCGAGCGGACCACGAGGTTGGATCCGTCCCGCGGGACGTCGCCCATCCCCTCGCCGTCCACGTCGACCTCGAGCTGCCCAGGGGGAAGAGCCGTGACCACGAGTTCGTCGTAGACGCTGAGCGCCAGGCCGAGCGTGTCGAAGCCGGGACCGAGGTTCGCGCTGGTGGCGGGTACCCGAACCTGGACACTTCGCCCGGGCTCGGGAAGGGGGGCTGCGGTCACGTGGTCGCCTCCACCGGAGCGAGGTCGAGCACGGACGCCACTTCGGACGTGGTGGCGTCGACCACGGTGGGCTCGACCTGCGAGCCGTCCGCATTGCGAAGCGCCCACTGCGGGTCCTTGAGGCCGTGACCCGTCACGGTCAGGACCACGCGCGACCCGCGCGGGACCACCCCGGCCTCGACGCGATCGAGCAGACCCGCGACGCTGATGGCCGAGGCCGGCTCGACGAAGATGCCGACCGACCCGGCGAGGAGCTTCTGCGCCGCGAGGATGCGCTCGTCGTCGATGGCGCCGAAGTACCCGTCGGTCGCGGCGCGGGCCTCGAGGGCGAGCTCCCACGACGCGGGGTTGCCGATGCGGATCGCGCTGGCGACGGTCTCGGGGTTCTTCACGACCTCGCCGCGCACGAGCGGTGCCGAGCCCTCGGCCTGGAACCCGAACATGCGGGGCACGCGCGTGGAGACGCCGCGATCGGCCTCTTCACGGTAGCCGCGGGAGTAGGCGGTGTAGTTGCCCGCGTTGCCGACGGGGATGAAGTGGAAGTCCGGCGCGTCGCCGAGGACCTCGACGATCTCGTAGGCGGCGGTCTTCTGCCCCTCGATGCGGTCGGGATTGACGGAGTTGACGAGGTGCACCGGATAGTGGTCGGCGAGTTCGCGGGCGATCTCGAGGCAGTCGTCGAAGTTCCCGCGGATCTGGATCAGCCGGCCGTTGTGGGCGACCGCCTGGCTGAGCTTGCCCATCGCGATCTTGCCCTCGGGCACGAGCACCGCGGCGGTGATGCCCGCGTGCGCCGCGTACGCCGCGGCCGAGGCGGAGGTGTTGCCCGTCGACGCGCAGATGACCGCCTTCGCACCGTGCTCGACGGCGCGCGAGAGTGCGACGGTCATGCCGCGGTCCTTGAAGGACCCGGTCGGGTTCATGCCCTCGAACTTGACCCAGACGTCGCAGCCCGTCTGCTGCGACAGCGCGGGCGCCGGCAGCAAGGGCGTCCCGCCCTCACCCAGCGTGACGACCGTGGAGGCGTCGGTGACACCCAGCCGATCGGCGTATTCGCGGAGGACTCCGCGCCAGACATGTGCCATTTCAGTCTCCTTCCACGCGCAGGACGGACACGACGCGTTCGACGACGCCGCTCGCCGCGAGACGCTCGACGGTCTCGCTCAGGTCCTGCTCTCGTGCTTTGTGCGTTCCGATGACCAGACGCGCGATGTCGGCGTCCTCACCGGCGACGGTCTGCTCGACGGTCGCGATCGACACGCGCCCGTCGCTGAGGATGCCGGCGACCGTGGCCAGCACACCGGCCTGGTCGTCCACCTCGAGGGTGATCTGGTAGCGCGTGGTGACGCGCCCGATGTCGACGACCGGCAGGTTCGCACGGGTCGACTCCCCCACTCCGACGCCGCCGGCGATGTGACGGCGGGCGGCCGAGACGACGTCTCCGAGGACCGCCGAAGCGGTCTGCACGCCACCGGCTCCGGCTCCGTAGAACATGAGGTTCCCGGCGGCTTCGGCCTGGACGAACACGGCGTTGTTGGCACCGTGGACGGTGGCGAGGGGATGCTCGCGGTCCACCAGGGCGGGGTACACCCGCACCGAGATCGCCTCTCCCGTCGCGCCGCCGTCGTCCGCGATGCGTTCGCACACGGCGAGCAGTTTGACGACGTAGCCGGCGTGGCGCGCGGCATCCATCATCGCCTTGTCGATCCGGGTGATGCCCTCGCGGTGGACGGCATCCAGCGGAACGGCGGTGTGGAAGGCGAGGCTGGCGAGGATCGCGGCCTTCTGCGCGGCGTCGTAGCCCTCGACGTCCGCGGTCGAGTCGGCCTCGGCGTAGCCGAGCGCCTGCGCGTCGGCGAGGACGTCGGCGAACTCGGCTCCCTCCTTGTCCATGCGGTCGAGGATGTAGTTGGTCGTGCCGTTGACGATGCCCATGATGCGCTGCACGCGGTCTCCGGCCAGGGAATCGCGCAGCGGGCGGATGATGGGGATCGCACCCGCCGCCGCGGCCTCGTAGTAGACCTGGGCGCCGACCTGGTCCGCGGCGTCGAAGATCTCGGGGCCGTGGGTGGCCAGCAGCGCCTTGTTCGCGGTCACGACGTCCGCACCGGAGTTGATCGCCTGGAGCAGGTAGGTGCGCGCGGGCTCGATGCCGCCCATGAGCTCGATCACGATGTCGGCGCCCACGATGAGCGACTCCGCATCGGTGGTGAACAGCTCTTTGGGCAGGTCGGTCTCGCGCGGTGCGTCGAGATCGCGCACCGCGATGCCGACGAGCTCGAGGGTGGCACCCGCCCGGTCCGCGAGCTCGTCGCCGTGCCGCCGCAGCAGCGAGGCGACCTGCGAGCCGACGGCTCCGGCGCCCAGGAGGGCGACCCGTAGGCGGCGGTAGTCGGTCACGTCGTCTGTCCTTCCGTCGGGGGTGTGGCAAGACCCGCGTCGCGGGCGAGGAGATCGTCGATCGTCTCGCCCCGCACGATGACGCGGGCCTGTCCCCCGCGCACGGCCACGACGGCCGGACGCGGGAGGAAGTTGTAATTGCTCGAAAGCGAGAAGCAGTACGCCCCGGTCGCCGGGACGGCGAGCAGGTCGCCGGGGACGACGTCGGCGGGCAGGTACTCGTGGTCGACGACGATGTCGCCGGACTCGCAGTGCTTGCCCACCACGCGGACGAGCGCTGGACGAGCGGTGCTCGTGCGCGACGCGATCCGCGCCGAGTACTGCGCGCCGTACAGGGCGGGGCGGGCGTTGTCGCTCATGCCTCCGTCGACGCTCACGTACAGCCGGGTGGCGCCGCCGTCGAGGCGGACCGGCTTGGTGGTGCCGACCTCGTACAGCGTGACCCCCGCGGGTCCGACGACGGATCGTCCCGGCTCGAAGGCGAGGATCGGCAGGCGGATGCCGCGCTCACGGCACTCGCGGGCAACGGCGTCGACGATTCCGGCGGCCAGCTCTTCGATCGGGGTGGGGTCATCGGCCGCGGTGTAGGCGATCCCGAAGCCTCCCCCGAGGTTGAGGACCGGGATGTCGCCGCCGGCGAGCAGTTCCGCGTGAAGCGCGACGACGCGCGCTGCCGACTTGGCGAAGCCTGCGGTGCCGAAGATCTGCGAGCCGATATGGCAGTGCAGCCCCGCGAAGACGAGACCGGGAAGCTCGCGGATGCGCGCCACCGCGGCAGCGGCGGCGCTGAGCGCGAAGCCGAACTTCTGGTCCTCGTGGGCGGTGGCCAGGAAGTCGTGCGTCTCGGCGTGGACGCCGCTGTTGACCCTCACGAGCACCGACTGGGTGCCGCCGCGACGCGCGACGATCCCGGCGAGACGCTCGATCTCGATCAGGCTGTCGACGACGATCGACCCGACGCCCGCGGCGACGGCGCGCTCGAGCTCGCCGACGCTCTTGTTGTTGCCGTGGAACCCCAGACGTGCAGGGTCGGCCCCCGCGGCGAGGGCGACGGCGAGCTCGCCGCCGGACGCGACGTCGACCGACAGGCCCTCGGCGGTCACCCATCTCACGATCTCGGTGCTGAGGAAGGCCTTGCCCGCGTAGTAGACGCGTGCGGTCGTTCCATGGCGCTCCGCGGCGACGGCGAAGGCGTCGCGCGCCCGACGGGCCCGCGTGCGGACCTCGTCCTCGTCGAGGATGTAGAGCGGTGTGCCGAACTGCTCGCGCAGCGTCGTGACCGGGACTCCCGCGAGCGCCAGCACGCCGGCCGCGTCGCGAGCGGCATCCGTCGGCCACACGCCGCCGACGAGGGCGTTGGCGTCCTCGGGCTCGACGAGCCAGGCCGGGGCCGGCGGGCGGGACTGCGAGGCGGCGGACACGGGTGGGACCAATCGGTGGGGATCAAGACGCGTGGCCGGCCGGACGACGCCGGGCGGCTCATGCCGCGGCCGGTGCACTCACGTGCCGGGCAGTGATTGCAGTCTAGGGCACCGGGCCTCAGCGCCCCGTCGACATGTCACGCGAGGACGCGGATCACTCGCACGTGCCGTTCTCGAGCAGTGCGGGATCCACCGCGATCGCTCCGTCGACGTCGACGTCGGCGACGAGGGTGTCGCCGTCGATGGCCACATCGGCGAGGGTCAGCCCCGCCGGAAGGTACTGCGCGATGCAGACCGGCCAGTCGCGGGCCACGCTGTCTGCGAGCCCGCCGAAGCGCGCGCGCAGTTCGTCGGCACCCACCTCGGCCCCGGCGATCTGCAGCGCGGAAGGAGTCAGGACGAGGTCGCCGTCCACCGCCGAAGGAGTGAGCGCCACCCCCACCGGAACCGCCGCGCCGAACACCGAAAGCTCCACGGTCATGGTGACGTCGGGAGCATCGAAGGCGAGGCTGTCGACCGGGAAGTCCTCGACTGCGGCCAGCAGGCCGCGTACCTGCTCCACGTCCATACGGACGGTCCCCTCCGCCGCCTCGAGGGGCGCCTCGCCACGCAGGGGGATCCCCCGGGCCTGCACGGTGACGTCACCGGCGAACACATCGACGACGACGTCCTCGGACGAGATGGTCACGTCGTCCAGGCGCCCTGCGACGAGCTGCGGGAGGACGAGACCCTCGACCTGGACGTCGACGGGCTGGTCGGCGGGCAGATCGAGGCTGCTCACGACGCGATCACGGATGCCCGAGACGACCAGATCACGCGAGACGGCCTCGGCGACGACCACGGCGCCCGCCAGAAGTCCTCCGACCGCGACCATCGCGATGATCCACGGCCAGACCCGGCGGCGCGAACCGGCCACGCTACATCCGCTCCGGAGCGTCGACACCCAGCAGGTCCAGACCGTTGCGCAGCACCTGGCCGGTGGCGTCGTTGAGCCACAGACGCGTGCGGTGCACGGACTCGACCGGGTCGTCGCCCTGCGGGATGACGCGGCAGTTGTCGTACCACCGGTGGTAGAGCGCTGCGAGCTCTTCGAGGTAACGGGCCACACGGTGGGGCTCGCGCACTTCGGCGGCGAAGGCGACCGTGCGGGGGAACTCCTGCAGCGCGCCGAGAAGCGCCGACTCGGTGTCGTGCTGCAGCAACGCCGGCTCGAACTCCGACCGGTCCACTCCGCTGTCCGCGGCGTTGCGCGCGACGTTGTGGGTTCGGGCGTGGGCGTACTGCACGTAGAACACGGGGTTGTCGTTGGTGCGCTTGCGCAGCAGCTCGGGGTCCAGCGTGAGCGGCGAGTCCGCGGGGTACCGGGCGAGCGAGTACCGCAGCGCGTCGGTGCCGAGCCACTCGCGCAGGTCGTCCATCTCGATGATGTTGCCGGCGCGCTTGCTCAGCCGGGCGCCGTTGATCGAGACGAGCTGTCCGATGAGCACCTCGATGTCCTTGTCCGGGTCGTCGCCGGCCGCGCCCGCGAGCGCCTTGAGACGGTGGACGTAGCCGTGATGGTCGGCGCCCAGAAGGTAGATCTTGTGGGCGAATCCGCGATCGCCCTTGTTGAGGTAGTAGGCGGCGTCGGCGGCGAAGTAGGTGTACTCCCCGTTGGAGCGCCGGATGACCCGGTCCTTGTCGTCACCGAAGTCGGTCGTGCGCACCCACACCGCGTCGTCCTCGTCGAACACGTGGCCCTGGGCGCGCAGGCGCTCGACGGCCTCGTCGACCAGGCTCGGCTCGCCGTCGGATCCGGGGGCGTGCAGCGCCCGCTCCGAGAACCACACGTCGAACGCGACGTTGAACTTCGCCAGCGACGCCTGGATCTCGCCGAGCTGGAAGCCGTAGGCGAGGTCGCGCGTGACGATCACCTGCTCGTCGGGGTCGAGCTCGACGATGTCCGGCCGGGCGTCGCGCACGCGGCGGGCGAGCTCGTCGATGTAGGAGCCGACGTAGCCGTCCTCGGGGGTGGGCTCGTTCTTCACCGCCGCGAGCACCGAGCGGCCGAAGCGCTCCATCTGGGCGCCGGCGTCGTTGATGTAGAACTCGCGCGCGACGGTGGCGCCGCTGGCCTGCAGGAGGCGCGCGATCGAGTCGCCGAGCGCGGCCCACCGGGTGTGGCCGATGTGCAGCGGCCCGGTGGGGTTGGCGCTGACGAACTCCACGTTGATCGTCCGGCCCTGCTGCGACTCGTTCGACCCGAACGCGGCGCCCGCCTCGACGATGGCCCGCGCCAGTGCCCCGGCGGCGGCGGCTTCGAGACGGATGTTGATGAAGCCGGGCCCGGCCACCTCGACGGCGGCGATCCCGTCGACCGCTTCCAGACCGGCGGCGATCTCACCGGCGAACTCTCGCGGATTCGCTCCGACCGCCTTCGCGAGCTTGAGGGCCGCGTTGGAGGCCCAGTCGCCGTGGTCGCGGTTGCGCGGGCGCTCCAGCGGCAGGTCCGCGGGGGTGAGGCCCTCGGCGGCGCCGGCGCGTCGCGCCTCGGCGAGCGGGGCGATGACGGCGAGCAGGGCGGCGGAAAGGGCGTCGGGGTTCATAACCCGTCGATTCTAGTTGTCCGTCGTCAGCGCCTCACGCCGTCGACGAGGGACCGATCAGGCGATCTGCACCAGCTCGGTGAAATCGTCCGCCGCCGGGTGAGCGGCAGCATCCGCGGATGCCGCGCTCCCGGCATCCGTCGATGTGAACTCCTGCGCCTCGGGCATGAGCCATGCGTCCACCCGCATGCGCTGCAGCCCGACATAGCCGCCGTGGTAGCTGAGGAATGCGCAGTCGGCCGCATCGCGACCGGTCGCGATGCGCACGAGCGACCGGCGGTTGGCGAGCCGGGTGGCGTCGATGACGTACCACGCGCCGTCGTGGTACGCCTCGGCGACGGCGTGGAAGTCCATCGGCTGCAGACCCGGCGCGTAGCACGCGGCGTAGCGGGCGGGCATGTCCATGGCCCGCAGGAGGGCGATCACGACGTGGGCGTAGTCGCGACAGACGCCCTGCCCGGTCATGAGGGTCGTCACGGCGCTGTCGGTGCCGTGGCTGAGGCCCGGCGTATAGGTGGTGCTGGTGGCGACGAAGTCCGAGACGGCCGCGATGAGCTCGGTGCCGTGAAGGCCCTTGAACTGCCGGCGCGCCTGCTGGAAGACCTCGTCGGACTGGCAGTAGCGGCTCGGGCGCAGGTAGGTGATGGCCTCGAGGTCGCTGGTGCGTCCCATCGGAGTGGGACCGTCGATGCGGGCCTCGTAGCGGATCTCGAGGACGCCCGCCTCGCCCGTGAAGCGGTGAAGACGACTGCCGGACTGGTCGATGATCTCGGTCGGCGTGTAGACGCGGTCGCCCTGCGTGAAGGTCAGCTGCTCGTCCGCGACCGGCACCTGCTGGGCGGCGGCGACCTGCAGGATGAGGTCGACGGAGGACCCCAGTTCGAGGTCGAGTTCGGCGGTCACGAGGCGTTGCACCGAAGTATCCTCGCACGCCCGGACGCCCCCTCGGCTCGGCCGGGCGGGCAGAGGAAGCGGCGTCCCCCCGCGCATGTGCGGCATGCGGCATCCGGCCCGTGCAGGCGCAGCCGGGATGATGACGTACCCTCTATCCATGCCCGCGTCAGGACGCCGTCGTCCACGGCGTTCGTGGGCGGCCCTGGGGGCCGTCGCACTCGCCGTGGCGCTCGTGTGCGCCCTCGCCGCATGGCGACCCTGGATCACCCCGACGGTGGATGCCGCCTCGCCCACCCAGGCCCCGATCGCCGCCGTGGCTCCTGCCACTCTGGCGCTGCCCGAGAACCCCCGCGTACTGGTCTTCGGCGACTCGTGGGTGTACGGATCGGCGGCGATCGTGCCCACCCTGGGCTTCGCGTACCGGCTGGGCCCGATGCTGGACGCCGACGTCGTCGTCGACGGCGTGCGCGGCAGCGGTTACCTCAAGCCGGGGATCGACGGTCCCGCCTACGGCGAGCGCGTCGCGGCGCTGGACCCCGCGCTGGATCCCGACCTCGTGATCATCGAGGGCACGATCAACGACCGACGACTGCCCGCAGAGGGGTACCGCGACGCGGTCACGGCGGTGTGGGATGCCCTGGTAGCGCTGTACCCCGAGGCGACGATCGTGGTGATGGGCCCTGCGCCGCACGTCCTGCCCGTCGAGGACGCGATCGCCCGCATCGACGCCAACCTCGCCGAACTCGCCGCCGCGCGCGGCTGGTGGTACATCTCCCCCGTCGCCGAGAACTGGATCGTGGCGGAGAACTACCTGTCGGTGATCGACACGGGTCTCGGACGCAATCACCCCTCCACCGAGGGTCACCGCTACCTCGCCGCGCGGGTCGCGGAGTCGCTCGCCGCGATGAGCCAGGGCACGGACGTCGCCGCAGACGCACCGGTGGGCACCGAGGTCGGCGTCGAGCGCTGACCGCCCGGCACGGCACGGGGAGCCCTGCCGGCAGTGGTAATCTCGACCGGTACGCCTCCGTAGCTCAGGGGATAGAGCGTTGGTTTCCGGTACCAAAGGTCGCAGGTTCGATTCCTGTCGGGGGCACCTAGAAAAAACTGGGAAGTAGGGGGATCGGAGCCGAACCGGTCCCCCCGATACTCCCCCCGATCCCAAAACTGTAGCCACAACTTGAGCCAACGGTCCCCCCGAACCGTATAAGGGGTTTGCTGGTTTCTGCGGGTTATAAGCGGGCACGACAAAACGCCCCCCGACATCCATCCCAGTGAAGGGACGGACGCCGAGGGGCGTTTGTCATGGGTAATGCGTTCCTATGTTGGACGAGGCCGTCGTTTGGGATGAGGGCCGCGAGGAGGCAACAGTGCGTGCTCGACAGAGGTCACGTCGGCGTTGGAGCCGATCTTCATCAGATGACTCGAACGGTTGGCGACGTCACCTCGGATTGCGCGAACAGCCATCGACCACCGGTCCACCCCATCGCAGACGTCGACGCAGAACGCGTCGACCTGGAGGATGAGCATCGACTCAATAGTCATCGCATGCACACCCGACCCACCTCTGGGGTCTACGAACCGAAACCGGCTGACGGCCTCACGAGCGCGCTGATCGAGAATCTCGTCTCGGCCCTCATGCAGCACAGCGCAACGGAGCGCATAGGCATCTCCGCCACTCAGCAGCGACTCGCTTGAGTCGAGCTGGTACCGGTCAGCGACCCAGCTGTTCCACCAAGCTTCGTATCGCGCCTGACTCGCATTCTCTGGAGACTCCAGTCTCCCGCAGATGTCAGGGAGCGTCAGCGCAAGCGAGAGTGCCGCGTACCAATTCTGGTCGCGGACCGCGACCCGGGTCGCGGCGGCAAGATGAAGCACCATAGAGGCCACCGTACGTCGAAGCCGGCGGCGGATCGTTACGGTCCGGTCACGTGACCGAAGCGTGGAACTGGGATACTTGCCGCTTGTGACCAACCACCCGAGCCGTTCGAGCGAGCGGACGCAGGCGTTCTATCTTCTCTGGTATTCGGTGGGCACTCTCTCGGGAGTGGCCGGTCTGATCGCCTTCTTCTTCGGGCTCGCGCAGGGAATGTCGTACCTGACAACACTCGGCTTCACTCTGGTTGCTGTACCGTTCGTGGCCCCGCTGCTCTACCGTGGCATTCAGCTTCGCAGACCGATCGCACTGGTATTGCCGGTGTTCGCCGGCTACAACATCGCCTCTGCGCTCTTAGCTAATACCGCCACAGCATCGCTTCAGCTGGCACTCATCGTCGGCGCCAGCATCGCGTTCGCGGTGGGAGTGGGAATCACGCTGCCGAAGGTCGTCGCGATCGACGTTTCCGCTTCCGCTGGCCCGTTGCGTGTGCGCACAAGACTGTTGGCGCTCGTGGTCGCAGCCGGCGTCCTCCTATCGCTGGCTTCGTTCGCGACAGGCGGCATTCCGGTCTTGAGCTCGCAGGTCGCGGAGGCGCGCCTCGAGGCGTTCTCCAACGGAGTTGAGGGGACCCTGATCACGACTTCACTCACGGTAGCGATCATCATCGGGGGTGTCGGAGTCTTTAATCGTCGCGGCAAAGAACGGCTGCCCTGGTTGCTATTACTACTCCTGGGTTTCGTCGTGATGTACGGGTTTGGGAACCGCGGGCTCTACTTCATTCCCCTACTCACGGTTCTGGCTTACGCGGTGATTCAACGGCCGTCGCGGCTCCCCGCCATCCTGGTCCTGGGGGCGGTTCTGATCGCCGGCATCTCGGCCGCCGGGTTCTCCAGAGACCTGCAAGCATTCGGTCCAACTCACCTCGCGAACCTCCGCGCGACTGGCCTCCCGGAGGAACTCTTGTATCTGGGCCCCGTTGTTACGTACTTCACGGGCACCAGCACTGCGCTCGACCACATCATCAGGATCTTCCCGAACACCGTGCCGCATCCGAACGGAGCAACGTTCTTCGCCGCGATGCTCAGCCCCCTGCCTGGGAACCAGCCCACGCCTGGCCAGTTCCTCAAAGACTCTCTGGGGCTGCAGTTCACTGGGGGCGGCCTAGCAACAGGCGCGATCGGTGGCTTCTATATGGACTTCGGAATCCTCGGACTGTTGATCGGCATGGTCCTTCTGGGCGTTCTCGCCAAGTTCGCTGCGGCTTGGTCGTGGAAGGGTCCGCGTGCTCTCACGGTCTTCTCGTATCTGATAACGCACCTGTGGTTCATGAACTACTCGCACCCGCTGACGTACATGACCGTGTTGACGATCCCGCTCATCCTGTTTTTGGTTCAGAAACCCGACGAGCGGGCAGAGGAGGGTGGGACATATGGAAGAAACGTCCGTGCACTACCGTCTGCGACGAACGTTCGATAAGTGAGGGGCGCCAAGATGACGAAGAACGCGGAACAGGTTGTCGAATCAGCGCGTCAGAGCAAGGGGCGACTGGAGTACATCGACGCCATCCGAGGTGTCGGGGCTCTCTTGGTGGCGGTCCAGCACCCGCTCGAGTACGCCTTCCCCGCCTACGCGCAGTGGTCGCTCCAGTATATTAATCTCGGGCGGGTCGGCATCGTCGCATTCTTCCTCGTGAGCGGCTACGTCGTTGGCCTTACGCTATCTCGCCAGACCGTGCGCACATTCGCGATCCGCCGATTCTGGCGCCTCTACCCGATCTACTGGGTGGCGACGGTCGCGTACGTCGCCGTCGTGGTCCTAACTGGCCAAGCCCCGTTCGACTACTCGCTGGTTGTCATCCTCATGAACGTGACGATGCTGCAAGGGTTCTTCGGCGTCTACAGTATCCTCGGCGTGGCATGGACTCTGGGCATCGAGATTGCGTTCTATGCCCAGTCCATCCTCGGCAAGCTCAGCCGCTTCCTCGAAAAGTCAGTCTGGCTCGGGATCGGCTGGCTCCTGGTGTTCGCCGGGATGGCTCTCGCCAATTTCGCTTTCGGCGCTGAGTTCACCGCTGTCATGCCGCTGATGATGTTCACCGCGAGCGTCGGGTTCGCGGTCTACTTATGGGAGAACGGACAGTCCAAGGCGCTGCTGCTGTTCATCCCGCTCGCCGTAGTGCTGGTGCCGACGCTCGGATGGTTCCTCGTCTCGCAACACGCCGGAGTTCGCGACGCATGGACTCCGCTCGGTTTTGACCTTTCTTACGCGGGTGGCCTCGCCATCTTCGCTGCGCTATACGCGGTGCGCTCTCGAAAGATGCACGCTTCGCTGTTGTGGCTCGGAGGAATCAGCTACTCGCTTTACCTGGTCCACACCATCGTGATGGCGGCGCTGAAGCCTCTCGGACTAGCCCCCGCCGTGTTCGTGCTCGTCGCGATCGTTGGTGGCATCCTTGTTGCGTGGGGCGCTCGAATTCTCGTCGAGCGCCCCACCACCGACTATGGCCGTCGCATCACGTCGGCTCGCCAGTCCTGACCACCGAGATGCCTGAGACAGCCCCGTAGTAGTCACTCGACGAGCCGTTCTTCGTCGCCATCACCAGACTCAACGTTCGACGACCGCCCGAGCGGACGTTGAAGCCCGTGAGGACCGCGCGTTCAGGAGTCGTCGACGCGGCATAGCCATCAATCGTTCCGACGACGACTCCGTCCACGCGCACGCTGTAGATACCTCGGTTCACGTCCTTCGTGTGCCAGACAGCGATCGAGTACGTACCCGGCTTGAGGTTGACGGTGTAGTTCCGGTAAGCATCCTGAGCCCCGCTAGACAAGGCGTGCTGCCCGAAAAAAGCCCCGCTGACCTGCGGGTGACTGTTCCAATTGACCTGGGCGATCGGCGGTTCGGTGCCCGGTATGAAGAGCCGATCGGCGATCCCTACCCCGGAGTCGCTCTGGCTCCCTCGGAGAATGATTCTTGGGTTGGTCCCGGTCTTCGCTACGAGTGCCTGGCCAGGCGCCACATTCACCCGCGTCGTACCTGCTTCCGTGCTGATGTAATCAGCAGTCGGCGCGGCGCCAGAGCCGTAGAAGAACTCCAGATCTCCCGGCTGATGGATCGTGTTCGGCTCGACTATCACCCCGCCTGATGGCCCTTCGATACTGATGGCGTGTCGGGTCGGGCGCTCGATCGTGTTTCCACCGATCTCTCCCTTTCCGAACTCCGCACCAGACGTGTCACCGTTAGTGATGCGCACGGCGTCGCTGTACTGCCTCTGACCCGGGTTCGTGATCGAGTTGTCCTTGATCTTGTAATCCAGGACGCGAGACAGAAGAACCGCCTCAAGCCCCGCTTCGAACAGTTGGCATCCCAGGATCTTGATGTGCGATCCGCCATCGACAAAGACGTTGTAACGCTTGGAGTTGTGCGCGGTTCGATACCCGGGCATGAAGAATGTGGCCCCTTGGATAACCAGTCCGTCGATACCCTCGGCGTAGACATGGCCATCTAGTACGGCCCACTCAGTCGCACCGCTGATCTCGAAGTCCGCGGCGGTGAGGAGGCCTCCTCCGCCCGCGTAGGGGAAAACGCGCAACCCGAACTGCACATCCTTGGTGCGCATCCTATGTAGCCCAACACGCGCGACGTGATGGGTGCCACCTCCTGAGAAGGTCTGTGGGCGAACGGCGAAAGCGCACCTGTAGTTCTCGAACTCGCTGTCGATCACGTCGATGCCGTAGGCGCGGGCCGCAGTGATCGCGTCAACCGTCGTGCTCAGGGCGGTGCGCGTGAACCGCAACCCTTCGACCTTGGTGTGCAGCCGATCGTACGGCGGTGCTGTCCCGTCCACGCCTATCTTGATCGTTCCGTCGATGATCGACCCAGGCCCAACGAGTCGAATGTATGGATCTACAATCGGAACTTCGGTGATCTTGTGGTCGCCCGTCAGCTCTACCGCGGCTGACTTCCACCCGCCCAATCGAATCGCGTCGATCGCCTGCGTCCCGACGCGGACGGGCTCGTCCGGGTGCGCGGGTTCGCTGGAGATTATCGCGTGACGACATCCCAGGGCTC
Organism: Microbacterium sp. ARD31; assembly: GCF_031844425.1. Taxonomy (NCBI): domain Bacteria; kingdom Bacillati; phylum Actinomycetota; class Actinomycetes; order Micrococcales; family Microbacteriaceae; genus Microbacterium; species Microbacterium sp. ARD31. The sequence continues at coordinate 95,521 of NZ_JAUZVE010000011.1, forward strand.
CGCGCACTTCGCGGTGCCGGGCGCGGCCGACGGCTCCCCCGCGGAGACTCGCCTGCGCGGCTGACACGTCACGAGATCCGGTAGACCGCGAGCCGTCACGTATGTCCGACCGGATGCCGCCACGCGGACATCCGTGACGTCTCGGCGCCCGCGTGGCACCATCGAGGCATGAGCGAGAACACCGACGGATTCAGCGACGCCGAGCGCGCAGCCATGAAGCAGCGCGCGACCGAGCTTCGGGCGCAGAAGGGCGTCAAGGGCGCCGCGAAGAAGGAGAAGGAGCTCGCGGCTTGCCTGGAGGCCATCCAGGAGCTCACCGGGACGGATCGCACCATCGCCGAGCGGTTCCACGTCGTGGTGAGCGAGGAGGCGCCGCAGCTGGACCCGAAGACCTGGTACGGCTTCCCTTCCTACGCCCGCGACGGCAAGGTCGTGACCTTCGTGCAGCCGGCCGCGAAGTTCGACACCCGCTACGCCTCGATCGGCTTCAACGAGGATGCCCTCCTCGACGACGGGGCGATGTGGCCGACCGCGTTCGCCGTCGTGGAGTGGACGGATGCTGTCGAGGCGACCCTCCGCGACGTCGTGCGCCGCGCCGCCGGCTGACCCTCCCCGCGCACCCGCGGCGTCACACCAGGAACAGCCCGTCCAGCACGCCGGGGTTGTGGGCGTGGACGAGAACCAGGAAGACCACGGCATCGAACAGCAGGTGCACCGTCACGACGTAGGTGAGCGAACGGGTGCGCATGAAGATGAAGCCCTGCAGCAGCGCGAACGGGATCGTCAGCAGCGGGCCCCAGGCCTGATAGCCCAGCTCCCACAGGAACGACACGAACACGATCGCCTGCAGCAGATTGGCCTGCCAGAAGGGGAAGTGGCGGCGCAGCAGCGCCAGGCAGGTGCAGATGAAGAACAGCTCGTCCCAGATGCCCACGGCGCCGACGCCGACGAAGAGCCGTGCGATGAGGTCGGGGGTGTCCACGACCGGCCAGTTCTGATAGACCCCCGACGTGATGAAGTAGAACGGCAGGATCAGCCACCCGAGCACCAGGACGGCGACCAGCCACGTCCACTGGAAGGTCGTCCAGCGCCCTCCCCCGCGCCACGGGAACCGGATGGCGTGGTCGCGGTACACCCAGCGCGAGATCGCGTAGGGCACGACGACCGCGCCGCCGAGGGCGAGTGCGAAGCGGAGGATGGCGAGGTTGTCGAGCTCGGCCTTCAGCGGGATGACGCTGACGATCAGCAGGCCGATCGCGATGAGCGAGAGGTCGCGCACGAGCGACGGGGCACGCCGCCCTGACTCATCGGGGCCGGATGCCGGACGACCGCGCTCGATCAGCCACGCGGTGACGAGGCCGGCCGCCAGCAGGGCCCAGCCGAGCCACGGCAGCAGCAGGACGAAGAACGCGGGCGCGGCCAGGCACACCAGGAGCGCGGGAGCGAGGTCCCACGACCACGCCGGGACGGTGCGGGCGGGAGCGAGGGCGGGGTGAGCGGGCATGTCAGGCCACCCGTCGGTAGGCGAGGTCGCGGATGACACGGCCGGCGCGGGAGCCCTTGCGCTCGAAGGCCGTGAGCACGCGGCCGTCGAACCGCGGTGCCCACGCCCATTCGAACGCGCGCTCGAACCCGTCCGCCTCGTCGAGCACGTCGCGCATCTGCAGCGCGTAGTCCTCCCAGTCGGTCGCCAGGCGCAGCATCCCGCGCTCGCGCAGTGCCGTTCGGGCGGTTTCGGCGAACTCCGCCGTGACCAGACGGCGCTTGGTGTGCTTCTTCTTGTGCCACGGGTCGGGGAAGAAGACCCAGAGCTCGTCGAGGGATGCCGCCGGCAGAAGATGCTGCAAGACTTCGGGCGCGTTGGCCTCGACCAGCCGCAGGTTGCCGACCCCCGCGCGCTCGGCATCGAGCATCGTCCGTGCCAGTCCCGCACGGAAGACCTCGATGGCGAGGAAGTCGGTGTCGGGGGCGCCGGACGCGGCGTGCACGATGGCATGCCCCTGTCCCGATCCGATCTCGGCGATCAGCGGCGCGTGCCGACCCCACACCTGGTGCGGGTCGATGGCTGCGCCCGGGCGGATGCTGGTGGCGGCGGCATCCCTCGGCGCAGCGATCACGAAGCGCGGGGCCAGTTCGCTCCACGCGCGCTCCTGCGCCTCGGACATGCGGCCGCTTCTGCGGACGAACGAGACGGGCCGCTCGCGAAAGCGGGGATGGGCCTCGCGGGCGGGAGTGTCGGTCACTCCCCCAGGCTACCCAGCCGCCGTCTTCCGCCGGTCCGATCGAGGCCGTTCGGCCCGGCGTTCGCCTCGGTTCACGGCTCGGTGACGAAGTCGATGAGCTCTTCCACCCGGCCCAGGAGAGCAGGCTCCAGGTCGCGGTAGCTCTTCACGGACGCCAGGATCCGCTGCCATGCTCGTGCGAGGTCGGCCTGGTCGCGGGCCGGCCACCCCAGGGCGCGGCACACTCCGGTCTTGTAGTCGATTCCCCGCGGCACGTCCGGCCACCGCGGGATCCCGACCGCGCGCGGCGTGACGCACTGCCAGACGTCCACCCACGGGTGCCCCACGATCCGCACATGCGCGCCGTGGGGACCCCGGGCGACGGCGTCGGCGATGCGCGACTCCTTGGACCCGGCGACGAGGTGGTCGACCAGCACACCGTAGCGACGCTCCCGCGACGGGGGCTCGGCGTCCAGGGTCTCCGCGAGCAGGTCGATCCCCTGCAGGTACTCCACGACGACGCCTTCTGCCCGCAGATCGTCTCCCCACACCTTCTCGACGAGCTCGGCGTCGTGCCGCCCCTCGACCAGGATGCGACTGGCGCGCGCCACCCGTGCGCGCGCGTCGGGCACGGCGAACGAGCCCGAGGCGGTGCGTCTGGGGGCGGCGGGCGCGGCCCGCTTCTCGGGGGGATCGAGGATCACGTCGCGCCCGTCGATCAGGAAGCCGGGTCCGAGGGGGAACAATCGCCGCCTGCCGCGCCGGTCCTCGAGTTCGACCAGGCCCGCTGCGACGCCCACGACGGCGCCGCAGAAGCCGTCGTCGGCGACCTCTATGACCAGGTCTTCGGATGCCGCAACCCGCGCCACCTTCTTCGCCGACCGCTCGCGCCACCCTGCTGCCAGCACGTCCGTTCCGTACCGATCGTCCATGTGTGCCTCCGGGTCGGAAAGGCTACCTTCCCGGCCCGGCCCCCCGGCGCAGACCCGCCGCCCCTACCCGTGGGCGACCGTGGCTGAATAGACTCGCCAGGGGCGGGAACGCCGCGAAGGGGGAGACGGATGCGCAAAGGGTGGACGACCGCGTTGACCCTGAGCGCGTGCGCGCTCATCGCGGGCGTCGGTGCGAGCGCGGCGGCGGCGACCGCACCCGTCCAGCTCGGCGCCGGGTACATCCTCGATGACGCCGGCGTCATGGACTCCTCGGGCGCGGCCGAGGCGCAGGAGCGCCTCGAGCAGCTGTACACCGACACCGGCGTCGACCTCTACGCCGTGTTCGTCGACGAGTTCACCGACCCGGCCGACAGCGAGTCGTGGGCGAACACCGTGGCCGAGCAGAACGGGCTGGGTCCTTCCCAGTACCTGCTCGCGGTCGCCGTCGACTCCCGCCAGTACTACCTCTCGGCTGACAGCGCCGGTCCCCTCGCTGAGGACCAGGTCGTCCGCATCGAGGCGGACATCCGACCCGAGCTGAGTGCGGAGGACTATTCGGGCGCCGTGATCGCGGCCGCCGACAGCATGTCGGCGGCGCTCGGAGACGACGCCGGAGCGCCCGGCGCTGCGCCGGGCGGCGGGTCCGGTTTCGGGACCGTCCTCATTCTCGCCGTGGTGCTCGGCGGCATCGCCCTCGTGGCGTGGCTGTTCATCCGCCGTCGCCGGGCGAAGGCGGCTCCGCCCCCCGGCGGGCCCGGACAGGCTCCTGTCGAGCAGGTGCCGACCGAGGAGCTGCGTCGCCGCGCCGCGTCCGCCCTCGTCGAGACCGACGACGCCATCAAGACCAGCGAGCAGGAGCTCGGCTTCGCCCGCGCCCAGTTCGGCGACGAAGCCACCGCGGCCTTCGTGGAGGCCCTGGCAGCCGCGCGGACCGACCTTGACGAGGCGTTCTCGCTGCAGCAGAAGCTCGATGACGGCGAGCCCGACACCGAGGAGCAGGTGCGGGCGTGGAACAGCCGCATCGTCGAGCTGTGCGAGCGCGCCAATACCCGCCTCGACGAGCGGGCCGCGGAGTTCGACGAGCTGCGCAAGCTCGAGCAGAACGCTCCCGAGGCCCTCGCGCGGGTCCAGGAGGCGCGGCAGCGAGCCGCAGCGACGGTCGATCCGGCGCGCGAGCGCCTGGCGGGCCTGACGGAGCAGTACGCCCCGGAGGCGCTCGTCACCGTCGCCGACAACCCCGACCAGGCCGCTGAGAGGCTGGAGTTCGCCGCCGCCGAACTCGCCGAGGCACAGCAGGCGCTCGGCGGTGGGGATGGCGGGGAGGCCGCCGTCAGCATCCGCGCGGCCGAGGATGCCGTCGCGCAGGCGGAGCAGCTGAGCGCTGCCGTCGACACGCTGGCGGTCGACCTCGCGCTGGCCGAGAAGAACGCCACGGCGCTCATCGCCGAACTCGAGCAGGACGTCGCCGCCGCGAACGCGCTCCCCGACGCCGACGGGCGGCTCGCCGCCGCGGTGACCGCCGCCCGCCAGCAGATCGACACCGCGCGCGGACAGCTCACCGGTGCCAAGCGGCCGCTCGCCGCACTCCAAGGTCTGGAAGCCGTCGACGATCAGATCGACGCCCTCATCCGCGCCGTGCGCGATGAGCAGTCCCAGGCTCAGCGAGCACGCCAGCTGCTCGCTCAGGTCATGACCCAGGCCCACGCCCAGGTGCGCGCGGCGGAGGACTTCATCACCGCGCGCCGCGGTGCCGTCGGCGCCGAGGCCCGCACTCGCCTGGCCGAGGCCGGCGCGAGCCTGGTGCGCGCACGACAGCTCGAGGCCTCCGACCCGCAGCAGGCGCTCGCACAGGCGCAGCGCGCCGAGCAGCTGGCCGCACAGGCGATCCAGTCCGCACAGAACGACGTCGGCGCCTTCGGAGGCATGGGAGGCGGGGGGATGTCCGGAGGAGGATCAGGCGGCATGCTGGGCGCGGTCCTCGGAGGCATCGTCTTGAACTCCGTCCTCGGCGGCGGCCGATCCTCCGGCGGGCTCGGCGGGCTCGGCGGGCTCGCGGGAGGCATGGGCGGGTTCGGCGGCACCGGCGGCGGTCGAAGCCGCGGCCGCATCAGCCCCGGCTCGTTCGGCGGCGGCGGTACGCGTGGCCGCCGCGGCGGCGGCAGGTTCTGAAACGGTCACAATCACTTCTCGGAAAGGAAGGGAAACCCGATGGCAAAACAGTCCATCTTCGGTCGCATCTCCACACTCATCAAGGCGAACGTCAACGCCCTGATCGACCAAGCCGAAGACCCGCAGAAGATGCTCGACCAACTGGTTCGGGACTACACCAACAGCATCGCCGACGCCGAGGCGGCGATCGCCGAGACGATCGGCAACCTTCGCCTGCTCGAGCGGGACCACCAGGAGGACGTGCGTGCGGCCGCCGAGTGGGGCAACAAGGCGCTCGCCGCCAGCCGTCGCGCCGATCAGCTGCGCGCGTCCGGCGACGCCGTCGACGCCGACAAGTTCGACAATCTCGCCAAGATCGCGCTGCAGCGTCAGATCAGCGAGGAGAACGAGGCCCGTGCGATCGCCCCGACGATCGCCACGCAGACCGAGGTCGTCGAGAAGCTCAAGGACGGCCTCAACGGCATGAAGCAGAAGCTCGAGCAGCTTCGATCCAAGCGCAGCGAACTGCTCGCGCGCGCCAAGACGGCCGAAGCGCAGGTCAAGGTCCACGACGCGGTCAAGTCGATCGACGTCCTCGACCCCACGAGCGAACTCGGCCGTTTCGAAGACAAGGTCCGTCGCCAGGAGGCACTGGCCGCGGGCAAGCAGGAATTGGCCGCCTCCTCGCTGGATGCCCAGTTCAATCAGCTCGAGGACATGGGTGAGCTCACCGAGGTGGAGGCGCGCCTGGCCGCGCTGAAGTCCGGCGGCACCGGCTCCGCCGGACAGCTGACGTCCTGACCCTGTCGACCTCCCGCGCCACGCTCGACGGGCGCGGGAGGTCGCCGTCTGCCGAGAGGTGTCGCGAATGACCCGGTTCATCGTCGTTCCGCAGTGGCAGGGGTCGCCCTCCTCCCGTGCGATGCAGCTGGTCGACGGCGCCGAGGCGATCGCAGGCGATCTGCCGCGATCCGCCTGCACTCGGGTCGCGGTTCCGCTCGAAGCCGGGGAATCCCTCGACACGCGCGTGAACCGATACAGCGCACTTCGACGCACCAGCGAGCTGCTCGCGCTCGAACTGGCTCCCCCCGGCGAGCCGGCCCTCGTGGTGGGCGGCGACTGCGGTGTCGGCGTGGCCGCGGTCGCGCACTCCCTCGCCCGTGAACCCGACCTCGCGGTGGTGTGGCTCGACGCCCACCCCGACCTGCACACGCCGGACTCGAGCGAGTCCGGGGCGTTCGCGGGAATGGCCCTGCGCGCCGTGCTCGGCGAAGGTGCGCCTGGCCTGTCGCTGGCCCCCGACGCCGTGCCGGCCGCACGCGTGGTCCTCGCCGGGGCGCGATCCTTCGACCCCGCCGAAGAGGGCGTCGTCGAGCAGCTGGGGATCACGTGGCTCACCATCGACGCGCTCGCAGACGTCGACGCCCTGGCCGACGCGGTCGTCGCCACGGGCGCGGCGGGGGTGCACATCCACGTCGACCTCGACGTGCTCGACCCCAGCGCCCTCACGCACGTCACCTCGGCGGAGCCGTTCGGCGTCGACGTGGCGTCACTGGTCTCCCTCATCGGGGCCGTGCGCGCACGGGTGCCTCTCGCCGGCTCGAGCCTCGCGGGCTTCGCCCCGTCATCCCCCGACGCCGCCGTGGACGACCTGGGCGCCATCCTGCGCATCATCGGCGCCCTCGCATGAGGTCCGGCTCCTCAGGGCACCGCGAGACGGTTCCCGCCATCGGGGCGGCCGATCGGCTCGACCGTTTCATCCCCGGCATCCTCCTCGACTCCCCCGTGAGCCATGCGGGCTACCTGTACGGCACTGCCGTGGGCTGGGTATGGGGCGCGCTGTGGAGCACCGGCCGCATCGAACGACGACAGGGTCTGTGGGTCTTCCGCGGCATGCCGTCCTGGACGTATCCGCGGGGAGGCGTGTGCGCCGGCGGCTGCTTCCTCACCGGCGACGGCGAGATCGACGACCGCCTGCTGCGCCATGAGGCCATCCATCGCCGGCAGTGGCGACGGTACGGCCTGCTCATGCCGATCCTCTACTGGGCGGCCGGACGCGACCCGCTCCGCAACCGCTTCGAGATCGAGGCTGGACTCGAAGACGGCAACTACCTGCCGCGCCGGAGGTCGCGCGCCCCGCGATGAGGACGGCGTCAGCGGGCGGAGGTGATGCCGAACCGCGTCGGGGCCTGGATGCGATCGGTCGCGACTCCGAGTCGCGATGCGAGGTGATCGACGATGTCTGCGGTCCCGAGGTAGCCGCCCAGCAGGTGGATCCGCGTCTCGTCGTCGTCGGCGCACAGCATCTCGTCCGCCCAGGCGGTCACCGCGCGCGACAGCGCCTGGCCCGGGGCGCACGCGCGTCCGGTGCCCGGATCGCCCGAGCGTGAAGCGCGGTCGAGCCAGGTCAGCACCATGCGCGCCGGAATGCCGAGCTCGACGACCCACGTCGCGTCGGGAACTTCGATGAACACACGGCCGGTCGAGCAGATCGGAAGCGTCGCCAGCAGCGCCTCGAGGTCGGCGAGAGACGTCTCGTCGGCCGTGATCAGGTGCTGCACCCGCGTATGCCGCGAAGCGCGGCAGGCCGCCGCGTTGTGCTCGGTGGGAGTGCTCATGACGATCCCACTATACCCCGCACCAAGGGTTGCCTAACCTCACTCCCCTCATTCGGGGGCGGTGAGGAGCACCCGCCGCAGCTCGGTGACCTCGTCGTCGGTCATGCCGTGCGCGCGGAGGTAGTCCGCAGCAGAGCCGTAACGGGCGTCGACGTCGTCGAGCAGCTCCCGCATGACCGACGCGGGCGATCGGGTCGCGAGGTCCTCCAGATGCCGGGCCTCGGGGTGAAGCGAGCGCAAGTAGGCGACGACCTGTCGATTCCGCTCGACCGGAAGAAGGCTCTCGGTGCGCGCGTAGTCGGCGACGACGGCATCGCGCTCCACACCCGCCGCGGCGAGCGCGACCGCGATCGTCACCCCCGTGCGGTCCTTGCCGACGGTGCAGTGGACGAGGACCGGCTGATCCGTGATCACGCCCCGCACCACGTCGACGAGACCGGCGGCAGAGTGCTCGATGATCCTGCGGTACATCTCGGCGAGACCGATGTCCTCGGCGAAGAACGAGGCGACGGACCCGAGGAAGAGCGGCACCCTCGTGGTCTGCACCTGCGACGGAACCCGACTGGGCTCGTGCATCACCTCGTCGTCGGCGCGCAGATCGATGATCCGCCGGATGCCGAGGGAGCCCAGTGCCGCCACGCCCGTGTCATCGAGCCGGGCCAGATTCCCGGATCGGTACAGCATGCCCGGCCGCGTCCGCGCCGCCCCGGCGAGAAGACCACCGGTATCGCGGAAGTTCATCGCGCCCGGGACGAGCGGCGACCCGGTCACGCGCCGTCGCCCGCGTCCTCACCGGTGCGCGGCGGGACCGGGTAGCGCCCCGCGATGGCGACGCGGTTGAACGCGTTGATGGACACGAGCACCCAGCTGAGTGCGACGTACTCCGCCTCGCTGAGGATGGCCCCCACGCGGTCGTACACGTCGTCGGGTATGCCGTCCTCGTGGATGAAGGTGAAGCACTCCGCCAGTTCCAGGCCCGCGCGCTCGCGCTCGCTGAAGACGCCGGAGTCGCGCCACGTCGCCAGCTGCGCGATGGTGTCGGCGTCGACGCCCGCGGTGACCGCGCGGTCGACGTGGACGCGGACGCAGTAGGCGCAGCCGTTGAGCTGTGAGACGTGGATCTGCACCAGCTCCTTGAGCCGGTCGTCGATTCCGGCCCCGTCGGAGATGCCGCCGACCGTCTTCGAGAACGCGGCGAGCGCCTGATACGCCGGCGGCGCCGACCGCGAGAGGTGGACGCGTCGTTCTTCGGTCATGCGCTTCAGCGTATCGAGTCGCCGGGCGCGCTCGAGCGGATGCGTGAGAATGGGCGCGTGAGCGACATCACCGACGAATTCTCGTTCCTGCCCGACCAGGCGGCCGACATCGGCGTCGACGGCCCCCTCCCCCCGGTCGAACGTCTGCGGCTGCCGCTGGAGGACGGTCGGACCGTGAGCGCGCTGCGCTACGGCGAGGGCGCGCCGCGGGTGACGTTCCTGCACGGAGCCGGGCTCAACGCCCACACGTGGGACACCACCGTGCTCGCTCTGGGTCTGGATGCGCTCGCCGTCGACCTTCCCGGTCACGGCGAATCGTCCTGGCGGGACGACGCCGCCTACGTCGCACGGACCCTCGCCCCCGACATCCATGCGGCCATGGCCGCATGGACCGATCGCCCGCAGCTTCTCGTGGGGCAGTCTCTGGGCGGCCTGACGGCAGCGGCCGTCGCTGCCCGCGATCCGGACCTGGTGCACGCGCTCATCGTCATCGACATCACGCCGGGGATCGACCCCGCGGCCGGGCCCTCGCAGATCCGGGAGTTCTTCGCCGGACCCACGCACTGGGCCAGCCGTGACGAGATGGTCGATCGCGCCCTCGCCTTCGGTCTCGGCGGATCTCGGTCTGCCGCCGAGCGGGGGGTCTTCCTGAATTCGCGCGAGCGGCCCGACGGACGCTTCGAATGGCGTCATCACTTCGCCCACCTCGCCGCCCGCGCCGCGGCCGCGCCGCCCGGGTCGGGCGACGGCGACCGGGACGCGGTCTCGAGCGTGCTGGCCGCATCCGGCTGGGAGGACCTCGCAGCCGTGCGCGTCCCGGTCACCCTGGTGCGCGGCACGCGGGGCTATGTCACCCCCGCGGATGCCGCAGATTTCACCCGCCGTCTGCCGGCGGCATCCGTGATCGAACTCGACAGCGGCCACAATGTGCACGAGGAGCAGCCCCGCGGGCTCGCCGAGCTCATCCGCGCCCGCGCCGGGAACGATTGACCACGCGACGACGTTGCAGACGGAGAGTTCGTCGCCGACCGCCCCGAATCTCTAGAGTTGACTGCGCACCGGCCGATCGCATCCCCCCGCTTCCGGCCCGCGCGCGTGACGCGCCTCCCGCCGAAAGGACCCCCATGCCCCGCCGCACCGCCCTCGCCGCGACCGCGCTGCTCGCCGCCGGCGTCCTCGCGCTGACGTCGTGCACCGCCGCTGATGCCCCTGCGCCGACGGTCACCGGCGAACCGGACCCCGACGCCTCGGTGGGGATCCGGCTGGTGCTCGAGCCGGGCAACCTCGACATCCGCGAGACGGCGGGCGCCGCGCTGGATCAGATCCTCGTCGACAACGTCTATCAGGGGCTGATCTCGCGAACGGCCGAGCAGGACATCGAGCCGGCGCTCGCGAGCGACTACGACGTGTCACCCGACGGGCTCACCTACACCTTCACCCTGCGGGAGGGCGTCGTCTTCCATGACGGCCAGGAGCTCACCCCGGAAGACGTCGTGTGGTCGCTGCAGACCCGCAAGGACACCCCCGCGTGGCGCGATTCGGCCCGCCTCGCCGCCGTCGAGACGATCGAGGCGGACGGCCAGACGATCACGCTCGGCCTGAGCCGGCCCGACTCCAGCCTGCTGTGGAATCTCACCGGCCGCGCCGGGATCATCCTCAAAGAGGACGACGGCGTGGACTACGCCACCGCGGCCAACGGCACAGGGCCGTTCGTGCTGTCCGACTGGCGTCAGGGCGACAGCATCCTCTTCACGCGTTTCGACGACTACTGGGGCGATCCCGCCCAGGTCGCCGAGGTGGTCTTCTCGTACATCCCCGACAACCAGGCCGCACTCGGCGCGGCCCTCGCCGGCGAAGTCGACGTGCTGACGGGATTCGACGCGAACCTGCAGGAGCAGGTCGAGGCCAACGGCGACTTCGCCCTCGTCCTCGGCGAATCGACCGACAAGGGCACTCTGGCGTTCAACCAGAACGAGGGAAGCCCCCTTGCCGACGAGCGCGTGCGACAGGCGATCCGGCAGGCGATCGATCACCAGGCCTTCATCGACGCCGCCTCCTCGGGCCGAACCCAGTACGGCCCGATCCCCTCGCTCGACCCCGGCTACGAGGACCTGTCCGATGTGGCCCCGTACGACCCCGAAGCGGCGCGGGCGCTCCTGGAGGAGGCCGGCGCGGACGACCTCGAGCTGACCCTCACCATTCCGAGCTTCTACTCCACCACGATCCCGCAGATCCTGGTGTCGGACCTCAACGAGGTCGGCATCTCGCTCGAGGTCGAGTCCGTGGACTTCTCGACCTGGCTGAACGACGTCTACGTCAACCAGGACTACGAGCTGAGCTTCGTGCTGCACACCGAGGCGCGGGACTTCGAGAACTGGGCTGATCCGGAGTACTACTTCACCTACGACAACCCCGAGGTGCAGGAGCTCCACCAGCAGGCTCTCGCCGCCACCGACGAGGATGCCGCCGCCGAACTGCTGGCCGAGGCCGCGCGCATCGTCTCCGAAGACCACGCCGCGGACTGGCTCTACAACGGCGCTTCCGTGCTGGCGGTCGCCACGAGCGTCACGGGGATGCCGTCGATCAACGTCAACGAACGTCTCGACCTCGCCGAGCTGGCCAAGAGCGACGGGTGATCCGGTACGCGCTGACGCGACTGGCCCTGCTGCTGCTCGGCCTGTTCGTCGCCAGCGCGCTCATCTTCGTCACACTCCGGGTGCTCCCCGGCGACGTCGCGCAGCTGATCGCGGGAGTCAACTCCACCCCCGCACAGGTCGCCGCCATCCGGGAGCGCCTCGGCTTGGACCAGCCTCTGCCGGCGCAGTACGCCGACTGGATCGGGGGCGTCCTCCGCGGCGATCTCGGAACCTCGCTGCTGACCGGATCCACGGTCGCCTCGGAACTTGCGGAGAAGGCCGAGGTCACGATCCCGCTCGGGCTGATGTCGCTCACGATCGCCATCGTGCTGAGCGTTCCGCTCGGTGTGCTGTCGGCCCTGCGCCGCGGCCGCGCGGACGGCACCGCCCTGAATGTGGGCGCGCAGGCGCTCGCCGCCGTCCCGGTGGTCTGGGCGGGCATGATGCTCGTCGTCGTGTTCGCCGTGTGGCTGGGCTGGCTGCCCGCGCAGGGTTTCCCGCGAGCGGGCTGGGGCGATCCCGGGGCCGCCTTCCGCGCCCTCCTCCTCCCCGCTCTCACGATCGGCGTCGTGGAGGGCGCGATGCTGCTGCGGTTCGTCCGCAGCGCGACCCTGCAGGCGGTGGGTCAGGACTACGTCCGCACCGCGGCGGCGAAGGGCCTCACCCGCACCGCCGCCCTCATCCGCCACGGTCTCCCCAACGTCGGGCTGTCCGTCATCACCGTGCTGGGGCTCCAGGTCGCGGGCATCATCGTCGGCGCGGTCGTGATCGAGCAGCTGTTCACCCTGCCGGGCATCGGCCGGATGCTGGTGGCCGACGTGGGCGCCCGGGATCTGCCGAAGGTGCAGGGCGAACTCCTGGTGCTGACCGGCTTCGTCCTCATCGTCGGATTCGTCGTCGACCTCGTCCACCGGGTCATCGATCCGCGGCAGCGGGAGGCGTCGTGAGCCGGCGGGGAACGTGGCTGCGACGCCTGTGGCAGCTGTCGACGGGACGCTTCGGGGTCATCGTGGTGATCGTCGTGCTCACGACCGCCCTGGTGTCGATCGTGTGGACGCCGTTCGACCCCCGACAGGTCGAGATCTCGCAGCGCTGGGCACCTCCGGGCTGGCCGCACGTCCTCGGCACCGACGGCTCGGGCCGCGACATCCTCTCTCTCGTCATGGCGGGGGCGCGCACCACCGTGCTCGTCGCCGTCGGGGCCGGTGTCGTGGCGACCGCGGTCGGCATCCTCCTGGCGTCCCTCGGCGCCCTGACGGCGCGCTGGGTGCGTGAGTCGGTCGCGGTGCTGGTGGACATCCTCATCGCCTTCCCCGTGCTCATCATCGCCATGATGATCTCGGCGGTGTGGGGCGGTTCGCTGTGGGTGGTGATCTGGTCGGTGGGCATCGGCTTCGGCGTCAACATCGCCCGGGTCACGCGGCCGGAGCTCAGGCGGGTGCTGCACAGCGACTTCGTGCTGGCCGGCCGCGCGTACGGACTCACCCCCTCGCAGAACCTGTGGCGCCACCTGCTCCCCAACGTCGCCCCCGTGTTCATCGTGCAGCTGTCGTGGGGCATGGCGGTGGCGGTCCTCGCCGAAGCGGGTCTGTCGTATCTCGGGTTCGGGGCACCGGTGACCGAGCCGTCGTGGGGGCTGCTCCTGGACGAGCTGCAGCAGTTCATCACAGTGCATCCGCTGTCGGTGCTGTGGCCCGGGCTGGCCATCACCCTCACCGTCCTCGGCCTGAACCTCCTCGGCGACGCGTTGCGCGAGGCGACCGATCCGACACTCGGCCGTCGTGCCCGCAGCACCCCGGCCCGCACGCACGTGCCCGAGGTCGTCGCATGAGCCTGGTGGTGCGCGACCTCGTCGTCGAGATCGCCGGGCGCCGGGTGGTGGACGGCGTGTCGTTCGACGTGCCGGACGGCGCCCGCGTCGGACTCATCGGCGAGTCCGGATCGGGAAAGTCGCTCACGGCCCTGGCGGTCCTCGGACTCCTCCCGGACGGCGCCACGGCGACCGGCAGCATCCGCTGGGACGACCGCGAACTCGTCGGTATGGACGACCGCGAGCTGGCTCGACTGCGCGGCGACGAGATCGGCATCGTCTTCCAGGAGCCCCGCACCGCGCTCAACCCCATCCGCACCGTCGGCCGGCAGATCGCCGAATCGATCCGCATCCACCAGACCGCGACCAGGAAGGATGCCGCTCACCGCGCCGTCGAAGAGGCGCGCCGCGTCTCGCTTCCCGACCCCGAGCGGATCGTCGATCGGTACCCGCACCAGCTCTCCGGCGGCCAGCGTCAGCGCGTCGCCATCGCGATGGCGCTGGCCTGCCGCCCCCGCCTGCTGATCGCCGATGAGCCCACGACCGCCCTGGACGTCACGATCCAGGCGGAGATCCTGGCGCTGCTGCGCGCGCTGGTGCAGGACGCCGGCATGAGCCTGGTCTTCATCACCCACGACCTGGCGGTGCTCTCGCAGATCGCCACCCACGGGATCGTGCTCGAAGGCGGTCGCGTCGTCGAGCAGGCACCCGTCCCCACGCTGCTGACATCGCCGACGTCGCCCGTGACGCGGGGACTGCTGCGCGACGCGACGGCGACCCTCTGGCGGCCGGGTGGTGACGAGTGAGCGACGTGCTGCTGAGTGGTCGCGGTCTCGGACGCCGCTTCCCGATGCCCCGACGGACCCTCTTCGAGCGAGCGGGCCACACCGTGGCGCTCGACGACGTCGACGTCGACGTGCGCGAGGGCAGCGCGCTGGGCATCATCGGCGAGTCCGGTTCGGGCAAGTCGACCCTCGTGCGCCTGCTGCTGGCGCTGGATGCCCCGACGTCGGGGACGGTCGAGTTCGCGGGCCGCGGGGTGGACGCGCGGGCGTCCGCCCGCGACCTGCACTGGCTGCGCCGCGAGACGGGCATCGTCTTCCAGGACCCGTATGCATCGCTGGACCCCCGCATGAGCGTGGGGCGCATCGTGGGCGAGCCGCTGTGGGCGCTGGGGGTCGATGGGGATCGCCGCGCGCGGGTGCGGGAGGTGCTCGCCGAGGTCGGGCTCGAGCCGGACATGGCCGAGCGCTTCCCGCACGAGTTCTCGGGCGGTCAGCGCCAGCGGATCGCCCTGGCACGGGCGATCGTGCATCGTCCGCGGCTGCTGGTCGGCGACGAGCCGCTGTCGGCGCTCGATGTGACCGTCCGTTCCCAGATCCTCGAACTGCTGACCACCCTGCGCGCACGCGACGGTCTCACGCTCGTGATGGTCTCGCATGACATCGGCGTGGTGCAGAACCTGTGCGACGAGGTCGTGGTGATGAAGGACGGCCGCATCGTCGAGGAGGGGCCCACGGAGAAGGTGCTGCAGCAGCCGCAGGTGGCCTACACCCGCCGGCTGCTCGCCTCGATCCCGGCGATCGACCCCGACACGAGCCGATGACGCCCCGGCCGTGACCTCCCCCCGGGTGTCCCGGGTGGGCGTTAGCCTCGGAGTCCGACCGAGGAGACCCATGGCCCACGCGATCATCCCCCCGTACCTGCTGGCACGCATCGCCTCCGTGCAGGAGCCCGCGTGGGCGCGCGCGGCGCACGCGGCCCGCGCCACCCTCGCCGCACCACGCGACTACCGCCCGGGGCGGACCCGCATCCGCCTGTCCGTGGAGGAGTCCGGCACCCTCGTGGCCGAGTCGGCCCCCGGTCCCGAACGGATCGTGTGGGACGCCCAGCAGCGCGAGGAGCTGCCGGGGGTGCGCGTCCGCGGCGAAGACGACGCGGTGACCGGCGACGCCGCCGTGGACGAGGCGTTCGACGGGCTGGGGGTGACGTTCGACTTCCTGTGGGACGCCTTCGGCCGGACGTCGCTGGACGGCGCCGGCGGCGAGCTCCGGGCGACGGTGCATTACGGGCTGGACTACGACAACGCCTTCTGGAACGGCGAGCGCATGGTCTTCGGCGATGGCGACGGCGAGATCTTCACCGGTTTCACGCGCTCGCTCAGTGTCATCGCCCATGAGCTCGCCCACGGGGTCATCGAAGACGAGGGCGGCTTGGTCTACCGCGACCAGTCCGGGGCCCTGAACGAGTCGATCGCCGACGTGCTGGGCGCGCTGGCCGAGCAGCACCACCTCGGACAGCGCGCCGACGAAGCGTCATGGCTCATCGGCGAGGGCATCTTCACCGATCAGGTGCAGGGCTCGGCGCTGCGGTCGCTCGAGGCTCCCGGCACTGCCTACGACGACGACGTGCTCGGCCGCGACCCGCAACCCGCGCACATGCGCGACTTCGTGCGCACGATCGACGACAACGGCGGAGTGCACATCAACTCCGGCATCCCCAATCACGCGTTCTACCTGGTCGCGACCGCCCTGGGCGGCCGCGCCTGGGAGCGCGCGGGCCTCATCTGGTACCGCACCCTCACCGCCGGGACGCTGTCGCCCACCGCGGATTTCGCCGCGTTCGCACGGGCGACGCGCCTCGCTGCCGAGTCGGAGTACGGTGAGGGATCGGAGGAGGTCGCCGCGGTCCGCTCCGCATGGGAGGGCGTCGGCGTGCACGAGGATGGACGCGAACGACCCGGGGCCTGACGTCCCCGTCTCACCCCCGTCCGCTGCGCCCCCGCGGGTGGAAGTGGCGGTCATCCGCTCCGGCGGGTTCGCCGGCCTGCAGCGCGAGTGGCGGGTCGAACCGGATCCCGTCGACGTCCCGCACTGGACCGAACTCATCGAGAAGTGCCCGTGGGATGAGCCGGTCGACGGACGGGCACCGGAGGCGGACCGCTTCACCTGGCGCATCCGCGCCCGCTGCGAGCCGGGACCGACCCGCCGCGCGGAGCTGCCCGAGAGCAGTCTCATCGGCGCCTGGCGCCGGCTGGTCGACGAGGCCCGCGCGTGGAGCCCGCCGGCATCCGACGACGTCAGCGGGTGAAGAGCCCGCGCTTCGCCTTCTTGGCCGGTTTCAACGACTTCTGCAGGTAGATCGTCCCGAGCCAGCGTCCGAACTTGAACCCGACCCGCCCCATGCGTCCGACCTCGGTGAAGCCGAGCTTCTCGTGGAGGGCGACCGACGACTCGGCGCCCTTGTCGCTGATCACCGCGACGATCTCGCGGATGCCCTTCTCCTCGCACGCGGCGATGAGCGCTTCGAGCAGAGCACGCCCCAGCCCCTTGCCGGCGGCTGCTTGCCCGAGGTAGATGGAGTTCTCGACGGTGTAGCGGTAGCTGGACTTGCCCGACCAGGGCGACACGTACGCGTAGCCGAGCACCTGCCCGCTCGGAGACTCCGCGACCAGGAACGGCAGGTCGAGCTTCCGCAGGTGGGCGAGCTTGTCACGCCACTGCGCGACGGTCCACTTCTTCTCGTCGAAGGTCACCACCGAGTTGGTGACGTAGTAGTTGTAGATCTCGCGGATGTCGGGGACGTCCCGATCCTCGACCGGGCGGATGGAGTACGAGAACGGGCGCTCCGGCTCGGGACGCCGCCGCAGATGACGCGGCAGACGCCGGCGGTCGCGGTCGTACTCCTCCTCCAGCATGCGCCCAGCCTAAAGGCTGACGATCATCCCGCTTCCGGCACGCGCCAGTCCACGGGCGCGGCACCCTGCGCGCGCAGCAGGTCGTTCGTGCGCGAAAAGGGGCGGGACCCGAAGAACCCCCTGGCGGCCGACAACGGTGACGGATGCGGCGACGCCACGACGGGCGTGTCGCCGAGCAGCGGCGCAAGGCCCGCGGCATCCTTGCCCCACAGCACGGCGACCAGCGGCCGGCCGCGGGCGGCCAGCACGCGGATCGCGTGCTCGGTGACCGCTTCCCAGCCCCAGCGCCGATGCGAGCCGGGCACGCCGGGCGCCACGGTGAGGACGCGGTTGAGCAGCATCACGCCCTGTGCGGCCCACGCCGACAGATCGCCGTGAGCGGCGGGCTCGAAGCCGAGGTCGGTCTCGAGCTCGCGGTAGATGTTCGCCAGGCTTCGGGGCAGCGGTCGCACATGAGCGTCCACGGCGAAGGACAGTCCGATCGGATGCCCCGGGGTCGGGTAGGGGTCCTGTCCCACGATCAGCACGCGCACCTCATCGAGAGGGCGTGCGAAGGCGCGGAGGACCAGCTCGCCGGCGGGGAGGTAGCCCCGACCGGCGGCCGTCTCCTGACGGAGGCGCTCCCCCAGTCGGGCGATGTCGTCGGCCACGGGTTCCAGCGCCACGGCCCACCCCGGGTCCAGGCGGCCGGTGGCGGCGAGCTCGGGCAGCGACAGCGGGCTCATGCGCTCGGTGCCAGCCCCGAGTCCTGCTCGATGACCGAGCCCTGCGCCGACCACGGGAAATCGATCCACAGGTCGGTGTCCTTGAACGCGTAGTCCGGCTGGATGATGGTCGTCGGCTTGGTGTAGATGGTTGCCGAGCGGACGTCCGCGCCCCGGTCCCGCAGCAGTGTGACGGCCAGCGCGAGCGTGCGGCCGCTGTCGGCGACGTCGTCGACCAGCAGCACACGGCGGCCGTCGAGGTAGGTCATGTCGAGCTCGGGAGGAAGCACGGCCGGAGCGTCCAGGACCGTGCCGACTCCGGTGTAGAACTCGACGTTGATCGCGCCGCAGTTCTTCACGCCCAGACCGTATGCGATGGCCCCCGCGGGCAGCAGCCCGCCGCGCGCGATCGCCACGACCACCTCGGGGACGAACCCGTCCGCCAGGACGGCGCGGGCTATCTCGCGCGATGCCTCACCGAACCCGTCCCATGTGAGAGTCTCCCGCCGACCGCCCGCATCGCCCACGGCGCCTCCTTCTGCTCGGAGATCCACCCTACGGGCGCGAGCGTCCGCCTGTAGTCTCACCACGTGTCACGCCTCTCCTCCGGCCGTCGGCGCCTGAGCGGCTCCGCGATGGGAATCACCGCCGGCCTCATCGGGTGGTTCGTCCTGGTCGAGGTCGCCAGCGGCATCCTGCAGGGGTACTACGTCCCCCTGTTCAGCGACATCGTCGAGCACCTCGGCATCCGCGACGCCGACGTCAACTGGTTCGAGGCGGCCCAGCTGCTGCTGTCGTCCCTCGTGGTGCCGGTCCTCGCGAAGCTCGGCGACATGTACGGCCACAAGCGCATCCTGCTGATCGCCGCCGTCCTCACCGCGGGCGCCAGCTGGTGGCTGGCTTTCGCGGGATCGTTCTGGACCTTCCTGCTGGCATGGGCGCTGCAGGGCTTCTATGCGGTGTGGCTCCCCCTCGAGATCGCCCTCATCTTCGAGCGCGGGCGCCGGCAGAACCGGGGCGTGTCGACCACGCGGCGCGCGGCCGGCCTTCTGGTCGTCGGGTTGCAGGTCGGCGCCATCGCCGGCGCGCTCGCAGCCGGACGCATCTTCGCCGCCACCGGCGGCGACCTGACCCTCACGCTGATCGTCCCGGCGATCGCCGTGTCGCTCGTGGCCGTGGTCATCTGGCTCGCCGTTCCCGAGTCCGAGCCGACACCCGATCGCTCTCTCGACACGGGAGGCTTCGTGATCCTGGCGCTGGGGCTGCTGCTGGTCACCAGTGCGCTGACCTTCCTGCGGCTGAACGGAACGGACTTCGTCGTGGTCTGGCTGCTGCTGGCGCTCGGCGTGGGCGCGTTCGCGTGGTTCGTCCGCTACGAGCTCGGCCAGGACGATCCCGCGATCGACATCCGGGTGCTCCGCCGGCCCGAGATGTGGCCGGTCCAGGCGACAGCCTTTCTGATCGGGATCAGTCTTCTGGGTGCCCAGGGGCCGCTGTCCACCTACGCCGGCACCGACACGTCTCTGGGGTACGGCCTCGGCCTCGACGCGACCGGAAGATCCAATGTCATCGGGGTCTACCTCGTGTCCCTCATCGTCGGGGCGGTGCTCTTCGCCGTCACGAGTCGCCGGGCGCCTCCTCGCGCGATCCTGATCGTCGCCGCAGGACTGGTCGGGGTGGGGTACGCCCTGTTCGTGCCGTTCCACCAGGAGCTCTGGCAGGTGCTTCTCAACCTCTCGATCGCAGGCCTGGGCTCCGGCGCCCTCGTCGGCGCCATGCCGGCTGCGGCGGCCGCCGCAGCCCCCCGGGGCCAGACGGGGGTCGCCTCGGCGCTGACCAACACCACGAAGACCGTCGGCGGCACGTTCGCCTCGGCGCTGTTCGGCGTCGTGCTGGCGGTCGGGGCAGGCACGCTCGCCAGCGAGACGGCCGCATCGCTCGGCGGCTACCAGCTGGTGTGGGCGGTGTGCGCGGCCGGCGGCTTCCTCGCGGCGGCGCTCCTGTTCGTCGTGCCGAAGGTCGCCTTCGCGGACGACGCGCCCGCGCCGGCGGACGCGGCGGCAGGAGAGTCTCAGATCATCTGACGGGGCCGTCGAGCACGCGCGCCCGCAAAGGTCCGCGCGCGAGCAGATGCTGTGCCGACTGCGCCACCGGGCGCATCGTGACCAGGTCGAGGTTGACGTGTCCGGGCGCGTCCAGCGCGTAGGCGATCACGTCCGCGACATCCTCAGCGACCAGCGGTGCCGGCACATCGTCGTAGACCCGCTCGGCGGCGTTGCGGTCTCCGCCCAGCCGGTTGAGGGTGAACTCCTCGGTGTGCACCATTCCGGGAGCGATCTCGACCACCCGGATCGGCTCGCCGTTGAGCTCCAGCCGCAGCGCGTGCGCCAGCATCGCCTCGCCCGCTTTGGCGGCGTTGTATCCCGCGCCGCCCGGGTAGGCCGTCTGGGCTGCGGTCGATGTGACGAACAGGGTGTCGGCGTGGCCGTCCACGGCGGCAGCTTCGCGGAGCAGCGGCAGCAGCGCGGCGACGAGACGCTGGCCCGACAGCACGTTGACCTCGAACATCCAGCGCCAGTCCTCCGGATCGCCGTCCTCCACGCGATCGGCACCGCGCGCGCCTCCGGCGACATGGACGAGGGCATGGACAGGCCCGGTCTCGGCGAGCCACTCGGCGAGGGCATCGACGTCGACGCCGCTCGTCAGGTCGGCGGCGTAGGCCACCGCGCCCGTCTCGGCCTGCAGCTGCTCCAGCCGTGCGGCGCGCCGAGCTACGGCGACGACCCCCCAGCCGCGCTGTCGCAGCATCCGCACCGTCGCCGCTCCGATCCCCGAGCTCGCACCTGTCACCACTGCACGCCGCGTCGTCATGAGCTCCACGCTACCCCCGCGAACACGTTACGCCGCGTGTCCCCGTCGTTGAGCGGAAGAGGGGGTATCCGTAGCCTCGAACCGGCCGGTCGCATTCGCTCCGGCCCGAAGACCCACAGGAGTGAGCCATGTCCGCACCCGAGAACTGGCGTTTCGAGACCAAGCAGGTCCATTCGGGCGCCCAGCCCGACCCTGTCACCAAGGCCCGTGCGACGCCGATCTATCAGACGACGTCCTACGTCTTCGACAGCACGACCCACGCGGCGAACCTGTTCGCCCTGTCGGAGTTCGGCAACATCTACACCCGCATCCAGAACCCCACCCAGGATGTCCTCGAACAGCGCATCGCGGCGCTCGAGGGGGGCACCGGGGCACTCGTGGTCGCCAGTGGCCAGGCGGCCGAGACGTTCGCGGTGCTCAACATCGCGCAGGCCGGCGACCACATTGTGTCGTCGAGCTCGATCTACGGCGGCACCTACAACCTCTTCAAGTACACGCTCGCCAAGCTCGGCATCGAGACCACGTTCGTCGAGAACCAGGACGACGCCGACGAGTGGCGCGCCGCGGTCCGCCCGAACACCAAGCTGTTCTTCGCCGAGACGATCGGCAACCCCAAGATCAACGTGCTCGACATCCGCACGGTCGCCGACGTCGCCCACGATTCCGGAGTCCCGCTCATCGTCGACAACACCATCGCGACGCCCTACCTCATCCGCCCGTTCGAGCACGGCGCCGACATCGTCATCCACTCCGCCACGAAGTTCCTCGGCGGCCACGGCACGACCATCGGCGGCGTGATCGTCGACGGCGGCTCGTTCGCGTGGTCGAAGAACGTCGACCGCTTCCCCGGCCTCACCGAGCCCGACCCCTCGTACCACGGTGCGAGCTACACCACCGCGGTCGGCGACGGGCTCGCCTACATCATCAAGGCGCGCGTCCAGCTGCTCCGCGACCTCGGCTCGGCCATCTCGCCGCAGAGCGCGTGGCTGCTCATCCAGGGCGTCGAGACACTCTCGCTGCGGATGGAGCGTCACGTTCAGAACGCACAGGAGATCGCGGAGTGGCTCGAGAACCACGATGACGTCGCCGCCGTCAACTACTCGGGACTGCCCACCTCGCCGTGGTACGCCGCCGCCAACACCTACGCGCCGAAGGGGGTGGGAGCCGTGCTCTCGTTCGAGCTGAAGGGCGGAGTCGAGGCAGGACGCGAGTTCGTCAACTCGCTCGCCCTCTTCAGCCACCTCGCCAACATCGGCGACGTCCGCTCGCTGGTCATCCACCCGGCCTCGACGACGCACTCGCAGCTGACCCCCGAGCAGCAGCTGACCGCGGGCGTCACGCCCGGCCTGGTGCGCCTCTCGGTCGGTATCGAGAACGTCGACGACCTCAAGGGCGACCTCGCCCAGGCTCTGGCCGCCGCGCGTCGCGTCTCGGAGGCCGCCCGCGCCTGATCGACCTCGTGCAAGGGGAAAGCGATGCCCCCGGCCGCATGGCCGGGGGCATCCGTCGTCATCGGGAGCCGGTCAGCCGCGCGCCTTCGGACGGACGTGACCGAGACCGCCGTCGACCCCGAGCACCTGCCCGGTGATCCAATCGTTCTCGGGGTCGAGGAGGAAGACGACCGCGCGGGCGACGTCATCGGGCTCCCCCAGCCGGCCGAGGGCGTGCATCGACTCCGACACCTTCCGCGAGGTCTCAGAGGCTGTGAGCGATGCCGTCAGCGGCGTGCGCGTCAGGCCCGGAGCCACGGCATTGACACGCAGGTTCTGCGAGGCGTAGCTCGCGGCGGCGGAGAGAGTGAGCCCGATCACGCCGGCCTTGGCTGCGGCGATCGCGTCGTGATTCGACAGCCCGGCGAGGGCCGCTGCGGACGACACGAGCACCACCGACCCGCCGCGGCGCATGTGCCGCCCGGCGGCGCGCACCGTCGCGAAGGCGGTCGTCAGCGACGCGGCGATGACGTCGTCGAACTGCTCGCGCGAGGTGAGGTGCGCGGGTTTGAGGAGCATCGTCCCGGCGAACGCCGCGACCCCGTCGAGATCGCCCGCCTGCGAGAAGACCTGATCGACCGCTGCGAAGTCCGTCGCATCGAGAGAGAAGTCCGTGCCGCCCGCAGCCTCGCGGCGCCCGGTCGTCACGACCTCGTGACCGGCCGCCCGCAAGCGCGCGGTCGTCGCCGCACCGATCGCACTGGTCGCCGCGATCACCAGGTATCTCGCCATGCGCACCATTGTGGCCCCGGCCACCCGATGTGAGGGCCGTCCTCCGGGATCCGCACGGCGTGGATGCCCCGCCTCGTCGTCGCGCACGGCAGGCGGCCGATACGTTGATCGGGTGAAGACCGTCTCCCTGGCCGCTGTCGCAGCTCTCGCCGTCCTCGTTCTCACCGGTTGCGCAAGCGCCGCCGGTGAAGTCGCCGCCCCCACCGCCACGGTGACCACCACCGCCACGGTCACCGCGACCGTGACCGCGACGCCCGGGCCCACCAGCGCGCCCGCGTCACCGGACGACCCGCTCACCGCACTCGACGCCTGGCTGCTGTGTTACGGGGCGACGTACGGCGAGTACCGCGAGACCTCGACGTTGTTTCCGTACACGGAGGGCTCGGCGTCGGGCAACCAGACCGTCACCGGCAATGCCGACGGCTCTTTCGAGGTGCTCGTCCCCTTCGCCCCCACCTCGGGAGAGGGCTACGGCGCCGAATCGATCTGCGTGGCCGGCGGGACGGTCGGCGAGCCCACGGTCGAGCTCCGGGGCGGACGCGACTTCGGCTGACCGACCCCGCCCTCCGCCGCCCGCCCACGCCGGCCCCGGCGAGACAGCGCGTAACACGCGTCCGC
Organism: Microbacterium sp. ARD31; assembly: GCF_031844425.1. Classification (NCBI taxonomy): domain Bacteria; kingdom Bacillati; phylum Actinomycetota; class Actinomycetes; order Micrococcales; family Microbacteriaceae; genus Microbacterium; species Microbacterium sp. ARD31. Next base: position 119,255 of record NZ_JAUZVE010000011.1, read on the forward strand.
ATCCCTCACCGTGACGGAGAGAATGGTCCGATGGACTGGCAGACCTCCGAAGACACCGTGCCCTCGGCACCGGTGACGGAGGCCGACGCGCGCCTGCTGCTCGGCCGCCCGCCCGCCACCGGAGCCTGGCGCGACGGAGATCCGGTCGGAGAACGGCACTTCGCCGCGTTCGGCGCCTTCCACACCGAAGGTGGGCGGGAGCTTCCCGGCTACCGCCTGGCGTACGAGACGTGGGGCGAGCTGAATCCGGCGCGCGACAACGCCGTCCTGATCCTCCACGCCCTCACCGGCGACAGTCACGTCCGTGGTCCCGCGGGCCCCGGGCACCCGACGTCGGGTTGGTGGGACGACATCGTCGGGCCCGGCGCTCCCATCGACACCGACCGGTGGTTCGTGATCGCCCCCAACATGCTCGGCGGCTGCCAGGGCTCGACGGGTCCGGCGAGCATCGGACCCGACGGATACGAGTGGGCATCCCGCTTCCCCTACCTCACGATCCGCGATCAGGTGGCCGCCCAGGTCCGCCTCGCCGACGCACTCGGTATCGATGTGTGGGCCGCGGTCGTCGGCGGCTCGATGGGCGGCATGCATGCACTGGAGTGGGCGGTCGGGTTCCCCGAAAGGGTGGCCCGCGTGGGCATCCTGTCCTCACCGCCCACCAACACCGCCGACCAGATCGCCCTCAACTCGGTGCAGATAGAGGCGATCCGCATCGATCCGCGCTTCGCCGGCGGCGAGTACTACGACGCGCCGGACGGCGACGGTCCCACGCGCGGTCTCGCCCTCGCACGGCGCATGGCCCTGCTGAACTACCGCTCCCCCACCGAGCTGAACCAGCGCTTCCAGCGCTCATGGCAGTCGGGTGTGAGCCCCCTCGGCCGCGGCGGACGCTTCGCGGTGGAGTCGTATCTGGACTTCCACGGCAACAAGTTCACGCGGCGCTTCGACGCCAACAGCTACATCGCCCTGGTCGAGGCGATGAACTCCCACGACGTGGGCCGCGACCGCGGCGGTGTCGAGGAGGCGCTCCGGCGGGTCTCGGCGACGGCGCTCGTCCTCGGCGTCGACAGCGACCGCCTGTTCCCCATCGACGGCCAGCACCGTATCGCCCGCAGCATCCCGACGACGCTCGACGGAGACCGCGCAGTCGTGCTCTCGAGCGACTTCGGGCATGACGGATTCCTCATCGAGACCGCCGTCGTCGGCGGGCACGTGCGCCGTCTGCTGGAGACCTGACTCAGAACTCCCGCTCGTAGACCCACGGCAGCGCGCCCGTGCGGAGGCGATGGCGACGACCGTCGCTGCCCGCGCCGTCGGCCCGCGCGGCTGCCGCGACCCCGGCATCCGCGCCATAGTCCGCGTCCTCGCGCCACAGCATGACCGGGCCCCCGGCACCCGCCAGCATGCGTGTCTCGAAGAGCTCGACGCCGCGCCGATCGGCGAACTCGAGAAGAGAGCGCGCGTCGCTGTGACCGCGGAGGCCGTGGAGGGTCACCCACGTCGGCGGGAACAGCGTCCGCTCGCCGCGACCGTGCTCGGCCAGTGCCTCCGCGGGCGTCCGCCACTGCGCGGCCACGATCTCGTCGGGCGCGAGCACCAGGTCGCCCCGGGGCGCCGGGGCCAGGAAGAACCACGTCCGGATACGCACGGGGATCCCCGGCGGCGGGTGCCATCGGGACAGGGCGACGAGCGCACGCGGGTCCACGGCGAGCCCGGTCTCCTCCGACGTCTCGCGCACCGCCGCCCGGCGCGCGGCGCGCTCCTCATCCTCGGCGGGCGCACCGTCGACGGGCTCGAGCCTGCCGCCCGGGAAGACCCACGCGCCCGGGAACGAGCCCGTCTTGGGCCGCTCGACCAGCAGCACCTCGGGACCGGAGGTCGCGTCGCGGACCAGGACGACCGTCGCCGCGATCGGGATGCCCTCGTCCGTGTGCTCCGCAGGGGGCGGATCGTCGCGGGCGGCGGTGCGGTCGGACACCCCGCCAGCCTAGGCGGCGGGCACCTCTTGCGGCTCGCGCGCGGCCGGGGCGTCTGCGGCGTCCGCGGCGTCCGCCCGGGAAGTCCGGCGCCGCTCGAGTGCGAGGCTGGCTCCGGCGATCGCCAGGCCGGCGAGGGCGAGCGCGACTCCCGCCCACGCGGGCGCGACGAATCCCCCTCCGGCGGCGATGACGGCACCTCCCAGGATCGCCCCCACGCTGTTGCCGATGTTCAGGGCCGAGTGGTTCAGCGCTGCGGCGATGGACTGGTTGTCACCCGCGACGTCCATCAGCCGGGTCTGGATCGTGGGGCTCAGGACCGACGCGACGACGCCGGTGGCGAAGACGAGCAGCGCGAGGGCCCACACCGACGCCGCGGTCACAGCGAGCAGGGCGAGGACGCCGGCGAGCGCGATCAACCCGCCGATGAGGGTGCGCCGCAGGTCGAGGTCGGCGAGGTAGCCGCCGGCGATGTTCCCCGCGGTCATTCCGACGCCCATGACGACGAGGACGATAGGCACCGCCCAGGCGGGGCTTCCGGCGACCTCGGTGACCATCGGGGCGACATAGCTGTACACCGCGAAGAATCCGCCGAATCCGACCGCTCCGATTCCGAGGGTCAGCCACACCTGGCCGATGCGGAAGACCGCGAGCTCGGCACGGAGGGTGCGCCCGGCGTCGCCGAGATGGGCGGGCACCGACGTGAAGATCGCCAGCGTCGCCAAGGCGAAGATCCCGACCACGACGAGGTACGCGGCGCGCCAGCCGAACTGCTGCCCGAGGAAGGTGCCGAGCGGCACGCCGATCACGTTGGCGATGGTCAGGCCGGTGAGGACGAAGGCGACGCCCTTCGCGCGCTTGCCCGGCCCGAGCACGTCGGCGGCGACGAGGGCGCCGATGCCGAAGTAGGCCCCGTGCGGCAGTCCGGCCAGCAGCCGCGACAGCGCGACCGTCTCGAACGTGGGCATGACCAGGGTGAGCGCGTTGAACAGGGTCAGCGCCAGGGCGAGGGCCACCATCACGCGGTGCCGCGGGAACCGGGCGACCGCGCCGGCGATCGTCGGTGCGCCGATCACGACGCCCAGCGCGTACAGGCTGATGAGCCAGCCCGCCTGGGCGATGGCGTCCTCGGGCCTGGTCGCCCAGGCCTGCGGCAGCAGGTCCTGTGCGATGTCGGGGAGCAGGCCCATGACGACGAACTCGGTCATGCCGATGCCGAAGCTGCCGATGGCGAGCGAGAGGAGCGCCCTCATCGCCGCACCCCTCGACGGGGTCGAGGTGGTCACGCGGTCATGCTAGCGCGCTGCGCGGCATCCGTCGAATCGATTCGGATGCCGCGACCGCGCCTCACGCCGGGTCGGCCTCGTCGACCGCACCCTCGCCGAGGGCCGACTCGAGCCGGTCGATCTTCGCGTCCAGTTCGCCGGTGTAGCCGGGCCGGATGTCAGCCTTCAGCACGAGCGAGACTCGGGACCCGAAGGGCATGACCGCTTCGGTGGCGCGGCGAACGACGTCGAAGACCTCGTCCCACTCCCCCTCGATCTCGGTGAACATCGAGGTGGTGCGGTGCGGCAGTCCGCTGTCGCGGACGATGCGCACAGCAGCGGCGACGGCGTCGTGGACGGAGCCGTCCGAACGGCCGGTGCCGCTGGGAGCGACGGAGAAGGCGACGAGCATGGAACCCTCCAGTGGTAGGGGCGGATCAGGGTGTCGAGGGGTCGACGAGGGAAGGACGAAGGCGGCGCGCGGACGGGCGCGCGCCGGTGCGGGCGACGCCGACGAGGCGGACGACGGCCCACAGCAGCAGTGCGGCCAGGGCCGCGTTGCGCAGCGTCAGGACGACGACCATCGCCGGCGAGAGCGCGAGCAGGGCGTCGTAGAACCAGGGGAAGATCACCTGCGTCATCGCCAGCAGCACGGCGACCACGATCGCCGGCGTCCGCCACCGCCGGCGGTCGACGACCAGGCCGACCACCACGGGCGGGATGAGCCACGTCATGTACTGCGGCGACCCCACCTTGTTGAAGACGACGAAAGCCAGCACGAGGGCCAGTGACAGCATCGGGAAGAGGCGGACGAACCCCGCGCCCCGCCACGCGGCGACGGCCCCCACCCCGGCGATGACGGCCATCGCGAGGGCCATGAGCGGCGTCATCGCCGCGATCACTGTGTCGACCTGAGGGCCCGTGACCTGGAACGTGATCATGTCCTGGTCGTAGTAGACCCACGCGGCGGGATCTCCGAGGACGGCGAGCCAGAGGTACACCGTGCTGACGGGGGCTTCGATCTGGAGCCCCCGTTCCGTCTGATCGCCGACGAACGAGAACAGATACGCGCCGCCGCCGAGCGCGATGACCGCCAGCATGATCACGAGCGAGACGCCCACCGCTCCCCCGACCACCGCCCAGCGCCGGCGGACCGCGACGAAAGCGGCCACCAGCATGGCGGCGGGCCACACCTTGAGCCACGCGGCCGCGGCCAGGAGCCCGGCGCCCAGCCACGGGCGTCCCACCAGCCACAGTCCGCCGGCGATCCCCGCCGGCACGGTGAGCGCGTCGAGCCGGAACATCCCCACACCGCCGAGCGCGGCCGCACCGGCCAGCCAGAACCATGCTGCGGCCAGGCGGCCTCGCGATCGCCCCCGGCCGAGGAGCATGGCGAACGCGAGCGCGTCGACGGCGGTGATCAGCAGTCCCCACGACAGGGTGTAGTCGACGAACGGGATGACGCGCGAGAGAAGCATCGGCACGAGAGCGAAGGCCGGGTACACCCACTCCTGGGTGACTCCGGGCACGCCGGCACCCAGGATGACGGTGTCGGCCCACCACCGGTACATCTGATCCACGTCCCACGATGCGGCTTTGCCGAAGACGAACTCCCCCGCGATCAGCAGCACATGGACGACGACGAACGCGACCCACGACCACGCCCGCTTCGACACGGTCCCATGCTAGGTGTGCGCGGCCGATGCGACCGCGCCGGCGACAGCGCGGGGCAGGGCGGCGGCCACATCCATCGCCGTGATGGGTCCGCCCGCGGCTCCGAGGTCGCCGGAGGCGAGCGAGGCCGCACGCCCGTGCAGCCAGACGCCCGTCGCGACCGCGTGGGCCAGGGGCGCGCCGTGTTCGGCGGTCGCCGCCACCACGGCCCCGATGGCACCCGCCAGGACATCGCCCGTGCCCGCCGTCGCCAACCACGGCGTGCCCGAGCCGACCTGCGCACACCACCCGTCGGGGGCGGCGACGATCGTCGGCGAGCCCTTGAGCACGACGACGCCGCCGAGGGCGCGCGCCGTCTCGGCTGCGGCGGCCGAACGGGCCGCGACATCGGTGAGCTCGGCAGCCGGCGCCAGCCGCAGCAGGCTTCGCAGACGGTCGTGCTCACGGGCGTGCGGGGTCACCACCAGCGGAGCGGCCGCTCCTTGGACCAGGTCGAGGGCGCCGGCGTCCACGACGACGGGATGATCCCCCGACAGCACTTCGCGCAGCGCCGCGGTCTCGGCATCCGATCGATCGGACGGGTCCGTACCCGAGCCGATCACCCACGCCTGCACCCGACCCGCCGCGGCGACGGTTTCGGGGCGTGCCGCGAGCACCAGCGCGGTGGGGCGTTCGTCGCCGAGGTAGCGCACCATGCCGATGCCGGTGCGCCACGCCGCCTCGACGCCCAGCACCGCCGCCCCGGGGTACCGATCGGACCCCGTGCGCATCCCGACGACACCGCGGGAATACTTGTCGTCGGCGGCGGTTGGCACCCGCAGGACACCCGAGGCGTCCGCCGCCGTCCATGTCACCGGCATGGCGCCACCCTATCCGTCAGGAGCGACACCACACGATGAGCCTGCTGTTCGAACCCCTGTCCATCCGCGGGATCACCGCCCGGAACCGGCTGTGGGTGGCGCCGATGTGCCAATACAGCGCCGTCGACGGCGTGCCGCAGGAGTGGCACCACACGCATCTCGCGCAGTTCGCGTCCGGTGGCGCGGGCATCGTCATCGCCGAGGCGACGGCGGTCACTCCCGAGGGACGGATCTCGCCCGAGGACACGGGCCTGTGGAACGACGCCCAGCGCGACGCGTGGAGTCCGATCGTCGCCGCCGTCCACGCGCGCGGAGCCCTCGCGGGGGTGCAGCTCGCGCATGCTGGACGCAAGGCGTCGACGTGGTCGCCGCTCACCGGGCGACGCGGGTCGGTGCCGCACGACCGGGGCGGGTGGACGACCGTCGCCCCCTCGGCGGTGGCGTTCGACGGGTTCGCCGATCCGGTCGCCTTGGACGCCCCCGGCATCGAGCGCATCGTGTCGGCCTTCGCCGACGCGGCCGTCCGCGCCGTCGTGGCCGGCTTCGACGTCCTCGAGGTGCACGCCGCGCACGGGTATCTGCTGCACCAGTTCCTCTCGCCGCTGTCGAACCGACGCGACGACGAGTACGGCGGTGAGCTCGAAGGACGCGCGCGCCTGCTGCTGCGCGTCGTGACGGCGATCCGGGATGCCGCGCCCGACACCGCGGTCTTCGTGCGCTTCTCGGCCACAGACTGGGCCGACGGCGGGCTGACCGTCGACGAGGTGGCCACGGTCGCCGCCTGGGCCGCCGAGCGCGGCGCCGACCTCTTCGACATCTCCAGCGGCGGGCTCGTCGCGCACCAGTCGATCACGGTGGGTCCGGGCTACCAGGTCCCGCTCGCCGCCCATGTACGCCGCACCACCGGGGCGCTCGTCAACGCCGTGGGGATGATCGACGACGCCGCAGAGGCCGAGGCGGTCCTCGCCGATGGCGCCGCCGACGCCGTCATGGCCGGGCGCGAGTGGCTGCGCGACCCGCACTACGCGTTGCGGGCGGCGTGGGAGCTCGGCCACGACATCGACTACTGGCCGGCGCAGTACGTCCGGGCGCGGCCGCACGCCCGCAGCTGAGCACCAGGGGTGCGCCCGATCGGGCGCACCCCTGGTGTCTTGGGCTCTGTGTCCTCCTCAGCGCAGACCGCGTCGGGTGGCGTCCTGCACCTCGCCGACGAGCTCCTCGAGGATGTCCTCGAGGAACAGCACCGCCGTGACCCGGCCGGTCTCGTCGCGCACCTGCGCGAGGTGCCGGCCGGCGCGGCGCATGAGCGCGAGCGCGTCCTCGAGGTCGGTCGTCTCCTGCACCGGCACCATGTGGTGGATGCGCTTGGCGGCGATGGGACGCGACCACACCGGCTCGACCGGCGCACCACCGCTTCCCACCGCGGCCGCCGCATCGGCATCCGGGTCCTCCGCCGCGCGCAGCACGTCCTTCAGGTGGACGTAACCGGCCGGAAGGCCCTCGTCGTCGACGATCACGTACCGCGAGAAGCCGTGCTTCGCGACGGCGCGCTCGATGCGGTGCGGCGTGGTCGTGGCGGGCAGGGTCACCAGATCGGCGAGCGGCACGGCGATGTCGGCCGCCTTCTTGTCTGTGAACTCCATCACCGCCGCCACCGTTCCGGCGCTGTCGTCCAGCACGCCCTCGATGCGCGACTGGTTCACGATCGTCGCCACTTCTTCGAGGGTGAACGTCGACGCGGCCTCGTCTCTCGGCTCCACGCGGAACAGACGCACGATGTGGTTCGCGATCCAGTTGAGCGTCACGATCACCGGGTGGAACAGCTTCGACACCCACACCAGCGGCGTGGCGAGCATGAGCACCGAGCGGTCGGGGAGCGAGAACGCCAGGTTCTTCGGCACCATCTCGCCGAACACCACGTGCAGGTACGACACGATCAGCAGCGCGATGACGAAGGCGATCGTGTCGACCGCTCCCTCGCCGAGTCCGGTCAGCTTGAGCGGCTCGGCGAGCAGGTGGTGGATCGCCGGCTCCGAGACGTTCAGGATCAGCAGCGAGCAGATCGTGATGCCCAGCTGCGAGGTCGCGAGCATGAGCGTGGCGTGCTCCATGGCGTACAGCGCCGTCTTGGCCGACTTCATCCCCCGTTCCGCCAGGGGCTCGATCTGAGATCGGCGAGCCGAGATCACGGCGAACTCGGCGCCGACGAAGAAGGCGTTCGCGACGAGGAGCACGAACAGCCAGGCCAGTCCTGCCCAATCGTTCATCGCGCACCCCCCTTCTGCGCGGCGGCCGGGTCGTCCTGGTGCACCATGGTCGGGGTGAATCGGACGCGGTCGACGCGGCGACCGTCCATGCGCTGGACTTCGATGGTGCCGTCCTCGATCTCGACGGTGTCGCCCACCACGGGGATGCGCTCCAGCACGCTCATGACGAATCCGCCCACCGTGTCGTACACCTCGTCTTCGGGGATGCGGATGCCGGTGCGGTCGCGCACCTCGTCCGGGCGCAGGTCGCCGGGGAACAGCACGCTGTCCTGCGCGCGCACGATCCCCGCGCGACGCCGGTCGTGCTCATCGAGCACCTCGCCGACGATCTCCTCGACGAGGTCTTCGAGGGTGACCACGCCCGCGGTCCCGCCGTACTCGTCGACGACGACCGCCATCTGGTAGCCGCGAGCGCGCAGCTCTTCCATGAGCGAGTCGAGGTGGACCGCCTCGGGGAACCGCAGCGGCTCGGTCGCGAGGGCTCCGGCCGGAACGTCGGCGCGACGGTCGCGGGGAACGCTGACGGCGGCCTTGAGGTGGACGATGCCGGTGATGTCGTCCATCGACTCGTCGTAGACGGGGAACCGGCTGTGTCCGGTGCGCCGGGCGAGCTGGATGACGTCTTCGGCGCTGTCGGACGCGGCGAGCGCGTGCACGCTCGGGCGCGGCGTCATGACATCGGCGGCGGTGAGGCGTGAGAACGTGAGGCTGCGATCGAGCAGCGACGCGGTGTCCTTCTCGAGAACGCCCGCGCTGGCGGAGCGGCGGACCAGGCTCGACAGCTCCTCGGCCGTGCGGGCGCCCGAGAGCTCCTCCTTCGGCTCGACGCCCATCGCCCGCAGCACGCCGTTGGCACTGCCGTTGAGCACCGAGATGGCGGGGCGGAAGACGGTGGTGAAGGCGACCTGGAAGGGCATGACGAGCTTCGCGGTCTGCCGGGGCACCGCGAGGGCGAAGTTTTTGGGCACGAGTTCGCCGATGATCATCGAGAAGACCGTGGCGACGGTGATGCCGATGACGGCCGACAGAGGGGAAACCAGCCCTGTCGGCATGCCCCACCCCTCGAACACCGGACGCAGCAGGTTCGAGATGGCCGGCTCCATCGTGTAGCCGGTGAGGAGCGTGGTCAGGGTGATGCCCAGCTGCGCGCTCGAGAGGTGGGTCGAGGTGATGCGCAGCGCGCTGATGGTGAGGGACAGCCGCGATTCGCCCGCGGCCATCCGCGATTCCAGGTCGGCCCGGTCCAGGTTCACCAGCGCGAACTCGCTGGCGACGAACAGGCCGGTGCCGATCGTGAGCAGAAGCCCCACGCCCAACATGACGTAATCCATCACACGTCACCCCCGATCACACGGGAGGAGGGTCGGTGGGGCGAGCGTCTGCAACTGGGAGGGTCGTCCATCGTGCGAAACAGTGTACGGCAGTCGGCCTCGCGCGCGGCCGTGAGCTCTGCCCGGGACCGCTCGGTCCGGCCCGGGGTCCCCGTCGCCCTACCGCGCCATGTCGCGGCATTCGCGCCAGGTTGCGGCATCCGCGCCACCCTCCGACGCGTTCGTCACACCACCGCGCCACCTCGCGGCATCCGCGCCGCCGATCGATACAGCGGATGCCGGAACGTGCCGCGGTCCGACACGTTCGCCACGCCACCGCGCCAGGTGGCGGCATCCGCGCCACCCTCCGACACGTTCGTCACACCACCGCGCCACCTCGCGGCATCCGCGCCACCCTCCGACACGTTCATCCCACCACCGCGCCAGGTTGCGGATGCCGGAACGTACCGCGGTCCGACACGTTCGCCACGCCACCGCGCCACCTCGCGGCATCCGCGCCGCCGATCGATACAGCGGATGCCGGAACTTGCCGCGGTCCGACACGTTCGTCACACCACCGCGCCATGTCGCGGCATCCGCGCCACCCTCCGACGCGTTCATCCCACCACCGCGCCATGTCGCGGCATCCGCGCCACCCTCCGACACGTTCGTCACGCCACCGCGCCAGGTTGCGGCATCCGCGCCGCCGATCGATACAGCGGATGCCGGAACGTGCCGCGGCGGCGTGACGGGACCGCCCGCCGGCCCTCGCCTGCCGGCTCCTCCCCAGGCGGGATGCCGGGAGCAACCACCCACCGACCGGTGGCCGAGCGCCAAACACGGCCGTGTCGCCGGGAGAGTGTCGGGGTGGCCCCGAACGACGCCCTTCCCCTCGAGGTGATCCGCCGATGCGAGCGCGACGATCCGATCGACGACCGAAGGCTCCGCGCACTTCTGGCGGCCGGCGCGTGGGCGAAGATCGCGCCCGGATCCTTCGCCCTCTCGATCGACTGGGACGGGCTGGCGCCGATCGAGCAACACCGGGTCCGGGTGCTCGAGGCGTGCCGGCGAATGCGACCCGGTGCCGTGGTCTCGCATTTCGCCGCCGCTGCCGTCTGGGCGATGGACATCCTCGGCGCGTGGCCCTCGACGGTCGATGTGACCGTCGCCCCCGCCCGGGGAGGGCGCTCGAGTGGGCTGATCCGGCGCCATCCCGCATCGTCCGTGACGCCGCACACCGTCGATTTCGGCGCCCACCGCATCACCACGCCCGCGCAGACGGCCCTTGATCTCGCGCGTGTGCTCCCTTTCGCTCAGGGCGTCGCGGTCGTGGACCAGGCGATCTGGCAGGACCGCGACGGCGGTCGGCTGACCACGCGCGACGACATCCTGGCGCGGCTGGACGACCCCGGACATCGACGCGACCCTCGGGCGCTCCGCGCCATCGGCTTCGCCCGCGGAGAATCGGCGAACCCCCGTGAGTCGCAGAGCCTCGTTGTGCTCGTCCGGCTCGGCTTCCCGCGCCCCCGCCAGCAGGAGCGCCGGGTTCTCCGGAGCGGCCGCCTCGTCTTCGGGGACTTCTACTTCCCCGAGCACGACCACTGGTGCGAGCTCGACGGAAGGGGGAAGTACCTGAGCCCGCAGTTCGGCGCGGACCGCACGGCGGCCGAGATCGTCATCGACGAGAAGGACCGCGAGAACGAGATCCGCCGCGAGGTGCGCGGCTTCTCGCGCTGGGAGCCGGCCGACACCGACCACCCGCGACGCCTCTACGACATCCTGACGTCGGACGGCCTGCCCAGTTCTCTCCCCCGCCCGTAGTCACCCTCGACGTCGCCGTCGCCCTCCCGCGCCAGGTCGCGGTAACCGCGCCAGGTCGCGGCATCCGCGTCACCTTCCGACGCGTTCGCAACACCACCGCGCCACGTTGCGGCATGCGCACCACCTATCCGCGAGTTCGCCACACCGCCGCGCCAGGTCGCGGCATCCGCGGCTCCGATCGATACCGCGGATGCCGCGATGTGCCGCGCCGGCGTGAAACCGCCGCGGGTCACCAGCTGACGGGGAGCGCCTTGCCCTCCTCGTAGCCGGCGGCCGACTGAAGTCCGACGCGGGCGCGGTCGCGGAACTCCGGCACGGACGCGGCCCCGGCGTAGGTGAAGGACGAGCGCACGCCCGAGGTGATCATGTCGATCAGGTCTTCGATGCCGGGGCGCAGCGGGTCGAGGTAGATGCGCGACGACGAGATCCCCTCGGCGAACAGCTCTTTGCGGGCCAGCTCGTACGGGTCGAGGCGCCCGAACCGGTCGTGCACCGCCTTCGTCGAGGCCATTCCCCACGACTCCTTGTATGCCCGGCCGTCCGCGTCGAGCTGCAGCTCGCCGGGAGCTTCGATGGTTCCGGCGAACCACGACCCGATCATGACGGATGCCGCGCCCGCCGCCAGTGCCAGAGCGACGTCGCGTGGGTAGCGGACTCCTCCGTCCGCCCAGACGTGCGCACCATGGGCGCGCGCGGCCTCGGCGGTCTCGAGGACGGCGGAGAACTGGGGACGCCCGACAGCCGTCATCATGCGGGTCGTGCACATCGCGCCCGGGCCCACACCGACCTTGAGGATGCCGGCGCCGGCGGCCACGAGGTCGTCGACGCCGTCGGCGGTGACGATGTTGCCCGCGGCGACGGGTATGTCCAGGCCCGCGCCGGCGACGGCCTGGAGCGCGCGCAGCATCCCCTCCTGGTGACCGTGCGCGGTGTCGACCACGAGGACATCGACGCCGGCCGCGGCGAGCGCCGTCGCTTTGGCCGCGACATCGCCGTTGATCCCGACCGCAGCGGCGACGATGAGGCGACCCGACGCATCGACCGCGGGCCGGTAGAGGGTGGAGCGCAGGGCGCTGCGGCGCGAGAGCGTGCCGACGAGGTGGCCGTGGTGGAGCACGCACACGGTGTCGGCGCCGGTGGCGACGATCAGGTCGAATGCCGTGCGCGCACTGTCGACGTCGTCGGCGTCGATCGAGGCCGACCTGCCGCGGGCGAGATCCCCGAGGCGGGCGTCGGGGAGTGCTGTGCCGAGGCGCAGCGCGGGGACGATGCCGAGGATGTCGTCGACGGCGATGCCCTCGGCGGGTGCGTGCGACGCGTCGGCGACGACGATGCCGTGACCTTCCGTGGCCGGCAGGAGGCGGGCGGCGTCGGCCACCGTCGCCTCGGGAGGAAGCACGAGGGCGGTGTCCCATGTGACGGGCTGGGACTTGACCCATCGGATGGCCGCATCGAGCTCTTGGAGGGGCATGTCCTGCGGCAGCACGCCGAGTCCGCCGCGCCGGGCGAGGGTGGCGGCGAGCCGCGCTCCGGTGACCGAGTTCATGTTCGCCGAGACCAGCGGGATCGTCGCCGCCGTGCCGTCACGAGGCGACAGGTCGACGTCCAGGCGGCTGGCGACGCCGGAGCGTCGAGGCACCAGGAAGACGTCCGAGTAGGTCAGGTCGACGACGGGCCGCTCTCCGTAGAACTCCACCCATCAAGATTAGTGATTCTTTCCCCCACGGATGATGATGGCGATCCGACGGCCCGCGGCCCCGCGTTTCCGAAACCCCGAGACGCAGTCTGGGATACGCTTAACCCTCGTGCGTGCCGGCGCGAGGCGCCCCGCACTTTCTTGATCTTCACCGATGAAAGCAGGCGATCGAGCGTGTCGAGCCAGGTGACGGGCGTCGGGGTTTCGAACGAAGGCGAGTTCGGAGCGAACGAGTGGCTCGTCGACGAGTTGTACGAGCAGTTCCAGAAAGACAAGAACTCCGTCGACAAGGCGTGGTGGCCGATCCTCGAGTCCTACCACCCGGTGGACTCGTCGGCTCCGCGCGTGCCGTCGGCTCCGACGCAGCCCGCGTCCGAGGCCGCGAAGCCCAGCGCCGCGGCGCCGGCGACGCGGACGCCCGCAGCAGCGCCCGCCGCTGACGCACCCGCGGCGGCCGCCCCCGCAGCCGGGGCCGCCCCGACGACCGATCCCAACGGGAACGGCAACGGCTCGCAGCCCGTGGCTCGAACGACGGCGCGCCCGGCGTCGCCACAGCCCATCCCCGCGCAGGCGCCCAAGGTCGCCCCGCCGACGGCCGAGGAGGCCGCCGAGGACAAGGTCACGGTCCTCAAGGGCATGACGAAGGCTCTCGCGGCGAACATGGACGAGTCGCTCACGGTGCCCACCGCGACGAGCGTTCGCACCGTCCCGGCGAAGCTCATGATCGACAACCGCATCGTGGTCAACAACCACATGTCGCGCACGCGCGGCGGCAAGGTGAGCTTCACCCACCTCATCGGGTGGGCGATCATCCGGGCGCTCAAGGAGTTCCCGAGCCAGAACGTCTTCTACGCCGAGATGGACGGCAAGCCGTCCGTCGTGGCACCGGCCCACGTGAACCTGGGCATCGCCATCGACCTCCCGAAGCCCGACGGCACCCGGGCGCTCATGGTCCCCAGCATCAAGCGCGCCGACACCCTCAGCTTCGGCGAGTACCTCGCCGCGTACGAGGATCTCGTCACCCGCGCCCGCGGCGGCAAGCTGACCGCCTCGGACTTCCAGGGCACGACCATCTCGCTGACCAACCCCGGCGGCATCGGCACGGTCCACTCCGTGCCCCGTCTCATGAAGGGGCAGGGCTGCATCGTCGGAGCGGGGGCGCTGGAGTACCCGGCGGAGTTCCAGGGCGCGAGTGACAAGACCCTGCACGAGCTGGCGATCGGCAAGACGATCACCCTCACCAGCACCTACGACCACCGCGTCATCCAGGGTGCGGGCTCGGGCGAGTTCCTCAAGAAGGTCCACGAGCTCCTCATCGGCGAGCGCGGCTTCTACGACGACATCTTCTCGGCGCTGCGCATTCCGTACGCCCCGATCCACTGGGCCAACGACATCAACGTCGATCTGGCAGAGCGCGTCGACAAGACCGCACGCGTCCAGGAGCTCATCAACTCGTTCCGCGTCCGCGGGCACCTGATGGCCGACACCGATCCGCTGGAGTACATGCAGCGGACGCATCCCGACCTCGAGATCGAGAACCACGGCCTGTCGTTCTGGGACCTCGATCGCGAATTCGTCACCGGCGGGTTCGGCGGCAAGCGCCTGATGAAGCTGCGCGACATCCTGGGCGTCCTGCGCGACTCGTACTGCCGCACGATCGGCATCGAGTACATGCACATCCAGGACCCGGGCCAGCGCGCCTGGTTCCAGCAGAACGTCGAGGTCAAGTACCAGAAGCCCAGCCACGACGAGCAGCTGCGGATCCTCGAGAAGCTCAACCAGGCCGAGGCGTTCGAGACCTTCCTGCAGACCAAGTACGTGGGCCAGAAGCGATTCAGCCTCGAAGGCGGAGAATCGCTGATCCCGCTCCTCGACGAGATCCTGCAGGGCGCAGCGGAGGCCGGCCTCGACGGCGCCGCGATCGGCATGGCGCACCGCGGGCGCCTCAACGTACTGACCAACATCGCCGGGAAGACGTACGGACAGGTCTTCCGCGAGTTCGAGGGATCCGTCGCCATCGGATCGAAGAGCGGGTCCGGCGACGTGAAGTACCACCTCGGCACCGAGGGCACGTTCATCGCCGACGGCGGCGAAGAGCTGCCGGTCTACCTCGCCGCCAACCCCTCCCACCTCGAGACCGTCGACGGCGTGCTCGAGGGGATCGTGCGCGCCAAGCAGGATCGGATGCCGATCGGCTCGTTCTCGTGGCTGCCGGTCCTGGTGCACGGCGACGCCGCGTTCGCCGGCCAGGGGGTCGTCGTCGAGACGCTCCAGATGTCGCAGCTGCGCGGCTACCGCACCGGCGGCACGGTCCACGTGGTGGTGAACAACCAGGTCGGCTTCACCACGACGCCGCAGGACGGCCGTTCGTCGGTGTACGCCACCGATGTCGCCAAGACCATCCAGGCGCCGATCTTCCACGTCAACGGAGACGACCCCGAGGCCGTGACCCGGGTCGCCCAGCTGGCTTTCGCGTACCGCGAGCGCTTCCACCGCGACGTCGTGATCGACCTGATCTGCTACCGCCGTCGTGGTCACAACGAGGGCGACGACCCGTCGATGACGCAGCCCCTCATGACCAACCTCATCGAGGCGAAGCGATCGGTGCGCCGGCTCTACACGGAGGCCCTGGTCGGTCGCGGCGACATCACCGAGGAAGAGTACGAGCAGGCCAAACGCGACTTCCAGGACCGCCTCGAGATCGCCTTCGCCGAGACGCACGCCGCCGAGACCGGTGCGTCGGCGGTCGTGGAGCCCGACGACGACGCGGCCGAGCCCGCCGTCGGCGAGCCCGAGACCACCGGCGTGTCCCGCGACGTCGTCGAGGCCATCGGCGACGCGTTCGTCAACAAGCCCGAGGGCTTCACCGTTCACACCAAGCTCCAGCAGCTCCTCGACAAGCGGCACGACATGAGCCGCAAGGGCGGTATCGACTGGGCGTTCGGCGAGCTGCTGGCGTTCGGCTCGCTCCTGCTCGAGAAGACCAACGTCCGCCTCGCCGGGCAGGACTCCCGGCGCGGCACCTTCGTGCAGCGCCACTCGGTGCTGCACGATCGCGCGAACGGCCAGGAGTGGATCCCGCTCACCAACCTCAGCGAGGATCAGGGCCGCTTCTGGGTCTACGACTCGCTGCTGAGCGAGTACGCGACCATGGCCTTCGAGTATGGGTACTCGGTCGAGCGGCCCGACGCCCTGGTGCTGTGGGAGGCGCAGTTCGGCGACTTCGCCAACGGCGCCCAGTCGGTGGTGGACGAGTTCATCTCCTCCGCCGACCAGAAGTGGAGCCAGCAGTCCAGCCTCACGCTCCTGCTCCCCCACGGCTACGAAGGCCAGGGGCCGGACCACTCCTCGGCCCGCATCGAGCGATACCTGCAGATGTGCGCGCAGGACAACATGACCGTCGCGCGTCCTTCCACACCCGCGTCCTACTTCCACCTGCTGCGCCGTCAGGCCTACCAGCGCCCGCGGCGGCCGCTCATCGTCTTCACGCCCAAGGCCATGCTGCGCCTGCGCGGTGCGACGAGCCCCGTCGAGGACTTCGTCGAGGGCCGGTTCCAGCCGGTGCTCGATGACACGCGATCGCTCGACAGGAACGCGGTGAAGCGGGTGCTGCTGCACTCCGGCAAGATCCACTGGGATCTGAAGGCGGAGCTGGAGAAGAACCCGAACCCCGAGGTCGCGCTGGTCCGTGTGGAGCAGTTCTACCCCGCGCCGATCGACGAGCTCAACGCCGTGATCGACACCTACCCGAACGCACACCTGGTCTGGGTTCAGGACGAGCCCGAGAACCAGGGCGCCTGGCCGTTCATCGCGCTCGAGATCGTCAAGCACCTGCACGGGCGCACGATCCGCCGCGTCTCGCGCCCGGCTGCCGCGTCCACAGCCACGGGCTCGCCCAAGGTGCACGCGCTGGAGCAGGCCACAATCATGCAGAAGGCCCTCACGCTGTAATCTCGGACCACGACAGCGCGATGGCGGCGGGCTCCGGCTCCGCCGCCATCGCGCTTCCTCCCTGTCGCGAACGGAGCGCGCGTGGATCTGCTGCTGCTGGTCAACCCGACCGCCCGCTCCGGGACCGCCCGCCGGATCGCCGCGCACGCGGCGCGGATGCTCCGCGAGCGCGGCGTCGTCACCACGGTGGTCGTAGGCGGGGACGCCGACGGCTCCCGCGCCCTCGTGCGCGAGGCTCTCTCCTCCGGCGCGGACGCCGTCGCCGTGTGCGGTGGCGACGGCACGGTGCGGCTGGCGATCGAGCAGATGGCCGGCAGCGGCATCCCTCTCGGGATCATCCCCGCAGGGACGGGCAACGATGTCGCGGCCTGCCTCGGGATCCCCCACCGGGATGCCGCAGCCGCCGTCTCGGCGATCGTCGACGGCACCACCCGGCACATCGATCTCGGCGTCGTGACGTCCACGCCGGCCGGGACCGACCGGGTGTCGCGGACGCTCTACGCGAGCGTCCTGGCCTGCGGCTTCGATGCGCGGGTCAACGACCGCGCGAATCGCATGCGGTGGCCGAAGGGATCCGCTCGTTACACCCTGGCGATCCTCCGCGAGTTCCTGACGCTGCGCGCCACGCGGTTCACCCTCGACCTCGAGCTGCCTGACGGCACGTGGGAACGCAGGGAGGAGGAGCTGCTGATGGCGACCGTCGCGAACGGTCCGACGTACGGAGGCGGCATCCCCATCTGCCCGGTCGCCGATGTCGGCGACGGGCTGCTGGACGTCGTGCTGATCCGTCCGATGACGCGGGTCCGGCTGCTGCGACTGCTCCCCCGCCTGTACGCCGGAAGACACCTCGATGCGCCCGAGGTGCGGATGACGCGTGTGCGCTCGGTGCGCGTGTCCGCCGAGGGTCAGCGCGCCTATGCCGACGGTGATATCGCCGGTGAGCTGCCGGTCACCGTGACCGCGATGCCCAGGGCGGTGGAGGTCTTCGTCGCGACGTGACGTCCGCGCCGATCAGTGGGCGGGGTGCGCGTCGCGCAGCTTCGCGAGGACCTGTGCGCGCAGCTCTTCGGGAGCCGTCTCTTTGCAGGCGCGCGCCAGAACGTCGGTCAGCGTCCGAGCCACGAGCGCCTCGTCGCGGCATCCCGGACAGTTGTCCAGGTGCTCGGTGATGTCGGAGTGCTTCGTCTTGCAGACCTCGTCGCGCAGGTACTCCTCGAGGTCGCGGCGCGCCTTCTCACAGCCGCAGTCGGTCATTTCTTGCTCCTCGTGGCGGCGGTGAAGCCGCGCTCAGTGGCGTAATCGGCGAGCAGTTCGCGAAGCATCCGTCTGCCGCGGTGCAGCCGGCTCATCACGGTGCCGATCGGGGTTTTCATGATGTCGGCGATCTCCTGGTATGCGAAGCCCTCCACGTCTGCCAGGTACACCGCCAGGCGGAAGTCCTCGGGGATCGCCTGGAGGGCGTCCTTCACCGCGGATGCCGGCATGTGGTCGATCGCCTCGGCCTCAGCGGAACGGCTGCTCGAAGCGGTCGTGGACTCCGCCCCGCCCAGCTGCCAGTCCTCGAGCTCGTCGATCGTGCCCTGGAAGGGCTCGCGCTGCTTCTTGCGGTAGGTGTTGATGTAGGTGTTGGTGAGGATCCGGTACAGCCACGCCTTCAGATTCGTCCCCTGCGTGAAGGTCGCCCACGAGGCGAACGCCTTGACGAACGTCTCCTGGACGAGGTCGGCGGCGTCGGCGGGGTTGCGGGTCATGCGCATCGCCGCGGCGTACAGCTGGTCCATGAAGGGCAGAGCCTGCTCTTCGAACTGCGCGCTCGCGTCCTGCTCCTGCTGGGGCTGCTCGATCATCACGGGCCAGTCTACGGCGGGCTGCGTCGAATGCCCGGGGACGAGGGCGTCGACGGCATCGGCACGCTCGAGGGTGGCGATCATGCGGCTCCGTTCACGGCGAGTGTGCGAGGGTCCGGACTTCCGGGTTCAGTAGGGTAGGAACCGATGACAGTCAACGGGTATTCCCCCGCACGCGCACAGGGTTCGCGCGCGGCGTGGCGCGCGCCGCGCGCGGAGCGTCCGGTGCATGCCACCGTGACCGTCCCCGGCTCGAAATCGCTCACCAATCGCGAGCTGATCCTGTCGGCGCTGGCCGACGGTCCGAGCCGGCTGACCGCTCCCCTCCACTCCGACGATTCCGCGCGCATGCTGGGGGCGCTGACCGCCCTGGGCGTGGACATCGCCCGCGAGCCCGGCACGGGGCCGTTCGGCGACGACCTGCACATCACCCCCCACTTCCCCCTCCGCGGCTCGACCGAGGTCGACTGCGGCCAGGCCGGCACGGTCATGCGCTTCGTCGCCGCTCTGGGCGGCTTCGCCGCGGGCGATGTGACCCTGACCGCCCACGAGAGCGCCCTGCACCGCCCGATGGGTGCGATGATCTCGGCGCTGCGCGATGTCGGCGTCGACATCGACGACGGCGGACACTGGTCGCTGCCGTTCACGGTGCGCGGGCACGGTCATGTCCGTGGCGGCGAGGTCACGATCGACGCCAGCGCGTCGAGCCAGTTCGTCTCCGGCCTCCTCCTCGCGGCACCGCGCTTCGACGTCGGCCTGCACCTGGTGCACCGAGGCGCGCGACTGCCCAGCATGCCGCACATCGACATGACCGTCGAGGCCCTCGCCCACCGGGGCGTGCACGTGGAGCGCCCGCGGGTGGGGGAATGGATCGTCCCGGCCGGGCCCCTCCGAGGCAAGGACGTCTCGATCGAACCCGATCTGTCCAACGCCGCGCCGTTCCTGGCGGCGGCCATGGTCACCGGCGGCGCCGTGACCGTGACCGGCTGGCCGGCCCGCTCGACCCAGCCGGGGGCGATGCTCAGCGACATCCTCTCGCTCATGGGCGCCAAGGTCTCCCGGCGCGGCGGCGCCCTCACCGTCACGGCGGGTTCCGGCATCCACGGGGTGGATCTCGATCTCTCGGCGGCGGGCGAGCTCACGCCGACGATCTTCGCGCTGGCCGCTCTGGCGGACGCCCCGACCACGCTCTACGGCATCGGTCACATCCGCGGTCACGAGACCGACCGGATCGCCGCGCTCGCGGGCGAGCTGCGGCGCCTGGGCGGCGAGGCGCACGAGCTGGAGGACGGCATCCGGATCGTTCCCCGCGACCTGCGCGGCGGACTCTGGCGCGCCCACCACGATCACCGCATGGCCACCACCGGGGCGCTGCTCGGTCTCGTCGTCCCGGACGTCCTCGTCGACGACATCGGCACGACCGCCAAGACGATGCCCGAGTTCCCCCAGCTGTGGCAGGCCATGCTCGACGGCTCCCCCGGACACGGCCCGGCGCCGGAGGCCCTGCACGCATCGTGAGCTGGCTCGACGACCTGGACGACGACGAACCCGAGTTCGACGAGGCCGACGTGCGGGTGAGACCCAATCCGAAGGCGAACCGCCCGCGCACCAAGCGGCGCCCCGCACACGCCGACGCCCGCACGGCCCGCGTCCTGGGCGTGGACCGCGGCCGCTACACCGTGCTGGTCGACGAGGACGGCCCCGACGAGCACTCGGTGCTGGCGGTCCGTGCGAGAGAGCTGCGGAAGATGCCCATCGTGACGGGCGACCGGGCCCGCGTCGTCGGCGACTCCTCCGGCGACCAGGGCACCCTCGCCCGGCTGATCGGCATCGAGGATCGCACGTCGCTGCTGCGCCGCAGCGCCGACGACACCGATCAGGTCGAGCGCATCGTCGTCGCCAACGCCGATCAGATGCTCGTGGTCGTCGCCGCTGCGGACCCCGAGCCGAGGGCGCGGCTCGTCGACCGCTATCTCATCGCCGCCCTGGATGCCGGCATCCGCCCCCTCCTCGTGGTGACCAAGACCGACCTCGCCGACCCGGCACGCTTCCTCACCCACTTCGAGGGCCTCGATCTCCAGGTGTTCACCAGTGCCCGCGAAGACATGCCCGTCGATCGCATCGGCGCCGCCCTGGTCGGTCACTCCACCGTCTTCGTCGGCCACTCCGGCGTCGGCAAGTCCACCCTCGTCAATGCCCTCGTCCCGAGCGCGCAGCGCGCGACAGGCCACGTCAACGTCGTCACGGGCCGCGGGCGCCACACGTCCAGCTCGACGGTTTCGCTGCGCTACCACGGTCACGGGGGCCGAGGATGGGTGATCGACACGCCCGGCGTGCGCTCCTTC
Source organism: Microbacterium sp. ARD31 (assembly GCF_031844425.1). Lineage (NCBI taxonomy): Bacteria > Bacillati > Actinomycetota > Actinomycetes > Micrococcales > Microbacteriaceae > Microbacterium > Microbacterium sp. ARD31. The sequence goes on from NZ_JAUZVE010000011.1 coordinate 140,267, forward strand.
GGTCTCGGTCACGTCGACCCGGCGAACATCCTTCGCGCGTACACGGACCTCGCCGAGATCGCCGAGGAGTGCCCGCGCGGCTGCACGCACCTGCCGGACGCGCCGGACTGCGCGATCGCCGACGCTCTCCAGCAGGGGCGCCTGGGCCCCCGCGGAGCCGAGCGGCTGGACTCGCTCCAGCGACTGCTCGGGACCTTCGCCGACCGCCCCGCAACCCGCGGATCGGACACGTGACCGGCCGTTAGGGTGGTCGGATGAGCGATGTGAAACTCGAGCCCGGCGACACCGCCCCCGCCTTCTCTCTGCGCAACCAGGACGATCAGCTCGTCGAGCTGTCGTCGCTGCGCGGACGGAACGTCATCGTCTTCTTCTACCCTGCGGCGATGACCCCGGGGTGCACGACCGAAGCGTGCGACTTCCGGGACAGCCTCGCCCCGCTTCAGTCCGCCGGGTACGAGGTCGTCGGCATCTCGCGAGACGACACCGCGAAGCTGCGCGAGTTCCGCGAGCGCGACGCGCTGACCTACGACCTGCTGAGCGACCCCGACCACGCCGTCCACGACGCGTACGGCGCGTGGGGCGAGAAGACCAACTACGGCAAGGTGGTCCAGGGCGTCCTGCGTTCGACCTTCGTCATCGACGGTGACGGCCGCGTGTCCGACGCGCTGTACAACGTCAAGGCCACCGGCCACGTCGCGCGCATCCGCAAGCTCGTCGGACTGGACGCCTGACGCGGGCTCAGCCGTCGGCGCCCGGGCGCTCGCGCGCCGGAGCGGCACGTCGGACGGCGAGCACCAGCAGAGCCAGGACGACGAGGGCGGGCACGGCGAGGGCCACCGCTGTCGTCGGGGCCGCGTAGGCGCCTGTCGCAGCCCCGAGCGCGACCGCCAGGATCAGCAGCTGCGTCACGATCCCGCCCGATCTCCCCCACGAGAGTCCGCGCCACACCGCGACGGCGAAGGCGAGGATCGCCACCCCGCCCAGGGCGGTGAGCACGAGCAACGCGATCGCGCTGCTGAGCGACCCGGTGTCACCGGACGCCAGCGCGGCGATCTCCCACGCCGCCAGTCCCAGCACTCCCAGGCCTTCGGCGGCGAGGAGCACCGCTGCCAGCCGGCTGACGACATCCGTGGCCATCGATCACCGATCCCTTTCGTTCCCCGGCCCGATCGCGCCTCGGCGCGGGGGCGGAAGCACGCGAATCCCGCACGCGAGTGGCGATTCGCCCTTGATCCAGGTAAACGGCTGTGGGACGATGGGTGAAGCCGTGTGCTCCCACAGTGCCGTGGGGCGAGCAGAAGCTCGCACATCCCACCAGGGTATCGGACCCGAACCGGGCCCTCGACACTCGATCATCATCGTCACAAGGAGCATCACCATGGATTGGCGCGACAAGGCAGCCTGCCTGACCGTCGACCCGGAACTCTTCTTCCCCGTGGGGAATACAGGGCCGGCCGTCGACCAGATCGAGAAGGCGAAGGCCGTGTGCGCCACGTGCACCGTCACCGAGGTCTGCTTGCAGTACGCCCTGGAGTCCGGTCAGGATTCGGGCGTGTGGGGCGGCCTGTCGGAGGACGAGCGCCGCGCGCTCAAGCGTCGCGCAGCCCGCGCACGACGCGCTTCCTGAGCATCGCCGACGAAGCCTGAGCGGATGCCGGGGCCCACAGCCCCGTCGATCCGCTCAGGCTTCTCCGCGTCCGATGTAGCGCATCGGGATCTCGATCGTCACTTCTGTTCCGCTGCCCATGATGGTGTGCCAGTCGATGGTGCCGCCCAGTTCACCCTGGATGAGCGTCCGGACGATCTGCGTGCCCAGGCCCCGGCCCACCTGCCCTTCGGGCAGACCCGAGCCGGTGTCGCGCACGCGCACCTCGAGGCGCTCGTCGGAACGGTCGGCGACGATCTCGACGTCCCCCTCCTGACCCGCCAGGCCGTGTTCGACGGCATTGGTGACGAGTTCGGTCAGGGCGAGCGCGAGAGGTGTCGCGTACTCGCTCGGGAGGGTGCCGAAGCGCCCGGTCGAGCGCGTTCGCGCGCGGGTGTTGGGAGCGGCCGCGACCTCGGCGACGAGCTTGAGCACGCGGGCGAAGACGTCGTCGAAGTCGACGTTCTGCGCCAGTCCCTCCGACAGGGTGTCGTGGACGACGGCGATGGCCGACACACGTCGCATCGCCTGGGTCAGTGCCTCACGCGCCTCGTCGGAGTGGGAGCGCCGCGCCTGGATGCGCAGCAGCGACGCCACCGTCTGCAGATTGTTCTTGACGCGATGGTGGATCTCGCGGATCGTGGCGTCCTTGGTGATGAGCTCCTGCTCCTGATGGCGGATCTCCGTCACGTCGCGGCAGAGCACGAGCGCACCGATGCGTCGACCGTGATCGCGCAGGGGGATGGTGCGCAGCGACACGGTGACGCCGCGGGACTCCAGATCGGCCCGCCAGGGCGCACGTCCGGTGACGACGACGGGAAGCGACTCGTCGAACTGGCGTTTGACGGGGAGGATCGAGGTCACCACCTCGACCAGGGACTCCCCCTCGAGCTCGTCCTCGAATCCCAGGCGGTTGAACGCCGAGAGCGCGTTGGGGCTGGCGAACGTCGCCATGCCGTCGACGTCCAGCCGGATGAGACCGTCCGACGCGCGCGGCGCACCTCTTCGCGGCGACGTCGGTGCGGTCATGTCCGGGAACTCCCCCGACGCCATCATCGCGAACAGATCGTCGGCGCACTCGTTGAACGTCGTCTGCTGACGGGAGGGGATGCGGGCCTCGCCGAGATTGGTGTGACGGGTCACGACGCCGATCGTCTGGGAGGCCTCGCCGTTGCCGGATCGGACGATCGGCACCGCGCGAACCCGGGTGGGAGTCTCTTCGAACCAGTCCGGCGACGCCGAGTCCACGATGCGGGCCGACATGAACGCGTCCCGCACCTGGGTCCGCCACTGCGGACGCACCCGATCGCCGACGATGTCGCGATAGAACAGCGTGGCGGCACCGCTGGGTCGGGTGTGCGCGATCGCGATGAAGGAGTCGTCTTCCGTCGGCACCCAGATGACGATGTCGGCGAAGGCCAGATCGGCCAGGAGCTGGCCGTCCCCCGCGAGGCGGTGGAGCCATTCCACATCGGCCGCGCTGGAGCGGCCCTGGGCGTAGACGAGATCGCTGAGGGTCGACACCCGTCAAGGCTAGCGGCGTGACGGGACGGGAACGACCGCGTCGCCGACGAACCGCCGCACCGCGGTCGTCAGCGCGGACCGCGGTGCGACGTCCGCGACCGGGCGGGCCGCCAGCAGCGCGGCGTCCACGGCACGCAGATCGTGGGGCACGAACCAGACGTCCTCGATCCCCCCGAACCGGTCGAGCGTGCGTCGGATCTGGCCGCGTGCGTCGATGCCCAGGGCGCCGGGACGGAGCGAGTTGGCCACGACCGCCACGGGGGTGGAGCCGATGGTCGCACGAAGCTCGGGGTAGGCACGCAGGAACCTGCTCACCCCGAGCGGGTCCGCCCGCACGACGGCGACCACGAGCTCCGCCGAGCGCAGGGCGGCCAGCGTCGCGGCGTTCCGTCGCGGACCGGCGAGGTCGCTGACGATCTCCTCGTCCCGTTCGAGGGATGCCGCCACGTCGACGACGGTGTAGTCGGCCCACTCCCGGCACACCTCGAGCGCCGCTCCGACGCGCGCGTCGGAGAGCTCGGGCCACCGCGACGGGCGGTTGAGGCCGGTCAGCACGTCCACACCGGTGCGGGCCAGCGGCAGGCTGATGCGGTGGAGCTCGCGCACATCCAGGCCGCCGAGTTCGGCCTGCCGGCAGGCGGCGGCGAAGCCCGGCCCCTCGTCGGGGAGCCCGAGCGCCAGCGCGATCGACGGCGCGTGCGTGTCGGCATCGACGAGTCCGACGTGGCGTCCGCCTCGGGCCAGCTCCACGGCGAGCTCGACGGCGACGGTGGAACGGCCGGGCGAGCCCTGCGCGCCCCACACCGCGATCGTGCGCGGGCCGAGGCCCTCGGGCGCGAGCGGTGCGGCCATCGGGCGGGGCGGCTCGGCGAGTACTTCGACGATGCGCCAGGGCTCGGTTCCGTCGGCCAGCGGCCGCTCGAGCCCGAACGACGCCGCCAGGCGCTCGTCCTCGGGCGTCGTCGCCCACGGCACGATGCGCGCACCCGCCCGATCGCACAGCGCCACAGCGGATGCCGTGAGCGATGACCGCGAGACCCCGAGGACGACGGCATCGCTCTCGACCAGCGCACGCACCACGAGGTCGGCGTCGTCTCCCGGCATGTCGTCCGCGGCCGCCGCGGCGATCGCGTCCGGGGCGATGACCGCGGGCACGACGACACCCTCGCGCTCGAGGCCCGCCGCGACGGACGTCGCACGCGCGCCGCCCAGCGCGACGACGACGTTCATCGGCCGGACCCCGCGGCAGGGACCACCGACAGCGCGGAGCCGTCGGCCATGGCTGCCAGCGTCGCGGCGACGTCGGCCCGCGGGATGACGATCTCGAGCGCCGCCGCTCCCCCGCCCATCATCGTGTCGTCGCGCTCCACCGCGACGACCGTCGCGTCTGCGACCAGGATGCGCGGTGCGTCGTACTCGCCGGCCTCGATGAGTGGCGCCGACCATACCTCCACCACGGCGCCGGCTCCCACCGACGCCGGCACGTCGATGGAGCTGCGGACGACCAAGGTGGTCGTGCGCACCGTGCGATCGTCCCCGAGTGCGCTCCGGGCGACGAGCTCGCCCGCCTCGATGGTGCGGGTCGCCACCGCGCCCGACTCCAGCTCATCGGCACCGAGGTACACCTCGGCGACGGTCCCGAGCCCGACGTCCACCGTTCGCAGGTCGGCGGCGGTCACGGCCTCGCCCGGGACGATCGTCCGGGAAGCGGCGTAGACCGGCTCGGTCTGCCGCGACGCGGCGACGACGAGCCACACGCCGGCGACCGACCCGACCACGAGCGCGATGCCGAGGAGGAACCGGAGGTCGCCCCAGAACGGGCGGCGGGAGGAGCGGACGGCGGCGGAGGCGGTCATGCCACCATGGTGGCGCACGGCGCGCGAAGCCTCCGTTCGTTATCCACAGCACGCCGCGCGCCCCGCGCGACACCGCCCACCCGGGTCGATAATGGAGTCCATGCCCGATTCCCCGACGTCGGACCTCCGGCTCCTCGCACCCTCGCAGGTGGGTGAGATCCTCGGCGTGAGCGTCGACGAGGTCATGAGCCTGGTCGGCGAGGGGCGCCTTCGCGGCGTGCGAGTAGGATCTCCGGCATCCTGGCGGGTGGACGAGGCGAGTGTGGCCGACTACTTGGACGATCAGGCCGAGGAGGCGCGGCGCATGGCGCTGTGGCGTCAGTCGAACGCCGCCAGCTTCCCGGAGCTGTGGGGCACCGGGGTCGTTCGCCGACCCGATTGACCGATCCTGGTCTCACAGGACCGGCGGACGACCGTCCACACGGATGCGGGAGACGGCGGCGAACGCGATGACCCGGTACCCCGAGACCGCTTCCGCCCGACGGGGCGCACCCTGCTCGTGGACGGCCAGATCGAAGTGGTCGGCGCCGGCTCGATCGATCGTCCCCGACAGCGTGCGTCCGTTCGAGAGGTGCACCATCACCGGAGAGCGGCGCCGCACGAGGTCGCGCAGGGCGAATCCGAACGTCAGACGCTCGGCCAGGGGCGACCGCGCGGGAGCAGGGCGAGCACTGCGCAGCAGATCGGCGTGCGGCATCCCCACCCCGGCGATGCCGGTGAAGGGCGCGACGACGGCGGCCCGAGGCTGCGACGGCGCGTCGAGGGCCACCCAGTCGGCCCCGACACCGGTCACCTCCGCGGCGAGCGTGCCGCCGTCGGTGAAGTCGAACGTCGGCGCGGTCATCCCCCGTTCGCGCTCGGCGAGCATGAGGAGCCGCTCGCGCAGCGACACCCTCGACAGGCGCAGTCGCTCCGCCTCGGTGTCGAGTGCGGCGCGCTCAGCTTCCCACTCGGACGCGAGCTGATCTTCGAGATCGTCGAAGAACCGTTCCCACCGCATCCCGCGAGCGTAGGACACGGGTGCCGTCGGTCCGGCGAACTTATCCACAGTCCGCGGATCGGCTTCGCCTGGGAGTTGGCTGTGTGCTGTACTGGCAGGAGGAAGACACCTACCAGAGAGGGCTCCTCATGGCAGCGAAGCCCGCGGGCGCGACCCGCGCGTATTCCTCGGCGATCGAGGCGGAAGAGGAGCTGTCGGCGCTCTTCGCGCCTCAGCGGACCTCCTCCCACGCGCTGCCGGACCCCGAGCCGCTGCTGCGCAACCTCACCCTCGGCGTGCTGGAGGTCTTCGCCGGCGTCCGCGAGGTCGATCAACTCGCACGATGGCTCACCGAGGAGCCGTACCGCAAGCTGGTGGTCCGCGCCAATCTGGCCGCCCGGGCGCGCAGCGCCCGCGGACTCCCCGCCAAGCGACCGGTCCACGCCATCCTGTCGCTGCGTCACTCGTCACCTGCGGACGGCGTCGTCGAGGGGGTCGTCGTGGTGCAGGGCCCGGCCCGCACCCGCGCGATCGCGCTCCGACTCGAAGGCATGGACGGACGGTGGCGCGCGACGTCGCTCGCGTTGCTCTGACCCACCTCGCCTCACCAGGCTCGGGCCGTCCCCGACGATGTGGTCGGCCCGATCAACCCACCGGCGTCACTGCGAATACGACGCCAGGAAGTTGCCGAGCCGCTCGACCGCCTCGGACAGCACGCGGGCTTCGGGCAGGGTCACGATACGCACGTGATCGGGCGTCGCCCAGTTGAACCCGGTCCCCTGCACGAGCAGCACGTGCTCGGCCACGAGGAAGTCGTACACGAACTTCGCGTCGTCCCGGATGTCGTACACCTCGGGATCGAACCGGGGGAAGGCGTAGAGCGCGCCCGCCGGCTTGACGCACGTCACCCCGGGGATCGCCAGCAGACCCTCCCATGCGGCGTCCCGCTGCTCGTGCAGGCGACCCGAGGGGCCGATGAGGGCGTCGATGGACTGCACACCCGACAGCGCCGCCTGCACCGCGTGCTGCGCGGGGACGTTCGGGCACAGCCGCGTCGAGGCCAGGAGCGTGATGCCCTCGAGGAAGCCCGAGGCGTGCGACTTCGGGCCGGTGATCACGAGCCACCCGGACCGGTAGCCGGCCACCCGATAGGTCTTCGACAGCCCGTTGAAGGTCAGGCACAGCAGGTCGGGGGCGACCGAGGCCATCGGGATGTGCTGCGCGTCGTCGAACAGGATGCGGTCGTAGATCTCGTCGGAGAGCAGCAGCAGCGAGTGCTCGCGCGCGATCGCGGCGATCCCCTCGAGCACGTCGCGCGAATAGACCGCGCCGGTGGGGTTGTTCGGGTTGATCACGACGATCGCCTTGGTGCGCGGAGTCACCTTCGCCCGGATGTCCTCGAGGTCGGGCTGCCATCCGTTCTGCTCGTCGCACACGTAGTGCACGGGCGTCCCGCCGCCGAGGCTGGTCATCGCCGTCCACAGCGGGTAGTCGGGAGCGGGGATCAGCACTTCGTCGCCGTCGTCGAGCAGAGCCTGCATCACCATCGTGATGAGCTCGGACACTCCGTTGCCGAGGTAGACGTCGTCCGGCTCGAACGCGGGGAACGACTCGTCCTGCTCGTACCGGTAGACCACGGCGCGACGGGCCGACATGATGCCGCGGCTGTCGCTGTAGCCGTGGGCGTGCGGCACCGCCTCGATCATGTCCCGCACGATCTGATACGGAGCCTCGAATCCGAACGCGGCGGGGTTGCCGGTGTTGAGCTTCAGGATCGTGTGGCCCTCGGCCTCGAGCCGATCGGCCTCGACGAGTGCCTTCCCCCGGATCTCGTAGAGGACGTCCTTCAGCTTCGTGGACTGGTCGAGGGGGCGCAGCGGGCTCATCGGATCAGGATATCCGGGGGCCGGCAGAGCCAATGGCGCATGCGTGGCCCGCTGCCGCCGGACCGCGCATCCCGACGCGCTCGTCGGCGTCACTTGCGCTTGTCGGCCGCCCGGCGCTCGGCCCGGTTCGATGCCGGCGCGGAAGGGGCGGCATCCTGCCTCTGGCCGAAAGCCCCGCGCGGAGCCTCTGCCCCGGCCGGCTCCTCGCCAGCGGATGCCGCGGCCGCAGCCTGTCGCAGCTTCGACGTGGCCGCCTGCTGCACCTGACCGCGTTCGTTGCGGACTTCGACCTCGCCTGCGTCGTTGGGGGCGGTGTACTGCAGTCGCTGCCCCTCGACGGCGGGGGTCGACAGGCCCTTGGCCTCGACCTCGGCCTGGTCGCCGTCCGCGCGGCGGACCTCGACTTCGAGGTTGTAGAGGTACCCGACGGTCTCTTCCTTGATCTGGCCCATCATCGACTGGAACATCTGGTAGCCCTCGCGCTGGTACTCGATCAGCGGATCGCGCTGGGCCATCGCGCGCAGGCCGATGCCGTCCTTCAGGTAGTCCATCTCGTAGAGGTGGTCGCGCCAGCGGCGGTCGAGCACCTGCAGGACGACGCGTCGCTCCAGCTCGCGCATGGCCGGCGAGCCGAGCGACTCCTCGCGCTTCTGATACGCGATGCGCGCGTCCGAGAGGATCTCGCGCTTGAGACCCTCGGCGGTGATCCGTCCCTTCGTGCCCGCATCGGCCACGACCTCGTCGATCGTGACGCCGACCGGGTAGAGCGTCTTGAGCTCGGTCCAGAGCGCGTCGAAGTCCCAGCTCTCGTTGTGACCCGACCCGGTGTGGTCGTCGATGACGGCCTCGATGGCGTCCTCGACGAAGTGCTGCACCCGGTCGGCGATGTCATCGCCGTGCAGGATGTGGCGGCGGTCGGAGTAGATCGCCTCGCGCTGGCGGTTGAGGACGTCGTCGTACTTCAGCACGTTCTTGCGGATCTCGGCGTTGCGCGCCTCGACCTGGCTCTGCGCGCTCTTGATCGCGCGCGACACCATGCCCGACTCGATCGCGACGTCGTCGGGGAAGTTGGTGCGGGCGAGGATCGCCTCGGCCGCGCCCGACTGGAACAGGCGCATCAGGTCGTCGGTGAGCGACAGGTAGAAGCGGCTCTCGCCGGGGTCGCCCTGGCGGCCGGAGCGGCCGCGCAGCTGGTTGTCGATGCGACGCGACTCGTGCCGCTCGGTGCCGAGGACGTAGAGGCCTCCGGCGGCGATGACCTTCTCGGCCTCCTCGTTCACCACGTCCCTGGTGGACTGGTAGACGTCGTCCCACGCGGCTTCGTAGTCGTCCGGCGTCTCGACCGGGTCCAGACCCTTGGCCTTCATCTCCTGGACGGCCAGGAACTCGGCGTTGCCGCCGAGCATGATGTCGGTACCGCGGCCTGCCATGTTGGTGGCGACGGTGACGGCGCCCACGCGCCCCGCGCGTGCGACGATCTCTGCTTCTCGCGCGTGGTTCTTGGCGTTGAGGACCTCGTGCTTGATGCCCTTCTTGGCCAGCAGCCGCGAGAGGTACTCGCTCTTCTCCACGCTCACCGTGCCCACGAGCACGGGCTGGCCCGCTCTGTTGCGCTCCACGATGTCTTCGACGACCTGCGCGAACTTCGCCTGCTCGTTCTTGTAGACCAGATCGGACTGGTCCTTGCGGACCATCGGCTTGTTCGTCGGGATCGGCACGACGCCCAGCTGATAGGTCGACATGAACTCGGCGGCCTCGGTCTCGGCCGTGCCGGTCATGCCCGAGAGCTTGTCGTACAGGCGGAAGTAGTTCTGCAGCGTCACCGTGGCGAGGGTCTGGTTCTCGGCCTTGACCGGCACCGCCTCTTTGGCCTCGATGGCCTGGTGGATGCCTTCGTTGTACCGCCGGCCGACGAGGATGCGGCCGGTGTGCTCGTCGACGATCATGACCTCGTCGTTCATCACGACGTAGTCGGTGTCGCGCTTGAACAGCGCGAGCGCCTTGATCGAGTTGTTGAGGAAGGAGATGAGCGGAGTGTTGGCCGACTCGTAGAGGTTGTCGATGCCGAGGTAGTCCTCGACCTTCTCGATGCCGGGCTCGAGGACGCCGATCGTGCGCTTCTTCTCATCGACCTCGTAGTCGACGCCGGGCTCGAGCGTCCGGGCGACCTTCGCGAACTCGACGAACCAGCGGTTCGCCTCCCCCGAGGACGGGCCCGAGATGATGAGGGGGGTGCGGGCCTCGTCGATGAGGATCGAGTCCACCTCGTCGACGATGGCGAAGAAGTGGCCGCGCTGGACGAGATCCTCGCGGCGCCAGGCCATGTTGTCGCGCAGGTAGTCGAACCCGAACTCGTTGTTCGTGCCGTACGTGATGTCGCACTCGTACTGGGCGCGGCGGACCTCGGGCGTCTGCCCCGAAACGATGGTGCCGGTGGTCATGCCGAGGGCCCGGTAGATGCGGCCCATGAGCTCGGACTGGTAGGACGCCAGGAAGTCGTTGACCGTGACGATGTGGACCCCCTCGCCGGCGATGGCGTTGAGGTAGGCGGGGAAGGCCGCGGTGAGGGTCTTGCCCTCACCGGTCTTCATCTCGGCGATGTTGCCGAGATGAAGGGCGGCGCCGCCCATGATCTGCACGTCGTACGGGCGCTGGCCGAGTGTGCGCTTGGCGGCTTCGCGAACGGCGGCGAACGCCTCGGGCATCAGGCGTTCCAGCGTCTCGCCGCCCTCGTGCCGCGTCCGCAGTTCGGCGGTCTCGCTGCGCAGTTCCTCGTCGGTGAGCTGCGCGTAGTCCTCTTCGAGCGCGTTGACGGCCTTCACGACCTGCTGCAGCCGTCGCAGGATGCGCCCCTCGCCGGCACGAAGCAGTTTCTCGAGAGGGTTTGCCACGAAGTGTCTCCATCTGTCGGATCCGGCGCGGGCCGCGCCGCCGCGCACGGGCGACCTGCGCCCGGGCATACCTGCCCCATGTTATCGGGCTGTGACCTCGGCGTGCGCTGGGTGGGATGCGGCGGCTTGCGGATCGGACACGCCGAGAGGCGGCATCCGAGGGCCCATGCCGGGTATGCATATGCTCGGAATCCACATACCGGGTATGCAGAAACAGGGCGGAGAGCACATGTCGGTGAGGCAGAGCCTGCTGGCCATCCTCGATCAGGGGCCGTGCTACGGCTACCAGCTCCGGGCGGAATTCGAGCGTCGCACGGGCTCGACCTGGCCGCTGAACGTCGGCCAGATCTACAACACGCTCGACCGGCTGGAGCGAGACGGGCTCGTCGTGAAGGGCGCGACCGACGACCACGGTCACGTCTATTACGAGATCACGGATGCCGGAACCGCAGAGGCCCGGCGCTGGCTCACCTCTCCCGTGGACCGACCGTCCGGCACCCGGGACGAGCTCGCGATCAAGCTCGCCCTCGCCGCCACTCTTCCCGGAGCCGATGCGGGCGCCATCCTCTCGGCGCAGCGCCGCGCAGGCACCGAGCGACTGGCGCGGCTGCGCGCGTCGGCTCCGACGGACCCCGAGGGGCCTGAGGCCCTCGCCCGGGCCATCGTGATCGACGGCCTGGTGCTTGCCGCCGAGTCGGAGCTGCGGTGGCTCGATCGGACCGCCGAGCGCCTGTCGCGGCATCCGGGTGGGCGCTCCGGGCTCGAGCTCTCGGCTGCGCGGCCGCGCCGCGGACGCCCCGCCCGGGCGCGGGGCGCTCTGGCTCCTCCCAGCCCGGTCGCACTACCCTGAACTGTGTCCACTGACGAGAACCCGATCGAGGCCGAGGCTCCCGCCGAGCCCGCCGCGATGACATTCGCCGACCTGGGGCTGGGCGACGCCGTCCTGAAGGCCCTGCGCGACGTCGGATACGAGACCCCGTCGGCGATCCAGGCCGCCACCATCCCGACCCTGCTCCAGGGGCGCGACGTCGTCGGACTGGCGCAGACCGGAACGGGCAAGACCGCCGCCTTCGCCCTTCCGATCCTCGACCGGCTGGACGTGTCGCAGAAGACGCCGCAGGCCCTCGTGCTCGCCCCCACGCGCGAGCTCGCTCTCCAGGTGTGCGAGGCCTTCGAGAAGTACGCCTCCCACGTCAAGGGCGTCCACGTCCTGCCCGTCTACGGCGGCCAGGGCTACGGCGTGCAGCTGTCGGCGCTGCGGCGCGGCGTCCACATCGTCGTGGGCACCCCCGGCCGCATCATGGACCATCTCGACAAGGGCACGCTCGACCTTTCTCAGCTGACGTACCTCGTGCTGGACGAGGCCGACGAGATGCTGAAGATGGGTTTCGCAGAGGACGTCGAGACGATCCTCGCCGAGACGCCCGACACCAAGCAGGTCGCCCTCTTCTCGGCAACCATGCCGGCCGCGATCCGCCGGATGTCGCAGCAGTACCTGCACGACCCCGAAGAGATCACCGTCAAGACCAAGACGACCACGTCGGCCACGATCACCCAGCGCTACCTGATCGTGTCGTTCCAGCAGAAGATGGACGCCCTGACCCGCATCCTCGAGGTCGAGAACTTCGACGGGATGATCGTGTTCGGTCGCACCAAAAGCGTGACCGAGGAGATCGCCGAGAAGCTGCGCGCCCGGGGGTACTCGGCCGCGGCCATCAACGGCGACGTGGCCCAGCCCGTCCGCGAGAAGACCGTGAACCAGCTGAAGTCCGGCAAGCTCGACATCCTCGTCGCGACCGACGTCGCCGCGCGCGGCCTGGACGTCGAGCGGATCTCGCACGTGGTCAACTTCGACATCCCCACCGACACCGAGTCCTACGTCCACCGCATCGGCCGCACCGGCCGGGCCGGCCGCAGCGGCGACGCGATCAGCTTCGTCACCCCCCGCGAGCGCGGCCTCGTCCGCGCGATCGAACGCGCGACGCGCCAGGAGCTCACCGAGATGCGCCTGCCGAGCGTCGACGAGGTGAACGTGACGCGCCTCTCGCGCTTCGACGACCGGATCACCGCCGCACTGGCCGAGACGGAGCGCATCGACGGCTTCCGCGACATCGTCGCCCACTACGTGCGCAACCACGACGTGCCCGAGGTCGACGTCGCCGCCGCTCTCGCGGTGGTCGCCCAGGGCGAGTCGCCGCTGCTGCTCGAGCCCGAGCCCGAGCGTCCCGTCCGCGAGCACCGCGACCGCGACGACCGCGACCGCGGCCGCGACGACCGGGGCACGCGACCGGAGCGTCGCCCGCGCGAGGGCATGGCCACGTATCGCATCGCTGTCGGCAAGCGCCATCGCGTCGAGCCCCGGCAGATCGTGGGAGCCCTCGCCAACGAGGGGGGCCTGCGCCGCGACGATTTCGGTGCGATCCAGATCCGCCCCGACTTCTCGCTCGTCGAGCTGCCCGCAGACCTGCCGCGCGGCACGATGGAGCGTCTCTCGGACACGCGCATCTCGGGACGCCTCATCGAACTGCGACCGGACACCGGCGGACCGGGCAGACGACGCGAGAGCGACCGCGGACCCCGCGAGGAGCGCCCCGCACGAGACGCGCGACGGCCGCGCCATTCGCGCAGCGACGGCTGACGCGGTCCTCGGGCGGAGTCGACGCATAGGATCGGTTCATGGCCGGTTTCTGGGGCAAGCGCAAGCGCGACGATGAACAGCTGCAGGCGCAGGACGCCGATCTGGCGCGTCGTGCGCGGACGGCGCTGGTCGCGGCCGATGAGCGCATCCGACTGACCACGGACGAGCTCGCGTTCGCCGAGGCGGAGCTCGGCTCCGGCGCCACCGGCGACCTGCGCGAGGCGCTGGACGCCGTCCGCACGCACCTCGCCGAAGCGTTCCACCTCCATCAGCTGAACCACGACGAGATCCCCGACACCCCCGAAGAGCTGCGCACCCGCAACGCGCGCATCGTGCAGCTGTGCGAGTGGGCCGAAGACCTGCTCGACGACCGCACGTCCACCCTCGCCGAGGCCATCGAACGCGCACGGCGCGCACCCGAGATCATCGCCGGCGTCCGACGCGATGCCGACCTGCTGCGGTCGCGTCTGCCCCAGGCTCGTGAGACCGTGCAGCGCCTCGCAGCCCGGTACTCGCCGCACGCCCTGTCGCAGATCGAGTCCAATCCGGGCGAAGCCGACCAACTGCTCGGCTTCGCCGAGCACAGCGCCGGGATCGCGGAGCGGCGACGGGACGCCGGACACCGCGAGCAGGCGAACCTCGCCCTCGAAGCCGCGACGGAATCCGTGCGGCGCGCCGAGACGCTCCTCGACGCCGTCGAGACGTTCGAGATCGAGGCCCTGCGGGCCGAGTCGACGCTGGCCGCCGTCGTCGAGGACTCGCGCGACGATCTCGTGGTTGCACTGCGCGAGCCCCACACCCCTGCCGTCAGCGCCGCGATCGCAGACCTGCAGCACGCGCTGGCCGCTCTTCCCGCCGCGGGGGTCAACACCGATCCTTTCGCACAGCTCACGCGGCTGCGCGAGGCCAACGCCGCGCTGGATGCCGCGATCGCCAAGGCGCGGGAACGAGCGGCCCGCCCGATCCCCGACCTCGCGCACGTCCGGCACGCGATCGACGACGCCGACCGGCAGCTCGCCGTCGCGCGGGACGTCATCGCCGGCCACCGCGGGTGGATCGGCGCCGACGCCCGCACGCGTCTGGCCGAGGCCGAGCGGACGCGCCTGGACATCGACCGCTACGTGGGCACCTCGGCTGCCGCGGCGGCGACGATCGAGGAGGACCATCGCGAGCAGGTGTTCGCCCTCGCCCGCCGCGCCGCCTTCCTCGCCAGCGAAGCGCTGCAGCTCGCGCAGCGCGACATCGACCGCTCCCGCCCGCAGGGCGGACCCGATCAGTGGGGCGGCCCGCAGCAGGGGTGGGGCGGCGGACGACGCGGCGGCGGCGGCGATGTCATGGGCGGCATCCTCGGTGGCCTCGTCATCGGCGGCCTCCTCGACGGCATGTTCGACTGACGTCTCGCTCTGACGACGACGATGCCCCGGATCCGCGGATCCGGGGCATCGTCGTCAGTCCGTCAGGAAGCCAGCTCGGCGGGGGCCGCCTGGGTCGTCAGGGAGATGACACCGTAGTCCCACCCCTTGCGCCGGTAGACGACGCTCGGGTGATCGGTGCGCGCGTCCACGAAGAGGAAGAAGTCGTGGCCGACCAGCTCCATACGGTCGACCGCCTCCTCGACGGTCATCCATTCGGGATCGAACTCCTTCGTGCGGATGACGACGGGGGTGTACTCCTCCTCGTCGTCCGCGGCGGAGATGATCGGCACCTCGCCCGTGGCCAGTGCACGCAGCACCTCGACCGAGGCCGGCTCGACGTCGATGCCCTCGAGCGTGCCCTTCTCCTTCTCGAACTTCGCCCCCCGCGGGTGATTGCGGGCGTCGACGCGCTTGTCCTTCGCCCTGCGGAGCTGCTCGCACAGCTTGTCGACGGCGAGGTCGAGCGCGGTGAACTTGTCGCCGTCCGTGGCCTCGGCCCGCACGATGGGGCCCTTGCCGTTGACGGTCAGTTCGACGGTCTCGTCCTCCATGCGACCGTTGTGGTAGGTGCGATGCGTCACCTTCACGTCGACCCGCTGCGCGCGCGGGGCGAGGTGCTCGATGCGAATGGCCTTCTCTTCGACAACCGAGCGGAATCGATCGGTGATCCCCACTCCCACGCCGACGATGCTGGTTTCCATCCTTGACCTCCTTGTTCCGGTCCGCCCGGTCAAGGGCGGACCATCAGTCGCCTTGTACCCCCCACGCTAGCCCGGTGGCAGACGCCTGTCACGCATGAAAACGGGTTGTGTCCGGCGGGTGTACGCTGTGCGCGAAGCGACGCCGGGTCGCGGCGATCGTGACCGCCCCGAGAACCTCCGCGCCGCCCTCGCGCAGGGCGCGTGCCGCTTCGGCGAGCGTGGCCCCGGTGGTCACGACGTCATCCAGGAGGAGCACGCGCAGCCCTTGCGCGCGGGACGCGCGCATGCTCCCCGCGACGTTGCGCCGTCTGCCGTCGCGATCGAGCCCGCGCTGGTCGGCTGTACGTCGCGTGAGCCGCAGCAGCCGCGCGACCGGGATGCCGGCGCGAGCCGCCACCGTCTCGGGAACGCGGTACCCGCGGCGCCGGTAAGCCGCTCGAGAGGTGGGCACCGGCACGACGACCGCGCCGCTGTGCCCGAACGCCGCGACGGCGGCGATCAGCGCGGGGGCCAGCGCGTTCGCCAGTGAGGTGCGGCCGTCCTCCTTCAGCGCGCGGATCACGCGCGCGGCGACTCCGTCGAAGTCCAGCCCGCTGACGATGACGATGTCGTCCGTCATCGCCCGTCGCGGACGCGGGCGCAGCGCGCTCCGGCAGGACGCGCACAACGCGCGGTCGGGTTCATCGCACCCGGCGCACGCCACCGGAAGAAGCAGCGCCACCGCGTCTGCGAGGGCGTCGGCTACACACTCTCGGATCCAGCGGGGCCAGGGCACGGAGGAGGCGCTCATGCCGTCAGCGTGCCGGACGCCCGGTCACCGGCGCCGTCGCGCGGCCAGGTTGTGGACCGTTGCGACGGGGCGACGGGGTGGGGAGGGCTACTGCGGAGCGCCCTGCTGCGTGGCCAGCACGGCGATCCCGGTCGCCGACTCCTGCCAGTTCGCGCCACGACGGACCAGAAGGGTGCCGTCCTCGGTTCGGAGGCGGACGTTGGACACCGTGGCTCCGCCGGCGATGTCGGCGACGTCGACCGGCGCCGAGGTGGTCGACGCCGGCCCCCCGACGACCTGCTCGTAGACCGTGCTCGCATCGTCCTCGGCGGTGAGGACGCCGACAGCGGCCTCGTCGAGCCACGCGAGTCCGCCGGGCACGCCGGTCACGGCGCCGAGGATGCGCGGCTCGGCCAGCCGGACGGGTATCCCCTCGTCGCGGACGACACCGGCTGCCCAGATCTCGGATCGCGCCCCGGTCGTCACGACGGCCGCCATCCGGGTGCCGTCCCTCGACACCGACAGAGCGGCGATGCGGCTCGCACCGGGGAACGCATCGGCGACCTGCACGACCGCGCCGTCGGGCATCACCGCCACCAGCGCCGAAGGATCGGTGGCCGGGACGCTCCATACCGCCCCGTACCCGTCGATGGTCGGATCCACCAGCCGGTCCCGCTCGTCGACCGGAACGGCGGTGTCGTCCACCACCCGGTAGACCCTGCCGTCGTCCGCGTGCACGGCGGCGGCGTCGCGGTCGGGGCCCACCTGCACGGCCCGCGGCGCGAGTGCGGGGATGACCGACGACAGCCCCTCCAGGGCGGTGAGCTCGTCGCCGCTGAGGAAGCCGAAGCCCTCTTCGACGAGGACGAGCGGCGGTCCCGACACCCGGGCGGAGCGTGTGGAGACGGCATCCGCGTCGATCGGCGCCTGCGCGACCGACATCTCCACGCGCGTCACCCCGGCGGTGGCGAGACTCGCCTGGAGCTGGGTGTACATGCGGTCGAGGGTGTCGGCGTCCACGTCGAGTGCCTCAGCGCTCAGTTCAACCTGGGCGATCCCCGACTCGACGGGGACGGCGGCGCGAACGGTCACCTCCTCCGGGAAGGACGTGACGACGGAATCAGCCAGCCATTCGGCCACGGGCCGGTTCACGAGGGCGTCGGCCACGCGGGTGGCGGCGTTCGTCGTCGGGAACCACCGCAGATCCGGGACGAGGTACTGCCACGTCGGGTCGAAGTAGGAGACCGAGTACCGCTGGTACACGCTCGGGAAGACGTCGCGGTCCAGCACGATCCCGTCGGGCGCGTCGGTGATCCGCCACTCGCCGTCGGACTGCTGAGCCAGCCGGTACGACAGCACGGTGGTGCCGGCCGCCACCGGCTCGTAGGCCCCGCCGTCGTCGACCGTGGCGATCGCGACGACCGACAGGGTGACGGTGCCGTCCTCCCCCACGTCGTAGATGCGGTCACCGGGAAGGACCACGGTGACGCCCGCCTCGGGACGCCAGTCGGTGAACTCGGGTGCAAGGAACTCGCGCGCCCGCGCCCAGCTGTCGGTGGGCCCGGAACCGGCGCGGATGAATCCCTCCACGATGTCCTCGGGCGCAGCGCCGGGCTGCGGACGATCGGGCAGGAAGATCGTGTCCTGCGGGGCACCGGTGTCCTCCGCCTCCTGGCCCGGATACACCGGACCGCTCGTGGGCAGGCCGGCGCATGCGGTGAGCGCGACCGCGAGGATCATGGCGAGCAGGGCGGCGAGGCCGCGACGAACCGTCATGCGGAGCCTCCTGCCGGGGCGGCCCGGCGCGCGTCCTGGGCGAGATCGGCCGGCGGCACCTCGATCGGCTGGGTCAGTCCGAGGGCGTCGATCCCGGCGGCGGCGTCGTCGGCGGGATGCACGTCGATGGGGGACGTCACCTCGCCTGTGCCGCTTCCTCTCGGGAGCGTCAGGACGAAATGGGTGCCGCGGCCGGGTTCGCTCCACACCGCCAGCTCGCCGCCGTGCAGACGCGCGTCGCCGAGGGCGATGGACAGTCCGAGCCCGGTGCCGCCGATCGTTCTGGTGCGGGACGGGTCCGCGCGCCAGAAGCGGTCGAACACCCGCTCGGCGTCCTCCGGTCGCATCCCCAGACCGTAGTCGCGCACGCCGATCGCCACGGCCTGCTGGCTGCTGTCGACGGTGACCACGATCGGTCGTCCCTCGCCGTGCTCGATGGCGTTGCCCAGCAGATTGCGCACGATCCGGCGCACGCGCCGCGGGTCCATGTCGACCGGAGAATACCCGCCCGGGGCCACCAATCTCACGTCCGTGCCGTGCTGCTCGGCGAGCTGGTGCATCGAGGCGATGACATCCTCGGCGAGGTGGGCGAGGCTCGTCGGCTCGAGCTCGAGCTGCACCGAGCCGGCGTCGTAGCGGCTGATCTCCAACAGGTCGGTCAGGAGGGTCTCGAATCGCTGCACCTGCGCGTTGAGGAGTTCGGCGGCGCGTCCGGTGGTCGGATCGAAGTCCTCGCGCTGGTCGTAGATCATGTCGGCGGCGAGGCGGATCGTGGTCAACGGCGTGCGCAGCTCGTGCGACACGTCCGACACGAAGCGCTGCTGGACGAGCGACAGGTCCGCGAGTTCTTTGATCTGCGACTCGATGCTGTCGGCCATGGCGTTGAAGGATCGACCAAGGGTGGCCAGCTCGTCCTCTCCCCGCACCGGGAGACGGACGCCCAGACGACCCGCGGCGAGCTTCGCGCTCGTCTCCGCCGCCTCGGCGATCGGGATCGTCACCGAGCGCAGCACGAACCACGAGATGCCGCCGATGAGGACCACCAGGGCGATACCCGAGAACCACAGCGTGCCGTGCACGAAGCCCAGCGTCTGAGCGGCCCCGGCCAGGTCGTAGGCGAAGTACAGCTCGTACGGACCCACATCCGGCACCTGCAGCTGCTGCCCGATCATGATGCCCGGCACCTCGCCGCCCTCGGCGGGGAGGGCGACGGACTGCCACCACTGCTGGTCCGCGCCGAGCTGAACCCGATCGCGCAGCCCGTCCGAGATGATCTCCTCCGCCCACGGGGCGGTGGCGAAGTCCTGGGGGGCGTTGTCGGTCGGCGGTCCGATGCGGAAGACGGCGAACATATCCGCGGCCGACTGCTGACGCAGTTCGGTGTTGACCGCGGTCATGACGTTCTGCAGCCGCACCTGATCTCCCTGCGGCGCCGCACTGTCGAGGGTGGTCTGAGCTGTCGCGGTCGCCCGCTGGGCATCGGTGAGGACTTGGCGGAGCCGTGAGTCGAACAGGTCGTTCTGAATCGCCAGCGCCATCCACACGCACGCCACGGCGACCGCGAGGGAGGTCAGGCCGAGCGTCACCACGAGCGTCCGGAACCGCAGCGACCGCCGCCAGAGGCTGGCGACCCGCCGCGGCCACGTGCGCCACTCGCGCCAGGTGTCCAGCGACGCCGTCGTCGCCGTCACGCCCGTGCCGGTGGAGACCACAGCAGGCTCACACGACGGCGCCGGCGCGGTACCCGACGCCGCGGACCGTCGTGACGATCTTGGGGTTGTCGGGGTCGCGCTCGACCTTCGCCCGCAGGCGCTGCACGTGCACGTTCACCAGCCGGGTGTCCGCCTTGTAGTGGTAGCCCCACACCTGCTCGAGGAGCATCTCGCGCGAGAACACCTGCTGCGGCTTGGACGCCAGGGCGACCAAGAGCTCGAACTCCAGCGGCGTCAGCCCGATCGGCGCGTCCCCGCGGCGGACCTCGTGGGCCGAGACGTCGACGATGAGGTCTCCGATACGCAGGACGTCGCCCGTGGGGCTGCCCGCGGGGCGCAGTCGCGTCTTGATGCGGGCGACGAGCTCTTTCGGGTTGAAGGGCTTGACGATGTAGTCGTCGGCCCCCGACTCCAGTCCCTTGACGACATCGGCGGTGTCCGTGCGGGCCGTGAGCATGATGATCGGGATGCCGGACTCGGCGCGCACGCGGGTGCAGATCTCGATTCCGTCCATCCCCGGCAGCATGAGGTCGAGCAGGATGAGGTCGGGCCTCTCGGAACGCCAGGTCTCGACCGCCTGCGCGCCGTCGGCGCAGAAGACCGTGTCGAACCCCTCGGTGCGCAGGACGATGCCGATCATCTCAGCCAGGGCGGTGTCGTCATCGACCACCAGGATGCGTGATGTCATCTGCCGCGTCGTCCTTTGCGTCGGGATGGGGGCACGGCGATGAGTGCACCGCTCCCCGTGCGCTCCCCACAGAGTAGTCGACCTCACGCGCGGTGCCGCCCAGCGCGCGCCGTGCGTTCGCCCAGCATCGCCCGCCCTGTGTGCCACGATAGGGATGGCCACGACGCACGAGGGGGACACCGTGACCGCCTATCCCGCCTGGACGCCGGCATCCCGGCCGGGCATCATCCCGCTGCATCCGCTGTCGTTCGGGACGATCCTCGGCCGCTCGTTCGCCGCGCTGCGGCAGAATCCGCGCGTCCTGCTCGGCTTCGCGCTCCTCGTCCAGACCGTGGGGTACCTGGTGGTGCTCGCCGCCGTCGGGGGGATCGCCATCGCGTCGTTCTCGCGACTGGACACGGTGCGTCCGGGCACCGAGGAGTTCGACCAGATCACCGCGGGTTCCGTGGCGATCACCCTCGTGGCGGGGCTGGTGCTCGGCCTCGCCGCCGGCGCGCTCGGGGTCATCGTCCAGGGCATCGTGGTCACCGAGGTCTCGCACGCCGCTGTCGCCGAGAAGCTGTCGCTCGGGGCCCTGTGGCGTCAGGTCAGGCCGGTCGCCCTGCGTCTGATCGGCTACGCGTTCCTCGTGGCGCTCGCCGTCCTCGCGGTCATCGCGATCGTCGTCGCCCTGCTGTTCGCGATAGGCATGGCCGCGCCCCCCGCCGCCATCGGGCTGGCGGTGCTGGTCTTCTTCGCGGCGCTGCCCCTCAGCCTGTGGCTGTCGACGAAGCTGCTGCTGGCTCCCGCGGCGATCATCATCGAGCGCGCGACGATCCGCGCAGCCGTGGTCCGGGCGTGGACCCTCGTGCGCGGACGCTTCTGGTCCACACTCGGGATCATCGTGGTGATCTCCCTGGTCTTCGGCGCCGTGGCCCAGGTCGTCACGCTCCCCTTCTCCTTCCTCTCGGCAGGACTGTCCTCCATCATCGCCCCGACCGGCGCCCCCGACGCGGCGGCGGTGATCGGGATGATCGTGACCCTCCTGCTCGCGCAGGCGGTGACGCTCCTCATCCAGTCGGTCGCCGTCGTGGTGCAGTCCACGACGACGGCCATCGTGTACATCGACTGCCGCATGCGGCGCGAGGGCCTCGATCTCGACCTGCTCTCGTACGTCGAGAAGAGGGATGCCGGGACAGCGGATCTCCCCGATCCCTACCTCGTCGGCATCGGTCGCCTCGCCGCCCCGCGCTTCCTCGCTCCGTACGGCGCCCCGCCCCACCCCGGGGTGCCGCCGTACCCGGCCGCTTCGCACGGCGCGCCACCACGCTATGCGCCGCCTCCGACCGCGCCTCACGTCGCGCCCCCGGCCGCGCCGCCGAGCGTTCCGCCCTACGCCGGTGGGCCGGGCGTCCCGCCCGCTCCGCCGCATGCGACGCAGTGGGCTGCGCCGGGTGCCGCTCCTGACGACCGCGGCGCATCGGCGTCGTGACCGCGACGCCGGCCGCAGCCCCGCCGCTCATCCCCGACGGGGAAGAAGGGCGCGAGTGGGCGCGGCGCGAGCTCGCCGATCCCGCGTACGACGCCGCCGAGCCGACGTTCCTCGACCGCGCGGCGAGCGCCGTCGGCGAATTCTTCGCCGATCTCTTCTCCGCGGATGTGCCCCCCGCGATCGGGTCCACTTTCGCGCTGGTGGCGGCGGTCGTCGTCGCGGCGGTCATCCTCGCCGCCTTCCTCATCTGGGGGGTGCCGCGCGGCACTCATCGAGCGCGCGGCACGACGCAGACCCTCTTCGACGAGGACGATGAGCGGACGGCGGATGAGCTTCGCCGCGACGCCGCCGTTCACGCCGATCGCGGTGAGTGGGCCGCCGCGATCGTCCTGCGGTTCCGTGCACTGGCGCGCGGCACGGTAGAGCGCGGGGTCGTCCACACGCCGCCCGGCACGACGGTGCACGGCTTCGCGCGCGCCGCCGCTCGCGCCTTCCCGGGCTGTGCGGGCGTACTCGAAGACGCCGCCGCCGCCTTCGACGACGTCCGCTACCTGCGCCGACCGGGCACCGAGGCCCTGTACCGGGCCGTCGTGACGGCCGACGAGGCGGTCGTCTCCCAGCGTGCGGCGACCGCCTCGGCGGTGCCGGCGTGACGCCGGCGGAGACCGACGCGGTCGCGGCTGCACCGTCGCGTCGTCGCCGCATCGCGGCATGGACGGCGATCGGCATCGTGCTCCTGGTGGTCGGCGGCGCAGGAGCGTGGATCTCGGGCCTCGGCGACTGGACTCAGCGCGGTGCGCTCGATCCCGAGTCGGCCGGCCCCGCAGGCACCCGCGCCATCGCCCGGATCCTCGAGCAGAACGGCGTCGAGGTCATGGTGACCCGGGATCGACTCGCCGCCGCCGAAGCCCTCGCACAGCGCTCCGCCACCCTCGCCCTGCCCGATGCGCCGGCGCTCTCGGACGACGGTCTGCGCGCGCTGACGGCCGGCGCCGCGGACGTCGTGCTCCTGGACCCGCGCTCCCGCACTCTCGAACTTCTCCTGCCGGGGTCGTCGCCCGTCGGCGAGGCGGACGGCGCACCCGTCGATCCGGCCTGCCCGCGGGACGAGGCGCAGCGCGCGGGCGCGGTGATGCCGGGAGCGGTCTACCTCGCCGGCGACGAGGTCACCGCGTGCTATCCGTCGGGCGCGGGCGCCGGCCTGCTCGTGGCCGAAGACGGCGGCACGCGTGTCGCCGCGCTGGACGCGCGTGCGCTCCTCGCCAACGACGTCCTCGCCGATGACGGCAACGCCGCACTCGGTCTGAACCTGCTGGGGCGCCACGCGGTCGTCGTCTGGTATCTGCCCACCCTGGCCGACAGCGACATCGAGGACACCGACGTCACCCTCGGCGAGCTGACACCGCCGTGGGTGAGCCCTGCCATCGTGCTGCTGCTGGCGGCAGGCGTCGCCGCCGGCGTCTGGCGCGGCCGCCGATTCGGGCCTCTGGTGGCCGAGCGCCTTCCCGTGACCGTGCGTGCGGCCGAGACGGCGGAGGGCCGCGCGCGACTGTACTCACGGGCGCGCGACGCGGGGCACGCCGCCGATCAGCTGCGGCTTGACACGCTCGATCGGCTGGCGCGGCTCGTCGGACTCGGACCGAGCGCGAGCGCGCTCGAGGTGTCGGATGCCGCGGCAGCGGTCTCGGGACGGGATCCCCGTGCGGTGCGCGCCGCCCTCGTCGACGGGGTCCCCGCCTCCGACGCCGACCTCGTCGCCCTCAGCGTGACTCTTCGCGATCTGGAGCGGGCCGTGCACGCGGCCGCCCGACAGGAAAGGACCAACCGATGACCGACTCCCCCGCGCGCCCCGGCGCCCCGGACGATGCCGCCCTGCGCGACGCGATGAACCGCGTCCGCGTCGAGGTGGGAAAGGCGGTCGTCGGACAGGACGGAACGGTGACCGGGCTCCTCATCGCGCTGCTCGCCCGTGGCCACGTGCTGCTGGAAGGTGTGCCGGGGGTCGCGAAGACACTCCTCGTGCGCGCGCTCAGCACCGCCCTGGGACTCGAGACCCGGCGCGTGCAGTTCACGCCCGATCTCATGCCCGGGGACGTCTCCGGGTCGCTCGTGTACGACGCGCGGACGGGTGAGTTCGAGTTCCGCGAGGGCCCGGTGTTCACGCACGTGCTGCTCGCCGACGAGATCAATCGCACCCCGCCGAAGACCCAGGCCGCCCTGCTCGAGGCGATGGAGGAGCGGCAGGTCTCGACGGACGGCGTCACGCGCCCGCTCCCGGACCCGTTCCTGGTAGCCGCGACCCAGAACCCCATCGAGCACGAGGGCACGTACACGCTGCCCGAGGCGCAGCTCGACCGCTTCCTGCTGAAGCTCGTCGTCGATCTTCCGGCGCGCGACGCCGAGTTCGCCGTCCTGCGTCGCCACGCCGCCGGCTTCGACCCCCGCGATCTGGCCGCCGCGGGCCTGGGACGGGTCGTCACCGCGGACGAGATCCGCGCAGCACAGCGCGCCGCGGCATCCGTCACCGTGTCGGACGACGTGCTCGGCTACGTCGTCGACCTCGCCCACGCGACGCGGCGGAGCCCCTCGGTGCAGTTGGGGGTGAGCCCGCGCGCTTCGACCGCGCTGCTGGCGGCGGCGAAGGCGTGGGCCTGGCTCGGCGGCTATCCGGCGATCACACCCGACCATGTCCAGACGATGGTGGTGCCCACGTGGCGGCACCGCATCCGGCTGCGCCCCGATGCGGAACTCGAGGGCGTCTCGGTCGACGCCGTGCTCGGCTCGGTCCTGCAGCAGACGCGCGTGCCGATCTGACCCCGCACCGCATGTTCCTCTCCGCTCGTTCCCCGCTCCTGGTCGCCGCCGGCGTCGTTCCGGTGGTGCTGCTCTCGCTCGCGGGCATCGACGCGTGGCTTGCCGCGGCCGGCTGGCTCGGGCTGTGTCTCGTCGTGATCGCCGCCGACGTCGCACTCGCCGCCGACCCGCGCCGCGTCGAGATCACCCGCGACGTGCCCCGGCGGGTGCGCCGCGGCGAGCCGGCACGGGCGAGCGTGACCGTGCGCAACACCGGAACGCGCCTGCTGCGCGGGCGCGTGCGCGATGCGTGGCAGCCCACGGCGGGAGCCGACCCGTCCCGACCCCGCGTCCTCATCCCCCCGGGCGAGGCGCGCACGGTCGGCGTCGCCCTCCTCCCCCGGCGTCGCGGCGAGCTGTCCAGCGAGTTCGTGGTCGTGCGCTCGCTCGGGCCCCTCGGCTTCGCGGGCCGGCAGGCGTCGATCCGCTCGCGCGGCGCCGTGCGCGTCCTGCCCCCGTTCACCTCGCGGCGCCACCTCCCTTCCCGGCTCGCCAGGCTGCGAGAGCTCGACGGCAACACCAGCCTGCAGGTGCGGGGGCAGGGCACCGAGTTCGACAGCCTGCGCGAGTACGTGCGGGGCGACGACGTGCGCTCCATCGATTGGCGCGCCACCGCCCGCTCGGCCACCACGATGCTGCGAACCTGGCGTCCCGAGCGGGACCGGCATGTCGTGATCGTCATCGACACCGGCCGGACGGCCGCCGCGCGCGTCGGCGACGGGGTGAGACTGGATGCCGCGATGGAGGCGGCGCTGCTGCTGGCGGCACTGGCCTCTCGCGCCGGCGACCACACCCACCTGCTCATGTTCGACCGCGTCGTGCGCGCCCGGGTCACGCGCGTGGACGGGCCCGGCCTCCTCCCCGCGCTGGTCGACGCGATGGCGCCCGTCGAAGCCCAGCTGATCGACACCGACTGGACTGCGGGGTTCGCCGCCGCACGCGCCCTGACATCGCGACCCTCGCTCGTGGTGCTGCTCACGGCCCAGGACGCACCCGACGCCGCCCGGAGTTTCCTCGGATCCCTCCCCTCGCTGGCTGCGCGGACCCGCGTCCTCGTCGGCACGGTCACCGACGAGACGCCCGAGTTCCCCGACCGGCCCGAAGCCGAGGACGTCTATCGCGCCGCCGCCTACGCACGCAGCGCCCGCGACGCCGACGCGGTCGCCCTCGCCATCGGTCGCGCCGGAGGCGAGGCGATCGCCGCCGGTCCGGACGACCTGCCACCGCGCATCGCGGACCGCTATCTGGCACTCAAGGCGGCCGGGCGCCTCTGAACCCCCTCCTGCCCGCGCGGACACGCGGGCCCCCGGGACGGGATCCTGCGCGCGGACCCCGGGCGGCGATATCCTCGCGGCGAGAGAAGGAGCTCGCCATGCCCTCGTCCAGAACCCCGCGCGACACCGTCGCCTCCGCCCCCGCCTACACCACCACCGAACGCCTCGTCGCTGAGGCGCTCGGCACCTTCCTGCTCGTCTTCGGCTCGATCGGCACGGCGCTGTTCGCCGCCGACTTCGGCGCGAGCGACGCCGGCACGTCTCTGGGCGTCGGCTTCGTCGGCGTCGCCCTCGCCTTCGGCCTCACCCTCTTGGCCGGCATCTACACGTGGGGCCCGATCTCGGGCGGCCATTTCAACCCCGCCGTCACGGTGGGCCTCGCCGCGTCCGGGCGCTTCGCGTGGAAGGACGCACCGGGCTACATCGCCGCCCAGCTCGTGGGTGGCGCGGTCGGAACGACGCTGATCGTCCTCATCGGCATCTTCGGCCCCGGAACCTGGCTGAGCGATGCGCAGAACGCCGGCTTCGCCAGCAACGGCTGGGACGAACTGTCGCCGGGCGGCTTCGGATTCGGCGCCGCGGTCATCGCAGAGATCCTCTTCACGGCGATCTTCCTCATGGTGATCCTGGGCGTCACCCATCCCCAGCGCGGTACCGCGGGCTTCGCGGGGATCTCGATCGGGCTCACACTGACGTTCATCCACCTGGCCTCGATTCCCATCGACAACACCTCGGTCAACCCCGCACGCTCGATCGCCACGGCGATCTACGGCGGGGGCATGGCGCTGGGCCAGCTGTGGGTGTTCATCGTGTTCCCGCTCGTGGGCGGCCTTCTCGGAGGCCTCATCCACCGCGCCCTGTTCGAGCGCGGCGGCGTGGCCCCGGCTCCGAAGGTCGCGCGCGTGCGCTGAACCGCCGTCGCGACGGCAGAAGGCCCGCCCCCGGACGGGGACGGGCCTTCTGCCGTGTCGTCAGACGAGATCGAAGCGGTCCAGCTCCGTGACCTTGCCCCACGCGGCGGCGAAGTCGCGCACGAACTTCTCCCGGGCATCGTCCGCCGCGTACACCTCGGCGAGGGCGCGCAGCTCGGAGTTCGACCCGAACAGCAGATCGACGCGGGTGCCGACGCCGACCCGCTCGCCCGAGCCGTCCTTGGTGCCGAGGAAGGCGTGCGAACCCGGGTCGACCGGCTTCCAGGTGGTGCCGAGGTCGAGCAGGTTCACGAAGAAGTCGTTCGTCAGCACGCCCTTCCGGTCGGTGAACACCCCGTGGTCCGACTCGTCCCAGTTCGCACCGAGCACCCGCAGGCCTCCCACGAGCACCGTCATCTCGGGCGCGCTGAGGGTCAGCAGGTTCGCCTTGTCGATGAGGTGGTGCTCCTGGGGCAGCGTGGCGTCCGGTCCGTAGTAGTTCCGGAAGCCGTCCGCGACGGGCTCGAGGTACGAGAACGACAGCGCGTCGGTCTGCTCCTGCGTGGCGTCGGTGCGCCCGGGGTGGAAGACCACCTCGACGTCGTGACCGGCATCCTTCGCCGCCTTCTCGACCGCGGCGTTGCCGGCGAGCACGATGAGATCGGCCAGCGACACCTTCTTGCCGTCCGCGCGTCCCTCGTTGAACTCCGCCTGGATCTTCTCGAGCTCTGCGAGGACGGTCGCCAGACGCGCGGGGTTGTTGGCCTGCCAGTCCTTCTGCGGCGCCAGGCGGATACGCGCGCCGTTGACTCCGCCGCGCTTGTCGCTGCCGCGGAAAGAGGATGCCGCGGCCCACGTGGTGGCCACCAGCTGCGACACCGTGAGACCGCTGTCGAGGACCCGGGCCTTCAGCGCTGCGGCATCCGCGGCGTCGATGAGGTCGTGATCGACAGCCGGCACGGGATCCTGCCAGATGAGCTCCTCGGCCGGAACCTCGGGCCCGAGGTACCGATCGATCGGTCCCATGTCGCGGTGGGTCAGCTTGAACCATGCCCGGGCGAACGCGTCGCCGAAGGCGACGGGGTCGTCCTTGAAGCGACGCGAGATCCGGTCGTAGTCGGGATCGACGCGCAGGGCGAGGTCGCTCGTGAGCATGCGGGGCTCGCGACGGCCGTCGGAGTGGGCCAGCGGCACCATGTCGGCGCCCGCGCCGTTGACCGGCCGCCACTGGTGGCCGCCGCCCGGGCTGCGCATGAGCTCCCACTCGTACGCGTAGAGGATGTGGAAGTACTCGTTGTCCCAGCGGGTGGGGTGGTAGGTCCACGTGACCTCGAGCCCGGAGGTGATGGTGTCGTCGCCCTTGCCCGTGCCGAAGTTGTTCTTCCAGCCGAGACCCTGCATCTCGAGACCGGCGGCTTCGGGGTTGTTCTCGAGGTGGGTGTCGGGAGCGGCGCCGTGGGTCTTGCCGAAGGTGTGTCCGCCCGCGATGAGCGCGACCGTCTCCTCGTCGTTCATGCCCATGCGGCCGAACGTCTCGCGGATGTCGCGTGCCGACGCGAGCGGGTCGGGGTTGCCGTTGGGTCCCTCGGGGTTGACGTAGATGAGACCCATCTGGACCGCCGCGAGCGGGCGCTCCAGTTCGCGGTCGCCGGTGTAGCGCTCGTCGCCCAGCCACGTGGTCTCGGGGCCCCAGTACACGTCGTCGTCGGGCTCCCACACGTCGGGGCGCCCGCCGCCGAAGCCGAAGGTGTTGAACCCCATCGACTCCAGCGCGACGTTGCCGGCGAGGATCATGAGGTCCGCCCACGACAGGCTCTGGCCGTACTTCTTCTTCACCGGCCACAGCAGACGGCGGGCCTTGTCGAGGCTGACGTTGTCGGGCCAGCTGTTGAGGGGCGCGAAGCGCTGCATGCCGGCTCCGCCGCCGCCCCGGCCGTCGGTCACGCGATAGGTGCCGGCGCTGTGCCACGCCATACGGATCATGAACGGCCCGTAGTGGCCGAAGTCGGCCGGCCACCAGTCCTGCGAGTCGGTCATGAGCGACTCGATGTCGCGCTTGACCTCGGCCAGATCCAGGCTCTCGAAGGCGGCCTTGTAGTCGAAGCCCTCACCCAGGGGGTTGGAGACGGCCGGGTTCTTGGCCAGGACCTTCAGGTTGAGCTGGTTGGGCCACCACACGCGATTGGCCGACCCCACGGTCGGGTGCGGCTGCGGACCGGTCCAGGTGGCCGCCGCCGGGCGGGACTCGCCGTGGATGACGGGGCACGAGCCGGCGTCGTCGGGGTTGGACCGGGGGCGGTCCTCGCCGTCGAGACGCTCGTCGACAGGCGTGTCGATGTCGGTGACGGACTGGTCGATGCCGGTCGGGTTCTCACCGATCTCGGGCACGACGTTCTCTTTGTCGGTCATGGATGTCCTTCCATTCGGGCGGTCAGGGGTGGTTCAGGCGATGCGGGAGGGCTGGTCGACGGCGCACGCGGCGCAGACGCCCCAGAAGGTGACCTCGGCAGTGGCGACGCGGAAGCCGTGACCGTCGGACGGGGCGAGGCAGGGAGCCGCGCCGACGGCGCAGTCGACGTCCTCGACCCGGCCGCACGTCGTGCACACCAGGTGGTGATGGTTGTCGTCGACGCGCAGCTCGAAGAGACCCGGGCGGCCGGCGGGCTCGATGCGCCGGACGAGCCCCGCGTCGGCGAAGTCGGTGAGCGCGTTGTACACCGATTGCAGGCTGGTGGCGGGGAGAACGGACGCCACCCTGCGGTAGACGTCGTCCGCGCTCGCGTGGGGAGCCGCCGCGAGCGCATCGAGGACCGCGCGACGGGAGTCCGTCACCCGCAGCCCGGCGGACCGCAGCACCGCTGCGGTGTCGACCGCGTCGGCCGACGCGCGGGTGGCCGACGCGCGGGTGCGGGCGGGGCTGGTCACGCCGGCCAGTCTAGCCTTGTTTTGATCGAATCAAAACTACCCGGCGACGACCGTCGGCGTGCCGGCTTCGTACTCGGTCAGGTCTCCGGTCTCGCCCAGCCGGTGGGCTCGGCGACCCACCACCAGCATGTAGACGAGGAAGAGCGCGAGCGCGAGCGCGCCGATGCCGATCTTCACCGGCCACGGCCAGGGCTGGCCGGTGACGAACCCCTCGATGGCGCCCGCGACGGCGAGGACGAGCACGAGGCCGATCGCCACAGCCGCCAGCGCGCGGCCCTCCGTCGCGAGCGCCTCGCCGCGACGGCGTGGTCCCGGCGCCACCCACGCCCAGAAGATGTGGAGGCCGGCGGCAGCCGCGACGAAGATGCTCGTGAGCTCCAGCAGGCCGTGCGGGAGGATGTAGAGGACGAAGACGTCCCCGCGGTCGAACGCGAGCATGACAGCCGCCGCCGTCCCCACGCCGACGGCGTTCTGCACGAGGACCATGAGCGGCCAGATGCCCGTGATCCCGAACATCACGCACTGCGCCGCGATCCACGCGTTGTTCGTCCAGACCGTGCCGGCGAAGACGGCGGCGGGGTTCTCGCTGTAGTACTGCGTGAAGTCGTTCTCGGCATACTGCTCGAGCTGCGCCTGCGGACCGAGGCTCGCCACGAGCGCGTCATCGCCCGAGATCCACATCGCCACGAGCACCAGCACGAGCAGGAAGCCGGCGGCGACCGCGCCGGTGGTCCACCGGATGCGGTACAGGGCGGCGGGGAGTTGCAGCGCGAAGAAGCGCGGGATCTGCCGCAGCACGTTCTCGGGCGCGCCGGTCAGCTGCAGCCGTGCCCGTCCGAGCATGGTGGAGACGTGATCACCATGGGGCGTCCGGCCGGCCGCGGTCTTCATGCCCGCCAGGTCCGCCGAGGCGGCTCGGTAGCGCGTCACGAGCTCGTCGACGTCGGATCCGCTCAGCCGTCGTGCACGGCTGAGGTCGTCCAGCCGCTGCCATTCCTCGCGCCGGGCGGCGGCGAGCGCGTCGAGATCCATTTGCTTTACTGTACCCATGCCCCGCCCCGCAGCACCCGTCACGTCGCCCGCGCGCGCGGTCGTCGAGATCCACCAGGACGAGGTCCTCACCGGCGAGGCGGTCGCCCTCGACGTCCAGCCCCTCGGCTTCTTCCTGCGCGGGCTCGGCGCTCTCATCGACTTCGCCCTGGGGGTGGCGGCCCTCGTCCTCTTCGCCTACGTCGCCATCAACCTGGTGGCCGCCGGCCTGCTGGACGAAGCCGTCGCCCCCATCCTCACCATCGTCGTGCTCGTCCTCATCACTGTCGTCATCCCGACTGTGATCGAGACCGTGACGCGCGGGCGCAGCCTCGGGCGACTCGCGGTCGGCGGCCGGATCGTGCGCGTCGACGGCGGAGCGGCCGGGTTCCGGCACGCCTTCATCCGCGCACTGGTGGGGGTTTTCGAGCTGTGGTTCACGCTGGGTGCGGTGGCCGCGCTCGTGGGCGCCTTCACCCCCCGCTCGCAGCGACTGGGGGATCTCGTCGCCGGGACCTATTCAGAGCGCACGCGAACCCCGCGGCTGCCCGCACCCGCTCCGGGCGTTCCGGCGGCGCTGCACGCCTGGTCAGGAACGGCGGACGTCGCGCGGCTCCCCGACCCGCTCGCCCGTCGTCTCGCCCAGTTCACCGCCAGCGCGGAGCGGATGGAGCCCTCGGCACGCATCCGCCTCGCGGCGTCGCTGGCCCGCGAGGCGTCGGATTTCGTCTCGCCGACCCCGGCCTCGGACCCCGAGACCTTCGTGCGCGCGGTCGTCGCCGTCCGGCGTGACCGAGAACTGCGGGCGCTCACGCTCGAAGAGCAGCGCGTCGCAGCGCTCGTCGGTGCGCGCGCCGCTCGTCGCCGAGGCCTCCCGGAGCGCTGACCCGAAGGATCAGTACCGGTAGTGGTCCAGCTTGTACGGGCCCTCGACCGGCACACCGAGGTATCCCGCCTGCTCGTCGGTCAGCGTCGTCAGTTCCACACCGAGCGCACCCAGGTGCAGGCGAGCCACCTTCTCGTCCAGCGTCTTGGGCAGGGTGTAGACCCCGGTCGGGTACTCCGAGGTGCGGGTGAACAGTTCGATCTGTGCGAGGACCTGGTTCGAGAACGACGCACTCATGACGAACGAGGGGTGCCCCGTGGCGTTGCCGAGATTCATCAGGCGACCCTCGCTGAGCACCAGGACGCTCCGCCCCGTGGGCAGCCGCCATTCGTGCACCTGCGGCTTGATCTCGATGCGCTCGGCACCCGGGATCGCCGCGAGCCCCGCCATGTCGATCTCATCGTCGAAGTGGCCGACGTTCGCCACGATCGCCAGGTGCTTGAGGCCGAGGAGGTGCTCCGCGGTGACGACGCGGGTGTTGCCGGTGCCGGTGATGACGATGTCGACGTCTCCGATCACCGACTCCAGCCGTGCGACCTGGAAACCATCCATCGCGGCCTGAAGAGCGCAGATGGGGTCGACCTCGCCGACGATCACGCGGGCGCCCTGTCCGCGGAGCGCCTCGGCGGCGCCCTTGCCGACGTCGCCGTAGCCTGCGACGAACGCGACCTTGCCGCCCATCAGCACGTCCGTGGCGCGGTTGATGCCGTCGGGAAGGGAGTGGCGGATGCCGTAGATGTTGTCGAACTTGGACTTCGTGACCGAGTCGTTGACGTTGATCGCCGGGAACAGCAGGCGTTCGGATGCCGCGAGCTCGTACAGGCGGTGGACACCGGTCGTGGTCTCTTCGGTGACGCCGATCAGGCCGTCCGCGATGCGCGTGAAGCGCTGCGGATCCCGGGCGAGGCTCGCGCGAAGGGTGTCCAGCACGATGCGGTACTCGGCCGAGGTGCTCGCGTCAGCCGCCGGCACCGCACCGTCCCGCTCGAACTCGACGCCGCGGTGGACCAGCAGTGTCGCGTCGCCGCCGTCGTCGAGGATGAGGTTGGGGCCGTCGAAGCCCTCGGCGGACCAGTCGAAGATGCGATCGGCCAGGCGCCAGTACTCCTCGAGCGTCTCGCCCTTCCACGCGAACACCGGGACGCCGGCGGGGGCATCGGGCGAGCCGTGGGGTCCGACCACGACGGCGGCGGCCGCCTCGTCCTGCGTGGAGAAGATGTTGCAGCTCGCCCACCGCACCTGCGCACCGAGGGCGGTGAGGGTCTCGATGAGCACTGCCGTCTGCACCGTCATGTGCAGCGACCCCGCGATCCGCGCGCCGCGCAGCGGCTGGGTGGGGCCGTATTCCTCACGGAGGGCCATGAGTCCCGGCATCTCGTTCTCGGCGAGGCGGATCTGGTGACGCCCGACGGCGGCGAGGGTCAGGTCGGCGACCTCGTGGTCGAGCGTGCGCGGGCGTGCGTCGGCGGTATCGATCGGCATCCGGCCATTCTTCCACCTCAGCCCGGAGCGAGGCTCCCCGACGACTTCGGACGACGCGCGGGACGTCCGCTCAGGCGCGCATCGTCTCGTGCCGGACCACGACCCAGCCGCGCGGCACCGACAGGCGGTCGGTGTGGATCGCGCAGAGGTCGTGGGCGTGCGGGTCCGCCGCCCGGCCGAGCGGGCCGAGCGCAGCCATCTGGTCGCCGTAGTCGTACGTCAGGGTCGACACCGCCTCGCGGGCGCACCCGACCTTGGAGCAGAGTCTCTCGCGCATTGCCCCAACGCTACTCACCCCCGGGTGATGCGCCGCGGTGCCGCGCCGAAGCGAGCGCCTAGGATGGGCCCATGGCGTGGCGTCGGACCAAGACCTCCCCGAGCGAGCCTGCGGCGGCGCGCCCGCCGCGGCCGGGACGACACGGCCGCCACGGCCGCGAGGGCCGCAGTCCCGTCGTCCGGCCCCCGCTGCCGCCGCTGGAGACACGCATCGATCGCTTCGATCTCGCGGTCGGAACGGCGGCGGAGTTCCTGCGCTCGGCGTGGCCCGAGCTGCGCGACGTGAGCTTCGAGATCGCCGACATGCCTCCCGGGACCGGCGCCGACGGCATCCCTCGGTGGACGGTCATGTCCGAGACCCGCCGGATCGTCCTGTACCGGCTGCCGATCGAGCGCCTGAGCCATCTGCACCGCAACGACGATCTGCACCGGCGCATGATGGTCGAGAGCTCGGTGTTCCGCGCAGCCGCCGAGTACCTCGACCGCGACCCCTGGGACCTCGGACCGGAGCGGTTCCGGTTCCTCTGAGCCGGCGGACTACGGGTAGACCGTGATCGGGGGCGCCGCCGCGTCGGCGGGCCACACCGGGTAGCCGGCGAGCGCCCCGTCTTCGGCGAGCGAGACACCCGCGCGGACACTCGCCTCTCCCGGGTCGAGGAGGTACAGGGCCTGCGTCCGCAGACGCACGGCGGCGCTCCCGCCGCCGGGCACGGCCACCTCGCGCGCGTCGCCGCCGATCCGCTCGAGGGTGACGACGATGTCCTCGTCCGAGAGGTTGCTGAGCACCAACGAGGCGGGCGCACCCGCGGGCACCGCGAACAGGCTGGGAGACGCGACAGCCGGGGCGGGCGCGTACCACGCGAAGTCGTCGCCGGCGTCGAAGCCGGTGACCTGCCACGCGCCCGACACGACGGGCGCATCGGCCTCGATCCGCACGGTGTAGAGCCCCTCCGGCAGATCGCCCAGTGCCACCTCGGTGGGGACGCCCGCCGTGAGTGGGACGTCCTGCGCCGAATGCGCGGCGACGCTCTCCCCCACCGCGGTCACGGTGACGGCGGCGACGGCGTCGCGGGAGGGCGAGACGACGCGGACCACTCCGGCGGCGTCCGTCCCGGCTTCGGAGGCGGCGCTCACGCGCAGGCCCTCGACGACCTGCACGGTCTCGGGCCCGACCACCGGGCCCACCTGGTCGGCACCGCCGGGCTCGAGCACCCGCGTGATGCTGGTCTGCAACGACGCCTGCACCGGCGCACCTGCGGCTGTCACCCGCAGCACGGGCCTCTCCTCGCCCAGCGCCAGGCCTGAGAGCGGGATCACCCTCTGGGTGCCGGGCGCGACCACGACCGCCTCGCCCCCGGCCGGCACCGCGGCGCCCTCGGCGCCGTAGACGGTGAGCTGCACGGTCGCAGCCACCGAACCGGGGTTGGCGAGGACGACCAGATCCGCCGCCCCGGTCGCCCCCGACCCGCCCACCAGCCATGACTCCAGCAGCGGGGGGCGGCACGCCGACGCGGCGTAGCCGGCGATGTCGTCGGCACGCACGCTCGACGAACCGGCGGCGGCGACGTCCGTGCGCGATCGCCCGTCCGGCGCAGCGGTGAGAGCCACGGGCCCCTCCCCTTCGTCGACGGATGCCGCCTCGAGGCGCACCTCGTCGGGCTGCGGTGCCCCGTCGACCACTCCGGACACGACGCTCTGCTGCGTGGCCGAGGCGATGCCGGCGGCGTCTTCGAGATCGCGCCCGATGATCATGAGCCCACCGGTGCAGGCCAGGACCGACGCCGACGGCGCGGGCACGGCCGACACGCTGAGAGGCTCGCGCTCGAGGGTCGGCCAGGGCACCGAGATGGAGGTGATCGTCGCGATCACCGCGACCGCCGACACCACCGTGCCGGCCAGCATCCGGGTGCTCGTCGGCGCCCAGCGGAATCCGCGTCCCTCGCTCATCGGACCTCCCTCCAGTGCGGCCCGACGATGCGCGGCGTGCGTCGAGCAACCCGGCGCGACGCGGCCGTCGGAACGGCGAGCAGCAGCGCGATCGCGACCACGGCGACCTGCAGCGTGGCGATGAGGCCGGCGACGTCGTGCACCCAGCCGGGCTCCGCCGGTCGCGGGGACAGGTCGTCATCCACCCGCCACAGCGTCCCCTTGTCGGTGTCGCCCACCGAGTCCAGCTGTTCGCGCTGATCGAGCGCGTTGGCCGCCGTGATGCGCAGGGTGCGCGCGGCGTCGGACTCCGGGGTCGCGGCGGGCGCGAGCAGCACGAACCCGATGCCCGTCCGGGCGAGGTCCGCCACCACGTCGTCCGCGGCGGGGGTGAGGAGGTCCGCCGCCAGTTCGGCGACGGCGACATCGTCGGCGGTGGGCTCGGGCCGGGTCGATACCACCGTGGACTGCGCGCCGATCGTCTCGCTTCCGCCCCACACGACCTCGACGGCGACCCCTCCCGCGTTCTGCGGCGTGAGGACGACGGTGCCGAGGTCCGGATCGTCCCGGCCCTCCGCGGCGACGTAGGCCGGCAGAGTACTCGCCGGCCCGTTGGTCAGCATCGCGGTGCCGCGCGTCATCGCCGTCAGCGAGGGCACCGCCAGCACGACCATAGCGGCGCACAGGACGACGGCGGCGACGGTGCGGAGGGGCTCGAGCCGGGGGGCCAGGCCCGCGTCCAGTGCCACCAGCGCGCCGCCCATCGCACCCAGCCATGCCAGGCTGAGCCCGGCGCCCGGCCAGAGCGCGATCGACTCCGAGCCGGCCGCGGCCACGCTCACGCCCACCGCCGCGGTGGCCGTCGCCAAGCCCGTCGCGGTCACGATGAGAAGCACGATGCCCGCCGCCCACCGCTGGGTGACGGGTGCGACCACGGCCAGGAGCGCGAGCGGCGCGGCCAGCAGCGGCACCCACCACACCGGTCCGGCCGGCAGCAGCGTCGCCCACCCGGCGATGTCGGGTGTGGGGATGCCGGAGGTGAGCAGGGCCCGGCCCGCGGAGTCGGGCCCGACCTGCGGACCGGGCCACGGCACACCGGGGTCGGCCAGGAGCGCCCACGGGGTGCCCCCGAAGAGGTGGTGCCACACCAGCGGCGCCGCCATCACGAGAGTCGGGACGAGGGTCCACACCAGCCGGCTGACCCCGCGCCCGGCGCGGACGACGATCGCGATCACGACCGCGGCGAACCACAGCACGATCATCGCGGGTGTCAGGGACGGCGAACACGCCAGAACCGCCGCCAGGAGGAGGGACGCCGCGCCGGCACCGGACCACGAGCGATGCGCCACGGATCCGGCGTAGAGGAGCCACGGAAGGAGGAGGTGCACGAGCACCCCGGTCACCCGACCGTCCACCAACGAGACCAGGAAGGTCGGGGCCAGCGCCCAGACCGCGCCGCCCGTGATCCGCAGCAGCGAACGGTCGGTCACGCGCGTCGCGGCGAACCAGCCGCCGAGGGCGGCCAGCGGGAGCGCCAGCACCCACACGACGACGATGATGCGCGAGGGATCCCACGGCGTCAGGGTTCCGAG
Organism: Microbacterium sp. ARD31; assembly: GCF_031844425.1. Lineage (NCBI taxonomy): Bacteria > Bacillati > Actinomycetota > Actinomycetes > Micrococcales > Microbacteriaceae > Microbacterium > Microbacterium sp. ARD31. The sequence continues at coordinate 177,372 of NZ_JAUZVE010000011.1, forward strand.
CACCGCGACGACAGCGGCGAACGGATCCGCGGGACCGACGGTGTCCAGCCCCAGCGCCCGTCTGCCGAACGACGCATCCGCCCACAGCTGGCCCACACCCGCGCGCAGCGGTGCGAGCGCACCGCCGCCCAGCACGGGCCACGCCAGGAGCGCGGTGAAAGCGGCGATCGAGGCCAGCAGCGCGGCCAGGACGAGCCACGCACCGCCGCCGGCGAAGAAGCGGAGCTCGCCACGATGATGCCGCCCGCCGGCGTCGTCGTCGGTCTCGTCGTCGAGGTGCTCCCGCTCCTCGGCACGGGTGACCCGCAGCGGAGCCAGCTGAGCCCACCCCGCGCGACGGTTCGACGAGATGCGCCGACGCGCACGGATGACGGCGAGAACCCTGACGGCCACGACGACCGCCGCCCCCCACTCCGGCATGATGAGGCTCGGCCGCTTCCGCAGGAGGTGCAGCACTGTTCGCCCCGCGGCCGCCGGGAGGATGGTCAGCCACAACAGCGGGACCGCCCACGCCGGCGCGTACACGAGGCGCCGGTGCAGTCGCGCCACCCGTGACGCATAGGCTATCCGGCGGCGGCGACCGGCGTGCAGCGGCGCAGGCAGGCCCGCGACGCCGTCACCGGAGACGGCCACGAGCGCGGCGGGCGCCAGCACGACGCGGGCGCCGGCGAGCCGGGCACGCACCCCCAGGTCCAGACCTTCGTCCGCGCCGGAGAGCGCCGGGTCGAGCCCGCCGAGCGAGTGCCACGCATCCGCGCGGACGAGCAGACCTCGGACGTCGGCGCCCAGCACGTCGTCTCGGCCGTCGTGCTGCCCCTGATCGAACTCGCCGTCCGCGAGGCCGACGGTGCGGCCGTACCTGTTGGCCGACACCCCCAGCGAGACGATGACAGTGCGGTCGTCCCACCGCACCAGCTTCGGAGCGGAGAAGGCGACCGACGGTGCCACTTCGAGGGCGCCCGCCAGGTGCCCCAGCGCTTCGGGCTCCGGGGCGGTGTCCTGAGCGAGCAGCCACACCGCATCCGCGGCGGGATCGGCCTCGACACGGGCGGCGGCCGCCGCGTAGGACGTCGAGGCCGGCGCGCGCACGATGGTCGCCGACGCGGAGGCAGCGACCTCGGCCACGCCGGGGTCGTCCCCGCACACCACGATCGTGAGCGCGTCGACCGGTCGCGTCTGGGTTCCCACAGCCGCGAGCGTGCGTCGGAGGTGGAACGCCGCGGGAGTGCGACCGTCGGGACGCACGACGACGAGGGCGTGTACTCGGGCGGGCATGACCAGGTCAGCCTAGGCGGAGCGCCGCGTCAACCTCGCGGCACGCGCCGGTGCGCGCCGGATCCCGTGGATCCTCAGCTCGCGCGCCGCTTGAGCTTCCGGCGCTCGCGCTCGGAGAGCCCGCCCCAGATGCCGAAGCGCTCGTCGTTCTGCAGCGCGTACTCCAGGCACTCGCCACGGACGTCGCACGTGCCGCACACGCGCTTGGCGTCGCGGGTGGAGCCGCCCTTCTCCGGGAAGAACGCCTCCGGATCCGTCTGCGCGCACAGCGCATCGGTCTGCCATGCGAGAGGATTGTCGTCCTCCCCGTCGACCGGGCGACGGACGCCCGGGACCCCCAACTGAACTGGATCGACGAACCAATTGTCGGGAACGCCGGAACGGTACTGCGAAGCCGTCATCTCGTCCTCCCCCTGTGTTCCCCCCACCACGCCGGTCCGCGTGTAGGAGTAATTACACCCGTGTAGTTCCCCGCGGTCAAGTCGCAGATACTAAAACCTCAAGCCCGCGTTTAACCTTCACGACTCGCCGTCGGCGTGTCGCAACCGGATAACGGTCCCCTGCCCGCACCGGTCGACACGGCATCCATCGATCGCGTGCGCGCGACCGGAGTAGCCTGTGTGTCGATGGCCGTCCAGACGAAGCACCCGGTGTCGGCCCCGCCGGCTCCCCCGGTCCGAGAGAAGACGGGACACCTGCTGCTGCGGGGCTGGTGCATCTTCGTGCTGTTCAGCGCTTTCGCCGGGGCAGGGTGGGTCCACGCATTCGGCGAGGTCGGCGGCGGGATCGTGGCCCTCGGCGGCGGCGCGGTGTCGCTCGTGCTGTGGAGCGTGATCCGCCCCCCGATCCACTGGCAGCGCCTGCCGTGGATCGCCCTCGGCTATGTGGCGTGGGCCACCGCTTCGCTGCTGTGGTCGGCATGGCCGTCGGCCACCGCCCTCACCCTCGCGCTGCTGTACGTGACGACACTCCAGGGACTGTTCGTCGCCGGCGTCCTGACGTGGCGCGAGCTCGTGCGGGCCATCGCCTCGGCGCTCAAGTGGGCGCTGGGCCTCTCGCTCGTCTTCGAGCTGTGGGTCGCCCTGCTGGTGGGGGTGCCGGTGCTGCCGGGATTCGTGCCCCGCACCGAGCCGGTCGACCCGATCCTCTACTGGTCGCGCAGCAATCTGCTCGACGGCGGACGCATCCAGGGGATCATGGGCAACGCCAACCTGCTCGCGCCCGTCGCGCTGCTGGCGATCATCGTCTTCGCGATCCGCTACGCCGCACGGGCACCGCGGCGCACCCTTCTGCTCGGCTGGATCGCACTGTCGGGGTACCTCTTCATCCGCGCCGCCTCGGCGACGGCGTTCCTCGCGGCCGTGGCCGTAGCCGTCGTGCTCGTCACCGTCCTGCTCATGCGCACCGCCCGCAGACCGGGCGAGCGGACGCGGTACTACCTCGCGTACGCGGCCGTGGGCGTCGGCGGTGGGGCAGCGCTGTGGTTCGGGCGCGAGGCGCTCTTCGCCGCCGTGGGGCGCAGTTCCGACCTCACCGGACGCGAAGACATCTGGCAGGACGTCCTCGCCCGCGCAGCCGAGCGCCCCGTCGCCGGCTGGGGCTTCAGCACCCCGTGGCTGCCGTGGGTGCCCGAATTCGACGGGTGGATCGTCGACCACGGCGAGACCGTCCTGCAGGCGCACAACGTGTGGGTGGACGTGTACCTGCAGCTCGGAGCGATCGGCGTCGCCCTTCTGGTGCTCACCTATGCGGCCTACATCTGGCGGTCGTGGTTCTTCGCCGTCGACCGCCCGCGGTGGGACCTCCGCGACGACCGGCCGTTCTCGCCGCTCAGCCTGCTGCCGACGCTCGTGGGCGCCGTCCTTCTCGTGCAGGGCTTCGCCGAGTCGACGCCGCTGCTGCTGTGGGGCTGGATGCTGGTGGTGATGCTCGGAGGCAAGATCAAGCAGTCGCCGCACATCGGCGTCGGCCCGGCCGAGCAGAGCGCGGCGATCGAGCGGGGCGAGCCGGCGAGTCCGCTCCCGTGACCTCGACGGCGCATCGCGAGCCGGGCCGGCTCGCCGCAGTGCTGGCCTCCGCCGCGTTCGCGCGTGCGTACACGAGCGTCGTGCTCGGCGCGGTCTTCGGCTCGTACGCCATCGAGCGCCTCACCAGCCACATCACCTACATCACGATCGTCGTGGGGCTGTGCGTCATCGGCGCGGGGGTGCTGGGCGCGCGCCGCGAGGAGATCTCCCTCATCAGGCTGGTGCCGACCACGCTCGTCGTCTTCCTCGGGTGGACGCTGTCGAGCGTGTTCTGGAGCACCGATCGCGGGCTGTCGTTCACCAGCTGGATCTCCACAGCGGGGATCGCGTTCCTGGCCATCGTGCTCGGCCATGTGCGCGACACCCTGCAGACGGCCCGGGCCCTCGGCGATGTGCTGCGCGTGCTGCTGTCGGTGTCGCTGGGGATCGAGATCCTGTCGGGCGTGCTGCTCGACATGCCGTTCCGCTTCCTCGGCGTGCAAGGCGACATCGCGCAGCTGGGACCGATCCAGGGGATCTTCGGCACCCGCAATCTGCTGGGCTTCGTCGCGGTGCTCGCCCTCATCACGTTCCTCATCGAGTACCGCACGCAGTCGGTGCGGGTCGGCACCTCGGTGGCCTCGGTCGCCCTCGCCGGCTCGCTCGCCGCACTCAGCGACTCACCCACCGTCCTCGTGCTCGCCGTCGGCGTCGGTGCGGCCACCGGGGCGCTGGCGCTCGTGCGGCACACGTCCGCGTCGGGTCGCACCACCCTCCAGTGGGCGCTGGCCGTCCTGGTGGTGCTCTCGATCATCGTCGGCTACGTCGCCCGGCATCCGATCATCGCCTTCATCAACGCGGGGCAGGACTTCTCGCTGCGGGTGGACCTCTGGAACGCGATCGTCGACTTCGTGCGCGCCCGACCCGTGCAGGGATGGGGATGGTTCGGGCCGTGGGTCGCGGACGAGCTGCCGTTCAACGTGATCAACTTCCGGCTGGACAGCACCCACGCGACGGCGCTCAACGCGTACTTCGACGTCCTGCTGCAGGTCGGGTGGGTGGGCCTCCTCGCCTTCGGCGCGTTCGCCGGCGTCGCGCTGGTGCGCTCGTGGCTCGATGCCGGCGAGCGCCACAGCGTGGTCTACGCGTGGACGCCGCTCATGCTGATCGCCATCCTCATCGACGCCTTCTTCGAGAGCTTCGCTCTGGCAGGTCTCGGCTGGCTGATGCTGGTGCTGTGCGCCGTGCGCGCGGGCCAGTCCTCGCGCGCCTGGCGGGAGAGGCTGGACCGCCGGCCGCCCTCGTCGGGGCTGCTGTAGGGCTCCCGGGGGTCGCCCAACCTGTCGCGCTAGGATGCACTCTTGGTCGCGCCCGGCCCATTCCGCTGAACCCCGGAGCTGTTTTGACTCACGTTCTCCAGAAAGTCGTCCTCCCCCAGGAGCGCGACCCGGACCTCCTCCCCCTCTACGTCGACCCCGAGACGTGGTCGATCATCGACGAGGAGCACGTCCGCGTCTCGAACCGCGCACACATCGGCAACGTCCTCGGTCGCCACCGCTCGCGCATCCAGCCGGGTCGGCGGGTGTCGTTCGGCACGTACTTCAACGCCTTCCCCGCGTCGTACTGGCAGCACTGGACCTCGGTCCGTGAGATCCAGCTGACCGTGCGCACCTCGGGACCGGCGACGATCCTGGTCTACCGCTCCAACGGCGGCGGCACCCCGCAGCGCATTGACACGCGAGAGGTGAAGGGGCAGTCGAGCACGACCTTCGATCTGACCCTCACGCAGTACAGCGACGGCGGGTGGATGTGGTTCGACATCGTCTCGGACGACGAGGTGGCCATCTTCGAGGGCGCCGAATGGACGACGGAGGAGCAGCCCGCGCGCCATGGCAAGGCGTCGGTCGGGATCACCACTTACAACAAGCCGGACTACTGCATCGCGACGCTGCAGGCCATCGCCGCCAACCCCGACGTCGTGGAGCTTCTCGACCGCATCTTCGTGGTCGACCAGGGCACGCAGCGGGTCGACGCCGAGGCGCAGTACCCCGAGGTCGCGTCATCGCTCGGCGAGACGCTGCAGATCATCACCCAGCCGAACCTCGGCGGGTCTGGAGGCTTCGCCCGGGCCATGCTCGAGACCCTCGACAGGCCGGAGAGCGACTTCGTCCAGCTGCTCGACGACGACGTGCTCATCGAGCCGGAGTCGCTGCGTCGCTCTGTCGTCTTCGGCCGCTTCACGACGGATCCCACCCTGGTGGGCGGGCACATGTTCGACCTCCTCGACCGGCCGAAGCTGCACGCCTGGGCCGAGGTCGTCGACGACAAGCCCTTCATGTGGCGGAACCTCTTCCAGGAGAAGATGCCGCATTACTTCGGCGAGACGAACCTTCGCCAGACCGGCATCCTCCACATGCGCATGGACGCCGACTACAACGGCTGGTGGATGTGCCTCATCCCGAAGCAGGTCATCCGCGAGATCGGACTCTCGCTGCCGGCCTTCATCAAGTGGGACGACGCGGAGTTCTGCGTGCGCGCCGGCAAGGCCGGGTATCCCACGGTCTCCGTGCCGGGCGTCGCCCTGTGGCACGTCTCGTGGCTGGGCAAGGACGACGCCATCGACTGGCAGGCCTATTTCCACGGCCGCAACCGTCTCGTGGCCGCTCTGCTGCACTCGACGCAGAAGCACGGCGGCACGCTCATCCGTCACAGCCGTCGCATCGACATCAAGCACCTGCTGATGATGCAGTACTACCCCGTGGCGCTGCGCAATCGCGCGCTCCGCGACGTGCTGCGCGGTCCCGAGCACATGACGAAGAATCTCGCGACCGCCATGCCCGCCGCCCGGGCGCTGGCCAAGAAGTTCCCCGAGACCGTCGTGCACAAGGACGTCGACAAGATCCTGCGCGCCCGCAAGGGCCGCCAGACCTTCGGGCGGCTGAAGCGGAACGTCTTCGACAGCCCGACGGGCTTCTGGCTGCGGTGGTTCACCGCGACGACGCTCGTCACCCATTGGTTCCACGCCCCCCGGCCCGAGAACGTCGAGATGCCCGAGGTCGAGTTCGGCAAGGGCGACGCGAACTGGTGGCGCCTGCCGCTCCACGACAGCGCGCTCGTGAGCGCGGCGGACGGATCGGGCAAGAACGTCTACATCCGCGACCGTGCCTTCTTCCGGCGCGCGATCGTGGAGTCGGTGCTGCTGCACTGGCAGCTGCAGTGGTCGTGGCCGCGCCTGGCGAAGCGCTACCGCGCACACCTGGGCGACATGACCTCGCCGGAGTCGTGGGCGCGCATCTTCGACGAGAGCGGCCGCTGACGATGGCCGATGCCGCGGATCGCCGCGACTTCGACCCGGCCACGGCGACGATCGCGATCGTCACCTTCAACCGCTCCCACCTGCTCGCCCGCCTGCTGACGAGTCTGACCCGGATGGATCCGCAGCCCGGCCACGTCGTCGTCATCGACAACGCCTCCACCGACGACACCACCGAGGTGGTGGAGTCGTTCCGGGAGCGCCTCACGGCGGAACTGGTCTACCGGCGCCTCGACACCAACACCGGCGGCTCCGGCGGGTTCAGTGAGGGCATGCGCGTGGCCTACGAGCTCGGCTCGGAGTGGATCTGGCTGATGGACGACGACGTCGAGGTCATCCCCGACGGCCTGGCCAAGATGGGCCGGTGGGCTCCGCGATTCCAGAGCATCCAGGGTCGCCGCTACGACTACGACGGCAGCGAGTTCTACTGGCAGTACCGCATCGCGGAGCGCATGGGGATCCCCATCCCCTTCGCGCCCGCGGGGTTCGACGAATCCGGTTTCAAACCCATGAACTCCGGATGCTTCGAGGGGATGTTCATCCATCGCGACATCGTGCGGCAGATCGGGCTTCCCGACCCCCGCTTCTTCATCTACTGGGACGACCAGCTCTACGGCTGGCTGGCCTCGCGCAGGACCACGTCGGTGATCGTCGACGAGTTCGTCCTGCGTCGCACCCGCGAGATCAAGCAGTGGGACATGGGCGTCCGCCACATGAACGCCTCGAGCAACGCCTACCGGTACTACATCATGCGGAACCGGTCGATCATCAAGCAGTACTACCGCTCGCTCGGTGTCTACAACCCGGTGCTCTTCGGTCTCGGCACCGCGCTGACCTTCGCCAAGGAGCTCATCCGCCTGCTGTTCGTCGAGCGGACCGTCCGCGGCACCTCGAACCTGTTCCGGGGTCTGCGTGACGGCCGTGCGATCGCCCGCGACCGCTCCTGGCGGCCGATGCCCGCGCTCGACTGACCGCTCACCCGCCGAGGATCGCGCTGATCTCGCGATCGAGGTACGGGGCCAGCGACCGCGCGTACGTGGCGGTGAGATGCGATCCGTCTCTCGTGGTCACGACGCCGCCGACCACCATCGAGCACACAGCCTCGTCGCACATGAAGTCGTTCAGGTCCACGAGGTGGGAGTACGGGTCCAGTGCCACGGCGTCGGCGAGTCCGTCGTCACGCAGAGCCGTATCTCGGGGCAGGCTGCACCGACCTGAGCGGGCGTCCTCCGCGTCCAGGACGCACGTCATCGCCTCGCTGCCGAAGATCGGATTGTCTCGCACTGCGATGACCGGCGTCGTGGGGTCGCGTCGGTTCGCCCACGCAGAAACGTACCCCTCTGCACGACTTCTCATCGGATCCGAGGTCGGATCGACGACGTACCGGGCCCGGCTCGAGTTGGTGACCAGGATGCCGTCCAGGTCTGTGCTGCCGACGTACCGGTCGACCGCCTCGTTCCACGCCGCGCACCGCCGGGTCAGCGCGGCGTTGTGCTGCTCCCTTTCGGCATCCGTCCAGTGACAGGCGGCACGGCCGGCGATGTCCACCCGCCACCCATGGGCGAGGGCGATCTGCTCGTACACGCCCAGGAGCGTGTTGCTGTGCGAGTCGCCCACCGCGAAGAGATGCTTCGTGTACCCCTCCTCCCGTCCGACGCTGCACAGTGCGAAGTCCTCCGAGGACGGACCCGCCCAGCATCCCGCCCGATTGTCGTCGTCCTCGCGAAGATCGGCGAGGTCCGGCAGGAGCGGCTCATCCTCGTCGATGGCGTCCGCGCATTCGGGTCGGTCAGGATCGGCGGCCGCGGCGCCGTGGCAACCGCCGGCGTCGACCGAGGGCCGCACACGATCGCTGACCCACAACGCCCCCAATGCAAGAACGGGAACCAAGAGAATCGATGTGAGGGCGATTCCCGCGCCGCGCAGCGCGCTCGGACGCGACAAGTGCCGGATGACGGGTCTCTCCACGCCCCACCACGTCGCTGCGGCGAGGACCAGGGATACGCCGAGAACCACCACGGCACCGCGCCAGCCCACGCGACCGTCGACGCGCCCGCTGAGCGTGAGAAAGCCGATGAGGACGGGCCAGTGCCACAGATAGAGCGCGTAGGAGATGCGGGTGAGCGCCGACAGCGCACGCGACCGCAGCAGTCGCGTGGCACTGATGCTCCTCCGGCTCCCGATCGAGAGGACGACGAGCGCGGCGCCGCCGATGGGGACCAGGGCGCCCGGTCCCGGATAGGCGGTCGCTCCGTCGACGAGGAATCCACTCCCGAGGATCATCGCCAGGCCGGTCCACCCCGCAACGGTGGGCATGGGCATCCGCGCCGCCGCCCCGATCCCCAGCAGTCCACCCACGATCAGTCCTGCGCCGAACTCCCAGGCGCGAGCGAAGGAGTCGAAGTACGCCGCGGCGGCGTCCTCCGCCTGACGGACGACGGCGTAGGCGAACGACGCGAGGGTGGCCAGCACCGCGAGCATCCACAGCACCACGCCGGGACGCGGCCCCGCTCCGCGCACGGAGTACACGAGGGCGACGAGTGCGGGCACCACCACGAACAGCTGCCCTTGGATCGATAGGGACCAGAAGTGCTGAACCGGGCTGGTGAGGGGGCCCGCCGCGCCGTACGCGAGCTGGGAGCCGATGAGCTGCCAGTTCTCCACGTAGAGAGCCGCTGATACGACCTCCATCACGGTCTGAGCGCGCGTCCAGGGCGGGAGCACCGTGAACGCCATCACGGCCACGGCCGCGAGCACGATCGCCGCCGGCGGCGCCAGGCGGCCGAACGTCCTCGCCCATCGATGGAGCAGACGGCGCTCATTCCCCCGGTCCACACTGGAGCGCAGCGAGATCGCCATCACCACCCCCGAGACGAACAGGAAGACGTCGACGCCGCCCGAGACGCGCCCTTGACCGAACAGGTGGAAGACGACCACGAGGGTCAAGGCGACAGCGCGCAATCCGTCGATCTCAGGGATCCGGGACGAACCGCCGGGTCCTTGCCGCACGGACCGGCGAGAACCGACAGCCGGGGCGAGGTCGTGCACTGCGCTCACACGCGTGCCCCACCGACGCCCGCCGACAAGACGACGCTGACGTGAGAGCACGCAGCACTCACGGGCTGTCCGCGTTGTAGCGGTCGAGGACCTCATCGATCGGCCCGTCCATGGTCAGCCGGTGCCGTTCGAGATAGAGGCCGCGGGTGCAGAACCGGCGCAGGTCCCGTTCGTTGTGGCTGACGAAGAAGAGGGTCCGCCCCGCGGCGAGCATCTCGTCGATGCGCCGGTAGCACTTCTCGCGGAACGCCTTGTCACCGACAGCCAGCACCTCATCGACCAGGAGGATCGGCTCGTCCAGCTGGGACACCACCGAAAAGGCCAGCCGCACCTTCATCCCGTTGGAAAGGTGCTTGTAGGGGGTGTTCTGGAAGTCGGCCAGCTCGGCGAAATCGATGATGGAGTCGTAGCGTCGTGCGACTTCGGAGCGCGGCATCCCGTGGAGCCCCGCGGTCAGTCGCACGTTCTCCTTCACCGTCAGATCCCCCACGAATCCGCCGGTGATCTCGATCAGCGGCGCGACGCCACCGTTGACGACGACCTCGCCCTCGTCCGGAAGCAGGACTCCCGCGACCAGCTTGAGCAGTGTCGACTTCCCCTGGCCGTTGCGTCCGACGACGCCGATCGCCTCACCCGCACGCACATCGAACGACACCCCGCGCAGAGCCCAGAACTCGTCAGGACGGCTGCGGCGAGCGGGGTCGGCGAAGAGGTCCTTCACCGATCGGCGACCGCGGCGGTTACGGCGGAAGCGGATTCCGAGATCGCGGATCCGCATGGCGAAGTCGTCCGACTCCGGCATCACAGCTCCTTCAGCACGGGGCGCTCGAGGCGGCGGAAGGCCCAGATGCCCACCGCGAGGAACAGGAAGCACATCACGGCGCCGACGATGACGCTCACCGGGTCCCACTGGCCGGGGAAGAAGCCGACCCGGTACAGCGTGAAGATACCGGCGAGGGGATTGAACGCCGCCAGGTGCTGGATCCCAGCCGGCAGATCGGCCACCCCGTAGATGATCGGCGTGGCGTAGAAGAGCGCGCGAAGGATCAGCCTGGTCGTCCGCTCGAGGTCGCCCCACAGCACGCACAGGGGGGCCACCAGCAAGCCCAGCCCGACAAGAAGAACCGTCTGCAGCAGCACCGCCACGGGTATCCAGAGCAGACCCCAGCCGACCTGGGCGCCCGCGGCGATCGCGAAGATCGCGAGGACGGGCAGGGAGAAGAGGAACTCGATGCCCTTGCTGAGCACGATGCGGTTCACCCAGATCGACCTCGGGATCGCGGTGGACCGGACCAGACGCGCATCCTTGCTGAAAGCCTTGGTGAAGTCCCCGACCGCGGCGTTGAACCACACCCATGGCAGGAGGGCGGTGATCAGGAACACGATGTACGGCTCCTCACCGACCCCTCGCCCGAAGACCTGCGTGAAGACGAACCAGTAGATGAGGCTCATGACGAGCGGATCGAGGACCGACCACAGGTACCCGAGTGCACTCGTCGCGTATCTGACGCGCAGATCGCGTGCGGACAGAAGCCACAGCGAGTGCAGGTAGCGCCGCGGCGATCCGGCGGCGCCGACGAGGGCGGTGGTCACGTACGGGAGTCTATGGTCCGAGGCGTCACGCGAGTTGGTTGTTCCACATCGACAGCGCGGCGCCGATCGCCATGTGCATGTCGAGGTACTGGTAGGTGCCGAGACGACCGCCGAAGTACACGTCCTTCTCCCCTTTGGCCAGATCGCGGTAGGCGAGCAGGCCGGTGCGGTCCTCGGGTGTGTTCACCGGGTAGTAGGGCTCGTCCTCGCGGGCGGCGAAGCGGGAGTACTCCCGCATGATGACGGTCTTGTCGGCGGGGTAGCTCTCGGCGCGCTCGGGGTGGAAGTGCTTGAACTCGTGGATGCGCGTGTAAGGGATGCCGGCATCGGCATAGTTCATGACCGGTGTGCCCTGGTAGTCGCCGACCTCGAGCACTTCCTCCTCGAAGTCGAGGGTGCGCCAGCTCAGCTCGCCTTCGGCGAAGTCGAAGTAGCGGTCCACCGGGCCGGTGTACACGACGGGCACCTGTCCCACGGTGGCGCGCTTGTTCAGCGGCTGCGACTCGTCGAAGTAGTCGGTGTCGAGCTTCACGTCGATGTTCGGGTGATCGGCCATGCGCTCCAGCCACGCTGTGTACCCATCTGTGGGCAGGCCCTCCCACGTGTCGTTGAAGTAGCGGTTGTCGTACGTGTAACGCACCGGAAGCCGGCTGATCACCTCGGCGGGCAGGTCCTTCGGGTCCGTCTGCCACTGCTTCGCGGTGTAGTCGCGGATGAACGCTTCGTACAGCGGACGGCCGATGAGGGCGATGCCCTTCTCCTCGAGGTTCGCGGCGTTCTTGACGTCGAATTCCCCCGCCTGCTCGAGGACGAGCGCGCGGGCCTCGTCGGGCGTGTAGGCGGCCTGGAAGAACTGGTTGATCGTGCCCAGGTTGATCGGCATCGGGTACACGACGCCCTTGTGGTTGGTGTACACGCGGTGCACGTAATCGGTGAACGTCGTGAAGCGGTTGACGTACTCCCACACGGTCGCATTCGAGGTGTGGAACAGGTGCGCGCCGTACCTGTGCACCTCGATGCCGGTCTGCGGTTCGTTCTCGCTGTAGGCGTTGCCGCCGATGTGGCGGCGTCGATCGATCACGGTCACGCGGCGACCGGCGTCCGCCGCGCGCTCGGCGATCGTGAGGCCGAAGAATCCGGAGCCGACGATGAGAAGATCCATGCCTGAGTGCCTCGTATTCGGTTCGTGAGCGCGACGGTGCGACGACCGGAGCCGCCGCGACCTGACGATCCTAGTCGATGGGCCTGACCGAACCCTGTTGCACGCGAGGCCTCACGCGGGGTAGAGCTGGTCGGCCAGCGCCTGCTTCCGTCGCGCGAGTGATCGTGCCCGCTCGGGGAAGGCGGGATCTCGCGTTGCCTGGTGAGCCGGGTCCCGCATGTCGTCGCCGGCCTCGATCATGCGCCAGCCGGTCCCCAGGGCGAGCAGCGAGCGGTGCTTGACGTCGTAGTAGCCGGGACGCCCTGAGATCACGGTGCCCGCAGCGCCCGCCGCCGCGGCCATCAGGTGGACGTGGAAGCGTGTGGTGAGCCAGTCCTGCCCAGCTCGAGCCGGCAGGCCGTCCGCCCAGACATGGCCGAACGGATAGAACTTCGCGCTCGGCGCGGCCAGGCGGGCGAAGTGGATGTCATCCGGGGGCACCGCTTCGATGAAGCCCACCTGCTGGAGGGGCACGCCATCGAGGAATCCTCTCAATGATCGGAGGACGTCGTCGTCGGCCCACGACCGAAGGTCGCCCTGGACGAGAGCCATCCGATCCGGGGACGAGGATCGGTCGAAGACGGCGCGACTGCCTGCGAGGGCGAGGAACGCGTCGTCGAGCCCGACATCGCCTCCGGTGATCGCCGCGGATTCGGCGTCTCGCACCTCGATGACATCGAACGCGGCAACCTGCTCCCGCAGCCACGGACCGTACTGGCCGAGCGGCGCGAGGCCTTGACCGGTCATGTGAACCGGGATGCCGAATTCGCGCCGGAGGGTGCGCAGTGCCGTGACCAGGCCGAGGTTGTCCTGCCACATCTCGTTGAGGTACCCGCCGCCGAGGAGATGAACGGACGACATCGATCTCAGGGCGAGCATCCCCTGGTCGTACTTCGGAGACCCGAGGTCGGTCAGAAGACGGACGACACGAGCCTCGTCCTCGCGCGGGTCGTGCGACGGACTTGCCATCGCCAGCTCCCACAAGGTGTCGGTGAACCTGACCCGCGGATGTGTGTCGTGGAACAGGTGGACCGCGCGTCCGGGATGCGGACAGTCGAGCCACACCTCCCGTTCAGGGTGCCGTACCGCGAGATGGTCCAACCACGCGCGGGTGATGAGCTCGTCGCCGTAGTTCGGATGGCCTGCCGTGGACACCAGGTACACGGGGGGCGGTGCTGCGGTGCGTCGGAACGGAAGCCTCATCGGCAGGACGGCCTTTCGAACGGCGCGGACGACGCGCGTCCCCGGGACCGCCGCGGGATGGTGGCGGCGAGCACCACCCTATCGGCGAGACCCATGCCGGGCACGGAGGAACGACCGCGTAAAGTCTTCACGTGGCAGACGGCGATTCACCCCCCGCGCAGAGCGGCCCATCCCTGGGCCAGCGCGCCGCGCGAGGCAGCGCGATCACCCTGGCGACGCAGCTGACCCGGTCGCTGATCCTGCTCGGCGGCACGATCGTCCTGGCCAGACTGGTGGCGCCCGAGGACTTCGGCCTGATCGCCATGGTCCTCGCCGTCAGCGGGGTGGCCGAGATCCTCCGGGACTCAGGTCTCTCATGGGCGGCTCTGCGCCGAACAGACCTCACGCAGCAGCAGCGCTCCAACCTGTTCTGGATCAACACCGCCATCGGCCTCGGCCTCGCCGGTATCGTCTTCGTCCTGTCCTGGCCCCTCGCGGCGTTCTACGGGGAGAGCGTCCTTATCCAAGCGGTGCAGTGGGTCGCGCCCATCTACTTCCTGAACGGCGTGGCCACGCAGTTCCGTGTCGCCATGAACCTCGAGCTGCGGTTCGGCGCGCTCGCCGTCGTCGACATCCTCGCCCCGGCCGTGGCTCTCGTCGTCGCCGTCTTCCTCGCCTCCGGAGGCCAGGGTCTGGCGGCGCTCGTCGCACAGCAGGTCGCGACATCGGCGATCGGCCTCCTGCTCGCGCTGTCCCTCGCGCGATGGTGGCCGAGCCTGCCGCGTCGGGCCCCCGAGATGAAAGCCCTCTTCGGCTTCGGCGTCAGCTTCGCCAGCGTGCAGCTGTTGTCCTATGCGACGCGGAACGTCGACAGCATCGCGATCGGACGGGTCTTCGGCGCTCGCCCGCTCGGGCTCTACGACCAGGCATATCAGCTCTCCGTAGCGCCGCTCGTCCTGCTGAACTCGCCGATGAGCCGGGTCGCGGTACCCGTCCTCGCGCGAGTCCGAGGCGAGCAGGACCGCTATATCGCGGCCCTCCGGGATGCCCAGCTCATCGCCGGCTACGTCACCGCGACGGTCCTCCTGGTCGCGGCAGGGCTCGGCACCCCGCTGATCACCCTGCTGCTCGGTCCGAACTGGGCCGCGGCCGGCCCGATCTTCTCGGTTCTCGCCATCGGATCCGTGTTCAGGTCGATCCAGCAGATCGCCAACTGGATCTTCGTGGTCGAGGACCGCGCGGGTTCCATGCTGCGACTCAATCTGATCGGCCAGCCGATCATCGTCGCACTCATCCTCCTGGGGCTGATGGCGGGGCCCATCGGGGTCGCCGCGGGAGGTGCGCTGGGTTGGTGCGTCTTCTGGCTCATGTCCCTGGCGTGGGTGCATCGGACGACCGGCCTGCCCGTTCGGCCCTTGCTGATCGATGCGGTCCGAATCGTCGGCCTGGTCGGCCTCCCGGCCGGAGTCGCCACGTTCCTCGTCGCGTCCTTCGTGCCCCTCGCGCCGGTCTGGGTCGTGCTCCTCGGACTGGCGGTCGCGGCCGCCTGGTGCGCCTGCATCGCGCTGCTGTCCCGACGCGTGCGGGCGGACATCCGGACCCTCACGCGCTTCGCACGACTGGCGGTCAAGCGTCAGGGGCCGTCCGCGGCTGCGCCCGCCGAGTGAGACCGTCTGGTCACCGCGGTTCGGAGACGCGGATCACCTTCGCCGGGACGCCCGCGACGGTCGCGTGGTCGGGGACGTCCTTCGTCACGACCGCGTTGGCCGCGATGATCGCGTGTCGTCCGATCTTGACGGCGCCGACGACGACGGCTCCCGCGAAGATCACCGCGTCGTCCCCGATCTCCGGGTAGTTCCCCGCCTGCCAATCGCCCACTCTGGCGCCGCCCAGGGTGACGTTCTGGTAGATGCTCACGCGCTCGCCGATGCGAACGCCTTCGCCGATGACGATGCCCACCGGGTGCGGCATCCGCATCGTCGTCGAGAACACCGCCTTCGGGTTCACGTAGACCCCGTACCTCCGCGCCAGCCGGGCCGACACGAACTGCGCGAGTTGCGGATGGCCGCTCGCCTGCAGGCGTGCCAGCCGCCGCAGGCGCCGGCGCACGCTGGGTCCCGGTGCCCCCACGAGGGCACCCGCCAGCTCCCTGAATCTCCGCCGCATCGTCATCGGGCGCGTCGGTACTCGCCGTACCAATCGACGAATGCCTTCACGCCGACTTCGAGCGGCGTCTCCGGCACCGCCCCGACCAGCTCGCGAAGCAGCGAGGGATCCGCCATCGTGGCAGCGACGTCGCCGGGCTGCATGGGCAGCATGTTCTTGCGCGCGACCTTGCCGGTGACGTGCTCGACGGCCTCGATGAAGGCCATCAGCCCGATCGGAGCGCCTCCGGCGATGTTCACCACTCGCCAGGGGGCGACCGGTGACAGCGAGTCGAGACCGGGAGGACCCACTCGCTTGCCGAGTTCGGGAGCGCACGAAGCGAGCGCCACGATCCCATCGACGAGGTCGTCGACGTACGTGAAGTCGCGTGACATCCGGCCCTCGCCGTACACGTCGATGGCCTCGTCCCGTTCGATGCGCTCGACGAACTTGTAGAGCGCCATGTCCGGACGGCCCCATGGCCCGTAGACGGTGAAGAACCGGAAACAGGTCGTGGGCACGTCGAACAGGTGGGCATAGGAGTGGCTCAGCGCCTCCCCCGCCTTTTTCGTGGCCGCGTAGAGGGACACCGGGAAGTGCGACGGGTCGTTCTCACTGAACGGCACCTTCTCGTTCCCGCCGTAGACGGAGGACGTGGAGGCGATCATCAGGTGCTTGGGCGCCCGGGCCCGAGCGGCCTCCAGGATGGCCTGGGTGCCGACGAGATTGGCGTTGATGTAGGACTCGGGGTTCTCCAGGCTGTAGCGGACACCGGCCTGGGCCGCCAGGTGGACCCAGATCTCCGGATCGTGCCCGTCCAGAGCCTCCGCCATCGCCTCGGGATCCTCCAGCTTGCCGTGGACCCAGCTGAAATTCGGATGCTGGTCGAGCACGTCCAGCCGCGCCGCTTTCAGCGCGGGGTCGTAGTACTCGGTCACGGCGTCGAGTCCGCGGACGGTGTGACCGTCGGCGAGGAGCCGGCGGGCGAGGTGGAATCCGATGAAACCGGCGACCCCGGTCACGAAGTACTTCACAGCCACCCCGCGTTCGCGCCGAGGGACTGGAGCTTCTCGGCGAAGTCGACGTAGCCGCGAGAGATCTGCCAGGCGTCCGTCACGGTGGTCTCACCGTCAGCCATCAGCCCGCAGATGGCGAGCGCCGCTCCGGCACGTAGATCGAGCGCTCGTACGGACGCGCCGCTGAGCTTGCCGCCCGCGCCCTCGATGCGCAGCCAATCTCCGTCCACGCGGGAGGTCAGGCCCATCTTCCTCATCTCGTCGGCATAGCCGTAGCGGCCCGGGAAACGCAGGTCGATGATCTTCGACTCACCTCGGGCCCGGGCCGCCCAGGCGCCCATGATCGGCTGCACGTCGGAGTTGATGCCCGGGTGGGGACCGGTGCTGATCTCGAACGGGTAGCAGTGCTCACCACGCACGAACAGCGCGCCATCCCGCTGGAGGTAGGTCGCTCCGGCGGACCGCAGATGCGCGAGGACCACCTCGAGATCATCGACCGGGAATCCGGCGATCTCGACCTCGCCGCCGGTGACGCTCGTGGCGATGAGCCACGTCAGCGCTTCCATGTTGTCCGGCATGACCGAGTAGTCGGCTGCGCCCAGGGCTTCGACGCCCTCGATCTCGATGTGCTCCTGCCCGTGCACGACGATCTTCGCGCCCATCGAGTTGAGCATCGCGACGAGGTCGAGGACTTCCGGGCGGATGTGCGGATTCCACACCCGCGTCGTTCCTGTCGCGAGGGTCGCGGCGAGCACGGCGTTCTCGGTGGCGCCGGTCGAGCGCAGGCGCAGGTGCACGTCGGCGCCCACCAGACCGTTCGGAGCCTCCGCGTAAAGATACGACTCGTCGTCCCACACGCGGGCGCCGAGCTGCTCGAGCAGACTGACGTGTATGTCGTACTGCCGCTCCCCGAGCCGGCACCCGCCGGGCAACGGCACCGCCGCAGCGCCGTAACGCGCGGTGAGGGTACCCAGGATGAGCAGGGTGTTGCGGATGGACCGGCCCGGCCAGACGAGCTGCGTCGACAGCGGCGCTGCTTGCGTGATCCGGATCTCGTCGGTTCCGATGGTCTCCGCCGACTTGCCGAGCGCTTCGAGCATCCCCACGTGGATCTGGGCGTCGAGAAGGCCCGCCGGGTAGTTGGTGAGTCGCACGGGAGCGTCGGTGAGGATCGAGGCGGCGAGCAGACGGAGCGCGGAGTTCTTGGCTCCAGCCACCGTCACACGGCCCTCCAGTCTCGACTTCGTCACATGCAAACTCTGGTAATCTGGCATGTCGTCCAGCCTATCGGCCCATTCGCGGCCACTGATTCACCCCCTCCCAACCCCGATCGACATGTCGGTGCCGAGCTTCATGCACGAGCAGCTCTGCCTCTCACCGGGCAGCGACGACGAGCCGGGCGTCGCGTGGGACGGAGCAGCCCTTGACCATGATCAACCCTGACCTCGTCGGACTGCTCGAGCAGATCGCGCCGGACGGAGTTCGCACCGGTGTCGACATGGCGGAAGTCTCCGCATGGCGCATCGGCGGACCCGCAGCCGTCTTCGTGGAGCCCGACACGGCAGAGCAGGTCGCGGGCGTCCTGAGGCTGATGTCACGGCGGCCGGAGCCCCTGCTCGTCATCGGCGAGACCACGAACCTCTTCTTCGACTCCCGCGGATTCCACGGAGTGCTGCTCCGCATCGGCCCGAAGCTGTCACGCGTGAGTATCGACGGCAGGCGCGTGCGCGCGCAGGCGGGCGCTCGGGTGCCCGAGCTCGTCCGCGCCCTCGCCGAGGCAGGCCTCGGCGGCATCGCGCACGCGGGCGGCGTCCCCGGCACGATCGGCGGTCTCGTGCTCATGAACGGCGGCAGCCAGCGGAAGGGCATCGGCACCCACGTCGCCAGCGTGCTCGTCGCCGACCCTGCGGGTGACCTGCAGCGCATCGACTCCGCCGGCCTGGGCTTCTCCTACCGGCGCTCGAGGCTTCAGGGCGACGGCTCCGTGATCCTCGACGCCGAGCTGGAGCTCGAGCACGGCGAACCCGACGAGCTCATCGCCGAGATCGACGAGATCATCGCCTCGAGAGCGGCGAAGTTCCCGCTCGACCTGCCCAACGGCGGGTCGGTCTTCCTCTCCGACCCCGCCATGTACGAGATCGTCGGCCCCCCGGGACAGGCGATCGAGACGGCCGGGCTGAAGGGCCTGACCGAGGGCGGCGCGCAGATCTCGCCCAAGCACGCGAACTTCATCGTGAACCTCGGCGCCGCCACCGACGACGACGTGCTGCGGCTTGTGGCGACCGCGCGCAACAGGGTCCGGGCGACAACCGGATTCACGATGGACTGCGAGGTGCGCCACGTCGGAACGGACGGTCGGCTGCGACCCGCGCACGAAGTCGCCGACGAGCGCTGGCCCTCCCTCGACCTCACGGAGCGATGACCGTGCCCACGGTGTCGGTGATCACGGCCTTCTACAATCGCGCGCCCGTGCTGCGACGCACGATCGAGTCGATCCTCGAACAGTCCTACGCCGACCTCGAGCTGATCGTCGTCGATGACCACTCGAGCGACGACACGGTCGAGCGGCTCGCCGAGCTCGCTGCCGAATGGCAGGACCCGCGCCTGCGGATCATCGTCAACGAGCACAACAAGGGCTTCGTTCAGACGATGCGCGACGCGATCGAGCAGAGTACCGGCGAATACATCGCCATCCAGGGCTCGGGTGATGTCTCGCTGCGCGAACGCATCGCGCGGCAGGTGGAACTGCTCGACGCCGAGCCGGATGTCGTCGCCGTCGGCTGCTGGTATGAGAACATCGACGACGTCAGCGGTGCGCGTGAGACCGTCCGCCCCGATGCCGCCGCCGCACGAGGCGGAGTCACGACGTTCTCGCACGGCGAGATGATGATGCGGCGGTCGGCATATGAGGCGGCCGGGGGCTACCGCACGGAGTTCAAGGTGGCGCAGCTCACCGACTTGGGTTTCCGCCTGCACCGGCTCGGAGGCTTCGCGACGGTGCCGCAGTTCCTGTATGAGCGACATGTGCAGAGCGACGGCGTCACCTACAACGCGTCGAAGATCATGGAGCAGGCGCAGTTCCTCCGGCTCGCCCGCCATCTGCAGAAGCTGCCGACCGAAGAGGCAGTTCAGGCCGCACTCGCCGCCGTCCGCGACGGGGGTGTCCGAGCCGTCATCCCCGTAGAGGACAGCGGCGTGCAGTTGATCCTCACCGAGCGATGCATCCGGCTGTGCGCGTACGACCGCCCGGCGGATGCCGCCCGGATCGCCGCGCACCTGACCAGCGCCTCCCGTCGGCGGCTGATCACCGCGCTCTCGCGCGGGGCGCAGTCTCCGTTCTCCGCTCCGCTGCGTTCCGCGCTGCGCATGGCGCTCAAGGCGACTCCCGCGATGCGATCGCTCTGGATGCGGCAGACCCGCTGATGAGCGCGCACCTGAAGTACCTGCCGCATGTCGACGGAATCCGCGCGTTTGCCGTCCTGCCGGTCGTGCTCTTCCATCTCGGAGTGGCAGGGGTGCCCGGTGGCTTCGTCGGCGTCGACACCTTCTTCGTCATCAGCGGGTACTTGATCACCGGCATCCTCTGGCGCGAGATGGACGGCCGGTCCGGGGACCCCGGGCGGTTCTCGATCTGGGCGTTCTACCAGCGCCGCGCGCTGCGGATCCTCCCCGCCCTGGTCGTCGTCCTCGCCGCCGTCGTCATCGCCTCGGCATTCGTCCAGACCGCCGCTGCGCAGGCCGCGCTCGGCCGACAGGTGCTGGCCGCGACGCTCTTCGTCTCGAACTTCTACTTCTGGCAGAACGAAGACTACTTCGCGGCCGACCCGAGCAGTCAGCCGCTTCTCCACACGTGGTCCCTCGCCGTCGAGGAGCAGTTCTACCTGCTCTTCCCGCTGCTGCTCCTCCTCGTCGCCCGCTGGCTGAACAAGCGGGTGCTGGTGGTCCTCGCCGCGATGATCGCAGCCTCACTCGCGGCGAGCATCCTCCTCACCCCGGTCGAGCCCGGCACGGCGTTCTACCTGCTCCCCACGCGAGCGTGGGAGCTGGGCGCCGGCGCCTTCCTCGCCATCTGGCAGATGCGCCGGGGTCGAACGTCATCGAACCCCTGGATCGCCACCGTCGGCCTGGCCCTCGTCCTCGGGTCGATCTTCCTCATCGACAAGTCGATGCCTTTCCCCGGCGCCGTCGCCATCGCGCCCGTGCTCGGCGCGACGCTCCTCATCGGCTGGGCCCGGGACACCTGGGTCGGTCGCGTGCTCGAGCTCCGTCCTCTCATCTACATCGGCGCCATCAGCTACAGCCTGTACCTGTGGCACTGGCCGGTCATCGTCTTCTGGCGGACGATGACGGGCAATGCACTCGATCCGCTCGAGATCGTCCTCCTCTTCGCGATCTCGTTCGCTCTCGCCGCTCTTTCGACCGCGTTCATCGAGAAGCCGTTCCGCACCAGGAAGGCAAGGGACCTCTCGCCCCGCCGCGTGCTCATCCCCGCGACTGCCGTGATCCTGGTCTGCGCGACGGTCGGCGGCCTGTG
Source organism: Microbacterium sp. ARD31 (assembly GCF_031844425.1). Lineage (NCBI taxonomy): Bacteria > Bacillati > Actinomycetota > Actinomycetes > Micrococcales > Microbacteriaceae > Microbacterium > Microbacterium sp. ARD31. The sequence goes on from NZ_JAUZVE010000011.1 coordinate 198,694, forward strand.
GACCCGTTATCACTTCAACGTGATCCCGATGTCGACGGCTGCCGAGGAGATCGCAGAGACGGCCGAGAACGCCGAGGCGGCGAGCTACCGCGAGCAGTTCCGTCGCGGCACGTGCTTTTTCAGCGGCAAGGAGGACGGCGCGTTCGAAACCTATGACAAGAAGGTCTGCGCGACCCCCGACCCTGATGCGCTCAACGTGCTCGTCATCGGCGACTCGCACGGCGCGATGTGGTGGCGCGCGCTCGATCTCGCCTATCCCGACGCCAATGTCATGCAAGCCACCGCCTCAGGCTGCTTCGGCCTGAAGACGGGCGGCGGCGAGCACGAGTGCCTGAAGCTGCGCGACTGGGTGTGGGGCGAACTCATCCCCGGTGGCGATATCGACGCGGTCGTGCTGGCCGGTCGCTGGCAGTCGAGCCACCTCCGCGCCGTCGAGGCCACGATCGCCGCCCTCGAGGCGGAGGGGATCCGGACGGTGGTCATGGGCCCGACCGTCGAGTACGACGGCGATCTGCCGCTCCTGCTGGCGCGGAGCGTGCAGGCTCAGCGCGAGTTCGACTTCGAGACGTTCCGTATCCATCAGCGCGACGAGGTCAACGCGCAGGCTCGGGCGATCGCGGATTCCGCCGGAGCCGACGCCTTCATCGACGTCATCGACGTCCTGTGCGGCGACACGCCCGAATGCGTGCTGCAGACGCCCGACGGCACGCCGATGCAGTTCGACTACGGACACCTGACCCTCGCCGGCACCGAGTGGGTGATGGACGAGATCGAGGCACAGCTCGACCCGCACCTCGAGTCCGCCGCCACTTCCCCGAGCGCCGCAACCGGCTGATCCGGGCGACGGCCGCACTCCCCCCGCTCGGACGGGCGATGCACCAGCCGTCCTCGTCCGGCTCGTGAGAGCGGAGCGCGTCAGCCCGCGGGGGTCTCGTCCAGCATCCCTCGCTCGAGCAGGTCGTCCTGGAGGTCTCCGGGAAGGACCCAGATGCGGAAGCTGTTGTAGTCCGGCTCGCCTTGCACGGGAAGCGCGCCTTCGGCCCGGTCGCCTGCGAAGTCCCCGCATGCGACGACGAGGTCGGCGGCGAAGGGCTCTTCTCCCCTGACGACGTCGACCTGGCGCGGGGCGAACCAGAAGCCCACCCAGTTACGCGCCTGGTGGATCGCCAACGTCGAGTCGCATCGAGAGAAGTAGAAGTCGACGGGCAGCTTTTCGCCGTCCTGCTCGACGCTCTCGAGTGCGGCCGTCAGGTCGTCGGGGTAATCGCGGAACTGATCGGGGTTCGCGCCGTTGGCCATCACGAGCGAGGCGGCGAGCCAGACCACGGCGAAGGCCTGTGGCCGACGCCGCAGGAGCGCGACGATTCCGAGGGCGAGGATGACCCAGATCGACGCGAGGAGCCAGAATCTGTTGGGATTGGTCAGGCTGGGGATGAGCGGCCAGGCGAAGGGCTCCGTGGGCCAGGACCACTGCCACTGCAGGATCGCGGCCGAGTTCGCAGGACCGTCGGTCAACCCCCACGTAGGCACGGAGGGTGCGACCCAGAAGAGCACGGGCAGGATGACGGCGACGCTCGCGGCTGCCGCGACGCCGATGACGGCCAGGCTCACGCCGCGGACGATCGCGGCGAGGGCCAGAAGCACGACGACCACGATGAACGGGTCCAGATAGCGGCTGTACACCCAGACGTCGAAGCGGAGTGGTTCCGTGTGCAGGAACTTCGATCCACCCCATGCGATGACCGAGATGATGAACGCTCCGACCGCCCCACCGGCGACGAATCCCGCGGGACCGACCTGCCAGGACCGCAGATCGCGCACCACCCAGACGATCACGACGACCGCGCCGATCGCGATCAGGCCCGACGTCCCGACGAGCTGGACCCAGGTCTGGTTGAACGCGATGCGGAGCAGGTCTCCGGGTGGCGCTGAGGTGAGCTTGCTGATGAATCCTGCGTCCTGTCGGAAACCGCCGGGGACGAGCTGCGCATTGATCGCACGCGACACCGTCTGGACAGCGAGGGCGCCGACCACGAGCACGACGAGACTGACCGCCGACACCTGCCAGCGCCGTCGGATGAACAGAACGAGCCAGATGCCTGCCACCGCCACGAAGACGAGAGCGCGCGCGTGCGCGAAGTACGCACCCACCGCGGCCAGGGAGAAGAGCACGCCGTTGAGAACGGTTGGGTTCTTCCAGACGGCGAACGCAGCCAGGGTCGCCCAGATGATGAGCGTCGAGAGGAGCTGCTCCGAGAGGACGTAGTCCGCAAGGCCCACGCGGCTCGGCAGCATCATCGTGAGGGCGGCGATCGTCACAGCCTTCGCGGTCGTGAGCCCGATCCGGCGGGCGATGAGCGCGAGCGGGATGATCGCCGACAGCGCCACGATGTTCAGGACGATGTTCGACGCGCGGTAGACGGTCGCGGGGTCCTGAGTGATGAGCCAGATCGGGGCGAGCAGGAACGACGTCCCGGGGAAGTACCCGCTCAGCGACATGGTCGCCACGCGCTCTCCGAGGATGATCCGCCCCATCTGGAGGATGCCGTTCTCGTCCCACGGAGTCCGCGGCGCCGTGGCGGTGATCGACACCACAGCGTGCATCACGACGCAGACGATCACCGACACCACTGCCGTCCACCGCCACCAGAGCTCCGGCCCCGGCTCGTGCCGCGGCGGTCGGGTGCGCTGCGTCAAGCTACGCGGCAGCTCGAGGGGGGCAAGCGTGGGCACGGCGGACAGACCTTTCAGGGTGTGCGTGAGGCGAGGGCGTCGGACCTGTTCAGGCCCGAGCGGTCACGCGCGGAGAATCCGCCTCGGCAATCGGATGCTGCGCGATGACCGCGTCGACGCTCACCGACAGCGACGGGTGCTGTGCGGCGTCGTCGAGACCCACGAGATTCGGGTCGAGCCGATTCTCGGGCGCGTACTGCAACTGCTTCAGGCGTTCCAGCGAATCCTCGAGAAGGGTGCGGTTCGTGCGGAGCATGTCGGAGATCACCGTCAGCGCGAGGCTGAGCAGCGCCCCCACGAGCATCGCACTGCCGAAGATGAGCGACTGGATGTGATCGCCGGCGATCCCCAGCCAGGTGAGCACGAGGAACCGCCCGAAGGGGATCGCTGCGCCGACGAAGAAGAGCAGTGCGAGCGTCAGGAAGACCACGTGCGGCTTGAACATGATGTAGCTGCGCATGATCGCCTGAGCCGAGCGACCCATGTGCTGGAACATGTTGTCGAAGAGCCGCGACTCTCGGGTCTTCGGGTTCGTCTTGACCGGCACACTCGCGATCCGCAGGCGCTTGTTACCGGCCTGGATGATCGTCTCCATGCAATAGCTGAACTGCGTGACGATGTTCAGGCGGATCAGCGACTCGCGAGAGTAGGCGCGGAAGCCGCTCGCGGCGTCCGGAAGCTTCGTCTCCGCAGCGAAGTTGACCACTCCACTGCCCACGCCCTGCATGAGCTTCTTGAAGGCTGAGAAGTGTGCGATGGTCTTCGTCTGGCGATCCCCGATGACGATGTCGGCCTCGCCGTGGAGGATGGGCTGCACGAGGTCGGCGATGCGTTCCTGGGGGTACTGGTTGTCGCCGTCCGTGTTGACGACGATGTCAGCCCCGTGCTGCAGCGCGTAGTCGATCCCATCGCGGAACGACCTGGCCAGGCCCATGTTGCGGGTGTGGAAGACGAAGTGCTGCACGCCCAGCTCCCGAGCCACTTCAACCGTGCGATCGGTCGAGCCGTCGTCGACGACCACGATGTGGATCTCGTCGATTCCCTGGATGCGCTTCGGCATCGACGCGAGCACGAGGGGCAGCGTGCTCTCCTCGTTCAGGCAGGGGATCTGGATGAATAACCGCATATCGATGGATTCTAACGCCTCGAGCCTGTGAGGCTGTTTAGCGCGCACGTGTGGACAGCACGCCGCCGTCCCGCTCAGCCGGCAATGGCGGCGATGGCGTCCTCGACGCCGCCGTCGAAGGCGACTTCCCCCTTGCGGATCACGACCGCGCGCGTGCACAGCTCTCGGACCATCTCCATGTCATGGCTGACGATCACCAGGGTCTTGCCGGCGGCGATGAGCTCATCGAACTTTGTCCGGCACTTGGCACGGAACGGCGCATCGCCGACCGACAGGATCTCGTCGACGAGCAGGATGTCCACATCGACGTGGATCGCCACGGAGAAGGCCAGCCGCATGAACATGCCCGAGGAGTAGTGCTTGACCTCCTGATCGATGAACTCCGCCATCTCGCTGAAGGCGACGATCTCGTCGTAGCGAGCCTCGATCTCCTTCTGCTGCATGCCGAGGATGGCCGCGTTGAGGAAGACGTTCTCGCGGCCCGACAGTTCAGGGTGGAATCCCGCACCGACCTCGATGAGCCCGGCGACCCGGCCGCGCGTGAGCACGGCACCGGCGTCGGGCTGCATCACTCCCGACAGCAGCTTCAGCAGCGTGGACTTGCCCGACCCGTTGTAGCCGAGGATCGCCACCGACTCGCCTTCATGGATGACGAGGTCGAGACCGCGAAGTGCGTGGAACTCGGTCGCGATCTTCTTCCGTTTGATCCAGCTCACCAGCGTGTCCTTGAAGGAGTGCGCGTGGTTGAGCCAGAACGTCTTGCGCACGCCGTCGACGATGATGCTGGGCCGAGGTGCGGAGTGGGCGGTGCGGTGATCGCTCATAGGTCCTGTGCAAACTTTCCCTCGAGTCGACGGAAGACGATCTGGCCGAGAAGGATCGTCCCCGCCGCGATGAGGAGCGCCCAGAGCGTCCCCCAGGCGAGGTCGGGCGGAAGCTCCAGGCCACGCGCCTCGATCTCATCGATCGTCACGGGTTGCCAGAAGGCGTAATGGAACAGCTGCACGGCTTGGGTGATCGGGTTGAGGAGGTAGAGGGTCGTCACCCACGGGACCGCGGCGAAGGCGTTCTGCACCATCGTCCAGAAGTAGAGCACCGGCGACGCCCAGGTCACGAGCATCAGGAGCAGCTCGACGATGTTCTCGGCATCTCGGTAGCGGACGTTCACGGCACCGAAGAAGAGGCCCGCTCCGAAGGCGACCAGCATGAGGATCAGCACGGCGGCGAGGATGGCGAGGATGCTGAGCACCGAGATGTTGACGGCCCACCCGAGGAAGAGGCAGACGATCAGCAGCAGGACGACCTGCGGAAGGAAGTGGACGAACGCCACGAAGACCGCGGACACCGCGAAGAGCTGTCGGGGCAGATAAACCTTCCGCACCAACGGGGCGTTGCCGACGATCGAGGTCGTCGCATTCTTGAAGGCCTCATTGAAGAGGTTGATGCAGATGATCCCGGAGAACAGGTACACCGCATAGTTGGGAATCCCCTGCTGCAGTTGCAGGAAGACGCCCATCACCAACCAGAAGACGAGGAACTGCGCTGCAGGTCGCACGTAGGACCACGTCCACCCGAGGGCTGAGTTGCGATACCGGGTGGTGACGCCGGTGCGGACGAGGAGCCGAAGGAGGTAGTGCCAGCGGAACGCGTCCAGAAGTCCGCGGCTCTGGCCGGGGGTGTCGAACTGCGAGCGCGGCACCTCGGCGAAGAGATCACGGTTGACGGCCACGAAAGGCCATCCTAGGCGAGCCATGCTGGGTGCCCGCCGACCGCGCCGACACTCAGTCCAGGTAGTCCCCCCGGATCCAGCCCGTCCGGGTTCCGACAGTCACCTCGCGCCAGAGGCCCGAGACGCCGATGACAACCACCTTCGTGCCCTTCGGCAACGTCGCGAGGATCTTGGTCGTGGTGCTGGGCCCGGAGCGGAGGTTCGCCGTGGCGGTCGTCGCCATGCGAACGTGGTGGATGTCTGACATCGGCACCCAGAGGTCACCCGCGGTCGTCCGGAGCTTTCGCCACGCGCCGTCCGCCGTGACCGCGACCGCCTTCGCGATGGTTCCCGCAGGGAGGTCGACCGCGCCTGCTCCGCACAGCGCGTTCGGCGCGCTGCGCGCGGTCGTCGGCACGAGCGCGACGAACGTCCAGGTGGACGAGATCGTCCCGGTCGGGGGCAGGCAGGCCAGGTCGGCGGTTGTGGCCTTGCGCAGCTGCGAGGCGAGGATCCAGCGCTCGCCCGCGGCCGTGCGCACCTTGCGCCAGAGCAGATCCGCCGACGCCGCCACGGCAGGGACGACGGTACCCGCGGCGACGGTGCCGGCTCCGAGTCCGCACTCCTGGGCGGGCGAGATGCGCGCCGGAGCCTCGGCCGTCGTGACATATCTCCACGAGGCCGGAACCGAACCCGGCTGTGCCGCGCACGCGGTCTCGCCCGCGTCTGCCCGCCTGATCGATGTGCGCTCCACCCAGTAGAGCCCCGACTCCGTCTGCAGTCGTTGCCACGCACCGTCCGCAGATGCCGCCACCGACGTCGCGATCGTGCCGGCTGACAGCGTCGACGCGCCGGTCGCGCACGTTGCGTTGGGCACTGCACGACCGGTCGTCGCGATGTCGATCGCGTAGGTCCAGGTCGCTGGAAGAGTGCCCACCGGCTGGGCGCAGGCCGCCTCGGCCGTCGTCGAACGTCGGAGCGCGTTCGCCGGCACCCACAGCTCTCCGGCGGTCGTGCTCAGCTTGCGCCAGGCGAGGTCTGCCGACGCCGCCACCGCCTTGCCGACAGTCCCGGCAGCGAGCGCGGCCGCTCCCGGCTCACACCCGGAGTTCGGTGCGACCCGTCCGGTGGTGGCAGCCGTCACCGTATAGGTCCAGGACGCCGGGACCGACGGTGTCAGCCGGCAGGATGCTTCGGCAGTCGTAGCCCTCTGCAGGAGGTCGAACGGCACCCACCGTTCACCGGTCTCGGTCTGCACGCGTCGCCACTGACCGTCGGCGGATGTCGCGACCGACTTCACCACGACGCCCGCAGCCAGCGGCTCGGTACCGAGCTCGCAGCCGGCAGACGGGGCGGAGCGTGCGAGGACATCGGCCGTGAGCACGTATGTCCACGAGGCCGGCGCGGTGGTGGATGCTGCGCAGGGCGCCTCCTCGGACGTGGCGCGGCGCAGGTCCTCTGCCGGCACCCACTTCTCCCCCGTCGCCGTGCTGAGTTTGCGCCATTGACCGTCAGCCGAGGCCGCAACGGCCTTGCCGATGTCTCCGGAGTAGACCGGCGCCGCGCCGGCCTTGCAGTCGTCGTTCGGCGCTGTGCGTGCCGTCGTCCGGTCTATGGCCGTATACGTCCAGCTTGCCGCGACGGACCCGGGCGGCTCGGCGCAGGGGTCGCCCTGCGTCGAGCCGAACCAGTCGGTGAAGTAGTTGAAGAAGTTCCTGTTCCCATACGCGGAGCAGCCGTCGCCCTCGCCGTAGCCCGCCCGGATGGCCGCCGCGTTGGGCTGATAGGGCGTGTAGTAGTAGAGGTTGGAGGTCGCCTGGTTCTGCACGTAGACCGGCGAGGTCCCGCAGCCGTGGTTGGGGTTGAAGAGGATGTTCCAGGTCTTGCCCGGCGCGTACCAGGTGAAGAACTGGCTGGTCCCTGCTGGGTTGGCGTAGCGCTTCAGCTGCCACGCGGCGCCGTAGACCTGGTTGAAGAAGCCGTAGTAGCGCGTGTCGCATGCCGCGGTGTCGGGGCAGCCCTGACCCATCGCGATCGTGTAGCGCCAGTCGCTCGGCCACGTGTGAGTGACCAGCCCCTGTTCCTTCTGCAGGGTGACCAGGATGACCTGCGGGTTGATGCCGCAGGCCTGCGCAACCTTGAAGATGATGCGGGCGGCGCGCTCGCGGGTGCCCCCGCTGTAGGCGCCGCACATCGCATCGGCAGTGGTCGTGCGCGACGTGTCGTACCAGTCCTTGAGGCACGTGTAGCCGGCCTGGCAGGAGGGCACTCGCTTCTCGAGGAAGGCCTGAATCTGCGCCTCCGTCATCGTGCTCTCGTTGAAGAAGACCGCATCGCTGACGATGTTGCCCGGGTCGAAGGCCGACAGATCAGCTGTCTTCACAATGCCGGTCGGAGCCTCGGGTGAGGCCGCGACGGCGGCAGGAGCCCCCGTCGCGATGGGCTCGGCAGCGGACGCAGACCCTGCTCCGACAAGGGAGATGACCACCGTCAGGGCGGCCGTCATCGCCGCGATCTTCGTCCGGACGGTCACGACATCGCTCGCTCAAGGATCTGCTTCACGTGACCAGTGTGACGGATGTGACTGGCGCGATACAACAATCGTTCGAATTCCGGCGCTGAGACACGCGGAGATCGGCGAACTCCCGGGGAGGACCGGCGAGTGCGAGGATGACGGGATGAGGGGGATCATTCTTGCGGGTGGGTCGGGGACGCGGTTGCATCCGATCACGTTGGGTGTGTCGAAGCAGTTGGTGCCGGTGTATGACAAGCCGATGGTGTATTACCCGTTGTCGACGTTGATGTTGGCGGGGATCGACGAGATTCTGGTGATCACGACGCCGCATGATGCGCCGTTCTTCCAGCGGTTGCTGGGTGATGGGTCGCAGTTCGGGGTGTCGTTGTCGTTCGCGGTGCAGCCGTCTCCGGATGGGTTGGCGCAGGCGTTCACGATCGGGGCGGATTTCATCGGGTCCGAGAAGGTCGCGTTGGTGTTGGGTGACAACTTGCTGTACGGGCCGGGGTTGGGGACGCAGCTGGCCCGGTTCCGGGATGTGTCGGGTGGCGCGATCTTCGCGTATTGGGTTGCGGAGCCGTCGGCGTACGGGGTGGTGGAGTTCGACGGGTCGGGGCGGGCGGTGTCGTTGGAGGAGAAGCCGGTGGCGCCGAAGTCGAATTACGCGGTCCCGGGGTTGTATTTCTATGACAACGATGTGGTGGGCATCGCTGCGGGGTTGATGCCGTCGGCGCGGGGTGAGTACGAGATCACGGATGTGAACCGGGCGTATCTGGAGCGGGGTGATCTGCAGGTGGAGGTGCTGCCCCGGGGTACGGCGTGGTTGGACACGGGAACGTTCGATCAGATGACCGACGCGGCGGAGTATGTCCGCACGATGCAGCGGCGCACGGGTATGTCGATCGGGGTGCCGGAAGAGGTCGCGTGGCGGCAGGGGTTCCTGGACGATGAGGGGTTGCGGGTGCGGGCGGAGAAGCTGGTGAAGTCGGGGTACGGCAGGTATCTGCTGCAGATCCTGGAGCAGGGGCGATGAGCCGCCGGCTGCTGGTCACCGGCGGGGCGGGGTTCATCGGCTCCAACTTCGTCCACCACGTCCTCGAGCACACCGATGATCACGTGACGGTGCTGGACAAACTCACCTACGCCGGAAACCTCGCCTCGCTGGACGGGCTCCCGCAGGACCGGTTCCGCCTCGTGCGGGGGGACATCTGCGACGCGGGCGTGGTGGACGAGCTGTTCGCGGAGGTGGACGCGGTGGTGCATTACGCCGCGGAGTCCCATAACGACAACTCCCTGGATGACCCGCGACCGTTCCTGGATACCAACATCGTCGGCACGTACACGCTGCTGGAAGCGGCCCGCCGCCATCACCGGCGGTTTCATCACATCTCCACCGACGAGGTCTACGGGGATCTGGAACTGGATGACCCGGCACGGTTCACCGAGACCACCCCCTACAACCCCTCCTCCCCCTACAGCAGCACGAAGGCGGGGTCGGATCTGCTGGTGCGGGCATGGGTGCGCTCGTTCGGGGTGCCCGCCACCATCTCGAACTGCTCGAACAACTACGGCCCGTACCAGCACGTGGAGAAGTTCATCCCCCGCCAGATCACCAACATCCTCCGCGGGATCCGCCCGAAACTGTATGGCCGGGGTGAGAACGTCCGCGACTGGATCCACGCCGACGACCACTCCTCCGCCGTCCTGACCATCCTCGATCGAGGCGTCACCGGGCAGACGTACCTGATCGGCGCGGACGGGGAGAAAAGCAACAAAGACGTCGTGGAGCTCATCCTCACCCTGATGGGGCAGCCCGCCGACGCGTACGACCACGTCACCGACCGGGCAGGCCACGACCTGAGGTACGCGATCGACTCCACCCGGCTGCGCACCGAACTCGGCTGGCAGCCCCGGTACGCCGACTTCGAGGCCGGGCTGGCCGCGACCATCCACTGGTACCGGCACCACGAACCCTGGTGGGCGCCCACCAAAACCGGTGTCGAAGCGTTCTACGCCGGCAAAGGCCAATGACCCGTGTCGATCGAGTTCGGTAAACCCCTCGCCCCCACCCCCACCCCCATCCCCGGACTGGTGGTCTGGGACCTCCCCGTCCACGGCGATACCCGCGGCTGGTTCAAAGAGAACTGGCAACGGCAGAAGATGCTGCCCCTGGGGCTGCCGGATTTCGGGCCGGTGCAGAACAACATCTCCTTCAACGACCAGGTCGGCACCACCCGCGGCATCCACGCCGAACCCTGGGACAAATACGTCTCCGTCGCCACCGGCCGCATCTTCGGCGCCTGGGTCGACCTACGCCACGGCCCCACCTTCGGCGCCGTCTACACCACCGAACTCGACCCCTCCCGCGCGATCTTCGTCCCCCGCGGCGTCGGCAACGCCTACCAGACCCTCCACCCCGACACCGCCTACACCTACCTCGTCAACGACCACTGGACCCCCACCGCCCCCTACACCTTCCTCAACCTCGCCGACGAAACCGCCGACATCCCCTGGCCCATCCCCCTCCACCAAGCCGAGATCTCCGACAAAGACCGCACCCACCCACGCCTGGCCGACGTCACCCCCCTGCCACCGCGCAAAACCCTCATCACCGGCGCGAACGGGCAACTCGGCCGCGCACTACGCGCCGAATACGGCGAGCACCCCTGGATCGAATACACCACCCGTCACACCCTCGACCTCACCCACCCCGACCTGCCAACCGCGCGGCACTGGCGCGACTACGACACCATCATCAACGCCGCCGCCTTCACCGCCGTCGACCACGCCGAAACCCCCACCGGCCGCCGCGACGCCTGGGCCGCCAACGCCACCGCCGTCGCCGCGCTGGCCCGCATCGCCACCGAGAACGACATCACCCTCGTCCACATCTCCAGCGACTACGTCTACGACGGCACCAAACCCACCCCCTACACCGAAACCGACCCCCCCAGCCCCCTCAACGTCTACGGACACACCAAAGCCGCCGGCGACGCCATCACCGCCACCGTCCCCCGCCACTACATCATCCGCACCAGCTGGGTCATCGGCGACGGCCACAACTTCGTCCGCACCATGACCACCCTCGCCGCCCGCGGCATCAACCCCAACGTGATCGACGACCAAACCGGACGCCCCACCTTCACCACCGACCTCGCCGCCGGCATCCACCACCTCACCCGCACCCAGGCCCCGCACGGCACCTACAACCTCACCAACACCGGCCCACCCACCACCTGGGCCGACATCGCCCGCACCGTCTACCACCTCACCGGACACGACCCCCACCGCATCACCCCCGTCACCACCCACGACTACTACGCCAACGCCCCCGGCCCCGTCGCCCCACGACCCACCAACAGCGTCCTCGACCTGGAGCGCCTCCAGCGCACGGGGTTCATACCGCGTGAATGGCGCACGTCGCTAGCTGAGTATCTGGCGAGGTGAGAAGGCTGAATCGGCCTGACTTTCGTTCCGTTCTTCAAGCAAGGATGGAACTCGATGAACAGGAAGTATTCGCCGGAGATGCGTGAGCGGGCATTGCGGATGCTCGCGGAAACGCGGCCGTCGCACCCGACGATGATGAGCGCGGTCCGTCACGTGGCGGGACTGCTGGGGATGAGCCCGGAGACGCTCCGGCTGTGGCAACGGCGTTACGAGGTCGACGCGGGCGTGAAGCCGGGCCTGACCACGGACGCGGCGGCCGAGATCAAGCGGCTGCAGAAGGAGAACGCCGAGCTGCGCAAGGCGAACGAGATCCTCAAGGCTGCGAGCGTGTTTTTCGCGAAGGAGCTCGACCGCCCTTGACCGAGATGATCCGGTTCATCACCGAGTACCGGGATCGTTTCGGGGTCGAGCTCATCTGCCGGGTGCTGCGCCCGGCAGTTCAAGGGTTCCTCACCTCCCGCGACTATCGCGCCGCGGTCGGGCGTGCGCCATCGGCACGGCAGCTGAAGGACGAACTGCTCGTCCCTGAGGTCGCCCGGTTGCATGCGGAGAACTACGGCGTCTACGGGCGCCGGAAGATGCACGCCCTGATGCGCCGGCAAGGGTGGGAGATCGGCCGCGACCAGACCGAGCGCCTCATGCGCCTCGCCGGCGTCAGAGGTGTTCGCAAGTCGAAGCGGGTGTTCACCACCCGCTCCGATAAGACGACGGTCCTGCCGAGTGATCTTGTGAACCGTCGGTTCATGGCGCCGGCGCCACGACGGCTCTGGGTCTGCGACGTGACCTATGTCGCGACGTGGTCAGGGTTCGCCTACGTCGCGTTCGTCACCGACGTCTACTCGCGCCGAATCGTGGGCTGGAACGTCGCATCGACGTTGCGGTCGAAGATCTTGCCGATGCCGGCGCTCGACATGGCCGCATGGAACGTCGGCGGACGCCTCGATGGGCTCATCCACCACGCCGACAGTGAGACTGTTCGTGCTGGTGTTCTCAGGGGTCCTGACCCTCACAGCGATGGACGCGCAAG
>NZ_JAUZVE010000012.1:0-202966 GCF_031844425.1 Microbacterium sp. ARD31
GTCGACCGGTCCTCGTAGCGTCCACAGGCGGGCCGCGACACCGGCCATCCACAGGGACGCCCGGCAGCCCGTACGACGTGTCGGTGGGCAGCGCGACGTTGGCCCGATGGAGCCACGCATCGAAGGGCGCACCGCGTCCCTCCGCCACCTCAAGCGGTCGAGGGCCGCGGCGATCGCGCGCGACCAGGCCGGGGCTGTCTCCCGTGCTCAGCTGTACGCCGCAGGGCTGACGAGGGGCGAGGTCCGCGCCAACGTCCAGGCCCGGCGATGGCAGCGGGTCGGCCGGCACGTCGTCGTCGTGCACACGGGCCCGCTGGCGCAGGCGACCCTGCTGTGGGCGGCCCAGCTGTCGGGGGGACCGCGAGCGCGACTGGACGGTGCGTCCTCGCTCATCGCGGCCGGGCTGACGGGCTTCCATCTCGAGGTGCACCGCGTCTCGGTGCCCCGCGGTGCCCGCGTCTTCCGGGACGCACGTGTCGACGTGCGCCAGACGCGGCGATGGCGGGCTGACGACGTGTTCCCCGGCGCGGGCCCGCCGCGAACCCGGCCAGAGATTGCCGCCGTGCGTGGGGCCCTGTGGGCACGGAGCGACCGCCAGGCGGCGTTGCTGCTGACGATGACGGTCCAGCAGGGCGTCGCGCCGGTGGACCGCATCGCCCGCGCTCTGCTGCAGGTCAAGAAGGCGCCGCGCCTGCGGTTCGTCGTCGACGTCGTGACGGATCTCGTCGGTGGGGTCCGCAGCCTGGCGGAGCTCGACTTCGCCGCGGCGTGCCGGGCCCGCGGGCTGCCCGAGCCGACGCGCCAGGTGGTGCGCCGAGGACCGGACGGTCGCTACTACCTCGACGTCCTCTGGGAGGAGTTCGGGGTCGTGGTGGAGATCGACGGGATCCAGCACGTCCTGGCCCAGGAAGTGGTGGCCGATGCGTTGCGGCACAACGACGTGACGCTGCTGCACCTGAGGGTGCTCCGCCTCCCCGTCCTCGGCTTCAGGGTGGCGGCCGACGAGTTCTTCGCCCAGATCGAGCAGGCGCTCGTCGACGGCGGCTGGACGCGTCTCGGCCCCGCGGCCTGAGCGCTGCGGCGTCAGCACACCGGCGTACGGCGCTCGCGGGATCCGTCATTCGAACCCGAACGGATGCGGTCGTCTTCGTATGACGGATCCGGCGGCAGCCGGATACTCGCGGGATCCGTCATCCGAACTCGAACGGATGCGGTCGTCTTCGTATGACGGATCCGGCGGCAGCCGGACACTCGCGGGATCCGTCATTCGAACCCGAACGGATGCGGTCGTCTTCGTATGACGGATCCGGCGGCAGCCGGCCCGGACGAAGGTCAGGGGAGGAAGAGGTGGGCGACCCAGTAGCAGATGGCGGCGGCGAGGGCGGCGGCCGGGAAGGTCAGCACCCAGGCGGTCAGGATCGACTTCGCCACGCCCCAGCGGACGGCGGAGAGGCGCTTGGTGGCGCCGACGCCCATGACCGCGGAGGTGATGGTGTGGGTGGTCGAGATCGGCGCCTCGAAGACGTACGCCGTCGAGTAGAGGACCGACGCCGCGACCGACTCGGCGGCGAAGCCGCGCGGGGGGTCGAGGTGGATGATGCGGCGACCGAGCGTGCGCATGATGCGCCAGCCGCCCGACCAGGTGCCGAGGGAGATCGCGGTCGCGGCCGCGATGATCACCCACATCGGCAGGCCCTCGGACTCGGCGACGTAGCCGCCGGTGAGCAGCGCCAGGAAGATGACGCCCATCGTCTTCTGGGCGTCCTGCAGGCCATGGCCCAGGGCCATCGCCGCGGCCGAGATCGTCTGGGCGACCTTGAACCCGCGGTTGGCGCGCCCGGGGTTGGCGTTGCGGAAGGCCCACATGATGGCGACCATCAGCAGGAAGCCGAGCGTGAAGGCGACCACGGGGGAGAGGAACATCGGGATGACGACCTTCTCCAGGACGACGGCCCAGTTGGCGCTCGCGCCGGCCGCGACCGCGGCACCGACGAGGCCGCCGATGAGGGCGTGCGAGGACGACGACGGCAGGCCGTAGTACCAGGTGATCATGTTCCAGGTGATGGCGCCGAGCAGGCCGCACATCACGATCACCAGGCCGTGGCTGCCAGGCCCGGGATCGATGGTGTCGGAGACGGTGTGGGCGACCTTCTGGCCCAGGAACGCTCCGACGAAGTTCATGACGGCCGCCATCGCCAGCGCCACGCGGGGCGTCAGCGCGCCCGTCGAGACGGACGTGGCGATCGCGTTGGCGGCGTCGTGGAAGCCGTTGGTGTAGTCGAACACCAGGGCGACGACGACCACCGCGATGATGATCGCGAGTTCCATCGGGTCAGGACTCCTTGACCGCGATCTGCTCCACGATGTTCGCGACCTTCTCGAAGGCGTCGATCGCGCCCTCGAGGGACTCCACGATGTCCTTGAGCTTGAGCACCTCGAGTGCCTCGTACTCACCGCTGAAGAGGTTGGCCAGGATCCGGCGGTACGACTTGTCGCCGGTGTTCTCGAGCCGGTTGATCTCGATCCAGTACTCGTCGAGCGAGCCCATCGACTCCAGCGACGGCATCGCGGCCGCGGTGAGCTCGGCGCAGCGCTGCAGCACCTCCACCTGCTGGGTGGTCTCCGCGGGGAGCGAGGTGACCTCGTAGAGCAGGATGAGGTCGACGGCCTCGTCCATCATGTCCATGACGTCGTCGAGCGCCGAGGCGAGGGAGTAGATGTCCTCGCGGTCGAACGGCGTGACGAACGTGCTGTTCACCCGGCGGATGATCGAGTGGGTGGTCTCGTCAGCGGCGTGCTCGGCCTCGCGCATGCGCTGCGCGACCTCGGCACGGGAGGTGCCCTCGGCCAGCATCTCGCTGAGGAGCTGCGCGCCCCCCACGAGGTGGTTGGCGGCTTCGCTGAACAGGTCGTAGAACGAGCTGTCGACGGGGCGGAACTTCAAACGCACGGTGAACTCCGAACGGGGGGCGGATGAACCGGGGTAATGCTAGGGGGTGGATTGCCCGCAGGTGCAAACCGAGCCCTCAGGCCCGATCCGGGCCCGTCCGTTGGGGTACGCCGCTCGGCGTGTCGCCCGGCGTGTCGCTCGAAAAACGGCGCGATCCGCGCTCAGCGACGGCGGGCGCGCTGCCGTGCGATGAGCGCGTCGTGCAGGTGTCGTACGCCACTGTGCTGGCGCCACTCGCCGTCCGCGCCGAGCTCCCAGGCGGAGGTGTCCTCGTCGAGGGCGAGGTCGAGCAGCGCCCGGACCTCCTCGACGACGTGCTGGTCGCGCAGCCGCACCAGCACCTCGACCCGGCGGTCGAGGTTGCGGTGCATCATGTCGGCCGAGCCGATCCACGCCGCGGGCTCGCCGTCGTTCTCGAACCAGAACACCCGGCTGTGCTCGAGGAAGCGACCCAGGATCGAGCGGACCCGCACGGTCTCCGACAGCCCGGGGACGCCGGGGCGGAGCGCACAGATGCCGCGGATCACCAGCTCGACGGGTACGCCGGCCTGCGACGCGAGGTAGAGCGCGTCGATCACCGCCTCGTCGACCACCGAGTTCGCCTTGATGCGGATGCCGGCGCGGCGGCCCGCCTGGTGGTGGGCGACCTCCTGGTGGATCTGGGCGACCAGCCCGTCGCGGACGCTGTCCGGCGCCACGAGCAGGTGCTCGTAGGTGGTGTTGCGGCTGATGCCGGACAAGTTGTTGAAGAGCAGGGCGACGTCCTCGCCGGTCTCCGGGTCGGCCGTGAGCAGGCCGAGGTCCTCGTAGAGCCGTGCGGTCTTGGGGTTGTAGTTGCCGGTGCCGATGTGGACGTAGCGCTTGATGCCGTCGGGCTCGTCGCGGACCACCATCGACAGCTTGCAGTGGGTCTTCAGCCCGACCAGTCCGTAGACGACGTGGCAGCCGGCGTGCTCGAGCTTGCGGGCCCAGCGGATGTTGGCCTGCTCGTCGAAGCGCGCCTTGATCTCGACGATCACCAGCACCTGCTTGCCGGCCTGGGCGGCGTCGATGAGGGCCTCGATGATCGGGCTGTCGCCGGAGGTGCGGTAGAGCGTCTGCTTGATCGCCAGCACGTGCGGGTCGGCGGCGGCCTGCTCGAGGAAGCGCTGCACCGAGGTGGCGAACGAGTCGTAGGGGTGGTGCAGCAGCACGTCGTGGCGGGTGACCGAGTCGAAGACGTCGACGGGGGACGCGGACTCGACCTCGGCCAGGCTGGGGTGCGTCGAGGGGAGGAAGGCGGCGTACTTGAGGTCGTCGCGGGGCAGGTCGGCGATGGAGTTGAGCCCGGTGAGGTCGAGCGGGCCGGGCAGCGAGACGACCTCGTCGCGGCCGACGCCCAGCTCGGAGACCAGCAGCTCGAGCACCTTGGGGTCGATCGACTGCTCCACCTCGAGGCGGACCGGCGCGCCGAAGCGCCGTCGGAGCAGCTCCTTCTCGAGGGCCTTGAGGAGGTTCTCGGCGTCGTCCTCCTCGACCTCGAGGTCCTCGTTGCGGGTGACGCGGAAGGTGTGCGCGCCGAGCACCTCCATGCCCGGGAAGAGCTTCTTCAGGTGCTCGCCGATGACGTCCTCGATGGGGACGAAGCGCTGGTTGCCCAGGCCCACGAAGCGGCCGAACGTCGGGGGCACCTTCACGCGGGCGAAGTGCTCGGTGCCGGTCTTGGGGTGGCGCACCACCACGGCGAGGTTGAGCGAGAGGCCGGAGATGTAGGGGAAGGGGTGGGCCGGGTCGACGGCCAGCGGGGTGAGGACCGGGAAGATGCGCTCCTTGAAGAGCTTCTTGCAGATCTTCTGCTCCTCGCGGTCGAGCTCGGCCCAGCGGACGATCTCGATGCCCTGCTGGCCCAGCTCGGGGAGGAGGTCGACGAGGGCCTGGGCGTGCCGCTCCATCAGGTCGCGGCAGCTCGACCAGAGCTGCTCGATCTGCTCGCGCGGCATCAGCCCGCTGGCGGCGCGGACGGCGACGCCGGCGTCGATGCGCCGCTTGAGGCCGGCGACGCGGACCATGAAGAACTCGTCGAGGTTGCTGGCGAAGATCGCGAGGAAGCGAGCCCGCTCCAGCAGTGGGAGTGTCGGGTCCTCGGCCAGCTCCAGCACGCGCTGGTTGAACCGCACCCACGAGATCTCGCGGTCGATGAAGCGGTCGTCGAACTTCTCCACGGCCTCGATGGCGGCCGCGTCGGGGGTGTAGGGCGGCTCGACGTCGAAGACCTCGGTCGGGTGGCCGAACGGCTCGGCGACCGGCCCCTCGTCCACCGACGGGGAGACAGCACTGGTGAGGGTGGCCGGGTCCGACATGCCACTCAGTGTGGCACCGGAAGGTGAACGTCAGATGACCTTCGTCTCAGTAGACCAACGCCTGGACGCCCTCGCCGAGGACCTGCTCGGCGAAGACGGCGGCGCCGGCGATCGAGACGCCATCGCGCAGGTCGCCCTCGACCAGCCCGCGCCGGGCCGCGCACTGCGAGCACACGGTGATCGTGCCGGAGGTCAGGACGGCCGCCATGAGCTGGTCAAGGGGGGTGGCGAGCTCGAGCTCGAACTCCTCGGCACGGCCCGGCACGCCGAACCACGCTGCCTCGCCGGTGAGCCACAGCGAGACGTCGGCACCGGCCGCGGCCGCGGCGGCGGCGACGGTGAAGCCTTGGTTGAGGCGCTCGGCGTCCTCGGCCCCGCAGGTGACCTTGACGACCAGTGATCGAGCCATGACCAAACACTAAGGTGAGGCCATGCCCTTCGAGCTGCCGGACAACCTGCACCCCAACTGCGGCCCCGTCGCCTGGCTCCTCGGCACGTGGCGCGGCAACGGCCACGGCGCCTACCCGACGATCGAGTCGTTCCAGTTCGGCCAGGAGCTCATCTTCACCCACGACGGCCGGCCGTTCTTCCACTACATGTCCCGCGCGTGGATCGTCGACGAGCAGGGCGAGTTCGTCCGCGACGCCGCGATGGAGACCGGGTTCCTGCGCTGCCCGGAGCCCGGCAAGGTCGAGTTCCTGCTCGCGCACAACATCGGGTTCTCCGAGATCTGGTACGGCGCGGCCGAGGGCGGCAAGCTCGAGATGCACACCGCCGGGGTCTCCTACACCGAGACCGCCAAGCACGTCGACGCGGGCTCGCGGATGTACGGCAACGTCGACGGCGACCTGCTCTACGCCTACGACATGGCCGCGGTCGGTCAGGAGCTGCAGCCCCACACGTGGGCGCGCCTGCAACGAGCATGAGCACCCCGTGAGCGACGACCTCGCCGCCCGGCTGCGCGAGCAGGGGCTGCGGCTCACCCCGCAGCGCCAGCTGATCCTGCGCGCGGTCGAGGAGCTGCGCCACGCCACCCCCGACGAGGTGCTCGCCCACGTCCGCAGCCAGGTCAGCTCCGTGAACGCCTCCACCGTCTACCGCACCCTCGAGGTGCTCGAGGAGCTCGGGCTGGTGCGCCACACGCACCTCAGCGACCGGGCTCCGACGTACCACTCCACGCTCGAGCACGAGCACGTCCACGTGGTGTGCCGGCGCTGCCGCAAGGTGTCGTCGTACGACCCCGCGCTCGTGGCGCCGCTCGCTGCCGCGCTGGGCGAGGACGGCTTCGTGATGGACGTCGGCCACCTGGCCATCTTCGGCACCTGCGCCGACTGCGCTCGGAGCTGAGTCTCCCAGCGACTCAGGGCCGAGACGTCCTGACAAATCGATTGCAAGGACTCTTTCGAAAGAGTACTTTCGATCCATGCCCGAGCCTCGTCGCCTCCGCGACCCCCGCGCGCTGACCGCCCTCGCCCACCCCGTGCGGATCGCGATCATCGAGCTGCTCTCGCTCGAAGGTCCGATGACCGCCAGCCAGCTCGCCGATCGGCTCGACGAGTCGCCGGCCAACTGCTCGTGGCACCTGCGCAAGCTCGCCGAGCACGACTTCATCGAGGAGGCCGAGGGCGGCACCGGCCGCCAGCGGCCCTGGCAGATGAGCTACCAAGGGCTCAACTGGGGCGAGGACGACGACGCCACCCCTGAGGAGCAGCGCGCCGGCGAGGCGCTCGCCCGCGCGATGATGGAGCGCTGGGTCGACCGCTACCTCCGCGCCGACCTGGCCGAGGACGTGCCGGAGTGGCGCGAGGCGTCGCGGCTCACCCAGACCATGGGGTGGCTCACCGCCGAGGAGCTGCGGGAGGTCAACGACCGCGTCGTCGAGCTGATCCGCGCCTACGAGCCCCGGGTGTACGACGCCAGCGCGCGGCCCGAGGGATCGCGCCTCGTCGAGATGGTCGCCTGGGGTGCGGCCGTGGAGATCGAGCGATGAAGGCGGCGTTCGCCCAGCCGGGCTTCCGCAGGCTGTTCGCCGGCCTGTCCACCTCGATGCTCGGCGACTCGATCATGCTGCTGGTCCTCAGCATCTGGGTGAAGACCCTCACCGGGTCGAGCGCGATGGCCGGCTTCACGTTCTTCTTCATGTGCATCCCGGCGATCTTCGCGCCGCTGGTCGGCGTGTGGATCGACCGCATCCGCCGCAAGCCGATGCTGGTGTGGGGCAACCTGCTGTCCGCCGTCGCGGTCCTGCCGCTCCTCCTGGTCCGCGACGCGGGCGACGTCTGGATCATCTGGACCGTCGCCGGCCTCTACGGCGTGAGCTTCGTGGTGCTGCCCGCCGGGCTCAACGGCCTGCTCAAGGAGCTGATGCCCGAGGAGCTGCTGGTCGACGCGAACTCCAGCATCCAGACCGTCAAGGAGTCCTACCGCCTCTTCGGCCCGCTGCTCGGTGCCGCGCTGTTCGCCTGGCTCGGTGGGTGGGCCGTCGCGCTCGTCGACGCCGCCTCGTTCCTCCTCGCCGCCGCGGTGATCTCGACCATCCGGGTCGAGGAGGACGCCCCGGAGCACGAGGAGTCGGCGTACTGGAGCCAGCTGACCGAGGGTCTCCGGCACCTCGTCCACGACCGGGTGCTCGGCAACCTGCTGATCGGCTTCGGCCTGTCGATGCTCGTCCTCGGCTTCACCGAGTCGGCGATCTTCGCGCTCACCGACCACTTCGGGAAGGCCGCGACCTACGTCAGCGTGCTCGTGTCGGTCCAGGGGATCGGTGCGGTCGTCGGGGGCGTGCTGTCCGCCCGGTGCGTACGACGCCTCGGCGAGGTCGCGACCAGCACCCTCGGGCTGGTCCTCCTCGGGGTCAGCGCGCTCGGCATGGCGGCCCCGCCGTCCATCGCGGGCGTGCTGGTGAGCATCGTGCTCTTCGGCGCCTCGCTGCCGCTGCTCGTCGTGGCCTACATGACGATCCTCCAGCGTCGTACTCCCCAGCGGCTCATGGGGCGCGTCTCGACCGCCGCCGAGGTCGTGATGACGGTGCCGAGCGCGATCTCGCTCGCCTTCGGGGCAGTGCTGGTGACGTTGCTCGACTGGCGGTGGATCTTCCTCGTGATCGGCCTCGCGACCCTGGCGGGCGCCGGGCACGTCGCCTTCTGGCTGCGCGACGAGCTGCGCGGCCGCACCGCGGAGCCGGACGTGGTGGACGAGCCGCCCGCCCCGCTCGACCCGTCCTCGCCGCTGGGGCCCGGCGTGGGTGCCGCCTAGACTCGGGAGCATGGCCAGCCCCCTTCTCGCCCTGCCCGGAGCCGTCGCCGGCGACGGCATCGACGCCCCGGTGGCCGCGCACTACGGCTCGTTCAACACCGAGCAGCGCACCCTCGCCGGCGGGGACGGCTTCGTCGACCTCTCGCACCGCGACGTCCTCCGCATCTCCGGCCCCGAGCGGCTGGGCTGGCTGCACAACCTCACCACCCAGTACTTCACCGGCCTCGAGCCCGGCACCTGGACCCAGGCGCTGGTCCTGAGCCCGCAGGGCCACGTCGAGCACGCCTTCGCCGGGGTCGACGACGGCGAGGCGTTCACCGCCCACACCGAGCCCGGCGCCGGCGCCGCCCTCGTCGAGTGGCTCGAGCGGATGAAGTTCATGACCCGCGTCGAGGTCTCGCTCGTCGAGGACCTCGCCGTCATGTGGCGCCCGGGGGAGGGGGCGGGTCGCTACGACCTGGTGCCCCGCGACCGCCTCGAGGCGTACGCCGACGCTGCCGGCCCCGCCGCCGGCCTGTGGGCCTTCGAGGCGCTGCGCATCGAGCGCGGCGAGCCGCGCTTCGGGCTCGACACCGACCACCGCACCATCCCCAACGAGGTCGGCTGGATCGGTCCGGCGGTCCACCTCGACAAGGGCTGCTACCGCGGCCAGGAGACGGTCGCCCGCGTCCACACGCTCGGTCGCCCGCCCCGCCGCCTGGTGCTGCTGCACCTCGACGGCTCGGAGAACCGCCTGCCCGCGGCCGGCTCGCCGGTGTCGTACGACGGCCGCGACGTCGGCTTCGTCGGCTCGAGCGCCCGCCACCACGAGCTCGGCCCCGTCGCCCTCGCGGTGGTCAAGCGCAACGTCCCCGTCGACGCGACCCTCACGGTCGACGAGATGCCGGCCGCCCAGGAGGTCGTCGTCGACCCCGAGGTCGGCCTGCACGTCCGCCCCCTCCGCTGAGGGTTCCGGGTGCTCAAACCCCCACTCGGGCGGCCACATGGTCGCTCGGGTAGGCGAATGCGGCATGCCGGGCGGCCATATGGCCGCTCGAGTCACCCCGGCGCCCGGCGGTACTGGACGTGGGTGTCGGCGTCCGCGTGCGCGAACCCGAGACCGGAGTAGAGCGCGACGGCGGGCGCGTTGTCGGACTCGACGTAGAGCAGGACCTCGTCCACGCCGAGCCCGGCGAGGTGGTGCAGCCCGGCGAGGGTGAGCACCTTGCCGAGCCCGCGGCCCTGGGCGGCGGGCGCGACGCCGACGACGTACACCTCGCCGTGGCGGGCGTCGTGCTGCTTGGTCCAGTGGAACCCGAGGATCCCTGACGGGTCCTCCGCGACGAGCAGCCCGGCGGGGTCGAACCACGGCTCGGCCATGCGTCGCGCCAGGTTGTCGAGGTCCATCGCCCCCTGCTCGGGGTGGTGCGCGAAGGCGGCGGCGTTCACCGCGACGACCGACGAGGCATCGCCGTCGCGGTAGCCGCGGATCGTCACCCCGGAGGGCACGGAGAGAGCGGGGAGCGCGAGCGACGTCGGACGCCGCATCACCCACAGGTCACGGACCCGGTCCCACCCGTGGCTCGCAGCGAGGCGCGCGGCGGCGGGGTGGTTGCCGTGCGACCACGCCGTCACCGCGTCGGCGTACGACGCCTCGGCGCGGGTCAGCAGCGCCGAGCCGATCCCGCGGCCGCGGGACTTCGGATCGACGGCCAGCGACAGGTCGCCGTCGTGGACGAGGGCGAAGCCGCCCGGCTCGGTGAGCACGGACGCGGTGCCGTCGGCGAGCGCGATGCGGGCGGCCTCGTCGAGAGGTGCGGCACCGTCGGCCGCCTCGGCGGCGCGGGCGATCTCCTCGACCTGCTGGCGGGGGTCCATGCCGGCGAGACTAGCCAGAGACGCTGTCGCGGCTGGGCTCGTCGCGGGAGTCGTCCTTGTCGCGCGTCGGCAGCACGAAGCGGTAGCCAACGTTGCGGACGGTGCCGATGTGGTGCTCGTGCTCGGTGCCGAGCTTGGCGCGCAGGCGCCGGACGTGCACGTCGACGGTGCGGGTGCCGCCGAAGTAGTCGTAGCCCCAGACCTCCTGCAGCAGCTGCTCGCGGCTGAAGACGCGGCCGGGGTGCTGGGCGAGGTACTTCAGGAGCTCGAACTCCTTGTAGGTCAGGTCGAGCGGACGTCCGCCGATGCGCGCGGTGTAGGTCGCGTCGTCGACGACGACCTCGCCGCGGTGGATCACGTGGGCCGCCGGGTCGTCGGGCGAGGCGGCGCTGGCGCGGCCGATCGCCAGCCGGATCCGGGCGTCGAGCTCGGCGGGCCCGCAGGTGTGGAGCACGACGTCGTCCATGCCCCAGTCGTGCGCGACGACGGCCAGGCCGCCCTCGGTGACCACGAGCAGGACCGGCGCGTCGGCCCCGGTCGTGCGGATGAGGCGGCACAGGTCGCGGGCGGCGGCGAGGTCCTGGCGGCCGTCGACCAGCACGAGGTCGCTCTCCGGGGCGTCGAGCAGCGCGCTGCCCTGCGCGGGCAGGATCTTCACCGTGTGCGAGAGGAGCGCGAGCCCGGGAAGCACCTCGGCGGAGGGCTGCAGCGCACCCGTGAGCAGCAGCAGGGCGCTCATGCGGGCCCTCCTCTCAGCCGGGGATGAGGAAGGATATCCCGCATGAGTACGTCATCCGGGCGTGATCTCGCTGCTGAGACGGTCACCGTGCGCTACTGGGCCGGCGCCCGCGCAGCCGCCGGCACGGGCGAGGACACCTTCGAGGTGGGGGGCACCGTGACGCTCTCCGACGTCGTCGCCCTCGTCCTCGAGCGCCACCCCGACGACCGGATGGCGCGCACCGTCGCGGTGTGCTCGGTGCTCCTCGGCGACCAGCCCGTGCGCTCCCAGGACCCGGCCTCGGTGCTCGTTCCCCCCGGCAGCGTCGTCGAGCTGCTGCCCCCCTTCGCCGGCGGCTGACCCCGGCCGCTGGGGCAACCCGAGGCAATGGGTTCCGGACCCGGGTGTTTGAAACCTGTCGGAGTGGGTCAGGATGACCGCGTTCGGAGTCCCATGGCTCCGCGACGGGGGACGTGCCGGTGCGGCGACGCTGTGTCGTCGGCTGGCTGCGCGGCTCCGTGCAGTGATGACGAATATCTAGGGGGAACCAGATGCAAGCTGGGTCTGTGGGGGCGCGTGCGCGCCTCACTTCGGTCGTGGCAGCGGGAGCGCTCGCCGCGGCAGCGCTGGGAGCGGTGTCCGCCGCGCCGGCCAACGCCGCCGTCATGGTCAGCGGCAGCACGATCGACGCCGCCGGCAACTACGTCGAGGGCTCGATGTCGGTCTACAGCACCACCGGCGCCTACGTCGGCAACTACGTCGTCGACAGCGGCACCTTCGACATCCCGCTCGAGAACGGCAGCTACAAGCTGCGGTTCTTCCCGACGCCGGACTACACGCCCGAGTGGTACCGCGACAAGCCCGACGAGGCGACCGCCGACGTCGTCACCGTCGCCGGTGCCGCACAGACCCTCTCGCCCTGGACGATCGAGCGCGCGCCCAGCGTGACCGGCATCGTCCGCACCGCCGACGGCCGTGCCGTGCGCGGCGCGTCCGTCCGGGCGTACGACACCACGACCGGCAACCCGGTCGGCAGCGACTCCGCCGACCGCAACGGCGCCTTCCGCGTCGGTACGACGGCGCCGTCGGTGAAGCTGGTCTTCAGCGGCTACGACCCCGACAGCGGCGACGAGCTCGCCACCGAGTGGTACAACGACAAGGCCTCCCAGGACGCGGCCGACCCGGTCGGTCCCACGGCTGCCGGCGCCGACGTCGGCGTCGTCACCCTGGCGCCGGGCGGCTCCATCTCCGGTCGCGTCACCAACGAGTACGCCCAGCCGCTCGCGCGCGTCCAGGCGTGCAGCAACGACGGCTGCGACTACACCGACGCCAACGGCGTCTACACCATCGAGGGCGTCGCCACCGGCACGCACGAGGTCGCGTTCTACGACGAGATTGGTGAGTACCACGGCGAGTACTGGAACAACGTCGCCTTCGACTCCCCGGCCGACCCCAACATCGTCACGGTGGCCCCCGGCCAGGCCGTCACCGGGATCGACGCGGTCCTGACGCTCAAGCCCGCCGCGACCCCGAACGGCGTCGACGTCAGCGGCACCGTCCGCGACGAGCTCGGCAACCTCGGCATCGGCTACGAGATCGACGTCCTGGACACCCCGGCCGACCCCAAGGACGCCAAGGTGGTCGCCTCCACCTACAGCAACCGCGCCGGCCAGTACCACTTCGCCCAGCTCGACCGGATCGCCGGCGAGACGGAGTTCAAGCTCGTGGTCCGCAGCGACCAGGAGCCGCGCGAGGAGGGCGACTTCCTCCGTCGCACGACGTGGTCGGGCAACAAGCTCGGCTACGACACGGCCCTCCCGATCACCTCGGCCCCGCGCACCCTCGACTTCACCCTGCCGGTCTCCGGCGGCGTGAGCGGTGCGATCACCAGCGAGGCCGGCGGCGTGCCGGAGGACCCCTGGGCCTCCTTCCGCGACGCCGAGAACAACTTCGGCGGTCAGGCCTACGAGTTCAAGCTCGACGGCACGTACGACGTCCGCACCCTGTGGGCGGGCACCTACACCGTCCAGTTCGGGGCCGACGACCACGTCACCGAGTGGTGGAAGGACGCCCTCCCCGAGGACGCCACCACCATCACCGTGAAGCCCGGTCAGCTCACCACCGGCATCTCCGCCGCCCTCACCAAGGACGTGAAGGCGATCGAGCGCCCCGAGGTCGCGGGCGACGCCTGGGTCGGCAAGACCATCCGGATCGACAAGGGCCGCTGGAACACCGAGGCCCAGTCCGTGTTCACCTACGAGTGGCTCGCCGGCAGCACGGTCGTCGGCACCGGCCCCTCGCTGAAGATCACCAAGTCGATGCTCGGCAAGAAGGTCACCGGACGCGTCACGAACGACGCGGGATTCGCGCAGGCCCAGGCAGTCACCAAGACGACCCCGAAGATCGGCTACAAGCCCAAGCTCAAGGCCAAGGTCTCGAAGAGGGCCGCGGCCATCACGCTGAAGGTCAAGCCCCTCAAGGCCAAGAAGGTCAAGGCCACGATCACCGTCTTCGAGCTCGTCGGCACCAAGAAGAACGGTGACGACAAGCTCAAGAAGCTGGGCAAGGCCAAGATCACGGGCGGCAAGGGCGTCGTCCGGTTCAAGAAGGCCCTGGGCAAGGGCAAGCACAAGCTCGTGTTCACCGTGAAGGGCAAGGGCAAGGTCGGCTCCGGCGACATCCGGACGAAGGTCAAGATCAAGCGCTGACCTTCCAGCACCTCGCACCACACGCGACGGGCCCCGCGGAGCAGCTGCTCCGCGGGGCCCGTTCCTGTGTCGTTCGACCGTGCGTGACGGTGCTGGGTGAAGGTCAGGCCTCGATCGCGGCGTGGTCCTCGGAGCTGGTGCGCACCTCGATCTTGCGCGGCTTGGCCTTCTCGGCCACGGGGACGACCAGCCGGAGCACGCCGTCGCGGTACGCCGCCTCGATGCGGTCGAGGTCGAGGTTGTCGCCCAGCACCAGCTGGCGGCTGAACGCGCCCCGCGGACGCTCGGAGGCCAGCATCTGCCAGTCGCCGTTGCTGGCCACGCGCTCGGCGCGGATGGTCAGCACGTTGCGCTCGACGTCGAGGTCGACCGACTCGGGGTTGACGCCGGGGAGGTCGAACTCGAGGACGAAGCGGTCACCCTCGCGCCACGCGTCCATCGGCATGGCGACGGGACGGTTGGTGGTGCCCATGAGCTGCTGGGTGAGCCGGTCGAACTCACGGAACGGGTCTGCGCTGCGGATGAGCATCGTGTCTTCCTCCTGGTTCTCGGATCGGGGTGAGGCCCTGCGTGAGTGCCTCTGCGATGTGTAACAACGGTTATAGGTTTCTTATATTCCATGAGTCAGGCAGAATCAAGTCCCGGACGCAGGGACGGTGAGCACTCGATCGAGGAGGTGGCATGGCACGGCGCGAGGCAGGGGTGTTCGCGATCTCGGTCGCGGCAGAGATGACCTCCCTCCAGATCCAGAACCTCCGCGTCTACGAGCGCCGCGGCCTCGTCGACCCGGACCGGACCGCCGGCGGCACCCGTCTCTACAGCGAGGACGACATCGACCGGCTGCACCGCATCCGCGAGCTCCTCGCGGCCGGGCTCAACCTGGCCGGGATCGCGGCGGTGCTCGAGCTCGAGGACGAGGTGGCCCGCCTGCGGGGCGAGGTCGCGCGGCTCGAGGCGCGCTGAACGGGAACATCGAGGCAGCGTCCGCGCGTTGAGCGCGACGTGACCCCCGGAGCCTGGATCGCCGTCGTCGCCGTCGTGCTCGCCCTCGGCGTCGGCCTGTGGCGCCTCGGCACCGACGGGCGCTTCCGCGGCACCCACGTCGTACGCCGCCCGGAGGAGGAGGCCGTCCCGGATCCGGTCGAGGAGGCCGTCGCGGCGCCCGCCACGACACCCCCCGGTGCCGACCTCGTCGGCAGCGTCGGCGGCGCGCTGGGGGAGCGGGCCACGCTGCTCCAGTTCTCCAGTGCCTTCTGCGCACCGTGCCGCGCCACGCGACGCGTTCTCGGCGAGGTCGCCGACCTGGTCGACGGCGTGACCCACGTCGAGGTCGACGCCGAGCAGCACCTCGACGCCACGCGCGCGTTCGGCATCCTCCGCACGCCGACCACCGTGGTCCTCGACGCCACCGGCCGTGAGGTCACCCGGGCGACGGGCGCCCCGAACCGGGCCCAGGTGTTGAGCGCGCTCGGCTCGATCTGATCTCACGATATGGATGCATGGACCACATCATGAGACACCACCTACGGCGGGGCCTGGTACGGCCTACTGTCGTCCGCATGTCCTCGACCATGCTCACCCGGCGCCGCGCAGTGGACCACTGCCGCGTGCGCTCGGCGCTGTGTCGAATGTCCTGACGGGTCCGCCAGTCCTGACCCCCTAGGTCCTCCTGCTGCAGGACCGTCCCTGGTGGATCCGTGCGCTGCGCACGCCTTTCCAGCGCGCCCGGAGCGAGCCGGGCCACGACCATCTCCAGGAGCGACATGTCCACCACGCACACCAGCCTTCCCGGCAGCGGTGCCACGGCACGTACGACGTCGGCGCCCCGACCGCCCGACGGCGCCATCGACCCGCGGGGTCCGCAGCTCGCCGCGGGCCTGACGGCCGTCGTGCTCGTCGCCGTGCTGCTGCTGCCGGAGCCCTGGAGCGTCGCCCTGCTCGCCGTGCAGACGGTCCTCTTCGCCGTCGGCGCCGTGCGGGGCGTGCACGCCACGCCGCACGCCTGGCTGTTCCGCACGCTCGTCCGGCCCCGCCTGGCGGCGCCGACCGAGTGGGAGGCGCCCGAGCCGCCGCGGTTCGCCCAGGCCGTTGGCCTCGTGTTCGCCGTCGTCGGGCTCGTCGCCCTGCTGGCGGGCGCGACGCTCCTCGGCCAGGTCGCGGTCGGCCTGGCGCTGGTCGCCGCCCTGCTCAACGCCCTCTTCGCCTTCTGCCTCGGCTGCGAGCTCTACCTGCTCGCCCGCCGCCTCACCGCCTGACACCGAAGATCCACCACCACCAAGGAGCACAACCACCATGAGCCGCGAGAACTCGCTCGTCACCGCCCAGTGGGTCGAGGACAACCTCGACACCGACGGCGTCGTCCTCATCGAGGTCGACGAGGACACCACCGCCTACGACAAGGGCCACATCCGGGGAGCCATCAAGCTCGACTGGACCACCGACCTCCAGGACCAGGTCCGTCGTGACTTCGTCAACAAGGAGCAGTTCGAGGCACTGCTCTCCGAGCGCGGCGTCTCCAACGACGACACCGTGGTCCTCTACGGCGGCAACAACAACTGGTTCGCGGCCTACGCCTACTGGTACTTCAAGCTCTACGGCCACCAGGACGTCAAGCTCCTCGACGGTGGCCGCAAGAAGTGGGAGCTCGACTCCCGCGAGCTGACCGACGAGCTGCCCACGCGCGAGAAGACGTCGTACACCGCGCAGGACCAGGACACCTCGATCCGCGCCTTCCGCGACGAGGTCGTCGCCGCCATCGGCACCCAGAACCTCGTCGACGTGCGCAGCCCCGACGAGTACGCCGGCCGGCTGCTCGCCCCGGCCCACCTCCCGCAGGAGCAGGCCCAGCGCGCCGGTCACATCCCGACGTCGGTCAACGTCCCGTGGAGCAAGAACGCCAACGACGACGGAACCTTCAAGTCCGACGAGGAGCTGACCGCCCTCTACGACGAGGTCGGGTTCGACACCGACAAGGACACCATCGCCCTCTGCCGCATCGGCGAGCGCTCCTCGCTGACCTGGTTCGTGCTGACCGAGCTGCTCGGCCGCAAGAACGTGAAGAACTACGACGGCTCGTGGACCGAGTACGGCTCCCTCGTCGGCGTTCCCGTGGCCCTCGGCGACGAGCCGGGGGAGGCCTGACATGTGCGGAGCAACCGAGGGTGGCCTCTCGCTCGACGGCGTGAACGTCGCCAAGGAGGCCGTGATCCAGGGTCAGGTCCTGCGTGGCGGCGCATCAGGGGGAGAGCCCGTCCCCAACGCCTACGTCCGCCTGCTCGACCGCAGCGGGGAGTTCACCGCGGAGGTCCCCACCTCGGCGACCGGGCACTTCCGGTTCTTCGCCGGCGACGGTGAGTGGACCCTGCGCACGCTCGCGCCGAAGGCCGAGCCCGTGGACACCCGCGTGGTGGCCGCCACCGGGTCGGTGGCCGAGGTGCAGGTGCTCGTCACCGCCTGAGCTCGCCGACCAGAGACGCCAAGGGGCTCCGACCACACGCTGGTCGGAGCCCCTTCGGTTCGTACGTCAGTCGGTCGCGCGCGGCGACTCGATCATCACCGGGACCAGGCCGACTTGCACCCGCTTGGCCGACCCCATCGGGCGCACGGTTCCATCGGGCGAGGACACGGTCGTCGCGCCGGCCGGGGCGAGGACGCCCCGCCGCTTCCCCGACACGGTCCACACGACTCGGCGCTCGACGCGCTTGGTGGTGAACAGGCAGGAGTAGAGGTCGTCGCGCTTGACAGTGCAGCCCTCGGCGCGGGTGCCGATCAGCCAGGGCTGGATGACCCCGAACGCCTTGCCGGGAGGGGCGACCTGGTCGTCCTCGGTGAGCATCGCCGTGTCCATGACCGACGTGGGCTTCGACCAGTAGTGCCAGTAGACCCGCTGGGTGCCGATCGAGGCGTTCAGGACGTAGGTCTTGACCACGTTGGCGACCTGGCGGTCCATGCTGACCGGGACGGTCGGTCGGGGGAGGCGGATGCCGTAGTTGACCTCGACGATCCAGATCGGGCCGGTGAAGCCGTTGTCGCTCGTGATGCGGCGCACCCACTTGGTGAGCCGGATCTGCTTCTCGGGGCCGTGCTTGGCGAGGGGGAAGCCGCTGAAGGTGGCCACGTCGACCCACTTGCCCACCGGCTTGCCGTGGACACGCAGGCCCCAGAACTTCCGGAACCAGTTGCGGTTGCCCTTGAGCCGGACCGGGCCCTGGGGGGCGACCACGAGTGCCCCGGGCGCCGCCGCGCGCACCTCCTTGGACCCGCCCCAGACCATCTTCGCCATGTGCTCCCGCGTGCCGAGGTAGTTGCCGGGGACGTTCATCTCGGCCCAGAGCTGGTAGTCGACCCGGGTGCCGTAGCGCTTGGCCAGGGCTCGCACGAAGGCGCGATAGGCGCGGATGGACGGGGGCCGCAGATAGCTCCACTGCGGCGAGACGTACTCGCCCACGGCGTGGAACGCCGGGGTGGCGTAGATGGTGAGCAGCGGCTTCGCGTGGTTCTCCTCGGCCATCCGGACGCGGGCGTCGAGGGCCGACCAGTCGTAGTCGCCACGCGTCGTCTCGATGCCGGCCCACTTGACGATCAGGCGTGCTGTCGGCGTCGGCCCGAGCGGCACGGCCGGCTCCGGCAGCTGGATGAGGTCCATGCCGAAGAGCTCCGGCGTCACCCGTTCCGCCTGGGCCGGAGGGACAGGTGATCCGACGACCAGCGCGGCGACGAGGGCGCCGACGACGGCGTGGACGAGGGTGCGGACCAGGGTGCGGAGAGGTGGAGTGCTCATCGTGATGGAACGTAACAGCCGGTGGCTCGCGTCCCGGATTCGTCGTCCCCTCACCCGTGATCTCCGGTCGGTCCGTTCGTTCAGGTTCCCCGCAGTTATGGCGAAGTCGTGTCCGGACGGCGTGGGAGTCCGTACGGTGGTCTCACCGCTCTGTCTGGTGAAGGGGGGACAGGTGACGCAGCAGACGCGCCTGCCCGAGACCGACGACCTGTGGCGCCTCACCGTGGAGCACTCACCGGTCGGGATGGCGCTCGTGTCCCCGGGTGGTGACTTCCTCACCGCCAACGTCGCCCTGTGCGACATGCTCGGCTACGACGCCGACACGATGGCGACGCTGACGATCCAGGACATCACCCACCCCGACGACCTCGCCAGCGACCTGCGCCTGCTCAACCAGGCCCTGGCCGGCAAGATCGCGTCCTACCGGATCACCAAGCGCTACCTCCGCGCCGACGGGTCGGTCCTCATCGGCGACCTGTCGGTGGCCCTGCTCCGCGGGCCCGACGGTGCGCCGATCCACTTCATCTCCCAGATCGCCGACCTCACCGAGCGGCACGCCTTCGTCGAGCGCCTCGACGCGGCCGAGGCCGCCGTGGAGTCCGAGCAGCGCAAGGCCGAGGCCGTCTTCGACACGGTCGCGGTCGGACTGCTGCTCCTCGACGCCGACGGCGTCTACCAGGGCTACAACTCGCGCCATCAGGACTTCATGGACCTCGCCTTCCCCGACGGCCACCTCGGGCGGGTGGGGCAGACCGGGTTCCTCTTCGACGCCGAGCACGGCCGCCCGCTCACCGCCGAGGAGATGCCCACGACCCGGGCGGTGGCGGGGGAGGAGTTCGACGACTTCCGGCTGTGGGTCGGCGCGGACCCGGAGCGCCGTCGCGCGCTGTCGGTCTCCGCCCGTTCCATCCGTGACCGGTTCGGTGCCCTCACCGGCGCCGCGCTGTCCTACCAGGACGTCACCGAGCTGATGCGCGCCATCAAGGTCAAGGACGACTTCGTCGCGTCGGTCTCCCACGAGCTGCGCACCCCGCTGACCTCGGCCATGGCCTACCTCGAGCTGGTCGAGGACTCCGCCGCCATCGGGCCGGAGGTGCAGCACCAGATCGCCGCGGCCAGGCGCAACATCCTGCGCCTGTCGCACCTGGTGGCCGACCTGCTCTTCTCCACGCGCGCCACGTCCGGGTCCACGATCATCGACCCCTACCGCGTCGACGTGGTCACCGTGCTGTCCGAGGCGCTCGACTCGGCCGCGGTCGACGCGGCGGGCGCGGGGGTGACGCTCGAGGCGGACCTGCCCGACTCCCTCGTCGCGGTCGCCGACGGCATGCGGCTGCGGCAGGTGGTCGACAACCTCGTGGCCAACGCCATCACCTACACCCCGCGCGGGGGCCGGGTGTCGGTGACGCTCGGCGCCTCCGAACGCTACGTCGAGATCACGGTCGCCGACACCGGCGAGGGCATGGATGCAGAAGACCTGCGTGACGTGTTCGTGCGCTTCCACCGCGGCGAGAACGCCCGCCGGCGACAGGTGCCGGGCACGGGCCTCGGCCTCACGATCGTGCGGACCATCGTGGAGGCCCACGGCGGCGAGGTGTCCGTCGACAGCGCCCTCGGCGAGGGCACGACGGTGCGGGTGCTGCTGCCTCGCTGACGCCCCTGATGCGAGGTGACGCGAACCCGCCCTTCGGGTGGTTGACGCGTGGACCCCTGGTGGAGTGAAGTTGGAGATCTCCACGCGACATCCACATGTTGAAACTCACACCACGTCGATTTCGCCACTGGTCCGGACAATGTCAACATAGCCTTGACTGGCTGGTCTCGTTGGACAGCCGACAGTCGCCGGATCGTGGGGATTCGGCGGAGCCATGCTCAGCAGGGGGATCCATATGCCGCAGTCCGACAACAGCGGAGCCACACGGCTCCCCGGGGTCGGGGGGTCGGCGCAGTGACCCTGCTCATCCAGGCGGCCGTCCGTGGGCGTCGCACCGCGGTGCTGATGGCCTTTGACGCCCTCGCGCTGCTCGCGGCGTACCTCTTCGCCATCGTCGTGCGGTACGACGTCCTCGGCAGCGCCACGCTCCGTGACGGGGCGATGGTGGCCGCGGGCGCCGTCCTCCTCCAGTGGGGTGTCGGTCTGCTCGGGCGCGTCTACCTCGGCCGGGTCGGCGTGGCCACCAACGAGGAGACCATCCTCCTCGGCGCCGCCACCGCGGTCGCCGGCCTCGTGGTCTTCACGGCCAACGCCGTGGTGGACCCCCACTGGGTCGCCCGCAGCGTCCCGGTGACAGGCACCTGCCTGGGCTTCTTCATGATGCTGATCACCCGTGCGTTGTGGCGTCGCCTCACCATGCGCCTCGCGCCGGTGTCCTCGGTGTCCGGACAGCGGGCCATCATCGTCGGCGCTGGGGCGAGCGGCGCGCGACTGGTGCACTCGATGCGTTCGCGCCCGGAGTCCGGCTACGTCCCGCTCGGGTTCCTCGACGACGACCCGTGGATGCGCAAGCGGCGGCACTTCGGCATCGCCGTCCTCGGCACCGTCGCCGACCTCGAGCGCGTGGTCGCCTCGACCGGCGCCACGGTCGTCGTCGTCGCCATCCCGAGCGCCAGCAAGGAGATGATCAAGCCCCTCGTCGACCGCGCGGCGCAGCTGGGCATCACGATCAAGGTGCTGCCGCCCTTCGCCGAGTCGTTCGCCGCGCACGCCGACGTCCGCGACGTCCGCGACGTCAACATGACCGACATCCTCGGGCGTGCTGCGGTCGAGACCGACCTCGAGGCCATCGCTGGCTACGTCACCGGCAAGCGCGTCCTCGTCACCGGAGCCGGCGGCTCCATCGGCTCCGAGCTCTGCCGGCAGCTGCACCGCTACGGTCCCGCCGAGCTGATCATGCTGGACCGCGACGAGTCGGCCCTGCACTCCGTCCAGCTCTCCATCCACGGCCGCGCCCTGCTCGACAGCCGCGATGTCGTGCTCAACGACATCCGCGACGAGGCTGCCCTGCGAAGGATCTTCGAGGACCGTCGTCCCGAGGTCGTCTTCCACGCCGCCGCCCTCAAGCACCTCCCCATGCTCGAGCAGTACCCCCACGAGGCGATGAAGACCAACGTGCTCGGCACCGCCAACGTGCTGCGTGCCGCGGCGGACGTCGGCGTCACCACCTTCGTCAACATCTCCACCGACAAGGCCGCCGACCCGACGAGCGTGCTGGGCTACTCCAAGCGCGTGGCCGAGCGTCTCACGGCGGCGACGGCGAAGGAGGCCGACGGCGCCTACATCAGCGTCCGGTTCGGCAACGTGCTGGGCTCCCGCGGCTCCGTGCTGCACACCTTCACGGCGCAGATCGCCTCCGGCGGCCCGGTCACGGTCGTGCACCCCGAGGTGACCCGCTACTTCATGACCGTCGAGGAGGCCGTGCAGCTGGTCATCCAGGCCGGTGCCATCGGCGAGGACGGCGAGGTGATGATCCTCGACATGGGCGAGCCGGTGAAGATCGTCGACGTCGCGCGCCAGCTGATCGCGATGTCCGGCAAGAACGTGGACATCGTCTACACCGGCCTGAGGGAGGGCGAGAAGCTCCACGAGCGGCTCTTCGGCGGCGCGGAGAGCGACGAGCCCTCGAAGCACCCGCTGGTCTCGCATTCGGCCGTGAGCCCGCTCTCGACTAACGTCGTGCACGCCTTCGACCTGGGGGCGTCGGACTCGGACGTCCTCGAGGCCTTCGAGGACTGGGTGCACCTGCCCGACCCGGCCGCCACCCATCGCTGAGCGCTCCACCCTTCTCCAGCTCGAAAGCGAGATCCCCGTGTCGACCCCCGTCGATCCCCAGTCCACCGTGCTCGTGACCGGTGGCACCGGCTCGTTCGGCCACACCATGGTCCGTCGACTCCTCGACTCGGGCGTGGGCGAGGTCCGCGTGCTCAGCCGCGACGAGCTCAAGCAGCACGACATGCGCCTCGCGCTGAACGACGACCGGGTGCGGTTCTACATCGGCGACGTCCGCGACTACGACAGCGTCGACCGCGCGACACGCGGGGTCGACTACGTCTTCCACGCGGCCGCGCTCAAGCAGGTGCCCAGCTGCGAGTTCTTCCCGCTCGAGGCGGTGCGCACCAACGTCCTCGGCAGCGCCAACGTCATCGAGGCCAGCAACGCCAACGGCGTGCGGTCCGTCGTGTGCCTGGGCACCGACAAGGCGGCCTACCCCGTCAACGCCATGGGCATGTCCAAGGCGATGATGGAGAAGGTCGCCCAGGCCTTCGCGCGCAACAACCCCACGGCCCACACCGTCGTGTCCACGGTGCGCTACGGCAACGTGATGATGTCGCGCGGCTCGGTGATCCCGCTGTTCATGGACCAGATCCGGGCAGGGGAGCCCGTGACGGTCACCGACCCGCAGATGACGCGCTTCCTGATGTCGCTCGACGAGGCCGTGCTGCTGGTCGAGCACGCCTTCGCCCACGCGCAGCCCGGCGACCTCTTCATCCGCAAGGCCCCCGCCTCCACGATCGAGGACCTCGCCCTCGCCGTCGGCAAGGCGATGGGCACCGAGCCCGACATCAAGGTGATCGGCACCCGGCACGGGGAGAAGCTCTACGAGACCCTCGCCACGCGGGAGGAGCTGGCCCGGGCCACGGACCAGGGTGACTACTTCCGGGTCGCGGTGGATGCCCGAGACCTCAACTACGGCGAGTACTTCGACGAGGGCGACCGCCACGAGTCGGAGATCGACGACTACCACTCCCACAACACCGAGCGGCTCGACGTCGACGGCGTGGTCGACCTCCTCGACGGGCTGCCGGCGTTCCGCCGGCGGATCGAATCCGGAGCGTGATGGTCGCCTTCTGGGTGGCACTGGCCGCTGGTCTCGCGCTGACCGGGCTGATCGTGCCGGTCCTGCGACGCGCCCAGCTGCTCGACGTACCCAACGAGCGCTCGTCGCACAGCGCGCCCGTCCCGCGCGGTGGCGGGCTGGCGGTGATGGCTGCCGTTGCGCTCGCGACGCTCGTTGCCGCGCTCGCGGGGGCCGAGGTGCTCTGGGTCCCCCTCGTCGTGTCCATCGGCCTCGCAGCCGTGGGACTCGTGGACGACCGGAGGTCGCTGCCCGGCCCCGTCCGGCTGGTGCTCCAGCTGGTGGCGGGCGCCGTGGTCGCAGCGTGGGCATGGGCGGCGGCCTCGCCGTCGGTCGCCGTCGCCCTCTTCGCGCTCGTCGTGGTCGTCGTGGTCGCGGGCTACGTCAACGCCTTCAACTTCATGGACGGCATCAACGGGATCTCAGCCCTGACCGCTGCCGTCGCCGGTGCCTGGTGGTGCTGGGTGGGCGCCGAGCACGACGTCGAGGGCCTGACGGTCATCGGCGCGAGCCTCGCGGGAGCCATGCTGGGCTTCCTGCCCTGGAACGCCCCCCGCGCCCGGATCTTCCTCGGCGACGTGGGCAGCTACGGCATCGGGTTCCTCGTCGTCGTCGGAGCGGCATGGGCGTGGGCCAACGGTGTCCCGGCCGTCCTCTGCGTGGCCCCCCTGGTCGTCTACCTCGCCGACACCGGCTGGGTGCTGGTCAAGCGCGCGGTCGGCGGACGCCCGCTCATGCAGGCCCATCGCGAGCACGTCTACCAGCAGCTCGTCGACCAGGGCTGGTCGCACACGGCGTCCGCCCTGCTGTGCGCCGGCACGAGCGTCCTGGTCTGCCTCGTCGCCGCGACGGCTCCCCTCGCGGTGTCCGTGCCCGTGATGGCCGTGGTGTGCCTCGCCTACCTCGCCTCACCGCGCGCCCTGCGATCCGGGGTGGTCGCATGAGGATCGGCATGATCAGCCAGTGGTACGAGCCCGAGACCGGCTCCGCCGCCCATCCGACGGCGATCGCACGCGGGCTTCAGGCGCGCGGGCACCAGGTCCGCGTGCTGACAGGCTTCCCGAGCTATCCCCAGGGCAGGACGTACGACGGCTACCGGATGCGGCTCCGCGCCCACGAGACGAGGGACGGCATCGAGCTCCTGCGGGTGCCGGACGTGCCGAGCCACGACCAGAACGCCCTCCGCCGCGCGCTCACCCTGACGTCGTTCGCTGTGTCGGCCACGGCGCAGGTCGGCTGGCTCCGCGACGCCGACGTCGTCCTCACCTACCTGTCGCCGGCCACTGTCGGCCTCGCTGCGATGACCCTCGAGCGACTGCGTGGCGTGCCCTACGTGCTCTACGTCCAGGACCTCTGGCCGGAGACGATCACCGCGAGCGGGTTCCTGCCGGGCGATCGGCTCAACGACGCCGCGGAGACCGTCATCCATCGGGGCCTGAAGCGGCTCTACCGTCGTGCAGCAGGCACGGCCGCACTGAGCCCGACGATGGCCAGGACGATCGGGGAGAGGGGCACTGTCGTCGAGCCGGTGTCCATCCCGAACTGGGTGGACGAGGAGATCTTCGCCCCCGCCGCTCCTCCCGCAGCCCGCGCGCTGCCGGAGGGCCGTACCTGGATGATGTACGCCGGTGGCATGGGCGACGTGCAGGCGCTCGACCACGGGGTCCGTGCCCTGGCTCGCCTCTCCGCGCGTCCGGACATCGGGCTGGCGTTCGTCGGCGACGGGGTGGCGCGCGAGCGACTCGAGAGGTTGTCGGCCGAGCTCGGTGTCACCGACAGGGTCCTCTTCCTCGGGTCGCGGCCCATGACGGACATGCCCGGGCTGATGGCCGAGGCAGCGGCCCAGCTGGTCTCGCTCAAGGACCTGCCCTTGTTCCGGGGGACGATCCCCAGCAAGGTCCAGGCGGCCATGGCGTGCGGGAGTCCCATCGTGTGCGCCGTCGCGGGCGAAGCCGCCGACGTGGTGACGAGGGCGGGCTGTGGCATCGTCGTCGCGCCCGAGGACGAGGTCTCGCTGGCCGAGGGGTTCGTCGCGATGGCCGACATGGGGTCGGACGACCGCCGCCGGATGGGTGACGCCGGTCGCCGGGCCTACGTCGAGACCTACTCGGCCGCCGCCGGCACCGAACGCCTCGAGCAGCTGCTGCTGAGCGCGGCCGGGAGACGCCGATGAGCGGCGGCCGTCCAGGAGTCGTCGCGGTCATCGGTGCGAGCGGGTTCGTCGGCTCGCACGTGGTGGCCGCGCTGGTCGCGCGCGGCGCCGACGTCAGGTCCGTACGCGCCCCCCGCCTGACCACCTCGGCCAGGACCGCGGCGGAGCTCGAGGTGGACCGCGTGCGTCCCGACGTACGGGCGGAGGCGGAGCGACTGCGTGCGGAGCTGTCCGACGTGGTGGCCGTGGTGAACGCCGCCGGCGTGGCGGACGCCACGGGCACGGGCGACGAGCTCTTCGGTGCCAACGCGCTGCTGCCCGCCGTGGTGACGGACGCCGCACCGGACGGTGCCCGGCTGGTGCACGTGAGCTCCGCTGCCGTCCAGGGACGCATGTCCCCGCTCGACGAGACCTCCCTGCGCGCCCCGTTCAGCCCGTACTCGGCGTCGAAGGCACTCGGCGAGGAGATGGTCGGCGCGCGCGCCGGAGCCGTCTGCTTCCGCCCCACCTCGGTCCACGGACCCAACCGCGGGGTGACCCGCAGCCTGCACCGCGTCGTCTCCTCACCCCTGGCGTCGGTGGCCGGCCGCGGGGACGGGCCCACGCCTCAGGTGCTGGTCGAGAACGTCGCGGACGCCATCGCGTACGTCGCGCTGGCGGCGCAGCAGCCTCCGCCCGTCGTGCTGCAGCCGTCCGAGGGTCTCACCGTCGCGGGCCTCGTGCGTGACCTCGGCGGGCGGGAGCCCAGGCACGTGTGGCCGTGGGTGGCGCGCCTGCTCGTCCGGTTGCTCGGCATGATCGGAGTCGCCGTCCCTGCGGCGGCAGGCGTGGCGAGACGGCTCGAGATGCTGTGGTTCGGGCAATCGCAGGTCGCCGGCTGGCTGACCGGAACGGACTGGTCGGCTCCCGTGGGCCGGCAGCAGTGGAAGGACATGATGTGAAGGAGGTGGCGATCACCGGGGGCTACGGCTTCCTGGGCTGGCACACGGCGTGTCGGCTCCGTGCCCTCCACGGCGTCGAGCCGGTGCGTCTGGGACGTGAGGACCTGGTCGACCCGCAGCGACTCGCGTCCTCGCTGGAGGGCGTCGACACGGTCCTGCACGTCGCCGGCGTCAACCGCGCAGACACCGACACCGAGGTCGAGGCGGGCAACGTGCAGGCTGCTCGGGCGCTGGCCGACGCGATCCGCGCCTCGGGCCGGGCGATCGACGTCGTCTACGCGAACTCCGTGCAGGCCGAGCTCGACAACCCCTATGGCCGGGGCAAGGCGCAGGCGGCCAGCGTCCTGGCAGACGCCTGCACCGGGACGGGCGGCCACTTCGCCGACCTGCTGCTCCCCAACCTCTTCGGCGAGCACGGGCGACCCGGCTACAACTCGTTCGTGGCGACCTTCGCCCACGAGGTCGCCGGCGGGCGCACCCCCACGGTGACGGGCGACCGGGAGATCGACCTCCTGCACGCCCAGGACGCCGCCGCCGCGCTCATCGACGCGGCCGGGCAGGACGTGCGGACCGTGGTGAGCGGCGAGGCCATCACGATCGGTTCCGTGCTCGGCCTGTTCCAGGAGTTCCACGAGCTCTACGCCGAGCGCGGTGAGATCCCCGACGTGTCGACCCGCATGCGGCTGAACCTCTTCAACACCTACCGGGCTGCGGCCTTCGCCGGTGCACCCGCAGCCGCTCCGCAGGTGCACTCCGACAACCGCGGTGACCTCTTCGAGACGGTGCGCTCCCACGGAGGCACCGGCATGGCGTACGCCTCGACGACGAGGCCCGGCCAGAAGCGCGGCGAGCACTACCACCTGCACAAGATCGAGCGTTTTGTCGTGGTCAAGGGCCGAGCCGAGATCCAGCTGCGCCGCCTCCTCCACGACGACGTCGTGACCCTGGAGGTCAGCGGCGACCGCCCGGTGTTCGTCGACATGCCGACGCTGTGGGTCCACAACATCCGCAACGTCGGCGACGACGACCTGCTGACGGTCTTCTGGGCCGACCAGCTGCTCGACCCGCAGAATCCGGACCAGTTCCCCGAGACGATCGCGCAGGAGGCACGCGCATGAAGGTCATGACCGTTGTGGGCACCCGCCCGGAGATCATCCGGCTCGCGCGGGTGATCGACCGTCTCGACGCCACCAAGGGCATCGAGCACGTGCTGGTGCACACGGGGCAGAACTACGACCACTCGCTCAACCAGGTCTTCTTCGACGACCTCGGCCTTCGTGCCCCCGACCACTACCTGGGCGTCGACACCAGCAGCCTGGGCGCGGTGCTCGGCGGCGTGCTCGTCGGGACCGAGAAGGTCCTGCTCGAGGAGCGACCCGACGCGCTGCTGGTGCTGGGTGACACGAACTCGTGCATCGCCACCGTGATGGCCAAGCGGATGCGGATCCCGACTTACCACATGGAGGCAGGCAACCGCTGCTTCGACGAGAACGTGCCCGAGGAGACCAACCGGCGCCTGGTCGACCACGTCGCCGACTTCAACCTGGCCTACACCGAGCACGCCCGTCGCAACCTCCTCGCCGAGGGCCTGCACCCGCGCCGCGTCCTGGTCACGGGCTCGCCCATGCGCGAGGTGCTGGAGCACTTCCGCGACCAGATCGAGGCGTCCGACGTCCTGTCGGAGCTCGGGCTCGAGTCGGGTCGCTACTTCCTGGTCAGCGCGCACCGCGAGGAGAACGTGGACTCGCCCGACCGGCTCGAGATGCTCATCGACTGCCTCGAGCGCGTCGCGGGTGAGTGGAACCTCCCGGTGGTCGTCAGCACCCACCCACGCACGCGCAAGCGGATGGAGGCCCTGGGCCGCGAGGTCGACGGGGACATCCGCTGGCTGGAG
The DNA here is from genome assembly GCF_031844425.1 of Microbacterium sp. ARD31. Lineage (NCBI taxonomy): Bacteria > Bacillati > Actinomycetota > Actinomycetes > Micrococcales > Microbacteriaceae > Microbacterium > Microbacterium sp. ARD31. The sequence continues at coordinate 28,448 of NZ_JAUZVE010000012.1, forward strand.
CCCTTCGGCTTCCACGACTACAACAAGCTGCAGCTCGAGGCCGCCTGCGTCCTCTCGGACTCCGGCACGATCTCCGAGGAGGCCTCGATCCTCGGCTTCCCGGCCATCACCCTCCGGGACTCCATCGAGCGACCCGAGGCGCTCGACACCGGCTCGATCATCATGACCGGTCTGGAGGCGGACGACGTCGAGCGTGCGGTCCGGATCGCCATGGAGGACGGCGCCATCACGTCGTCGATGCCGGCTGGCTACGAGATCGCGGACACGAGCAACCGCGTCGTCCGGTTCATCGCATCGACCGCCTCGCGGCACCACGCCTGGGCTGGAATCAGGAACCTCAGCAAATGACGACAGCTCTGCTCATGATCCTCGCGACACTTCCGCCTGTCGCGCACGCCTGGTTCGTCCAGAGGCATCGTGGCCTGTTCAACGTCGACGCCATCTTCGTGTGGTTCCAGTGGACCATGGCCGTCGGCGCCGTGCTGGTGGTCGACCTGGATGAGCCGCTCGCCGCACGGTTCCTCGTCTTGTCGATCCTGCCGCTTGCCATCTACTGCTTGACCTCTTTCGTCCTCTTCTGGAGATCAACGAGGACGGACGGCGAACGGGAGACGCACCCGCGAGGCGGCCGGGTCCTGCCCATGACGGGGGTGGAGATGCGCTGGGCCTGGGGCATCTTCCTCGTGAGCGCGGTGATCACGATCGCCTACTTCGTAGCCGTGGGCTACAACGTGTTCCTGCTTGGGATCCGCGGCCTGTTCACAGGTGAGACCTTCGACTACACGACCCTGCGCCTGGAGTCGTACGCGCCGAGTCGGTACCTCTTTCCGGGCTACGTGAACCAGTTCCGGAACGTGCTGCTGCCGGCCACCGCCCTGGCTCTGGCCTGGAACGCCTATCGGGATCGCCATCGCCTTCGGCACGTACTGGCTGCCTTCTTCGGCGCGGCGAGCCTCGTGTCCTTGATGGGCACAGGGCAACGAGGAGCGTTCGTCCTCTTCCTGCTGGTCACGATCGTCTTCCTTCGGTGGGCAATCGCGTTGCGCTTCGGACGCCCGCTGCTGATCGGCGCGCTGGTCGCGGTACCGGCTCTCTTCTTCGCAACTCTCCTGTTGGGACGGAGTCAGGCGGACATCGAGGAGGGTGGATCTCGGTTCGGCGCGGTGGCAACCATCGGGCAGGAGCTGCTCGAGCGTTTCTTCATCGTGAACCAGCGATCCGGCTACGACGCCGTCATCTTCATCCAGGACCGTTCGACGGTGTGGGGACAGGAGTGGCTGCAGGGAATCGCCGGGCTGACCCCGTGGAGCTCGGGCTCGCCGCTGGCTAAGCAGGTGTTCGAGCACCTCTACGGTTCCGACAGGGGCACCTCACCCATCACGCTGTGGGGCTCCGTGTACTACAACTTCTGGTGGTGGGGAGTCGTCCTCGTGCCCATCCTCCTCGCACTTGCGACGGCTTGGTTGGTGCGACGGATTGAGCGAACGCCCTCGACCTCCGCGCTGGAGTCTGTCGGGATGGCTGGCGTGACCATCGTCCTGGGCACGTGGGTCGCGGGAGCGCCCGACCAGATGGTGAACAACGGCCTCGTTGCCTTTGCTGTGCTGTGGTGGGTGGGTGCGCGGCTCCGGGTGGGCGAATCGCCTCTCGCCGTGCTCTCGACCATCAGGCGCGGCTGGCGCAGGTCCTAACTGCCGGTACATGGCCGGCGCGGGCTGTCCCGTTCGATGGCTACGCCGAGCCGCCTTGCGTGGCTCCAGGCCGTGGCCGCCTACTGGCTGGACTCGACCCCCGGCTCACCTCTGCGCAGGTGCAGGAGAGATCGCCGACTGAGGAGCCAGGACACGGCGTACATGCCGGCTGAGACCGTGGAGTAGGCCCACACACACTCCAGTGCCGACCACTCGAGCTCGTGGCCGACGAGGAAGGCCGTGACGGTGACGACAAGGCGAGCGACATCCCACGCGAGCTGCACGACCGACTGTTCGGTGACGATCAGCGTCTGTGACAGGGGAGAAGCGACGAACTGTGCACTGACACTGATGCCCAGCGCCTGCGCCATGTATCCGGAGGTCCTCCACTCATCACCCAGGACGAGTGAGAACGCGGTCGGGGTCAGTGTCAGGAGAACGAGCAGCAGAAGGGTGGCGATCAGCGTCAGCCGGCGGCTGACCGATCGAAACAGCGGCAAGAGGTCGGACGCATTCGCACGAGTCCGCCGCGACAGCTCTCCGAGGTAGACCTGCGCGATTGCCTGTCCCACGAGCGCGAGCGGTACCGCGAGAAGCTGCTGCGCAAGCCCGAACGTGCCTGCGTCCGAAACGCTGAAGAGCGTCGTCAGCATGATCACGGGAACATAGATTCCCAGGGCGTTGATCAGGCCCGACGGCGCCAGGACGAGCGAGAAACGCAAGTAGCGCCGCAGGTTGCGAAGCACGTCGGCAGGGCGGGGAGGGCCCCCCAACCCTGACTTGTGCATGAGGGACAGAACTCCCAGTGACTGTCCGGCCACCGTTCCCCACCACAGACCGGGCGTGCTGGCTCCGCCGATACCGCTACCGAGCTGGGCAACAGCGGTGGCGCCTGACTGAAGGAAGTTGCGACGCCCTGATCGGCTGTACTGCCGTTGCCGTATCGCCCACTGGTTCAGCAGCCGAAACAACGCGTACACGGCGGCCAGAACTGGCACGAACGGGAGCAGATCGCCGGCTCCCACGTGACCGCCGATCCATCCGTTGGCAGCCACGAAGCCGGCGATCGGAATCGCGACCAGGAGAAACACGGCAGTCAGTACGAACCCGCCGTAGACGAGTGCTCGTGCATCGTCGTCCTCGGGAGGCAGCGGCACGGCGAACTCGTAACGCAGTGCAGGGATGGTGCCGAGCACCGCAGCCACCGCTACGAGGAACGCGAATGTCCCGTACTCTGCGGGCTCGTACAGACGGGTCAGGAACGGGGTGACTCCGAGCGCTATCAGATGGCCGAGCGCGGTCCAGGAAATGATCGCAAGGACGGCGCGTCCAGCGCCACTCGGGCCCTTCACGTGTCACGCAGTGGCGTCAGTGAAGAACGCTCGAACGTGTGCCGCTACCTCGTGCGCCTGGTCGACGGTGAGGTGCTCGCCGATGGGGAGGCTCACGAGCTGAGCGCCGTGGGCATTCGCGACGAAGTCGCTGCGCGCAGACTCGTTCTGGGAGTACGCAGGCTGCGCCGTCAGTGCCACGGGATAGTGCTTGCCTGTGGGGATCCCGAGGTTCGAGAGGTGCTCGACCAGCTCATCGCGGCGACTCGTCCGGAGGACGAAGAGGTGGTAAGCGTGGCGATCACCTTCAGGCACATCGTTCGGGAGCGTGAGCCCGTCGATGTCCGCCAGTTCCGTGCGGTAGGTCGATGCGATGTCGTTCCGCCGGTCGATCCATCGGTCGAGGTGGGGCAGCTTGACGGTGAGGATGGCAGCCTGCAGGCCGTCCAACCGGCTGTTGCGACCTTCGAACTCGTGCAGGTACTTGTCGGTCCGACCGTGATTCGCGATCATCCGGCAGCGGCGAGCGAGGTCGGCGTCATTGGTGACGATCGCGCCACCGTCGCCGTAGGCGCCCAGGTTCTTTCCCGGGTAGAAGCTGAAGGTGCCGATGTCGCCGATCGCGCCGACACGTTGGCCCTGGTGCTCGGCGCCGTGAGCCTGAGCGCTGTCCTCGATGATCCTGAGGTTGTGCGCCGAGGCGAGCGCCTTCACCTCGGCCATGTTCGCGGGCCGGCCGTAGAGGTGAACCACGACGATCGCCGCGGTCTTGCTCGTGATGCGTGCTGCGACATCCTCCAGATCGAGGAGGTACGTGTCGGGATCCACGTCCGCGAACACGACTCGGTGTCCTGCACGAGTGATCGCTTCGCTGCTGGCGATGAACGAGTTTGCCTGGACGATGACCTCGCTACCAGCCGGGAGGCCAAGTGCCTCGAGCGCGATCTCGATCGCATCCGTCCCGTTACCGACGCCGACGCAGTGCTCTGCTCCTTGGAACTCGGCGAACGCCGCCTCGAACGTGGCCACGTGCGGGCCGCCGATGAAGCTGGACTCATTGAGAACGGACTGGATCGCCTCGTCGATCTCGGGCTTGATCGACGCATACTGCGCTTGCAGGTCCAGGAACTTGATCACTTGACTCTCCTTGCAGGGTTCCCGACGTAGGTACCGGGCTCGTGGATGCTGCGAGTCACCACCGCGCCCGCGCCGATGACCACGTCGTCACAGACCTCGACGGGCAGGATGGTGGCGTTCGACCCGATCGAGACACGGTCTCCGATCCGGGTGGACTTCCAGAGCTCGCGGTCGCCACGGGCCGGACCCCCGGTCGAGAAGGTGTCGTTGATGAACATCACTCCGTGACCCACGAACACGTCGTCACCGATCGTGACCAGTTCACACACGAACGAGTGGGACTGGATCTTGGCCCGCGCACCGATGGTGACACCCTTCTGGATCTCGGTGAAGGGGCCGATGAAGCTGCCGTCGCCCACCTCGCACTCGTACAGGTTCGCGGGCTGCAGCACCGTCACGTCTGAACCGAACACGACGTCCCGGACGGTGCACTCGATGATCCTCGGTTCACCCACGAGGCACCCCGAGCCTGCACTTGCTCGGACTGAACCTCAGGGAGACTTCTCGGCCCGTCTCGATGGACTCGTAGATCGCAGAGATCAGCTCGAGGCTTCGACGGCCCTCGAGTCCATCCACGAGGTGGGGGGTGTCATTCGTGATGGCGTCCACGATGTGCTCGTAGTACGCGCGGTGCCCGAACCCGTACACGTCCGGCGGGTTGACCGAGTACTCGTCGAGCACGGTGTCGTCGCCCTCCTGGGCGTCGACGAAGTTCCAGGTCTTCATCTCGTTCACTGCGAAGCCGCCGATCTCCACCGATCCTCCTTCGCCGAGGATCGAGAGCGATCCTTCGAGGTCGCGGGGCCTCGTCGCTGTCGTCGCCTCGATGACGCCCAGCGCTCCGTTGGAGAACTGCAGGCTCACCACGGCCGTGTCCTCAGCCTCGATGTCCACCAGGGCGGTCCGGCTCATGGCGTAGACCTTCTCGACGTCGCCCATCATCCACTCGAGCAGGTCGACGTGGTGGCTCGCCTGATTCGTGAGGACTCCGCCGTCCAGCTCCCAGGTGCCTCGCCACGAGTCCTGGTCGTAGTAGGCCTGAGGGCGACACCAGCGAACGCGAACGGTGCCCATCACGAGCTTCCCGAACCGACCAGCCTCCAAGGCCTCTCGCGCCTTGGCGACCGGCACGTTGAAGCGGTTCTGCTTGACGACGAAGAGTCGGACCCCGACCTCGTCACAGGCCCTGATCATGGCGTCGGCGTCGCTGAGGCGCAGCGCCATGGGCTTCTCGACCACGATGTGCTTCCGGTGGCGCGCCAGCTCGATGACGTGGGTGGCGTGGTTGCCGCTCTCGGTCAACACGACGAACACGTCAGGCTGTACGGCGTCGGCCATCTCGTGCATGTCGGTGAACCACGGGACGGAGACCTTCTCGCCCAGCGCCTCTGCCTTGCTCTCCACGATGTCGCAGACGCCCACGAGCGTGGCCCCGGGGATGGCGCCCGAGGACAGCAGCTCCGAGTGGCGCACGGCGATCCGGCCGCATCCCACAAGCGCGAAGCGCAACGGATGCTCGGTCTGGGCTGTGTTTGTCGTGGTCATCGTCCCCTCCAACCAGAGAAGTACCTGTAGAAGCGTGTGCGAACAGAAAAGAGGGCTGGCGACGACATCGAAGCGTTCGCGAGCCGGTCAACGAGTGGCATGCCGCGCTGTGACAGCAGCTTGAAGGTCTTGCCGCGATACCTGAGCTCCTCCACTGCGACGTGGGACCGCAGGTGCGCCCGTGACGCGGGGGACAAGTCGAACGCGGGGTTCTCCAGGATCAGGTCGATGGCCTTCGCGCGCCTGTGCATCGACTCACTCATCGTCCCGAAGTCCTTGTGACGCGGATTCGAGTTGGCGGCGTGGATCCTGTAGTTGACCACGACGTGAGGAGAGTTGACCACCTCGTCGGCCAGCAGATGGGTCAGCTCGCCCAGCCACGTGTCCTCGGACGGCAGCTCTTCAGGCACGGGGAAGCACATCTCCGCGAGAGGTCGCGTCATCGTGATGCTCGGGCCTGAACGCGATCCGGCGGTGCCCCGCGGAAGCAGCATCTTGTCGAACCTCGGGCTGTCAGACATGGAGAGCAGCTTGAAATACCCGGCCACCTTGATCGACCGCTTGCTCTCCGGGATGGCTGCGGCGCGTCCGCTCAGTGAGTCAGGCGGCATGGTGTCGTCACCACCCATCAGCACGATGAGGTCACCTCGCGACTGGCTGAAGGCCAGGTTGAACGCTGCCACCTTGCCGAGCTTGACTCCGGTGGACACCAACCGCACGCGGGGGTCTGCGTCGCTTGCGCGACGAATGATGTCCACGGTGTCGTCCGTCGACGCGTCGTCGACGAGCAGAAGCTCCCACTCCGTCAGGTCCTGAGCGATGACACTGTCGATCATCTCTTTCAGGTGGACCGACTCGTTGAAGACGGACGAGAGGATCGATACGACAGGCTTACCGCCATTGCTGGGGTGTTGCAGAATGATCAGCCTGCTCTCTACAGAAGTGGATGGCCCCCGCCCGCGCCGATCGTGCCGGCGCAAGCCCATGGCAACTCGTCGTGCATGCGCCCGCAGCTGGTTGCAGGGCTGGGCATGGGCGTGGCACGGGCGAAGCCTCCCGTTGGGGCAGCAGTGGCCATCGTAACGATGCTGGAACCCAAGGGAGAATCCACGTCCACGCCGCTGCTACCGTCGGCCGCCCGATGGGCGGACGAACGCCCAGTCGTCCCGACGATTGCGAGTGTCTGATGACGGTGCCTCCAGTTCTTCCAGCCCGAAGCTTCCGGTCCCTCCTGTTGGCCGCACTGCTCGTGGCACTGACCACCACGGTGGTCCCGGCACCGGCTCAGGCGCAGCGGATCAAGCCGGACTTCTGGGGGATGCACGACGGCGACTGGACCACGGCGCCGTCCGTCGCAGTCGGAGCTGCCAACCTCACGACCTCCGGGACGTACTGGCGGAGCGTCGAGACACGCAAGGGTCGATTCGACTGGGACCGGCTCGACGCACAGGTCGCGGCAGCCGAGAGCATCGGCGCACAGCCGATGGTCCTGCTGGGGCAGACGCCGCGCTTCCACTCCGCCCGACCGGGGTCGAAGGAGTACGACGACTTCATGCCCAAGGTCTCCGCGTGGAAGCGCTACGTCACCAAGGTGGCCACGCGGTACGGCGCACGGATCGACTACCAGATCTGGCCCGAGCCCAACATCGTCCAGAACTGGAAGGGCACCCCGCGTCAGATGGCGCAGCTCACCGCGATCGCCAGCAAGGCGATCCGCAAGGCCGCAGGCAAGAAGGCGAAGGTGGTCTCCCCTGCGGTGGCGCTGCGCCTCGCCAGCCAGCGGAAGTGGACGCTGGAGTACTTCAAGCAGAGCGTCGGTGGCGTGCGGGTCCACCGCTACATCGACGCGATCGCCATCGACCCGTTCCCCGAGCAGAAGGGTTCGCCCGAGGACTCCTACGTGATCATGAAGGGCATTCGGCGATCGCTGGCCGGGATCGGCGTCCGCAAGCCCATCTGGAACAACGAGATCAACTACGGGGTCCCGGGTGGCGGTGCGACCACCACGACCAGGTACTCCGTCGCCAAGCAGCGCTCCTACGTGATCCGGACGTACGTCCTGAGTGCCGCCGCCAGGATGCAGCGCACCTACTGGTTGGGCTGGTTCACCAGCCCGATCATGGCGATCAACATGGCCGACAGCACCGGACGTGCGCTGGGCCCGGGCAAGTCGTACGCCGTCGTGAGGTCGTGGCTCGACGCGACCAACTTCAAGGGCTGCACGACGAAGCGCGGCATGTGGGTGTGCACGGCGAAGAAGGGCGACGAGGTGCGCACCATCTACTGGAAGCGCTCCGGCAGCGCCACGGTCACGACCCCCCGGTCGACGGTCAGGGTCGAGAACCAGAACGGTGCGGTGGACGACCGCGGCGGCCGTACGACGGTCCGCGTGACGTCCCGCCCCATCATGGTCGCGTCGGGGCGTTAGACCGACTCACCGGGCGTGCGTCGCCACCGCGGCCAGGAACGTCTCCGTCACGCGCTCGAGGTCGCGGCCGGCGAGGTCGTTGTAGAACGGCAGCCGGAGCAGTCGGCCGCTGATGTCCTCCGCAACCGGGCACTCCGTGTCGCGGACGGCGAAGGCGCGCCCGGCGTCGGAGGCGTGCAACGGCAGGTAGTGGAACGTCGCGTTCACGCCTGCCCCGCGCATCGACTGGAGCACGTCGTTGCGGCGAGCCCGATCGGGCAGGAGCACGTAGAACATGTGGAAGGACGAGTCACGGTCATCCGGCACCTGCATCAGCTCGAAGCCGAGCTCTTCAGCACGTGGTGACAGGGCCGCGTCGTAGTGCTTGTGCAGCAGCCGACGCTTGCCCTGGATGACGTCTCGCTGCTCGAGCTGGGCGAGGAGGTAGGCGGCCAGCACGTCCGAGAGGCCGAACGACGAACCGGTGTCCTTCCAGGTGTACTTGTCGACCTGGCCGAGCATGAAGGCACGGCGGTTCGTGCCCTTGTCGTACAGCACACGCGCCCGGTCGACGTCCTCGGCGTCGTTGAGCAGGAGCGCGCCGCCCTCACCGCAGACGAAGTTCTTGGTCTCGTGGAAGCTGAGTGCGGCGTAACGCCCGATGCTGCCAAGCGGCTCGCCGCGCCACGAGCCGAACAGGCCGTGCGCGTTGTCCTCGATGAGCCGGACGTCGGGCCACGCCGCGAGCACGTTCCGGATCCCCTCGATGTCGCAGGCCACACCTGCGTAGTGCACCACGACGACGGCCCGCACGCTGTCGTCGAGCAGGCTCGCGAGGTGCTCCGGGTCGATGCCCAATGTGCGCGGCTCGATGTCGCAGAACACCAGTCCGGCGCCCTGCCGGGCGAAGGCGAGGGCGGTGCTGGTGAAGGTGAAGGACGGCACGATCACGGTGTCCCCGGGCTGCAGGTCGAGCAGCATCGCGGACAGCTCGAGGGCCGAGGTGCACGACGTCGTCATCAGCGCCTCGTGCGACGCGGTGTGGGCAGCGAGGAGGTCTGCCGCACGGCGGGTGAACTCCCCGCCCGACGCGGGGTGTCCGCTCTGGATGGCCTGCTGGACGTAGTCCAGCTCGCGTCCTTCGACCGCGACGACGTTGAACGGGATGTCCGGGAGCTGGTCGTCGAGCTCGTCCTCACGCGTGCGCGCGTTCGCGTCCATCGGCAGTGCCCTTCTGTCGTCCGGTCGCCACCAGCAAGCGACGGCCGGCACGAGCACTCGACCCTACGGTCTGTCCCTGTCCGGCGCGCAAACGGGACGGTCGGGGATGACCGGGCTGCTGCGAACAACTGATGTAATCCCGTGGGGCGTCCACGCCTCGCCGCACCAGGACGCACCCGAGAGGACCACCATGCGCTTCAGCCCCCGAGGCTGGCTCGCTCGCGAGACCACGGTCTGGGCAGTCCTGTGCTCGCTGATCGCCGTCGGTGAGGCGGGAGTCCTCCTCCTCGCTGCCAGACACGGGTTCGACTTCACCGACGAGGGCTTCTACCTCAACTCCATCGGCCGGGACTCCGAGGGCTCGACGCACGTGTCCTCCTTCGGCCAGGTCTTCCGGCCAGTGAACGCCGCGCTGGGCGCTGACGTGGTGGCTGTGAGGTGGTTCAACATCCTGGTCGTGCTCCTCGCCGGGTCGGTGCTCGGATGGGCGCTTATGTCGCGCGGCGGGGAGGCTGCGAGGGGCCGGTCGGCTGCCGTGCTCGCCGTCGCGGCCTCGACCCTCGGCTTCTTCGGCACCGGTCTGTTGTCTCCCAGCTACAACTCGCTCGCTGCGATCGGCGTGCTGGTGGTCGGTAGCGGGCTCGTGCTGTCGGCCGATCGCGAGTCGACGCGTGGCCGCACCCGTGCCGCCGCCCTGCTCGTCGGTCTGGGAGGCCTCGCGACGTTGCTCGGCAAGCCGAGCGCAGCCATGGCCGTGGCCGTGGTTGCCGGTCTTGGTCTCCTGGTCGTCGGCCCGGTGGGGCGACGCGTGGCAGTCATGGCCGCAGCCGTCGCTGGGATCGGGCTGGTCCTCACCTCGTGGGTGTTGACGGGCTCGCCCATCGGGCTGGTGGAACGGCTGCAGCGGGCGGTCGCCGACGCACGCGGGATGGAGGCCGGGCACGACCTGGGATCGGCGCTGTCGCAGTTCGGCATGCCGGCGACGTCCTCCTGGGCGCTCCTGGTGTCACTGGTGCTCGCGACGGCCACCTTCACGTGGAGCCGGGGATGGCTCTCCTCCGGACGGCGCAAGGCCGCGTGGCTGCTCGTCAGCGCGGCTGCGACGGCGTACGTCGCGTACTCGTTCATCGGGCAGGTGGAGGCGCTGAGCTATGCCACGCCGACGCGGGCTCTCGTCATCCTGAGCGCTTCGGTCGGCGTGATCCTTGCTGGGCTGACCACGGGGCGCCGCCCCGATCTGCCGAGCTCGGTCCTCGCTGTGACGCTCTGCCTGCTGCCCCATGCCTGGGCCTTCGGGAGCAACAACGACTACTGGCACGGCGGGTCCCTGCTGTACGTCCTGTGGTTCGCCGCCGGCGTCGTGCTCCTGCGGGGCCAGCGCGGAGCGGACCCGGCCGCACCGGCGATCGGTACGACCGTTCCGATGCTCCTGCTCACCGCGGCCGTGATCGCCTCCGTGGTGACGAACCCCTACCGCCAGGTGGTTCCGACGTTCGACCAGGAGACCGCCACCCGTGTCGGTCCGTCCGCCACCCTCAGGCTGGCACCCGACTTCGCCCGGGCGATCGACGGCTTCCGCGAGGCCGCCTACGGCGCCGGCTTCACCGCGGGCACACCGGTCCTCGACCTGACCGGGCAGATGCCGGGTCTCGTCTTCGCCATCGAGGGACGTGCGGCGGGGGCGCCGTGGATCATTGGCGGCTACCCGGGCAGCGACGACGTGGCGCGACGTACGGTGTCACGCACGTCGTGCTCCACCCTCGCCGAGGCGTGGCTGATCCAGGAGCCGGCCGGTACGCGGCAGATCGACCCGGCGGTGCTCTCGGAGCTCGGTGCGTCCCTCGACGACTGGACCCCCGTGACGTCCCAGACGTTCACCACCATTCCCGGCACGGAGCGGTCGGTCACCCTGCTCCGGCCGACCAGCTCCCCCGAGGACCGGTTGGCGGAGTGCGAAGCCGCCAGGGGCTAAGCAACGAGCCGCAGCGCTGGGCACATGCCCCGCGACGCCGAAGAGGCCCCGACCGTGTCCGGTCGGGGCCTCTCGCGTGCGGCGGGTGCGGGTCAGCTGCCGCTGTTGATCATGCCGGCGCCGACGGTCACGCCGGTCGCCTCGTCGATCAGGATGAACGAGCCCGTGGTGCGGTTCTTCGAGTACGGGTCGCACAGCAGCGGCACCGTGGTGCGCAGCTGGACGCGGCCGATCTCGTTGAGGCCGAGCTCGCCGGCCTCCTGGTCGCGGTGGAGCGAGTTCACGTCGAGGCGGTACTGGATGTCCTTGACCATCGCGCGGCCCGTGCGGGTCGTGTGCTTGATGGCGAGCTTCTGCCGCGGGCGCAGCGGCTCGTTGGTCATCCAGCAGATCATCGCGTCGATGTCCTGGCTGGGCTTCGGCGCGTTCTTGACGCGGGCGATCATGTCGCCGCGCGACACGTCGACGTCGTCCTCGAGCCGCACGGTGACCGACATCGGCGGGAACGCCTCGTCGACCTCGCGGTCGAAGAGGTCGATGGCCTCGATCTTCGAGGTCATGCCGCTCGGCAGCACGATGACCTCGTCGCCCTTCTTGAGCACGCCGCCCGCGATCTGGCCGGCGTAGCCACGGTAGTCGTGGTGCTCGTCGGATTTGGGACGTACGACGTACTGCACCGGGAAGCGCGTGTCGACGAGGTCGCGGTCGGAGGCGACGTGCACGTGCTCGAGGTGGTGCATGAGCGTCGGGCCGTGGTACCAGGGCGTGTTCTCCGAGCGGTCCACGACGTTGTCGCCCTTGAGCGCCGAGATCGGGATGACCTCGAGGTCGGGGATGTTGAGCTTCGTCGCGAACTGGGTGAACTCGGCGTGGATCTTCTCGTAGGTCTCCTCGGACCAGTCGACGAGATCCATCTTGTTGATGCAGAGCACGAGGTGCGGGACGCGGAGCAGCGAGAGCAGCACGGCGTGGCGGCGCGACTGCTCGGTGAGGCCCTGACGGGCGTCGACGAGCACCAGGCCGAGGTCGGCGGTCGAGGCGCCGGTGACCATGTTGCGGGTGTACTGCACGTGGCCCGGGGTGTCCGCGATGATGAACTTGCGGTTGGGCGTGGCGAAGTAGCGGTAGGCGACGTCGATCGTGATGCCCTGCTCGCGCTCGGAGCGCAGGCCGTCGGTGAGCAGCGAGAGGTCGACGTAGCCGTGGCCCTTGTCGGTGGAGGTCTTCTCCACGGCCTCGAGCTGGTCGGCGAAGATCGACTTGGAGTCGAAGAGGAGGCGGCCGATCAGGGTCGACTTGCCGTCGTCCACCGAGCCCGCGGTCGCGAATCGGAGCAGGTCCATCTGGCCATCGGTGGCGCCCATCAGAAGTAGCCTTCCTTCTTGCGGTCTTCCATGGCCGCCTCGGAGAATCGGTCGTCACCGCGGGTCGCGCCGCGCTCGGTGACCCGGGCAGCCGCGACCTCGTCGATGATCTCGTCAATGGTGCTGGCCGTGGACTCCACGCACCCGGTGAGGGTGATGTCGCCGCAGGTGCGGAAGCGCACCGTGCGCTCCTCGGCGACCTCGCCGTCGCGCATCGGGTTGAGCGGGGTCTCGGTCATCAGCATGCCGTCGCGCTCGAAGACGCGCCGCTGGTGGCTGAAGTAGATCGAGGGGATCTCGATGCCCTCGCGGCCGATGTAGTCCCAGATGTCGAGCTCGGTCCAGTTCGAGATCGGGAAGATCCGCATGTGCTCGCCGGCGTGCAGGCGGCCGTTGTAGAGGCTCCACAGCTCGGGGCGCTGGTTCTTCGGGTCCCACTGGCCGAACTCGTCGCGGTGGGAGTAGACGCGCTCCTTGGCGCGGGCCTTCTCCTCGTCGCGGCGACCGCCACCGAAGGCGGCGGTGAAGCCGTTCTCCTCGATGGCGTTGAGCAGCGTGGCGGTCTGCATGCGGTTGCGGCTGGTCTTGCCGTCGTCGACGAGCACGCCGTTGGCGATGGCGTCGTCGATCGAGGCGACGACCAGGCGCACGCCCAGCCGGCTGACCCAGCGGTCGCGGGTCTCCATCACTTCGGGGAAGTCCAGGCCCGTGTCGACCTGCATGATCGGGAACGGGATCTTCGCCGGGTAGAAGGCCTTCTCCGCCAGGCGGAGCATCACGATGGAGTCCTTGCCGCCGGAGAACATCAGGACCGGCTTCTCGAACTCGGCAGCGACCTCGCGGAAGATGTGGATCGACTCCGCCTCGAGCTGGTCGAGCTGACTCAGCTGGTAGTCGACATGGGTGTTGGTCATGGCGTAGCAAGGACCTCTCTTGGGGACAGCAGCCATCATCGTAGCCACGCCGGTCGCCCCGGTGAATTCGCGTCGCTGGGCGTGGTCGGCCAGACTCGGCCGAATGAGGCGTACCCCCCGTCCCGCGCTCCGCTCCGCGCGGCCCCGCCGCCTGCTGTGCGGCCTGCTGGCCGTGGCCTTCGTCACCGCGAGTTGCTCCTCGTCCGGCGACGACGCCCCGCCGTCGTACTCCGAGAGCGATCGCCTGGAGGTGCGCGTCCTGCCGCAGCTCGCCGCGACGGGGGAGGACACGGAGTCCGCGGACGACGCCGCCTGGGTCGTCGACGCCACGGTCGCGGACGCTGAGGAGGGCACCGCCGTCGCGCTGTGGGCCACGACCGAGGACGGCGGGTGGGAGTCGGTCTCGGAGGAGGAGACGGACGACGAGGGCCGGGTCGCGCTGACCTCCCGCACCTCCGGCGACCTGCAGGTGGTGGTCGGTGACGGTGACGACGCCATCGGCGCCGAGGTCTCCACCGACGAGGCGCCGCAGCCGTCCTTCACCGACGACTTCGACAAGGACACGGTCGACGAGGGCACCGACGGCAACTGGATCACCCGCAGCCAGGGGCACGTCGGCGTACGCACCTGCTCGCAGGCCTCCGAGGAGGGCGCCGAGGTCGAGGACGGCGTGCTGGTGCTGAGCGTGCTCGAGGACCCCGACAAGGACCTCTGCCAGCCCAACGGCAAGCGCAAGAAGTTCCCCTACCGCCTCAACGGCCACGTCGGCACCGAGAACCTGTACGGCTTCACCTACGGCTTCGCGGCCGCGCGGATCAAGGCCCAGTCGGCCCGCGGTCAGCACGCCGCCTTCTGGATGCAGGCGGCCGGCGGCCAGACCGCCGGTGGCCCGAAGAAGGGCGGCGCCGAGATCGACATCATGGAGTACTTCGGCGACGACCACCCCGAGGGCGGCCTCACCAGCTTCACCTACTACCTCGACGCCAAGGGCAAGAAGCAGACCAAGGGCGGTTGGGTGTCCGACCTCGACCAGTACGGCGAGGGCTGGGCCGACCAGTACCACGTCTTCTCGGTCGAGTGGACGCCGAAGGAGTACGTCTTCCGCATCGACGGGCAGGTCACCCACCGCATCGAGGGGGAGACGTCCGGGCGCGAGGAGTTCCTCATCCTCAGCCTGCTCTCCTCCGACTACGAGCTGCCGCGCTTCAACGGCGAGCTGCCCGAGCACATGCAGGTCGACTGGGCGCGGGTCTGGGAGACCGGCCCGAAGTCCTAGGGCGAGTCGAGCACGAGGGTGATCGGGCCGTCGTTCACGCTCTCCACCCGCATGTCGGCGCCGAAGCGCCCACGCTCGACGTGAGCGCCCAGTCGCTCCAGCTCGGCGCACACCGCGTCGTAGACCGGCTCGCTGACCGGCCCCGGCGCGGCGGCCTGCCACGTGGGCCGGCGGCCCTTGCGCGCGTCGCCGTACAACGTGAACTGGCTGACCACCAGCACCGGGGCGCCGATGTCGCTGGCGCTCTGCTCCTCGCGCAGGAGCCGCAGGTCCCAGACCTTGCGCGCGGTCCAGGCGACCTCGGCCGGCCCGTCGTCGTGGGTGACGCCGAGGTAGACCAGGAGGCCCGGGCGGTCGAGCTCGCCGACCACCTCGCCGTCGACCCGGACGCTCGCGGAGAGGACCCGCTGGATGACCGCACGCATGGTGCAAGGATGCCGCCATGTCTGATGCGTTGCTGATCACGGTCGCCCCCACCGGGGCCGAGACCGCCAAGGCCGACTGCCCACAGCTCCCCACCACCCCGGAGGAGATCGCGCGCACCGCCGCGGAGTGCGAGGCGGCCGGCGCGGCGATGATCCACATCCACGTCCGCGACGGCGAGCACGCCCCCACCCTCGAGCAGCCGCTGCTGCGCGAGTGGGTCGCGGCCGTGCGCGAGTCGTCGTCGCTGGTGGTGCAGCTCTCGACCGGCGGCTCGGTCCACGACCCGCTCGACAAGCGCCTGGAGGTGCTCGACGCCGAGCCGGACTCCTGCTCGCTCACCATGGGCACCACGAACTTCGGCGACGACGTCTTCCTCAACCCCTGGCCCTTCGTCAAGGACCTCTACCAGCTCGCGCTCGAGCGCGGCGTCGCCCCGGAGTTCGAGCTCTTCGACCTCGGTCAGGTGCACGCCCTCGGCCGGCTGATCCGGGAGTACGGCACCCCCGCCGGCGGCAAGGTCCACGTCGACTTCGTCATGGGCGTGCCCGGCGGGATG
This sequence comes from Microbacterium sp. ARD31, assembly GCF_031844425.1. Lineage (NCBI taxonomy): Bacteria > Bacillati > Actinomycetota > Actinomycetes > Micrococcales > Microbacteriaceae > Microbacterium > Microbacterium sp. ARD31. Next base: position 44,288 of record NZ_JAUZVE010000012.1, read on the forward strand.
CCCGGCACCGCGCCGGCCCTCGTCGCCGGCGTCGCCGCGCTGCCGCCGGAGGTCACCTCGTGGTCGGCGACCGGCATCGGGCGCTCGACCCTGTCCGTGGCGATGGCCTCGCTCTCCATGGGCGGGCACCTCCGCGTCGGCATGGAGGACGTGCTCACCATCAGCCGCGGCGTGCCGGTCGAGTCCAACGCGCAGCTCGTCGCCCGCGCCGCCGAGCTCGGCCGGGTCGCGCAGCGTACGACGATGACTCCGGCTGGCTGCCGGGACCTGCTCGGCCTGGCCTGAGGGCCGTTCGCCGCCGCACCTGCCCGCCGACACGCCGTACGCCGAGTGCGCCACGCCGCCGCTTGCCGGGAGAACGGACCGGGATGGGCCCTGTCAGGCCGCCACCGGCAGCGCCATGGCGGCACGCACCGTCCGCACGACCACCTCGGGCGAGAACATCACCTGCTCCCACGTGAAGCGCAGGACCGTCCAGCCGGCGACGACCAGGGCGTTGTAGCGCACGCAGTCGGCGTCGTGCTCGGTCTTTCCGGCGTGGAAGCCCCAGGAGTTCGCCTCGATGGCGAGCGCCCGGAACGGCTCGGCCAGATCGGGGTGGTAGGTCACGCCACCGACCGTCGTCGCCCATTGCGGAACGACGTCGATGCCCGCCTCGACGAGGATGGCGCGCAGCACCGACTCGAACGGGTTGGCGGCCAGGTGGGTGGCGTGCTCGAGGACACGACGGACGCGTGGCGGAGTGCGCGAGCCCAGGGCCGCCATCAGGTTGTCGTGGCTGAGGTCGCCATGGCGCAACGCGGAGTCGGCGACCGCCAGCGCCTCGCCGAAGGGGAGCTCGGCAGCGCAGTCGAGGACGGTGCGCAGGCGGGAGGTCGCCCATCCGTCGAGGTCGGACCGCGGCAGGGTCTCGCAGACCAGCTCGCCGTCGACCGGGTGGGCGGGCCGGGCCGGTGCCACGACCTGTGGGTAGCGCGCGGGCCACTGCGTCTCCCAGCCCCAGTGCGCGGCGGCCGAGAGCAGGCGCAGGTGACCACCCACCTGCACCGCGACATCGCGAGCCTGGTCGGCCGTCGGCAGTGCGTAGCGCCCGCGCGAGACTCGTACGACCAACCGCGACTCGACGGCACGTCGCAGGCGCTTGCGGGTCGTCAGGCGGAGGAGGTCGGCCGTCGACCCGATCCCGCCGAGCCGGGTCAGGGCGGCGACGGCGTCCATGGCCGCCAGTGTGGTGCGGGCCCGCGCATGGCGCGAACGGATCTCCACAGGGGCCGCTGATCACCGGCGACCCCGCCGACACGCCGTACGTCGTCCCCGACACGCCGCGAGTCGGACGGCCCACCCGCGGTGAAGGGCCCTAGGAGTCGTCGACCTTCTTCATGCCGACCAACCCGGGTCGATAGCTGGGGTCCTCGAGCTGGGCGATCGTCGGTGAGCCGAACATCGGCAGGCCCTGCTGCTTGCGGAGGAAGCCCCACACGATCGGCAGCACGATGAGGACGAAGAGGCCCACCCCGGCGATGAGCATCGGGTGCGTCTCGTCCTCGCCGGCGCCGAGCGGCGCCCAGCCGGCCTTGTCGAGCAGCGCCACGCCGCTCATCGTCAGCACGACCACGATGCCGCGGCGGATGAACGACTGCGGCACGCGCGGGGCGATCGCGGAGCCGATGAGCGTGCCGGGGACCGAGCCCAGGACGAGGGGGATCAGGATGCCCCAGTCGAGGCCGTGCAGCACGATGTTGGAGATCGCCGCGGCCAGCACCAGCGGCACCGCCTGGACCAGGTCCGTGCCGACGAGCTTCACCGCCGACAGGCCGGGGTAGAGCATCAGCAGCGCGATCATGATGACCGAGCCCGATCCGACGCTGGTGATGCCGACTAGCAGGCCGCCGAGGGCGCCGACGAGGAGCGTGGGCACCGGACGGATCGTGGGGTTGTCGTCGGGGTGCTCGCCCCCGCGGACCCGCAGCAGGTTGAGGTAGAGGCGCAGGGCGTACGTCGCCGCCGCGAGGAGCAGCGCGAAACCGATGCAGAGCTTGAGCGTGTCGTCGATGTCCTCCGGTGACACCACCCACGAGACGAGGTGGGGCCCGAGGAGCGCCATCGGGATGGACCCGATCATCAGCCACTTCGCGAGCTGCATGTTGGGCGAGCCCTCGCGCTTGTGCACGATCGCGCCGCCGGTCTTGTAGACCGCGGCGGCGGTGAGGTCGGCGGTGACGACGGTGGCGGCCTCGCCGACGCCGAGGAAGATCAGGGCAGGCGTCATCAGCGCGCCGCCGCCCATGCCCGTCAGCCCGACCACGATGCCGACGACGAAGCCGGCGACGAGGATCGAGAAGAAGGTGGCGGTGATCCAGTCCATCAGCTCTCCTGCTCAGGTGCGGCCCGGTCGGCCAGCCGGGGCACGATCTCGCCCAGCATGGCAGTGATTGTGCCGGTCGCCCGCTCGGACGCCGCTGCCCCGCGCCGGTAGGGGTCGGCCACGTCGTCGGCCGGGCGGGGCGGGGTGCGCCGGGATCCGGCCTCGGCGACGAGCTCGCGTCCCGTGAGGTCCGGAATCTGTGCGATGGTCGCCGCGAACTGGCCGAGGGTGAACACCTTGCGGTGCAGCTGCGGGTGGTCCTCGAGGATGTGGGTGCGGTGCGCGTTCTCCGCCGTCAGGACCAGGTCCGCGCCGTCGAGGATCTCCGACGTGAGCCGGCGACTCCGGAACTCGCCCCCGAGGCCCGGGGTGAGCGTGACGGCCATGTCGTCGTTGATCGGGTGGTCGTCGTAGCCGTGGGTGCCCGCGCTGGCGAACGTCACGGTCGCGCCCTCCCCGGCCATCTCGCGGGCGAGCAGCTCCATCACGGGCGAGCGGCAGATGTTGGCCGTGCAGACGAAGAGCACCGAGAGGGGCTCGCTCATGCGCGGCCCTCCGCGGCGCCGGTGAGGTGGAGGTAGCCGGCCTCGTCGAGCGCGACCAGCACGTCGTGGAGGGCGTCCTCGATGGTGCGCCCGGTCGTGTCGACCCGCACGGCCGGGTCCTCGGGCTCCTCGTAGGGCGACGAGATGCCGGTGAACTCGGGGATCTCGCCGGCGCGCGCCTTGGCGTAGAGGCCCTTGCGGTCGCGCCGCTCGCACTCCTCCAGCGGGGTGGCGACGTGGACGAGGAAGAAGGCACCGCCGGCGGCCTCGACCATCTGCTGCACCTGCTCGCGGGTCTCGGCGAACGGCGCGATCGGCGAGCACACCGCGACCCCACCGTGACGGGCGATTTCCGCCGCTACCCAGCCGATGCGGCGGATGTTGGTCTCGCGGTCGGCCTTGGAGAAGGTCAGGCCCGCGGACAGGTGGCGGCGTACGACGTCGCCGTCGAGGCTGGTGACCGTGCGACCGCCCTGCTCCAGGAGGAGGTCCATCAGCGCGCGGGCCAGCGTGGACTTGCCGCTGCCGGAGAGGCCGGTGAAGAACAGGACGAGGCCCTGCTCCTCGGGCTCCGGCCGGTCCTCCTCGACGATGGCGGCGATCGTCTCGGGGTAGGGGGCGTCGCGGTCGGTGAGCGCGTGGACCGGGTCGGGCCCGGCGTAGGTCGCGACCACCTGCGCACCGAGGTCGTGGTCGGTCGCGGCGTCGCCGTGCGAGGGCAGGGGTACGGCGACCACCGAGGCGTCGTCGAGCAGGTCGGCGGCGGCCAGGGTCGCGCGGACCAGGGCGACGGGGGAGAGGGACGGGGTGCCCGTGCCCATCAGGGCCACCAGCACGACGCGGCCGAGGCCGCGCAGGTCGTCGAGGTCGGCCTCGGTGAGGGCGTCGACGACCGGGACGAACGTCGCGCGGGCGTGCTGCTCGCGAGCCTGGTCCGGGGTGAGGTGCAGCCGGCGGAAGGGGCCGTACTGGGCGTGCGTGAGCGGTTCCAGCGAGCCGTCAGCCGAGACCCGCGCGAGCGGGAGGCCCTCGGGGTCGACCAGCTCGGCCTCGGTGACGCCGTCGGGGAGGGTGAGCGTCACCGGCGAGCCGGGCTCGTTGAAGCGGGTGACGGGCGCGTAGGCGCCGGAGACGAGGAGCTCCAGGTCGTCGAGCTCGGTCGGCGTCGGGCAGTGCTGGATCACCCGCGCATCCTCTCAGACCTGTGGTCGGTAGCCTGCGCGCATGTCTGCTGGTCTGTCTGCTGGTCTGCCCGTCGTCGCCGAGATCGTCCGCTCCGGATTCGTGGAGGGCCACCACTACGGATCGATCGTCGCGCTGGCCGCCGACGGGTCCGTGGACTGGTCGGTCGGCGAGGTCGACGTCCCGGTGCTGCCGCGATCGAGCAACAAGCCGGTCCAGGCGCTGGCCATGCTGGAGCTCGGGCTGGACCTCCCGCCGGACCTGGTGGCGCTGGCGTGTGCGTCGCACTCGGGCGAGCCGTTCCACCTCGACGGCGTACGCCGCATCCTGGCCTCCGCGGGCCTCGACGAGTCCGCGCTGCAGACCCCGCCCGACTACCCCCTCGACGACGCCGCGCGCGAGGCGGTCGTCCGCGGCGGCGGGGCGCGGTCGCCGATCCTGATGAACTGCTCGGGCAAGCACGCCGCGATGCTCGCGACCTGCGTCCTGAAGGGGTGGGACACCGCGACCTACCTCGAGCCCGACCACCCGCTCCAGCAGGCCATCGCCACAACCTTCGCGCGCCTGACCGGCGAGCCGGTGGCCGCCGTCGCCGTCGACGGGTGCGGCGCACCCCTCCTGTCCACGTCGCTCACCGGTCTGGCGCGGGCGTTCGCGGCGCTGGCCACCGCGACGGACGGACCCGAGCGGCGGGTCGCCGAGGCGATCCGCCGGCACCCCGAGCACGTCAGCGGCACCACGCGCGACGAGCTCCGCCTGCACCGTGCCGTCCCCGGGCTGATCGGCAAGGCCGGCGCGGAGTCCTGCTACGCGATCGCGCTGCCCGACGGCCGGGCGTGGGCGCTGAAGACCGACGACGGCGCCGCCCGGGTGCGCCCGGTGCTGATGGCCGAGGCGCTGCGCCGCTCCGGGGTGCTCGCCGAGGAGGGCGTGGACGCCGCGGCGGTCGAGGAGACCGGTCGGCACGAGCTGCTCGGCGGCGGGAAGCCGGTCGGGGAGATCCGCGCGGCCTTCTAGGAGGTCCGCGGACGCTCGCTGCCGCCCAGCAGTCGTACGACGACCGCGCCGGCGAAGGCGCCGAGCAGGGCGCCGAGGGTGTTGGCCACGATGTCGGCGTGCGTGGCCGAGCGCTCGGGGAACGCCACTGCCTGGACCACCTCGACCAGGAACGACGCGACGAAGCCGCCTGCCGTCCAGTCGCGCCACGTGAGCCGGTCCCAGAGCATGGCCCCCAGGAAGGGGACCGGGGCGAACGCCACCACGTTGAGCACGAACTCGACGCGCGAGAGTGCCGTGAGCGAGGCCGGCAGGCCCTGCTCCGTGCCGATGCGGGACACGGTCTCCACCAGCCAGGCCGGGCCTGCCGGAGAGGGCGCCAGGAGGGCGACGGCGAGCACTCCGAGCCAGGCGGTCAGCAGCCCGGCCACCAGGGCGCGCGCGGAGGGATGGAGCCTTCGTCTCGGCATCGCACGATCGTAGAGGTCACGGTCGTGAATGACCTTGTTAGCGCGAATGTGCGCTTGTGCATTGACGTGTGAGGTCACTCACCGCTGACTTGTTTGCAATTTGCTAACACAGTTAGCACACTGGAGACATGGGCAAGGACAAGAGTGACAAAGGCGGCAAGTCCGTCGTCAACTCGCTGGGGGACTACCTCAAGGAGCAGCGCCTCGCGGCGCGGCTCTCGCTGCGCCAGCTCGCCGACCAGGTCGGCGTGAGCAACCCCTACCTCAGCCAGATCGAGCGTGGTCTGCGCAAGCCCTCCGCCGAAGTGCTCCAACAGCTCGCCCGCGCGTTGCGGGTCTCGGCCGAGCAGCTCTACGTCCGGGCCGGCATGGTCCACCCGGACTCCGACCAGGCGGGCTCGGTCGAGCTGGCCGTCCTCGCTGACGCGGGGCTGACCGAGCGGCAGAAGCAGTCGCTGCTCGACGTCTACGCCTCGTTCCTGGCGCTCAACAACCACCCGGAACAGCACCCGGGCCAACCCGAGTAATCCCCCGAGAAGCCCCGAGAGAAGGAGATCGACATGGCGACCGCCAAGTTCGACATCAAGACCGAAGCCCTCAAGCCCGTGCTGGCCAGCGTGGGTGTCACCGACCTCGCCGTCGAGGTCGTCCGCGAGGCCGTCGCCGACGTGCAGAAGCGCGTCGCCGCCGTGCAGAAGACCGCGACCGCCCGCGTGTCCGATGTGCAGAAGACCGCCGGCGACCCGAAGGCGCTGCGCGAGCAGGCCGTCACGGTCGTCTCGGCGCGGGTCGACGCCCTCGCCAAGGACGCCCAGGCCCGCCGTGCCGCGATCGAGTCCCGCGTGGCCGAGCTCCAGGCCGAGGCCAAGGCGTACCCCGCCCGCGTCACGACCCTCGTGGACGAGAACGTCGCCGCGGCGAACGCCGCCTACGCCGACCTGGTCAAGCGGGGCGAGTCCCTCGTCGGCCGCATCCGCCGCCAGGAGTCGACCAAGGCCACCGTGACCTCCGCCAGCACCACGGTCGCCAAGGCGAAGACCACCGCCACGCAGGCCAGGAAGGCTGCCGAGGCCCAGGTCGAGGCTGCCGACAAGACCGCGGCCACCAAGGTCGCGCCCACGCCGAAGCCGACCGCGAAGAAGGCCACCCGGAAGGCGGCCGCGAAGAAGGCCTCCGCCACGACCGCCCGCAAGACGGCGGCCAAGAAGACCACGGCCGCCCAGAGCAGCGCCAAGGCCACCGCGACCGCGGCCAAGAAGACCGCGTCCAGCGCCGTCGAGGCCGTCGTCGACGCTGCCGAGAAGGTCGGCGACTGAAGAGACGAGCAGCTCGCGCTGTTCTGAGCAAGTGCTGATCACGAAGGGCCCCCGTCGATCCGACGGGGGCCCTTCCGGCTTTCGCCTACTCTTTCCTCGTGAACATCTACGAGCTCCAGGGCACGTTCTACCTCGTCGTGCTCGTGGCCATGCTCGCGATCAAGGGATTCGCGTTCGTCAACTCGCTCATGTACTCCAGCGAGGCCTACGAGGCGGCCGGCAAGCTGACCAAGACCGCGTGGTGCGCGATCACCGGCCTCGGCTTCGCCGCCCAGCTGATCCTCAGCGGCTCGCCGCTCAACCTGATCAGCCTCGTCTTCACGATCGCTGCGCTCGTCTACCTCGCCGACGTGCGGCCCGCACTCCGGGAAGTGACCTCCTACCGCAGGTAGCGGTGCGGAGCGAGCCCCTCAGGACAGGTAGCGGTCCAGCGCGGTCAGGGCGTCCTCGGGCTCGAAGCCGGTGGCCCGGATCTTCTCCAGCGACATCGCGGAGTTGAGCGGGCGCGGAGCGAACGGGTTGCCCTGCGCCAGCACCCCCTCGGCGTACGCCGCCGTGGTGGTGCCGGAGACGTCGTCGGCGCTGCGGCCGGAGCGCTCGAACACCGCCTGGGCGATCTCGCGCCACGACATTGCTGGGCCGCCGTTGGAGAGGTTGTAGGTGCCGTAGGGGGCGCCGGTCTCCAGCAGGTGGCGGATCGCGCGGACCAGCTCGTCGGTGAAGGTGAGGCGCCCGACCTGGTCGTCGACGACGCTGGGCGAGACGCCCTTCTCGGCGAGCGACTGCATCGTGCGCACGAAGTTCTTGCCCTCGCCGATCACCCAGCTGGTGCGCAGGAGGTAGTGGCGCGGCGCGAGCCCGACCGCCAGGTCGCCGGCGGCCTTGGACTGGGCGTAGACGCCGAGCGGCGACAGCGGCTCGTCCTCGGTGTGGCCCGGGTCGAGCGGGGCGGTGCCGTCGAAGACGTACTCGGAGGAGACGTGCACGAGGGTGAACCCGTGCTCGCGCGCCAGGCCGGCCAGCGTCGCGGGGCCGGAGGCGTTCGCGGCCCAGGCGGTGACCCGGCCCTCGGTGGTCTCGGCGGCGTCGACGGCGGTGTACGCCGCTGCGTTGAGCACGACGGCGTACTCGTGCCACGGCCAGGCGGCCACGGCGTCGGAGTCCGTCAGGTCGAGCGAGGTCACCCCGTCGCCCTCGAAGAGGTCGACGCGGTCGGCCTCGGGGTGGGCGGCGTGCAGCGCCCGGCCGAGCTGGCCGAGGGCGCCGACGATCAGCGTCTTCTTGGGCTGCATCGGCACGACGTCGCCCAGGCGCGGGTTGTTGTGGTCCTTCTCGGAGATCTCGGCCTCGTCGAGCGGGATCGGCCACGGGATGCCGGCCGTCTCGTCGGCGAGGTGCAGCGCCGGGTAGCTGACGCCGGGGCGCCAGTGGGCGTTGACGAGGTAGGTGTAGGCCGTGCCGTCCTCAAGCGCCTGGTAGGAGTTGCCGACACCGCGCGGCACGAAGACCGCGATCGACGGGTCCACCTCGATGTGGAAGGTCGTGCCGAAGCTCTCGCCCTCGCGCATGTCGACCCAGGCGCCGAAGATCCGGCCGGTGGCCAGCGAGATGTACTTGTCCCAGGGCTCGGTGTGGATGCCCCGGGTCGCGCCGCGGGAGGCGTTGAAGGAGATGTTGTTCTGGACGGGGCCGAAGTCGGGCAGCCCGAGGGCGACCATCTTCTCCCGCTGCCAGTTCTCCTTGAACCACCCGCGGGCGTCGCCGTGCACGGGCATCCGCACGACCAGCAGGCCCGGGATCGGGGTGGTCTCGACGGTCAATTCAGTCATGTGGGTCCTTGGTTTCGACACGCTCGCTGCGCTCGCTGCTCAACCGGCGGAGGCTACTGGCCTTCGCTGCTCAACCAGCGGAGGCTACTGGCCCTTCTCGGCGTACTTCGCCTCGGTCGCGTCCTTGTGGGGGCGCCACCAGTCCTCGTGCTCCTGGTACCACCGGATGGTGTCGGCCAGGCCGGACTCGAAGTCCTGGAACTTCGGCTGCCAGCCGAGCTCGTGGCGCAGCTTGCCCGACTCGATGGCGTAGCGCAGGTCGTGGCCGGCGCGGTCGGTGACGTGGTCGAAGGCGTCCTCGGGCTGGCCCATCAGCTTGAGGATCAGGCGGACCACCTCGAGGTTGTTCTTCTCGCCGTCGGCGCCGATGAGGTAGGTCTCGCCGATGCGACCCTTCTCCAGGATGGTGAGCACCGCCGAGGAGTGGTCGTCGGCGTGGATCCAGTCACGGACGTTCTCGCCGGAGCCGTAGAGCTTGGGACGGATGCCGTCGATGACGTTGGTGATCTGCCGCGGGATGAACTTCTCGATGTGCTGCCACGGGCCGTAGTTGTTGGAACAGTTCGACACCGTCGCGCGGACGCCGAAGCTGCGGACCCAGGCGCGGACGAGGTGGTCGGAGCCGGCCTTGGAGGCGGAGTAGGGGGAGGACGGGTTGTAGGGGGTGTCCTCGGTGAAGCGCTTGGGGTCGTCGAGCTCGAGGTCGCCGTAGACCTCGTCCGTCGACACGTGGTGCAGGCGCTTGTCGTGCTTCCGGACCGCCTCGAGGATCTGGTAGGTCCCCAGGATGTTGGTCTTGATGAAGGGGCTCGGGTCGTTGAGCGAGTTGTCGTTGTGCGACTCGGCCGCGTAGTGGACGACGGCGTCGTGCGCCGCGACCAGCGGGTCGACGACGTCCTCGTCGGCGATGTCGCCGACCACCAGCTGGACCCGGTCCTCCGGCAGCCCGGCCAGGGCCTCCTTGCTGGCGGCGTAGGTCAGCTTGTCGAGCACCGTCACCTTGAGGTCGGTGTGCTGCATGAGGTGGTGCACGAAGTTCGACCCGATGAACCCCGCGCCTCCGGTCACAAGAAGGCGTTCCATGGCGGGGAGTCTAGGGGCCGAGGGCTCAGCGGGCCGAGCCGGTGACGCTGAAGCTCGGCTGCGTCTCCAGGGCCGGCTCGTCGTACGTCGCGACGCCGGCGGCCGTGCGGGTCCAGCCCTCGGGCAGCTCGCCCACGTCGTAGCCCTTCGGCCAGTGCACGGTCACCTGAAGCGACTGCGGGACGACCATGCCCTGCGGCGTCGCGTCGAGGTGGTAGGTGAGCGTGTCGCCCTCGGCCACCGCGGCGGCAGGGACGTCGTACTCCAGCACGCCCTCGCGGGTCTCGCCCGGCGGCAGCACCATGCGCAGCAGCTTGTAGGGGCGGCCGTAGTAGTCGAACGTCTCGGTGCCGAGCGCCTTGCCCGCGGTGGTGGCGCTGCGGATCTTGGTGCCCTGGGGCAGGAAGACGCCGACGGTCATGCCGTTCCAGCGGGTGAAGTACGTCCCGCCGCGGGGGTCGCCGAAGGGCTGGAGGTAGGGCGGGGAGTCGTTGTGCACCCGGATCGTCATGCGGACCCTGGCCGAGCCGTCCTCGCGCAGCCGGACGTCGCTGGTGACCGAGCGCTTCTGCCAGTAGTCGGACTTGCTGACGTTGGTGTTCTGGTTGAAGACCGCGACGTAGTCGTGCTCGGTGTCGGACAGCTCGCCGGCGAGCCCGATGTCGGCCAGCGGAGCCTGGACGTCGGGGTCGCGCATCCAGATGGCGAAGTGGCGCCCGCGAGCCGCGTCGCGCAGCGACTGCACCTTCTCGAGACCGTTGCCGGGCGCGAGGATGCGGTCGGTGAAGATCGGGATCATCGCGCGGTTGAGCTCCTTGCGCTCCTCGTTGGAGGAGAAGGAGTCGTAGTCTCCGATGAGCTTCTCGGTGAAGCCCTCGCCGTCGAGCGTGCCGTAGTAGGGCACCTCCACCGGGCCGGTGATGTCGAGCAGGTTGCCGAGGGCGACCACGTCGACGGCGATCAGGCCGTCGAGGTCCTGGTCGCGCTTGCGCTGCCAGCCGCGGAGAAGCTCCTCACCCGAGACCGACCAGTCGGGGGCGAAGGTCGCGCCGGAGAGGCGCAGCTTGCCGGTGTGGAACGGGTTGCCCTCCACCCTCTCCCACCGGCCGACGCGGTAGAGGTCACGGTCGGTGGCGTCCTGGGCCTCGCCGACGTTCACCTTGCCGTCGGCGACGTCGATGACGGCCAGCGTCAGCGGCGCCCCGCCGGAGAAGCGCTGCTCCGACGGGTTGAGCAGGGCGAGCAGGTAGGACTTCTCGCCGCCCGCGGCGAACAGGTCGGGCATCGCGTCGGCCAGTGGCTCGAACCGCCGGGCGTTGGAGGCGAGCGGGTCGACGATCGCGGCCGCGTCGTCGCGCGCGTCGGCGACCTGGGTGCCGACCAACAGCGCGGAGTCGTGGACCTCGTTGAGCTCCTGCTGGGCGGTGTCGAGACTGGCGCTGGCGTCGGAGACGGCGCTCACGACCTTCGTCAGGGTGGGGACGTCGACGGCCCCGTCGCGGAACAGGGTGGCCTTCTTGCCGTCCACCATCGGCCACGTCTCGACCCCGACCTCGGCGACCGAGGTCAGCTCGTCGAGCGCGTTGCCCATGTGTCGCACGTCGGCGACGGGACGCCCCACGAACGGGATCAGGCTCCACACGTCGCCGCCGATCCCCTGCACGGCGTCCTGCACCTCGTCGGCGTGGCGCCGGGCGCTCGCGACGTGCTCCTCGGCCTGCCCGAACTTCTTGGCGGTCAGGGCCGCCTTGGCGGCCTCGAGGTCGGCCTTCGCGCTCTCCGCGGCGGCCGGCGCCTTGCGGAACGGGAGGGCCAGCAGCCCCAGCAGCACGAGCAGGAGGAACAGGCCGCCGACGACCATCCAGGGTCGCAGGGCGCGATCGGACGAGGAGCGACGGCGAGAACGCATGGGCTCGATGGTCTCAAACCCTGTGGAGCACCGATAAATCGCCGGACCCCTAGGCTGGCGCCCATGCGAGGAATCATCCTGGCCGGTGGCACCGGCTCCCGCCTGCACCCGATCACGCAAGGCATCAGCAAGCAGCTGGTCCCGGTCTACGACAAGCCGATGATCTACTACCCGCTGTCGACGCTCATGCTCGCGGGCATCCGGGACGTCCTGATCATCACCACGCCCCACGAGGCCGAGGGCTTCCACCGCCTCCTCGGCGACGGGTCGCGGTTCGGCATCGACCTCACGTTCGCGGTGCAGCCGAGCCCCGACGGGCTCGCGCAGGCCTTCATCATCGGCGCCGACCACATCGGGGGCGAGCGGTCCGCCCTCGTGCTCGGCGACAACATCTTCTACGGCTCCGGCCTCGGCCAGCAGCTGCTCCGGTTCAAGGACCTCGACGGCGCCGCCGTCTTCGGCTACCACGTCGCCGACCCCCGCGCGTACGGCGTCGTGGAGTTCGACGACCAGGGTCGCGCCCTCTCCCTGGAGGAGAAGCCGGAGAACCCGAAGAGCGACTTCGCGGTGCCGGGCCTCTACTTCTACGACAACGACGTCGTGCAGTACGCCGCCGAGCTGAAGCCCTCAGCCCGTGGCGAGCTGGAGATCACCGACCTCAACCGGCGCTACCTCGAGGAGGGCCGGCTCCACGTCGAGGTCCTCCCGCGCGGCACCGCCTGGCTCGACACCGGCACGTTCGACTCGCTCAACGACGCCTCCAACTTCGTGCGCACGATCGAGGGCCGGCAGGGCTTCAAGGTCGGCGCGCCGGAGGAGGTCGCCTGGCGGATGGGCTTCCTGTCCGACGACGAGCTGGTCGCCCGCGCCGAGCCGTTGCGCAAGAGCGGCTACGGCGAGTACCTCCTCAGCCTGCTGACGCACGGCTGAGGCCTACGCGAGGTCGGCGGACACCATCCGGGCCACGATCTCCTCGAACGCCACCGAGGGCTCCCAGCCCAGCACCTCGCGCGCGCGGGTGGCGTCGCCGACCAGCTCGGTGGGGTCGGCCGGGCGGAAGAACGCCGGGTCGGTGCGGACCAGCGGCTCCCAGTCGGCGATCCCGGCCGCGGCGAACGCGGCGGCGACGAACTCCCGCACGGAGTGCGCCCGCCCGGTCGCGACAACGTAGTCGGAGGGTTCCGCGGCGCGTGCCGCGCGGACCATCGCGTCGACGTAGTCGGGCGCCCAGCCCCAGTCCCGGCGCGCGTCGAGGTTGCCGAGGACCAGCTCGTCGGCGTCGCCGCGGGCGATCGCGGCGACGGTGGAGGTGATCTTGCGCGTCACGAACCGCTCGGCGCGGCGCGGCGACTCATGGTTGTAGAGGATCACGCTCGACACGTGCAGGTCGCGCTGGCGCAGCACGTGGGCGGACAGGTGCGCGAACGCCTTCGCGGCGCCGTACGGGTTCACGGGCCGCACCGGGGTGTCCTCGGTCTGCGGCGAAGCCGTCGGCTCGCCGAAGATCTCCGCGCTCGACGCCTGCACGACGCGTACGTCGCCGAGCCCGCGCGCCGACTCCATCAGGGCGACGGCCGCCTGGCCGTTGACGTGCGCGGTGCGGTCGGGCTCGTCCCACGACTGCGCCACCGAGCTGATCGCGGCGAGGTTGTAGACCTCCTGCGGCGCGACGTCGTGGAGCAGCTGCCGCGTCGCCTCGACGTCGCCGACGTCGCCGGGGTGCAGCACCACCTCGTCGGGGCAGTGGGCCGGGTGGCCGTCCGCCTCGAGCACGAGGGCGTGGACCTCCAGGCCCTCGCCGACGAGGCGTTCCGCGAGGTAGGTGCCGTCCTGGCCGCCGATGCCCGTGATGAACGCCCGAGCGGTCACCAGCCGGCCTTGACCGCCGCGATGTCGCTGTCGACCATCATCGCCACGAGCTCCGGGAACGAGACCGTGGGTGTCCAGCCGAGCTTCTCCTTCGCCTTGGAGGCGTCGCCGATGAGCAGCTCGACCTCGGCGGGGCGCATGAACCGGGGGTCCTGGGTGACGTGCTTGGACCAGTCGTCGATGCCGACGTGGGCGAAGGCGGCGTCGAGGAACTCGCGGATCGAGTGGGTCTCGCCAGTGGCGATGACGTAGTCGTCGCCCTCGTCCTGCTGCAGCATCCGCCACATCGCGTCGACGTAGTCGCCGGCGTAGCCCCAGTCGCGGCGGGCGTCGAGGTTGCCGAGCGCCATCGAGTCCTGCTGGCCGAGGTGGATCCGGGCCACGGCCTGGCTGATCTTGCGGGTCACGAACTCCGGCCCGCGGCGCGGGGACTCGTGGTTGAACAGGATCCCCGAGGAGGCGTGCATGCCGTAGGACTCGCGGTAGTTGATGGTCATGTAGTGGCCGTAGACCTTGCTCACGCCGTAGGGGGAGCGCGGCCAGAGCAGGGTGCTCTCCGACTGGGGCACCTCCTGCACCTTGCCGAACATCTCCGAGCTCGACGCCTGGTAGAAGCGGATGGCCGACGGGTCGTCCCCGGCGTGCAGGCGCACGGCCTCGAGCATGTTGAGCACGCCCATGCCGGTCACGTCGCTGGTGACGAAGGCGTTCTCCCAGGAGTAGGCCACGAAGGAGATGGCGCCGAGGTTGTAGACCTCGTCGGGCTGCGAGTCGCGCATCGCCCGCATCAGGCTCGAGAGGTCGGTGAGGTCGCCGTTGTGGAGGGTGACGTCAGGCACGACCTTCTGGACGAGCTCGCGGCGGGGGTTGTTCTGGCCACGGATCAGGCCGTGGACGTCGTACCCCTTCTCGAGCAGCAGCTCGGCGAGGTAGAGGCCGTCCTGGCCGGTGATTCCCGTGATGAGAGCGGCAGGCATGCGCGCAGTCTGGCACGGGAACCGCACCCCTTAGGCTCAGACGCATGAAGATCCTCGTCAGCGGCGGAGCCGGCTACATCGGCTCGCACACCGTCATCCAGCTCGTCGCGGCAGGCCACGACGTGGTCATCGTCGACAACTTCAGCAACTCCAACCCGGTCGTGCTCGGCCGGATGGAGGCCCTGACGGGGACGTCCCTCCCGCTGCACTCGTTCGACCTCTGCGACTACGACAAGACCGAGCACCTCTTCGCCGCCGAGGACTTCGACGCGGTCATCCACTTCGCCGGCTACAAGGCCGTCGGGGAGAGCGTGGCCAAGCCGCTCGACTACTACGAGAACAACCTCGTCTCCACGTTCTCGCTGGTGCGGGCCATGCAGAAGTACGACGTCGACAAGCTCGTCTTCTCCTCCAGCGCCACCGTCTACGGCACCGACCAGGCCGGCGCGACCGAGGACCAGCGGACCTTCGCGACCAACCCCTACGGCTGGACCAAGGTCATGCAGGAGCAGATCCTGCGTGACGTCGCCGCCGCCTCGCCCGACATGCGCTTCGCGCTGCTGCGCTACTTCAACCCCGTCGGCGCCCACGAGTCCGGCACGATCGGCGAGGACCCGTCGGGCATCCCGAACAACCTGACGCCGTACATCGCGCAGGTCGCGGTCGGCAAGCGCGACAAGCTCCAGGTCTTCGGCGACGACTACGACACCCCCGACGGCACCGGCGTGCGCGACTACATCCACGTCGAGGACCTCGCCGCCGGCCACGTGGCCGCGCTCGAGGCGCTGAGCCGGACCGACGAGCCGGTCAACGTGTGGAACCTCGGCTCCGGTCACGGCACGAGCGTGCTCGAGATGCTGCACGCCTTCGAGCGCGCCGTCGGCCGGGAGCTGCCCTACGAGGTCGTCCCGCGCCGCCCGGGTGACGTCGCCACGTCCTACGCCGACCCGTCCAAGGCCAACGCCGAGCTCGGCTGGAGCACCAAGAAGTCCGTCGACGAGATGGCTGCCGACGCGATGCGGTGGCAGTCGCAGAACCCGCAGGGGTTCACGGGCTGATGCTCCGGGCTGCGGGGGTCGCGCTGGGGCTCGTGCTGGGGCTGGGTCTCGGCACGCTCGCAGCGCTCGCCGCTCCGCCAGTGGCGACCTCCGGCCCGCCGGTTGAGCTGCGAGCGCAGCGAGCCTCCAAACCCCTGGCCGGCCGCACGATCGTGGTCGACCCCGGCCACCAGCTCGGCAACCACAACTTCCCGGCGCAGATCAACCGCCCCGTGCCGGCCGGCGGCTTCACCAAGCCGTGCAACACCACCGGCACGGCGACCAACGGCGGCTACCCGGAGGCCACCTTCGCGTGGCAGGTCTCCCGGCTGGTGGCCCGTCGGCTGCGCGAGCTCGGTGCCACCGTCCGGCTCACCCGGCACAGCAACCGCCAGGACCGCTGGGGGCCGTGCGTCGACGCCCGCGGCCGGGCCGGCAACGCGATCGGCGCCGACCTGAAGCTCTCGGTCCACGCCGATGGCTCGTACGCTGCCGGCGCCCGCGGCTTCCACGTCATCGCCCCGCCCGACCGGGCGCCGTGGACCGACGACATCGTCCGGCCGTCGCGGCGGCTGGCTGCGACCGTGCGGTCCGGCCTGATCGGACGCGGCTTCGGGGTGGCGACCTACGTCGCGGGCGGCGACGGGCTCGACTTCCGCTCCGACCTCGCCACCCTCAACCTCTCCGACGTGCCCACCGTGATGGTCGAGCTGGGCAACATGCGCAACGCCGCCGAGGCGCGGGCGATGACCTCGCCCCGCGGCCGGGCGCGCTACGCCCGCGGCCTGGTGGCCGGAGTGCGCGCCTTCCTCCGCTGATCCCTCCGCTGGTTGAGCAGCGAGCGTGTCGAAACCGAGGCGATCGCCGCCCTTGGTCTCGACACGGGCGCGGGGCGCCCTGCTCAACCAGCGGCGTGCTCAACCAGCGGCGGCGTCAGCGGACCTCGAGCTCGGTGAGGCCGCGCAGGACCGCGCGCAGGTGGGCCACCTCGTGGGTCCGGACCAGGTGGGTGCCGCCGAGGGCGGCGAAGACGGCGTAGAAGCCCTCGGCCTTGCGGAACTCGTCGCCGAAGAGGTCGTAGGAGTGCGGCACCGCGTTGCAGACCGGTACGCCGAGGGGGCGCAGGCGGAAGCCCTGCGCCAGCACGCGCGCCTGGTGGCGGGCGCGCGTCGGCGGGTCGACGAGGTTGCCGTAGTAGAAGCCCATGCCGGGGTCGACCACCACCTGGCGCACGCCGAGCGAGCGCGCGTGGGCGATGCGCGGCGCGAAGTGGTCGAGCAGCACCGGGACGGGGTCGGCGTCGGGCGGTACGTCGGCGATCTCGCGGACGTTGGCTGTCTCGCCGAAGCACATCACCACCGCGGCGTCGTACTCGGCGGCGAGGGCGAGCATCTCGTCCTCGTGCTCGCGCCCGGTCATGTTGAGGATCCGGGCACCGGCCTCGAGGCAGGCGCGCACGACGGTGGGCTCGTAGGTCTCGACCGAGACGATCGCCTCCTCGGCGAGGCCACGGACCGCGGGGACGAGGGTGAGCACCTGCTCCTCGGGCGAGACACGCGCCGCCCGGGCGTTGCTGGACTCCGCGCCGAGGTCGACGACCGCCGCGCCCTGCGCGACCTGGATGCGCCCCATCCGCACGGCGTCCTCGGGGCTGATGGCGACGCTCTCGCGGTAGGTCGAGTCGCGGGAGAGGTTGACGCAGCCCATCAACGTGACGGGGCCGTCGCCGATCCGCACCTGGCCCCGCGGGCCGTCCAGCACCACGGGCGTGACCTCGCTGTCCCACGCGTCACCGTGGTCGTTCTGGAGGGCGGCCAGGTCGGCGAGCGTGATCACGGTGCAACAGTAGGGGCGTGATCCCAGACCCCCAGGCGCAGCGCCTCGAGCTGCAGCACCTCGCCGACCTCAGCGACGACGACCTGGCCGCGGCCTACACGCCTGAGCGTGAGCCCTGGCTGCGGGTGAACTTCGTGAGCACCGTCGACGGTGCCGCGACCGGCTCCGACGGGCTGAGCGGGACGATCAACAACGACGCCGACAAGCGGGTCTTCGACGCGCTGCGCAGGCGTGCGCACTGCCTCGTCGTCGGCGCCGGCACGCTGCGCGAGGAGGAGTACGACGTCCCGCGCGTGCCGCTCGTCGTGGTGAGCCGGTCCGCCGACCTGCCGCCGACGCTGCGCGACGCCCCGCGCGGGCGCATCCTGATGGCGACCGTCGGGTCGTCCGACGGCCTCGCGGCCGCGCAAGAGGCGCTGGGCGAGGAGAACGTGCTCGTGCTCGGCGACGACGAGATCGACCTGGTCGCGCTCAAGGACGAGCTCGCCCGGCGCGGTTGGACCGAGCAGCTGTGCGAGGGCGGACCCTCGCTGTTCGCCGACCTGCTCGCCGCCGGCGTCGTCGACGAGCTGTGCTGGACCGTGGTGCCGATGCTCGCCGGTGGCGACGCCGTACGCATCGCCACCGGCGCCGAGGTCGACGTGGCGCTGCGTCCCGCCCTGCTCCTGGAGCAGGACGGGACGCTGCTGGGCCGCTGGCTGGTCGAGGCTCAGGGAGCCGGGTAGTCGACCACGAAGCTCGGCACCCCGGGAGCCGAGCTGTCGACGCGGGCCCCGCTGTCGTTGACGACGTGCTCGATGCTGCCGGCGTCGAGGTTGACCGTCATGACGTGGTGGAGCCGGACGCCGGCCCGGTCCGGGACCTCGAAGCCGCTCTCGGTGGTGATCGAGGGGTCGTTGCGGTTGAAGACGTAGACGCCGCCGCCGTAGAGCTGGTGGCGGCGCACCCGGTCGCCGACCTTGTAGCCCGGCCAGCCGAGCGTGCCGTCGGGCTGGGTCCAGTCCGCCTGGCTGGGCGGGTCGTAGGGCAGCTCGTTCTGGTAGAGCACGACGTGCCCGTCCTCGCCGTTCCAGACGGTGTTGTAGGTCTGGAAGTGCTCGACGAACAGGCCGGTCGCCCGCACCCGGTCGCCGTTGACGATCACGCCGACGCGGCCGGTTTGGTGCGCCAGCGGTCGGTGTCGCCGCTCGCGCCGGCGGTGAAGCCCTCGATGCCGTGGTCGGCGCGCCAGACCCAGATGTGGTCGATGAGCACGTCGTCGGCGTCGATGACGAGCGCGGTCTGCGTGCGTCCGACGTGGGGACCGCCCACGCGGAAGTAGACGTCGTTCAGCGTGGTGGTCGGGGTGGGGGTCCCGTGCCCGCGCCAGTGGTGCCCGTGCCCGTGACCGCGGCGCGCCTCGAGGTGCATCAGCGACCTGGACAGGCCGGTGCCGGCGTCGATGGTGACGCCCGCGATGACGACGCCGCCGGCCTTGCCGTCGACGACGATCGGCGTCGAGCCGCCGACCGCGGTGAGGGTGGCCTGGCCCATGCCGAGCACCACGGTGTCGCTGCGCCTGATCACCAGGCTGCGGTCGACGTCGTACACGCCGGGGGTGAGGAGCAGGTGCTTGCCGCGGGCGAGCGCGGTGGCCAGGACGCGCGCCGGCTGGTCGGGGCGTGCGACGTGGAAGGCGGACAGCGGCAGGTCGCGCCCGGTGTCGGCGCCGACCGTCCAGTCCGGGCCGCGCGAGCCGGTGCGGGCCGCCGGCACGTGGACCCGCCACGCGCCGGAGTCGTCGAGGAAGAGGTACGGCTTCTCCCGGCTGACCTCGGTCGTGTCGAGCGTCGTGTAGGTCTCGGTCGGGAAGTTGGCCTCGGACGGGGCGCCGATGGTGCCGGCGAAGACCTGGTTCCACACGCCGTTGGACCACGAGGCGACCTCGCTGTTGCGGGTCAGCCACTGCTGCTGCGAGCCGTTGATGATGGTGCCGGCGCGGGAGTTGGCGAGGAAGCCGCCGCTGGCGTACTGCGGACCGGCGGTGCAGTAGTCCATCAGCGAGAGGTTGCCGTTGCGGATGTCGACGCGGCGCAGGGCCGAGGCCTGGGAGGCGGCCCAGAAGTTCGCCGAGCCGCGGCAGCCGTCCTGTCCGAGGCCGTTGACGTTGATGGTCAGGTTGGACATCGAGCGCCAGAAGTTGTTCAGGGCCACGCAGTAGGGCTGTGTGGGTCCGTCGGTCAGGCAGCGGTTGTAGACCTCGACCTTGCCGTTGATGACGACGTCGGACGGCGAGGCGCCGAGACCGGCGACCTCGGTGTAGTAGCCGACCTTGATCTGCAGCGGGTCGGCGTCGGTGCCGTAGGTGCCGGGCTTGAACAGCAGGCTCCAGCGCTCGGAGGACATCTCGGCGTCGACCTGCTGCGTCCAGATCGACTCGGCCCGCGCCTCGATGTCGGCGACGGGCATCGACGGGTCGAACACGACGACGCGATCGCCGAGGTCGGGCGCGGTGGTGGGCGGGTGCTTCGGGTGCTGCGCGGCCTGCGCGGCGGGGGCCTCGGCGAGTGCCGCACCCCCGAGCTGGAGCGGCGCGAGGCCGACAACGGCGAGGGCCAGGACGGAGACGACCGTGCGCAACGGCGTACGACGGCGCGGGGGACGGGACATGGGCGGCCTTTCCGAGTGGGAGCGCTTCCACACGGAGTGTGCCGCATCGGTGTGACGTGCGCCACACCTACTTCTGGGGGATGTCGATGCGCGCCACTGGCCCTCGCGTCGGGGGACGACGCGAGGGCCAGTGGTGTCGTGCGGCGCGGGGCGGCGGCCGGTCAGTCGCCGACGGCCTCCAGCAACGCCTGCGAGAAGGCAGGGATGTCGTCGGGGTTGCGGCTTGTGATCAGGTTGCCGTCGACGACGACCTCCTCGTCCACCCACTCACCACCGCCGTTGCGCACGTCGGTCTGCAGGCTCGGCCAGCTGGTGACCCGCTTGCCGCGCACCCGGTCGGCCTCGACGAGGGTCCACGGGGCGTGGCAGATGGCGGCGACCGGCTTGCCGGAGTCGACGAAGTCGCGGACGAAGGCGACGGCCGTGTCGTCCATGCGCAGCGCGTCGGGGTTGGCGACGCCGCCGGGCAGGACGAGGGCGTCGTAGTCGTCAGGGGAGGCGTCGGAGACGAGGCGGTCGACCTTCTGGGTGGTGGACTTGTCGAGGTGCTGGAACAGCTGCACCTCGCCCTCCTCGACGGACAGCAGCTCCACGGTGTGACCCGCGTCGGCGGCGGCCTGCCACGGCTTGGTCAGCTCCACCTCCTCGATGCCCTCGGTGGCGGTCAGGAATGCGATGCGCTTGGTCATGCCTTCGAGGCTTGCTCGCGGTCGGGTGCGGGACAACCCACCAACGGGTGGTCTGGTTCGAGCCGCCCGCGACCGCTTCGCTAGCGTCGGCGCCATGACTGACCCCGCCCCCGAGCCCGACCTCTCGTCGCTGACCATCGCCGTCCTCGGCGGCACCGGACCCCAGGGCCGGGGGCTGGCCCGCAGGTTCGCGGCAGCCGGCCTCGACGTCGTGCTCGGCTCGCGGGACGCGCAGCGCGCGCAGGACGCCGCGGCCGGGCTCGCGGACGCCGGCCGCGTCCGCGGCGCCTCCAACGCAGACGCAGCGACCGCCGGCGACATCGTGCTGGTCGTCGTGCCGTGGGACGGCCACGCCGAGCTGCTCGAGTCGCTCAGGGACGAGCTCGCGGGCAAGGTCGTCGTCGACTGCGTGAACCCGCTCGGCTTCGACAAGCAGGGGCCGTACGCCTTGCGCGTCAAGGAGGGCTCGGCGACGGAGCAGGCCGCGGCGCTCCTCCCGGAGTCACGGGTGGTGGGTGCCTTCCACAACGTCAGCGCCGTCCTGCTCGAGGACCCGACGGTCGAGCGGATCGAGACCGACGTGCTCGTGCTCGGCGACGACCGCGCGGCCACCGACCTCGTGCAGTCGCTGGCGGACGTCGTGCCCGGGATGCGCGGGATGTACGGCGGACGCCTCCGCAACGCCCACCAGGTCGAGGCGCTGACCGCCAACCTGATCGCCATCAACCGGCGCTACAAGGCCCACGCCGGGGTGCGGGTCACCGACGTCTGAGGCGTGCTTGCTGCAGACCGTCAGCCGATCGCGCCGTTGCCGTCCTTGGCGAGCGAGCGGGAGATCACCATCCGCTGGATCTGGTTGGTGCCCTCGAAGATCTGCATCACCTTGGCCTCGCGCATGTAGCGCTCGACCGGGAAGTCGCGGGTGTAGCCGTAGCCACCGAGCACCTGGACGGCGTCGGTGGTGACCTTCATGGCGTTGTCGGTGGCCACCAGCTTGGCGATCGAGGCCTCGCGGGAGAACGGCAGCCCGGCGTCGCGCAGGCGGGCGGCGTGGAGCATGGTCGCGCGGGCGGTGACGACGGCGGCCTCCATGTCGGCGAGCACGAAGGCGAGGCCCTGGTGGTCGATGATCTTCTTGCCGAAGGTCTCGCGCTCACGGGCGTACGCCACCGCCGAGTCCAGCGCCCCCTGGGCCAGGCCGGTCGCGACGGCGGCGATGCCGAGGCGGCCGGAGTCGAGGCCGGCGAGGGCGATGCGCAGCCCGTCGCCCTCGGCGCCGAGGCGACGCTCGACGGGGACGCGCACGTTGTCGAAGCGCATCGTCGCGGTCGCGGAGCCGGTGAGGCCCATCTTGCGTTCGGGCGGGTCGGCCGAGAGGCCCTCCGCGGACGCCGGGACGAGGAAGCAGGAGATGCCGTTGCGGTCGTCGGACGTGCGGGCCATCACCTTGTAGAAGTCGGCGTGGCCGCCGTGCGTCGTCCACGCCTTGGCCCCGTTGAGGACGTACTCGTCGCCGTCGAGGCGGGCGGTGGTGCGCATGGCGGCGGGGTCGGAACCGGCGTGCGGCTCGGAGAGGCAGTAGGCGCCGAGCAGGTCGCCACCGAGCATGTCGGGCAGCCACTCGGCCTTCTGCTCCTCGGTGCCGAAGTGGGCCAGGCCGAAGCACGACAGGGCGTGCACCGAGACGCCCACACCGACCGACGACCACACGGCGCCGATCTCCTCGAGGACCTGGAGGTAGACCTCGTAGGGCTGGTCGCCGCCGCCGTGCTCCTCGGGGTAGGGCAGCGACAGCAGCCCGGCCTGACCGAGCATCGCGAAGACGTCGCGGGGGAAAGTCTCGGTCGCCTCCGCCTCGGCCGAGCGCGGTGCGAGCTCCTTGGTGGCGATCTCCCGGGTGAGGGCGAGCAGGTCGCGGGCCTCGTCGGTGGGCAGCTGGCGGCGAGCGGTCATGGTGCGCACGCTACCGGCGTAGCCCGCGCGGGAGCGGCGGGGTAGCCCCTTCGGGTCACGGCCGGGCCATCGAGGTGGGGAAGGGCCGGCCGGCGCCTAGCGTGGCGCCTCGTGGGTGCAGGGTGGTTGCCGTGGTCGGCGGCGTCGTTGGCGAGCGGGGCGGTCCTGCTCGTGCTCGGCGCCCTCTCCATGCCACCGACCACCGAGGTGGGCCAGGTGATCGACGCCGTCGCCCACCAGGACGCCGCGTGGTTGATGGCCACGGCGTCGTTCTTCCTCGCCTCGGTCGGCCTCACGATGGGCCTCCCCGCGATCCTCTGGCTGTTTCCGCGTCGGCACCAGGTCGTGGGCCTGGTCGGCCTCTGGATCTGGGCGGTCGGCACGATCGGCACCGCCGGTGTGGCGTCGCTGCTGGTGCTCTTCCGAGCGGTCGCGCGCACCGTCGACCTCACCCCCGAGCAGGTCGAGGCGCTGAGCCGGGACCCGCTGCTGCGCCTCGGCCTGGGCGCGGTGGTCGTCGCCTTCCACCTCGGCGAGCTGGTCGTGGCGCTGGTCCTCCTCCGCGGTCGTGCCGCCCCCGTGTGGGTGCCGGCGATGCTGCTCCTCCACGTCGCGCTGGCGCCGGTCAACCACCTGCTGCCCGCGAACCTGCAGAGCGTGCAGGCCATCGTGCTGGGCGTGGGCCTGATGGGCATCGCCGTGCGCGCGACCGAGTCGTGGGCCGGGTCGCGCCCGCTGGCGCGGCTCTGAGCCGGGTCAGGCCGGCGGCCGGACCAGGCCCTGCCCGCTGAGCACGCCGAGCGCCTCCGCCACCAGCGCCGCGGACTGCGGGTGCTCGCCCCACGCGGCGGTGACCGCGCTCACCAGCTCGGCCTCGGTGCGCGGCTGCGCCAGCTCCAGCCAGAGGACCACGCCGAGGCCGCCGAGCACCTGCACGCGGTCGCCGACCAT
Source organism: Microbacterium sp. ARD31 (assembly GCF_031844425.1). NCBI lineage: Bacteria > Bacillati > Actinomycetota > Actinomycetes > Micrococcales > Microbacteriaceae > Microbacterium > Microbacterium sp. ARD31. The sequence goes on from NZ_JAUZVE010000012.1 coordinate 67,944, forward strand.
GACGACCAGCTCGTCGTCGTACTCCATCGCGTCGGTCCACGGTGTGCGGCTCCACGCGCCGGCGACCGGGCCGTCGACCCGGCCGGCGTCGCCTCCGTCGGACGGGTGGTGGAGGCGTGCGGCCGGCGGCTGCGCTGCGCCGTCGAGGAGCCCGAGGACCTCGTCGAGGTGGTCCGCGAACTCGCGGTAGTGCAGTGCCCATGCCCCGCCGCAGGCGTCGATGGCGTCGGCCAGCGTGCGGACGGGCTGGTCGAGGTGGACCAGCGACGAGCTCTGCTCGACGACCTCCACGATCGCCCGCGCCGGCGGGAGCGGGACGAGTCCGGCGTCGTCGTCACCGCGGTGCAGGAGCACGAGCCGGTGGAGGTACGCCGACTCCGGCGCGCGGCCGAGCCCGAGGTCGTCCGGTGAGACCGAGCCCTTTGCCATCGGGACCGCGCCATCGACGACCACCGAGAGCGGCTTGGGGTGGGGGTGCACGCCGAGACCCTCGTCGAGCGACACCGTCTCGTCGGAGAGGTAGCCCAGCCGCGTGGCGAGCAGTGCGATCGCGGTGGTCTTGCCGGACCCCGACGGCCCGACCAGCGCGAGCGCGCGGCCGTCTTCTGCGGCGACGGCGCCGGCGTGCAGGTTGAGCCGCTGCCCGGCCGTGGCCTCGAGGGCCGCGAGCGTGACGCGGGTGGTCACGGAGTAGTCGAAGGCCGCCTCGTCGTGCACCTCGTCGGGCGAGACGTCGATGCTCCGAGCGGCCGGACGGTCGGTGAGGGCCCGGCTCCACTGGTGCCGCAGCCGCGTCGCCGCCTCGCCGGTGACCGGGATCCCGACCGGCACGCCGAGGGCCTCGACCACCACCCCGACGACCGGTCCGGGTGCCGTCGGCTCGCTGCTCACGGCGCCAACTCTAGGGTGGATGCGTGGGCTGGTCGCGGGATCGTCGGATCGTCGCCGCGCTGGGGGCGGCGTACGTCCTCCTCCTGGTGCTGCTGGTGACCGGGCCGTGGGGCTGGGCGCTGAACCGGCTGACCGTGCGGCTCTACACGCTGTTCCGCGACGACTGGCCCCTCGCGCCGGACTGGGCCCTGCCGGAGCACTACGGCTACCTGCTCAACGTCGTGCTGTTCGTCCCGCTCGGCGCCCTCCTCGTGGTCGCCACCCGGCGGCCGTGGTGGTGGGTCACCGGAGCCGGGGTCCTGGCCTCGGCGGCGGTCGAGGTCGTGCAGTGGCTCTGGCTGCCCCGCGACGGCGACTGGGGCGACGTGGTCGCCAACGGGCTCGGGGCGCTGGTCGGAGCAGTGCTCGCGAGCGCGTGGGCCGAGCGGGTCCTCAGTCCTCGCGCACCACGCCGATGACCACGAGCTGGTCGACCAGCTCCGCGACGTCGTCGCGGATGTCGTCCACGGCGGCGTCCGACATGGCGGCGGCGGCGGCGGTGACCTCCTCCAGGGTCCCGCCGTCGGCCAGCGCGAGCCAGACCAGGCAGCCGGAGCCCTCGAGCATGATCGGCATCCCGCGCGGCACCCGGGTGAGGTACGCCGTCGGCTCGCCGTCGGCGTCGAGGTCCTCCTGGCTGACCCAGGCCACGTCGTCGGCGATGCGGTAGGTGTGCGTCACCGCCGCCCCACCCGCCTGACCACTTCGTCGAGGGCCCGGCGCACCCGGAGCCGCTGCCGGTCGCGGACCTCGGCGCGCGTCGGCGGCCGCCCGAGCTCCATGCTGAGGTGGTCGCGGTTGACCCGCAGCACCGCGGTCACGAGGTGGGCCTTGGCGCGCGCGCCGGAGGCCGCGGCGAGCCGGGCCCGCCACTCGTCGGTGCGGCTGCCGCCCTGGCTGAAGTGCCGCCACAGCCGGTACGTCGGGTGGTCGCGGTGCAGCTCGAGCTCGCCGATCCCGGCGGCGAGGGCGACCTCGGCGTCGAGCTCCGCGGCGAGCGCGCGGACCGCGTCCTGCTCGCCCGGGTCGGCGGCGTACCAGGCGAGGTCGACGTCGCTCGTGCCGCCCGAGCGCGCCGAGTGCAGGACCAGGACGAGCCGCTGCGCCGTGCGGTCCGGGACCCGGCAGTCGCGGTGCGCGATCGGCACCATCAGGCTGGTGCGGGCGAGGACGTCGAAGGCCTGCTCGGCGTCGACCATCACCCCAGGCCAGTGGACGTGGACGTCGACCCACCCCCAGTCGTCGTGCCACCAGTTGGCGGCGTGCGCGAAGGCCGAGCCGGTGGAGAAGTCGGTGCGCTTCTCCCAGCCCACCCACTCCAGCGCCTCGGCGAGACGGGCGAGGTGGCTCGGACGGACGAGCACGTCGACGTCGCTGGAGTGCCGGCCCTCGGCCCGGAGCCCGGGCAGCACCGCGGGACCCTTCAGGTGGAGCAGGTCGATGCCTCGGTCGTCGGCCAGCTTCTGCACGACCGCGTGCGCGAGGTGGACCCGCGCGGCGATCGGGGCCGTCCGGCCGTCCGGCTCCTCGGTCATGCGGCCATGGTGCCAGCCGGGCCCGTCGGCATGTCGTCGTTCCGCCCAGACGGGGGCGGCTCACGCCCTAGACTCGCGAGCATGACCTTCGGGGACTTCGTCAGGCTGTCTCGCGCCTACGTGTGGGTGCTGGTCGGCTGCACGGTCCTCGGTGCGCTGCTGATGATGGCGAAGACCACGCGCGACCCCGTGCTCTACTCCGCCACGTCCTCGGGCCTGGTCAAGGTCGGCAACGCCACGAGCGCGGGGGAGGAGCAGGGCAACGCCGCCCTCGCCGAGGAGAAGGCCGGGCTCTACGCCTTCCTCGTCTCCTCGATGCCCGTCGCCGAGAAGGTCGTGGACGAGCTGGGTCTCGACGTGCCGCCGAGCGAGATCGCGGGCCGCTTCTCCGCGACCGTCAACGCCGACGTCAACGCGCTCACCATCACCGCCATCGGCAGCACGCCGGAGGAGGCCCGCGACCTGGCCAACTCGGTGGTCGACTCGGTCGTCGAGTACGCCCAGGAGATCGACACCGGGCAGAGCAACCCCAAACAGGAGCCGCTCACGCGCATCGTGCCGGTCGAGCCCGCAGAGCTTCCCACGGCACCGTTCACGCCCGACTACCGCAAGGCGGCGATGAAGGGTGCGGCCGGTGGCCTCGCGCTGGCGTACGCCGTCCTCATCGCGCGCCGCCTCATCGACCGCCGGGTCCGCTCGGTCAAGCACGTCGAGGACGCCACCGGCGCCTCCGTGCTCGGCATCATCCCCAAGGAGGACGCGCTCGGCCGGACCCACCGAGGGGTCCGCGGCGACCTGGGTCGTGCCGCCGAGTCCTTCCGGCAGCTGCGCACCAACCTGCGCTTCGTCGACGTGGACAACGAGCCGCGCAAGATCGTGGTGACCTCCGCGCTCGCGGGCGAGGGCAAGTCCACCGTCTCCTCGAACATCGCCCGGCTGGTCGCGCAGGCGGGCACCCCGGTCCTCCTGGTCGACGCCGACCTGCGCCGTCCCCAGATCGCCACCACGTTCGAGATCGACGGCACGGTCGGGCTCACCCAGGCGCTCGCGGGCGACGTGGAGATGCGTGACGTCATCGTCGACTCCGGCATGACCAACCTCAGTGTGCTCCCGGCGGGGCGGATCCCACCCAACCCCAGCGAGCTGCTCGGCTCGCTGCGGATGAAGCAGTTCATCGACGAGCTCGCCCAGGACTACCTCGTGATCCTCGACGCGCCGCCGCTGCTGCCGGTCACCGACGCAGGCCTGCTGTCGGCCTTCTGCGACGGTGCGCTCCTGGTGCAGGCCGCGGGCAAGACGCAGATCGAGCAGAGCGAGCAGTGCCGCCGCATCCTCGACCAGGTCGGCAGCAGGCTGCTGGGGGTCGTGCTCAACAAGGCGCCGGTCAAGGGCGCCAGCGCGATCGCCTACGGCGGCGGCTACTCCGGCTACGGCGGGTACGCCGGCTACCGGGCCGAGGAGGCCACGCGCGAGGCGTACTCCAGCGCGGGCAAGGGCCGGCGCCGCAAGCTGGTGAAGACGTCGTCGGGCAAGGAGTGACGGCCGGGGCTCAGTAGGCGCCGCGGCTGGCCAGCACGGCGCTGACCGTGCGGGCGAGGATCAGCAGGTCCTGCACCATCGACCAGTTGTCGACGTAGTAGAGGTCGAGCCGGACGGTGTCCTCCCACGACAGGTCGGATCGCCCCGAGACCTGCCACAGGCCGGTCATGCCCGGCAGCACGTTGAGCCGGCGCAGCATGTCGTCCTCGTACTGCTCGACCTCGCTGGGCAGCGGGGGGCGCGGGCCGACGAGGCTCATCTCGCCGCGGACGACGTTCCACAGCTGGGGCAGCTCGTCGAGTGAGAACCGGCGGATCAGTCGCCCCGGCCGGGTCACCCGCGGGTCGTCGGTGCTCTTGAAGAGGACGTGGTCCTCCCGAGCCTCCAGCTCGGCCAGTCGTGCCTCCGCGTCGACGTGCATCGAGCGCAGCTTGAGGCAGGTGAACTCCTGGCCGTCACGCCCGACCCGGACCTGGCGGAAGAGCGCGGGCCCGCCGTCGTACAGCCGGATCCACAGCATCAGCCCGAGCAGCACCGGCGAGACGAGCAGCAGGACCAGCAGCGCGCCGACGAAGTCGAAGGCGCGCTTGGCGTCGTTGGTCGCCAGCTGCGAGCGGGAGCGCCCGAGGTGCATGAGCGGGAGGCCGGCGACCGGTCGGATCCTGACGCGCTCGCTGGAGACGTCGGTGACGTTGGGGGCGACGATGATCTGGACGTCCTGGTTGTCCTCGAGGTCCCAGGCCAGGCGGCGCAGTTGCGTGGACGACTTCACCGCGCCGGCGGTGAAGAAGACGATGTCGGGCGAGACCTCGTCGACGATGGTGCGGATGTCGTCGATGAGGCCCAGGACGGGCACTCCGGAGGACATGGCCTGCGGCCCGGCGTGCACGGGCGGCACGAGACAGCCCATCACCCGGTAGCCGAGCCAGGACTCGCGGGCCAGCACCTTGTTGATCTCGGCGATGTAGATCGGGCTGCCGACGAGCAGCACGTTCTCGTTGAAGTGCCCGGCGGCGCGGAGCCGCTGGATCACCCGGCGGCTCAGCAACCGGCCCACGACCAGCAGCAGCACGCCGATCGAGAAGAAGAGGACGAAGAACCCACGGGAGAGCGGGTACTGCAGCAGGAACGCCATCGTGGCGATGAGGGCGCCGGTGAAGAAGGAGCCGTTGACGACGAGCTTGAACTCCTCGGTGCCGGCGCCGAAGACGTGGCGCTCGTAGGCGCCGTAGATCGCCAGCATGACCACCCAGGTCGCGACGAAGAAGACGCTGGCGACCGCGGTGTTCTGCAGGACGTCGCTCGCGGTGTCGAACACCGACAGGGTCAGCCGGAAGCGGATCGCCAGCACCGCGGCGAGGCCGATCATGACGAAGTCGACCGCGCCGACCAGCCACGGGAGCAGCCGGATGCCCTGGGGTCGCACCTCAGTCCACCCTTCCCTCCGCGTCGACGATCGCGCGGATCCGCTCGATGAAGCGGGCCTCGCTGAACTCCTCCGCGCGGGCCCGCAGGACGTCAGGATTCCACGGGTGCAGGTCGGCACGGTCGAGAACGGCGGTGATCGCCTCGGGCTCGGGATGGTCGAAGAACAGGCCGGTCTCGTGCTCGACGATGGTGTCGAGGTAGCCGCCGCCGCGCAGCGCGATCGTCGGCACTCCGAAGGCGGCCGCCTCGAGCGGAGTGAGCCCGAAGTCCTCGTGGCTCGGCGCGACGAGCACCCGGGCGTGCGCGTAGGCCCACCGCATCTGGGCATCGGTCAGCCCGCTGTACATCCGGACGTTGGCGGGGATCAGCGCCCGCAGCCGCTGCTCCTCCGGCCCGCGGCCGATGATGACGAGGCGGTGGCCCGACTGCCGCGCCGACTCGATGGCGGCGTCGACGTTCTTGTAGGGCAGCAGCCGCGAGACGACCAGCGCGTAGCCGCCCTGCCAGTCCTCCAGGTCCGGGATCGGCTCCTGCGCGGCGCTCGCGTCCATGCTGTGCGGAGCGGGCACGATCTCGGGCTCGATGCCGTACGTCGACCGGATCCGCTCGCGGACCACGCGCGAGATCGCGAGGTAGCGGTCGGCCGCGCGTGCTGCGCGCTTGTCCCAGCGGATCAGCGGCGTCTGCATGGCCATCAGGCCGAGGCCGAGGAGCGACTTGTGCGTGGGGCCGCCGAGGTAGCGCTCGCTGTCGTACAGCCATCGTGCCGGGGAGTAGCAGTAGACGACCGACCGCCCGGCGATGTCGAAGCCGTGCGCCCAGCCGCTGCTCGACACGATCGTCACGTCGGCGTCGACCTTGATCCGGGACGCGGCCGGCGCCAGCAGCGGCAGGGCGCGGCGGTGGTCGCGCCGCAGGAGGAGGAACCGGTTGAGGGGCGAGGTGACGATGTCCGCGTCCGCGAACTCCGGGTAGGTCCCGTCCGGATCGTAGAGCGTGGTGTAGACCTTCGCCTCCGGGAAGGCCTTCATCAGCGTCAGCACGACACGCTCGGCACCTCCCCGCTGCGTCAGGTAGTCGTGGGCGATGGCCACCGTCGGCCGGCTCATGGGGCGAGCTCCTCATCCGGTGAGTAGGTGTCGGGGCTCGGCTGCCGCGTCGCCACCCCGAGCGCCATCGCCACCGCGACCGCCATGGGCGTGTCCAGCAGGACCTCGCCGAGGGTGACCGCCATCACGGCGGTGCCGATCAGCGCGGCCTGGGCGCCTGCGGCGGCGAGGTCGCCCCGCCGGGCACGTCGGGTGAGCCGGAGGAACGCGTAGACGAGGAGCGCGAGGACGAGGAGGAGGGCGAGCCAACCACCCTCCTGGCGCGTCGCGAGGTAGCTGTTGTGGAAGAAGAACTCCAGGTCGCCGATCCGCACCCGCGCAGTCCCGGGGCCGTTGCCGAACCAGGGCGCGTCGGCGAGCTGCACCCGCTCCTGCGCGACGATCCGGTCGCGGAGCGCGTCACTGCCCGACCGGTTCGAGAACGGGCCGTAGAGCACGAGGTCTTCCGGGATGTTGTCGACGACCCACACCAGCGCGACGGCGAGGGCGGCGCCGCCGACAGCCCCGAGGCGCCTGCCGAGCAGGATCCACGCCACGGCGAAGGTCGCTGCGAGCAGTCCCGTGCGCGAGAACGTCAGCACCAGTCCGCCGAGGATCGGCACGGCGATCGCGAGGCGGACCTTCCAGCGGTCATCGGCGAAGAAGATCGCGAGCACGCCCAGCACGGCGAGGAAGTACGCGCCTGCGTTGGGGTCTGCGAGGTAGCCGGTCAGCCGGCCGGCATACCCGGCACCGCCGAGGCCGGCCAGCGCCAGCGCGACGACCGCAGTGAGTCCCGCGGCCAGCCCCGCACCGACCGACCGGAGCGAGAGCCGGCCCGTGGCTCCCGCCCAGACGATCCCGCACATGATCGCGACGTGACCCACCCGCCGGGTCCACTCGACGTGATTGGCCTCACCGGAGTAGACGAGCAGCGCCATCAGTGCGGCCAGGAGCAGGATGACCACCTCCGGCAGCTTCGCGCCACCGCGCGCAGGTCGCAGCAGGCACAGCCCGACGAGCGCGGCCATCGCGAACTCGTTGAGCGGGAATCCCGCGACCTCGAGCGAGCGGAACGGCAGCACCGCCATGAGCGCGAAGTCGGTGATCCGGATCTCGCGGTCGGCGGTGTCGGCCCGCTCGACGGTCCGGTCGGGAAGGTTCCACGGCGAGTCGATCCGGCTCATCGCCCGACCCCGGTGCTCTCGTAGACCTCGGCGATCCGCGCGCACATCTCGGTGACGCTCGGCCACCCCTCGAGACCGGGACGGGCTGACGGGTCCAGCCCCTGGGCTGCCAGCGCCGCTGCGACGGCGGTCGGGTCGTCGGCGTCCACCAGGCACCGGTCCGGGAGCATCTCGGGATTGCCGCCGACGTCGCTCGCCACCACCCCGAGCCCGCGGGCGGCGGCGTCGAGCAGCGCGTAGGAGCAGTTCTCCCACACCGACAGCATGGAGAGGACGTCGTGCTCGGCCATGGCCGCGTCGGGGTCGACGAAGCCGGGCATCCGGACGACGGCGCTGAGCCCCAGCCGGTCGACGTACGCACGCACGGTCGCCTTGTCCTCGCCGGTGCCGGCGATCGTGAGGCGTGCGTCGGGGTGCTCGCGGTGCAGCGCGGCGAAGCCGTCGAGCAGAGCCGGCAGCCGCTTCTCCGGGGCGAGCCGGGCCAGTGAGAGGACCCGTAGCCCACCCGCCCTTGGTGGTTGAGGTGCGAGCGACTCCCCGCTTGGTGGTTGAGGTGCGAGCGGAGCGAGCCTCGAAACCACAGGATCCACGCCGTTCGGGATCACCACCACTCGCTGCCGCGGACGCCACTTGTCGGCCATGGCGTCAGCGGTGGCCCGGCTGACGGCGATCACGGCGTCGAAGCGCCGCAGCCGGGCCGCGTGCACGGCGGCCATGACCCGGGCCTTGGCTGCGGAGCGGTGGTAGACGAGGTCGTCGCGGGCGATGCCGTGCTCGGTGGTCACCAGCCGGGTGCCACGCCCGACCGCCATCGCGGCGACGATGTCGGCGTGGGAGAGGTGGCTGTGGACCACGGCCGGCCGGAGGGTGCGTACGGCGTGGCGCAGCGAGCTCACCGACGCCCGGGTCCCGTGGGCGGGTCCGAACGGCTCGGTGAGCACCGCGGCGCCGGCGTCGCGCAGCGCCTCTGGGAGGTCTCCGGGCGGGGTGAGGAAGACCAGCCGCCAGCCCGGCACGCCCGCGCGCGCCACGTCGAGGACGTGGCGAGCCACCCCGGCCAGGTCGCTGACCGGCACCACCCACAGGGCGGTGGGTGGGGTCAGAACCATTGCTCCAGCCGCTCGAGGGCGATCCAGAAGCCCTCCCCGTCGTTGACGTGCCCCTGCCAGATCTCCGGGATGAAGCTCACCCCGGGGGCCATCGCGTCGAGCTGCTGGGCCAGCACGGCCCAGTCGATCTCGCCGTCACCGACCTGCACGCCCTCGCCGTCGACGCCCGTTGCGTCGACGAGGTGCAGGTGCTCGGTGTGCGGCGCAAGGAGGTCGGTGGCCTCCGAGAAGGACATGCCGAGGTAGTTGGCCGAGAGCTTGGAGTGGGACACGTCGAAGCACAGTCGGCGGTCGTATCGGGCGGCGAAGTCCGCGGTGTCGCGCGGGTCGACGAAGAGGTTGCAGTAGAGCTGGCCGCCCATGTACCAGGGGTACGGCGGCAGGGTCTGCGCGCAGAGCCGCACGCCGGAGTCGTCCACCCGGGCGAGCCCCTCGGCGACGCGGGCGTACATCTGCTCCCGCTCGGCCGGGGCGACGAACGCGTCGGTGGTGAAGCCGCCGAGGCTGGCCACGATGACCGGTCCCTCGGCCGCGCTCTTGGCGTCGGCGTGCCGGGTGAAGTGCTGCTGCATCTCGCGCGTGGTGTCGACGACTCGCTGCAGCTCGCGGATCGACCGCTCCCAGTGGGCGTCGTCCTCGGACGCGAGGTTGAGCAGGAAGTCGCCGGCGAACAGGTCGGGGGAGTGGGTGGTGAAGCCCATCGGCAGCCCGCCGTCGTAGGCGGAGAACACGTCGGCGACCGGCAGGTCGAGGTCCTTGTAGGAGAAGTGGAACTCGAGGAAGTCCGGGGTCGTGTCCTTCGTCATCGCGTCGATGTCGTGGTAGCGCACGGCCAGGCCCCACGGACGGCGGAAGTCGTAGGCGCGACCCTTCGGCGCCGCGTCGCCCAGGTCGGTGGCGTAGAAGAAGTCGCCGGCGTCCAGGGCCCGGGTGGTGGTGCGGCCGACGAGCTTGTCGTACGCGTTGGGCTGGAGGCCGCGGCCGGGGCTCTTGATGTCGATGTCGGCGTCGGTGAGCACCTCGCCGGCCTCGATGCGGCGGGCGGCGACGAGCGACTTGGCGAGGTTGACGCGGTTCATCATCTCGCCGGTGGAGACCGCGCGGGGGGCTGCGGTGCCGAGGGCCTCCTCGACCTCGCGGACGCGCTGCACCATCTCCTTGAACTCGCCGGGCAGCAGGCTGACCTTGTGGTCGTTGCCCTCGAGGTCGCGGTCGACGGTGAAGTGCTTCTCGATGATCCGTGCACCGAGGGCCACGGCCGCGACGGCGACGTGGAAGCCGCGCTCGTGCCCGGAGTAGCCGACCGGAGCCTGCGTGAGCTCGGCGAGCCGGGTCAGGTAGGCGAGGTTCACGTCCTTGAAGGGCGCCGGGTAGGTCGACTGGCAGTGGAGGAACGCGTGCGCGACGCCGGTGCTGCGGACCAGCTCGACCGTCTCGCGGATCTCGCCCTCCGTCGACATGCCGGTGGAGATGACCATCGGGGTGCCGCTGGCAGCCATGTGGCGCAGCAGCGCGTGGTTGGTCATGTCGGCCGAGGCGACCTTGAGCGACGGCACGCCGTAGTCGACGAGCCGGTCGACCGAGACCGGGTCCCAGGCGGTGCACATCACGTCGATGCCGATGTCGCGGCAGTGGTCGAAGACCTCGAAGAGCTGGTCGGCCTCGAGGTTGTACTTGGCGAGCAGGTCGAGGGTGTACTGCGGGCCGAGGTCCTCACCACCCGACCCCGACGAGCCCTGGCGGTAGAGGGACTCCATGTCCCGCAGCTGGAACTTCACGATGTCGGCGCCGGACTCGACCGACAGGTCCACGAGCTGCTTGGCGAGCGAGACGTCGCCCTGGTGGTTGATGCCGATCTCGGAGATGAGCAGTGTCGGGGCGTCGGCGGCGACGACGTGGCGGCCGATGCGCAGCTCGTCTGCCCGGTTGATCGCGATCGCCACGAGGTGGCCGCGCTCGTCGACGAGCGCGACGTGGTCGATGCCCGAGCCGAAGGCGTGCGAGATCTCCGCGGGGCTGCTGCCGATCGGCAGGCTGCGGGGCGAGGTGTTGGCGGCCTCGATGGCCGCCACGTCGGTGCTGAGGCTCGACGTGCTGCTGACCCACCGGCGGAAGTCGCCGTCGGACAGCACGCCGTCGAGGTGGCCGTGCGCGTCGACGAGGAAGATCACCCGCGCCTTGTTGGCGGTGATCTTCTCCAGGGCTCGCAGGACCGGGTCGCCCGAGTAGACGACGTACGGCGTGAGGTCACGCTCGATGATCAAGGCGGACGCCTTCCGTGGGTGTACGTACGGCAAAACAGTAGCCAGCGATCGGCGTCCGCGAGGGCGCGTTGGCCAATGTCAGCTGGCCGACCAGCGCGAGTCAGGCGCCCCGGCCCGTCGCAGCGCGCGATCGAACACGGCCACGGTGCGGCGGGCAGCCTCCGCCCAGTCCCCCACGAGGACCGGTTCCTGGGGGCGGACAGGCTCCCGCAGGGCGTCGGTCCAGTCGTCGAGGGTCGGGGCCACCAGCCGTGCGTGGCCCTGCGCCGTCTCCGGGATCGATCCGCACTCTGAGGCGATCACCGGACAACCGCACGCGAGCGCCTCCGCCACGGGCAGGCAGTAGCCCTCGTCGAGCGACGGCGTCGTGAAGGCGCGCGCCCCGGAGTAGAGCGCCGCGAGCTCGTCGTCGTCGACGCCGCGGGCCACGACGACCTTCTCGCCCTGCAGCCGAGCGGCGTCGGGGTCGCCCGTGACGAGCACCAGGTCGGCGTCGACGCCGCTGGCGAGGTGAGCAGCGACCAGCATGTCGAGGTTCTTGTGGGGCTTGGCGTTGCCGGCGTAGAGGAAGTAGTCGCCCTGCAGGCCGTGCCGGGCCCGAGCCGCCTGGACCTCGGTGTCGCTGCGCGGGGTGAAGGCGTCCCCCGCTCCCTCGCCCGACACCGCCGTCTTCGCGCCGATGGCGTCGCCGTAGTGCCTGACGATGTCCTGCCGGGTCCACTCGCTGACCGCGATCACCGCGCGCGCGGCGTGGAGGTTGCGGCGGAGCAGGGCACGGTAGACACGCTGCTTGGCCCACGAGGCGTCGCCCGGGTGGCGATGGAGGATCAGGTCGTGGACGGTGACGACGTAGGGCGTCCGCGACACGACCGGTGCGTTGAAGTGGGGGTAGAAGGCCAGGTCGCACCCGGTCTCCCTCACGATCCCGGGGAGCCGCACCTGCTCGGCGAGGGAGTAGTGCGCGATGTCGGCGACCGCGGTCCGGACCGGGAAGTCGACGTCGTCGGTCCCGCTGCGGGTGAGCACGACGTAGTCGTGGGATCCCTCGTCCACGAGCGCCGTCACGAGGTGGCGGGTGTAGTTGGCCAGCCCGGTGCCGGTGCCGAGGAACCGGCCGTCGATGGTGATCAGGGCCATCGGGCGTCCCGGGAGAACGCGCGCGAGACGGTCGGCATGGCGTCAGTCTTCCATCCTGCGCGAGGCCAGCAGGCGCGCCGCAAGGGCGACGTCGAGCTCGGTGTCGATGTCGATGCCCTCGTCCTCGTGCATCACGAAGAGGCCGATCCGGCCGCCGAGGCGGTTGTCGTGCTGCTCGTAGACCTCGGTGCGGGTGACGTAGAGGGACCCGGTCTCGCGGTATCGGCGAGTGTCGTCGGTGAGGTCCTGCCTCCGCGGTCGCGCGCTGACGTCGTACGCCGCGGTGGGCGGGTTTCCGGCCTGCCAGATGAACGGTGGCTGCTCGACGACGCCGACCATCGAGTCGACTGCGGTGGCAGTGAACTCGGCGAGCGCACGGGCCAGGGTGTCGTCGTGGCGCACCGGCGACGTGGCCTGGAGCAGCATGACGGCGTCGGGTCGGCCCCGCTCCACCGTCACCTGGTCGATCGCGTGGCGGACGACGGGCTCGGTGGGTGTGGTGTCCTGTGCCAGCTCGGCGGGCCGCAGCCACGGCACCCGGGCGCCGGCCGCGCGGGCGACCTCGGCGATCTCCTCGTCGTCGGTCGAGACCAGGACGTCGAGCTCCGGGACCGCCAGCGCGTGCTCGATCGTCCAGACGATGAGTGGCTTGCCGCCGACGTCGAGCAGGTTCTTGCGCGGCACCCCCTTGGAGCCACCGCGCGCGGGGATCACGCACAACGTCATGAGGCCGCCGCCCGCACGATGTCTGCGACTCGCTGCGCCGGCTCCACGGCAGGCCGTGCCGGCGCGGGCGTGGGATCGGAGCCGAGACGGTGCATGGCGTAACGCTCCCAGAACTCGCCCAGCCACGCGGGAGGTCGCGGGAAGTCGACCCAGGCGTCACGACCCTGTGCGGCCGCCTCCAGGACACCGGTCGAGAAGACGCTCACTATGGGGGTGTCGAGGTCGACCAGTGGCCGATCGCTCCGGTCGACCGTGATTCCCGCCCGTTCGTACGCCGCCAGCACTGCACGCGAGGTGACGTCGCGCTCGCTGGGGTGAGGTCGATAGACGGCGTCGTGCTCCCGGCACGTGGTCAGCGCCGCATGGGCGAGCCGCGCTCGTGGGATCTCCGCAGCGTGCCCCTGCCCGAGGTAGGTGAGGGGTCCGCCCGAACCGGCGCCGGTACGTGCCAGGCGCGAGACTCCCCACAGCAGCTGGCTGCCGGTCACCGACACGTCGACGTCCTGCCTCCCGGTCGTCCAGAACTCCGCATCCGCCTCGCTCCACGCCAGCAGGTGAGCGGCGCGGGGAAGCGGTGGGGCGTACGGGGTGAGTGCGCCGTGCTGGGAGACGAAGAACGGCACGCCGCGTTCCTCGGCCAGGGCGTGGGCCGCCTCGCCGATCTCGGTGTAGTGGCCCGCAGCGAGGACGACGGACGGCTCGATGTCGACCCGTGCCCCGAGGTGGACGGTGCTGCGATGGTGGTCGATGTACGCCGAGGGCGGCTGCCAACCCCTGGGCACGAGCAGCGCGGTGCGCGCCGCTGGCAGGTGGACCAGTGGAGCGACGACTGCCGCAGCGAAGCTGGCGTGGGTCGCCTCCACGGCCACGAGGAGGTCGGCGTCGCCGGTCGGGAGCAGGAGGTCGGCGCGCGCCGGCGGCGTCGGACGGAGATGCGCGCGGGTGGTGCGCACGGCGTGACGGACGGCGTGCCGTGACTCGTGCCACCGTCGCCACGCGACGAGGTCGGCGGGGTGTCTCAGGCCGTGTCCCACGAGTCCTCCAGGGCAGCCGCCCGATGGTCGAAGGTGTGCTCGGCCAGGGTTCGCGCTCGCGCGGCCTCCCGGATGGCATCGGTCCAGGCTGGGTCGGACAGGGCTCGTCGGCAGAGATCCACCAGCTCCTCGGGGTGGGTCCACGTCAGCACCTCGGTTCCCGGCTCGTAGAGACCGCTCACGTCGGCCCGGTCGATGAGCTGGACGCCACCGACCCCTGACGCCTCGAACGTCCGCATGGTGAAGCCGTCCTGGTCCCCGTGGAGGTTCAGCGTGCCTGCCGAGGACGCCATGACGTCGTATGCCTCTGCTCGCGTGACGTCACGCTCGGCAGGCAAACCGGGGGTGGTGAGACGCCACGTGCGAAGCCGGTCGTACGGGTGCCCCGACCAGTCCCGGCCGTAGGCGCGGACCGGCAGGTCGTGGTCGTGGAGGGTGGTAAGCACGGCTTCCCGGGCGGGATAGCGCGCACCGACGAAGCTGATCTGCGTCGCCCGGTCGGCGGCCGGGGAGCCGACGAGGCGGTGGTCGTACGCGAGAGGCAGGTAGGTCGCGGCCAGACCGGACTCGATGAAGGTGGCACAGTCGTCAGGGGAGTACGTCGCCACCGGGCCGATCGCGGCGAGACGCTCGACGTCCCACCGGGTCCGGCGCAGCTCGTCGTAGAGCCAGGTCACGCGCGGGATGCCGCTGATCGACTCCCAGAAGGAAGGACCGAGGGAGTCGCCCTTGACGACCACGACCGCCTCGGGCCCCACGTCCTCGACCGCGGCGACGGCGCGCGCGGTCTCCTGGCGCGCCAGTCCGCGGAGCGATCCCGCCCCGATCTTGTGCGGGAGCTGGTGTCGCAGGTGGTGCCAACCCTTGGCCGAGAGGCTCCCGTGGTGGTCGTAAACGTGCGTCGCGACGTCATGGTCGCGTGCGGCGAGGGCAGCCGAGATCGCGAGGTGGTAGCCGTGGAACCCGGGACTGACTAGCAGGACACGCACGTCAGCGTCCTGAGCGCCGGCGACGAGCGCGCGTCGAGTAGCCGCTGTCGTCCAGCACCGCAGCCATCTCCACGCCCTGCTCGGCCTCCATCTCCGACGACTTGGGGAGGATGGGTCGGCGGGCCGCTCCGCCACGGGACGAGGCGATGATCGAGGCCCATGTCATGTTTCGGGACTCTAGCGCCGCGGAGGCGACCGGCCACCGGGAATGCGAAGCTGCGGTCGACGAGGGCGAACGGTGCTCCTCGGTTGCGCGAGCCCTGCCCGATCACTTCCGAGGCGCGTCGGTGGCGGGTGATCGCAACAGCGTCAGCGCTCGCCGCACCTGCTTCGTCTGACGTCGAACAGAAGGCACGACCTGGGCCAGCGTGAGGCCGACGGCCTGCACGCACGCGGCGGTCAGGATGACGATCGGATCGGGGAGAGACTCCATCGCGCGCACTGTGAGGGCCGTGATCATCGAGACCGCCGAGGCGACGGACAGGACCGCCGCCGCTTGGCGCAGCAGCACATGGGTCGGAAGCCCCGTCGAGCGTCCGACCTGCCACAGTGCGAGCGGCAGGACGATGACGGGGCCGACGACGCCGACTGCGGCCACCGCGACCAGGCCGAAGGGGAGGGCGACCAGCAGCAGCACGAGACGCAGAACCAGGGTGAAGGCGCTGAACCGGATCAGTGCCGCTCCCATGCCCAGGCTCAGGTACATCCACGAGGCCAGGAACATGAGCGTGGAGAGGCCCTCACCCGCTGCGATCAGCTGGATGACGGGCGTGGCATCCACCCATGTGGGTCCCAGCGCAACTCGCACCGCAGCCTCTCCGCAGGCAATGAACCATCCGATGCCGGCCAGCAGCGGGTACGCCACCGCGAGCTGGGCGCTGGACACGAACTCCATGAACCGCCGTGGGTCGTCCTGCAGCCGCGACAGCACGGGCAGCGCGACCGTCCCGATCGGTGCGCGAAGCTGGTTGAGAGGAGTACGGACCAGCTGCAGACCCCTGTTGTAGTAGCCCAGGTCTCGTGCTCCGTAGGCGGATCCGATGAGCACCGAATCCGCATTCACGCTGACGTAGGTGAGAACCTGGGATCCAAGGACCGACGCCCCGAACCTGACGAGCTTGGCCATGGGAGCGCTGCGGTCGTACCTGCCAGGGAGCCATCCGGACACGACTACGAGCGTCACGAGCGTGAACACCCCACTGCTGACCTGCTGGAGGACGAGGGCCCAGTAGCCGAGCCCGGCAGCAGCCGCCAACACGCCGATCGTGAGTGCAGCAGCGGAGCATGCCACGTCGCTGAGGGCCAGGGCCTTGAAGCGCATCTCGCGGGTGAGTCCGGCCCGGTACTGCGCCGTGAGCCCGGAAAGCAGGAAGGTCGGGGCGAGGGCCAAGCAGATGCCCAGTACTTCGGAGCGCTGGTAGAGGACGACTAGCACCGGCGCGGCAAGTGAGACGAGAAGGCTCACGGCCAATCCCGCCCCACCGCTGATCCAGAAGAGATTGTCGCGCTGCGCGCGCGAGAGCTCCTTGGCCTGGATGGTGGCTGAGCTGAGACCCATCTCCCGCAGGATCTCGCCGATTCCGACAACGGCAGTGACCATGGCGACCAGCCCGTAGTCATCGGGACTGATCAGACGCGCCAGCACCACGACCGACACGATCTGCAGGAGCAGTCGTGCGACCTGACCCGAGCCGGTGGTGAGCACTCCGCGGACAGCCTTCTGCCCCAGCGTCGTGCTCATCCTGTCGTGACGTCAGGCGGGTCGCCCGCGATCGGCGAGGAGCCGGTGGTGAATGCCACGATGTCGTCGGACAGCAGCATCTCCAGGCTCTTCTCGATCCGGTCGTCGCTCCAGTTCCACCACGCGATCTCGAGCAGACGCTCGACAGACTCGTCGGTGAATCGCCGAGCCACTTCGCGAGCAGGGCATCCCGCGACGATCGCGAATGGTCGCACGTCGCGTGTCACGACGGCACCGGCCGCGATGACCGCGCCATCGCCCACCGTGACGCCGTCGAGGACCATGGAGCGAAAGCCCATCCAGACGTCATTGCCGATGGTGACGCCTCGGCTGGGAGCCGGATGCCCTGGAATGTGCGCGGCCCGGGGGTTGAAGACAGTGAACGGATACGTCGTGACCCAGTCGTGCCGGTGGTCTGCCCCGACGAGGATGGCCGTCTCCTCGGCGAAGGAGCAGAAGTTCCCGATCGTGACTCTTTCGCCTTCGGCCCCGAAGGACTTGATCTGCAGCGGGCCGTAGCACCCGCGTCCGATCCGATGCTCGGGATACTGCTGCTGGAGCGTGGGACGGGGGGCGGTCGTGTTGGCCTCGACGAAGCGACGCAGTCGTGCCACTTGTCGCCAGAATCGGTTCAACTGGAGGCCGCCCCGTCCTGTCGCACAACACACTCACCTCGTCGTGCATGATCCATGAGTTCACGCTAGCCGAGAATCGGAGTCAGACCTCGGCGTTCGTCGGATGGACTCAGTCAACGCCCACGCCACCACATGGCAGCGCGACGCAGCAGTCCCGGTGCCGGAACAGAGGCGAGAGCGGCCCACGCGAGGGTGACGGCACCTGGGGAACGTGCGAACGATGAGCGCAGGAGCGGAGCAATCTCGGTCCGGGGATGACCGCGGGCGGCCAGGGTGACGAGCCAGGGCCGGATCTTGTCGACGATCACTGCGTCGGCGTCCTTGTCGTGACCGAGGTGCTTGGCGCGAATCCGGATCTTTGCCCACTGCCAGTCGTCGTCGGCGTCGTTGAACTTCGTGGATCCCAGGGACGACCCCACGCGGCGGAAGCGAACCTGGGGGGACGTGACATGGGTGAACGTTCCGACCCGGGCCAGGCGGAGCCACAGGTCGTAGTCCTCGAAGAAGAGATCCTCGTCGTATCCTCCGACCTCTCGAACCGAGGACGTCCGGAGCATCACGGAGCACGCAGGAATCCAGTTTCCCTCCCGGAGGAGAGCCTCGAAGGTGTCCGACGGCTCGACGCCGACGCCGAGGAACATCTCGAAGAAGCTGTGCCCGACAACGGTTCCGTCCTCGTTGACGACCACCGCGTCGCTGTACGAGAACGCGTGCTCGCTCGCCGCCAGGGCTGAGAGCTGCGCGTCGATGCGCGTCGGTTCCATCAGGTCGTCGCCGCTGATGTAGGCGTAGAAGGGTGTGTCCACGGCAGACAGTGCTCGGTTGAGCGTAGGAGTCAGACCGATGTTGTCGGGGTTGATCCTCACCTCCACAGGGAGGGAGGTCTCGCTCGCCCAACGCGTGAGCAGCGCGGCGGAGTCGTCCGACGAACGGTCGTCGTACAGCAGCACCCGGTCAGGCGCCCGCACCTGCGCATCGATCGATGCCAGCAGGTCGGGGA
This sequence comes from Microbacterium sp. ARD31, assembly GCF_031844425.1. Classification (NCBI taxonomy): domain Bacteria; kingdom Bacillati; phylum Actinomycetota; class Actinomycetes; order Micrococcales; family Microbacteriaceae; genus Microbacterium; species Microbacterium sp. ARD31. The sequence continues at coordinate 86,286 of NZ_JAUZVE010000012.1, forward strand.
GGAACCGCTCGTGGTTGTAGGAGACGACGATCAGTGTCACCGCCGGTCTGCGCGAGTCGTTGCTCAAGGGGCTTCTCCGGGACGATCGGTTGCGGACGAGGTCTTCAACAGCAGGACGTGTCGACTGGCGCCAGTTCTCATCTCACTGTCGTCCTCGGATGAGGGACAGCTCGTTCCGAGCGATGTCGAGGGGGCGCGCGTCACGTCCGGCGAGCCGTCGTGCCGTGTTGACCACGAGGTTCGCGCAGGTGGCGCCCACCAGCGCCAGCTGGAGCTGTCGGCGCGAACCCCACTTGTCAGCGTAGGAGAGCCGCCCCGCCACGAGCCACCGACGGCGAGCCTCGGTTGGGGAGGAGCCGCCGCCCGCGTGCACCACGACCGGGTGCTCGAGGGCGATTGCGGTGACGCCGCGCTGGCGCAGCCGCCGCTGGAGGTCGACCTCCTCGGAGTTCATGAAGAACCTCTCGTCGAACCCGCCGACGGCACGGAACTCCTCGGTCGGGATCCACAGGGCAGCGCCGACGACCCAGTCGACCTCTGCCTCACCGCCATGGGCACGGACGTCGTGCCCGACGGCACGGTGCCACGCCGTCGTGTGGCGGAAGCGAGCCAGTGGAGTCAGCCATGCCGCGACGTCGTGACGGATGCGCGGGAACTTCCGACCGACCCAGGCCTCAGCGCCGGACTGGTCGACCACCCTCGGTGCGAGCACGGAGCGCGGGTGGAGTGCGGCAGCGGCCACCATGTCGACCACGAACTCCCGGCCGACCTCGAGGTCGCTGTTCAGGACGAGCAGGGCCTGACCGGAAGCGACTGCGGCGCCGGAGTTGACGTTGGCCCCGAACCCCCCGTTGCCGGACCGACGCACGACGTGGGCACCGGGCGTCTCCGGGAAGGGCGTGGGTGAGGCGTCGTCCGCGATGATGATCTCCACCGGATGTGTCTGTTCCTGGAGCTGGCCCACCAGGGCCTGCGTGGGTCCGGGGTCGCCGTAGTGGGGGATCACGACACTGACCGTCGTCAGCGGCGGTTGCTGGACGTCACGGTCCCACGTCGCGTCACCCGCACGTCGCCCGGCCACGGCGGCTGCCTCGACCGCCCATGCCACGGCCTTGGCCTGCGCACGTGCGGGCAGTCGTGGCAGGAGTGCGTCGATGCGTCGTCCCAGGGCGCGCGCATCGTCGCGGGAGCCCAGGCCTCGGGCGGCCAGGTCGACGGCCACGTCCCACGGGCTCCGGCGCGTCTCCCCGCGTCGAGCGACATCGGGGTGCCGCTGCTCGAACGCCACGGTGGACGCCCCGGACGTGAAAGCGCGAGCGGCTCGTGACGACACGTCGGGGGCCGGTCCGCGGTGCTCGACCTCGAGGCGGGGGTCGATCACGATCTCCACTCCCGCATGCGCCAGCCTGAGTCCGAGCTCGGAGTCCTCCCGGTAGCTCATGCCGGGATCGAAACCGCCGACGAGCTCGTAGACGGACCTGGGAACGGAGTTGCAGGCGGCCCAGTGCATCCAGCGTTCCTCGGGGGGTCGCGCGTACGCCTGTGCGAGCAACCGCTCGTTGGCGGGACGGCCGTACGCCGCGGCGTACGCGGTGTCCGCGAAGACGTCGCGCGTGAGTGACACGACGCCCAGCGGCCGCGCCCCTGCCGGCCGCGCCCGGTGGTGGGCGAGGTGTCCAGCGACCAGACCCGTGCCAGGCGTGAGGTCGTCGTCGCAACGCATCACGATCTCACCGCGTGCGGCGCTGTACCCGGCCGCGAGCGCAGCGGCGACGCCGCTTCCTCCCGCGAGCTCCACCGTGCGCAGGGGGAGCCGGTCGATGTAGGCGTCGAGCAGCTCGCGGGTGCCGTCGAGGTCCCCGTCGAGCACGACCACGACCTCCCACGGCTCGGGCACCGTCTGCGCTGCCAGCGCCTCGAGGAGGACCGGCAGCCTGCCTGCACCGCCGCGGGTGGGGATGACGACAGACATCGCGACGGAGGGCACCGCACGATCCTAGGCAGCGAAGGCGGTCCTCAGACTGCCTTCGGCGCGACTCGTCGCCGGGGCGAGGTGAGTCCGCTCCTTGCGGCGCTCGGGCATGCTCAGGACGACGGGGCAGGCGTGGCGCCTTCGAGCTCGTCGAGGATCTCGTCGACGAACCGCTCGACGCTGCCGGCCCCCGCGACGGGGCCACCGGCCAACAGTCCGTCCGCGCCGAGCAGCACCGCTCCGGGCGTGCCGACGGAGAAGACCCGACGGACGTTGTGCGCCGGCTCGACGGCTGTCAGGACCTCGCGGTGCGGCATGACGAGCCCCGCTTCGGGGTGCACGGCGACGACGCCGACCGCGGGCCCCAGCCTGTCCGCCCAGGCGTCGAGCTTCTCGGCGGTCCGCACGCAGGGACCGCAGTGCGGGTTGAGCACGACCAGCAACCGCGCCTGGGTGGCCGCGAGCTCGGCGAGCGTCGTCGTCGTCCCGTCGGGCATCGCCAGCACGCCGTACGGGATGGGGCGACGCTCGTAGTCGAGCTCTGGCTCGACGCTGGACGTGGCCGCCCTCGCGCTCTGCCCGCCGACGATGGTGACGGTGACGACCACGGCAGCCAGAGCCGCCACGAGCGCCCACCAGTCGGCGCTCTCGAAGTCGGCGGCTGCGCCGGGTGCCGATCCATCGGACAGGCCGATCCCCACCGCGGTGGTGGCGAGCCCGAGCAGGAGGAGGTTGCGCACCAGTGTCAGCCGACCGACCTGGTGACTGCCGAGGGAACCGAAGCAGGCGCAGTCGACCGGCTCGTCGAAGGTGAGGGCGCGGGCCACGAGTGCTGTGTAGACCGCCATGAGGCCCGCGACGACCACGCCCACTCCGACGAGCAACGGGCTGGGAGCGACCAGCAGGAGAGCGCCCAGGACCACCTCGACCCACGGCACCACGCGGCTCGTGGCGCGCCTCGGAACGGAGGACGGCACTCGCAACGCGACGAACGCGTCCTCGAACGCGAGCGGCTCGCGCAGCTTGGCGGCGGCGCTGACGACCAGCACGACCGCCAGGGTGAGCAGCACGAGCAACGAGGCCGTCGGCGCGCTGGACATGCCCGCATCGTAGGAGCAGCGGGACCCGACTGGTCGGAGTGGGCCAGATCACGTCCGGCGTCGAAAGTCGCACCGTGCTGAGTCCAGTTGTTACCGAATCGTGAATACCGCCGACCTACCGTTGAGGTCAACGAGACGGGCTTGGGGGTCCGTCGAGACCAGTGGGGGCTTCGCCGCATGCCGATCGACACGAACGTGCTCGAGACCGTACGACCTTCTCGCCGATCCGTGGTGCGTGGCGCCGCCTGGAGCGTGCCGGTCGTCTCCGTCGCGGCGACGGCTCCTGCGTTCGCAACCTCCCTCTGCCAGGACGGGAACTACCAGATCCGCTGGGCGAGCGACTACAACGCGACGAGCCGGGTGGCCACGGCCAACCGGATCAGCACCTCGGGTTCTGGCGCCACGGGCAGTGCCCCGCTCACGCTCACGGTCACGAGCAAGTTCAACGGCACCATGGCGGCCGGGTCGACCGGCAGCTACTCCAACCTCGCCACGTCGCCCGGGAACGTAGGTGGGCTCGGCGTCCGAGGTCTGACGATCATGCAGCGCTCGACCCAGACCGCCCTCGCGACACCGCGTGCCAACCAGAACCAGGTCGTCACCCTCACTTTCAACCGTCCCGTGTGGAACCTGAAGTTCACGCTCACGGACATCGACTCGCAGCTCGGCCAGTACCAGGACCGCGTCTACGTCAGCGGGGCCCCCGCCTTCACCCTGGCCAGTCAGGTCGGCGGCAGTGGCACCTCGGGGTCGCCGTGGGCTCCGACCGGCACCAACATCACGCAGGATCCCGTCACGGGCGGTGGGGGCAACGTGGCTGTGGACTACACCAACAAGCCGGCTGCCTCGGTCTACACGTTGACCTACTGGAACAACCAGAGCGGCAACCTGTCCGGCAACGGGCTCCAGGGCGTGTTCATCAGCACGATGACCTTCTCCTCCGAGACCTGCTGACGGACGTCACACCGCCGTTCCCGGCAAAACCCTGCGCCCCGGGGCGCGGCGTACCTAAGGTAAAGCGACTTCGACCGCTTCCGACAGGTACAGGTGACCCATGGCCGAGCTGGCCCCGAGCCGACGCACCCTGGTGCGTGGGGCTGCCTGGAGCGTGCCGGTGGTGGCGGTCGCCGCCACCGCGCCGGCGTACGCCGCCTCCACCTGCGCCGGGCAGCCGTCGTACACGATGAACCTGGCGTCCAAGGTGGGCAGCGACGGCACCTCCCTCGGCGTCAAGTCGGTGGTCAACGGCGTGGCGGTCGGCCCGTACAACCTGAGCACCTCCGACCCGGCGTTCCCGCTCAGCGGGTGGCTCGAGCTCGAGAACGTGCCCAGGGCCACCAGCCAGACCAACCCGACGCGCTACCAGGACGTCACGCTCACCTTCGGCCGCTCGGTCTCGCTGCTCCAGTTCACCGTCAGCGACCTGGACTCGGTCAGCACGACGCAGCAGTCCTACTGGGACCGGCTGGCCGTCGTCAGCTCGGCGTCCGCCTTCACAGCAGCGCCGGTAATGGCCGGCAACACCGTCGTCACCGGTGCCGGCACCCTCACCGACCCGCTGAGGCAGGCGAGCTTCACCAGCAGCACGCCCGCGTCGAACAACGACGGGTCGCGGCAGATGCGCGTCTCGTTCACGGGCACGACGAGGAGCATCACGCTGCGCTTCTGGTCCAGCCGGGACACCAACCAGTACGGCACCCACGCGGTGTGGATCGGCAACATGACCTACAAGACCAACTGCTCGGTCTGACCCACCGCGGTCGAGGGGGTCGCTCAGCGAGCGCGCTCCGCCAGCGCGACCGCGGCGCGCTGCACGACCGGCAGCTCCTCGGGGTCGCGGGCGAGCTCGTGCGGCACCTCGCCGCCGAGCAGCCCGGCCGGGGTGGTCAGCCAGATCCACGCCCGCCACGGGTCGACGCCCGCGGACAGCAGCGTCTCGAGCACGGCGAGCAGCTCGGTGCGCACCTGGCCGGCGTCGTCGAGCTGGAACGTCGGCACGAGCGTCGCACCGTCCTGCTGGACGAGCAGCACGGCCCGTCGGGAGGACGCCTTGTGCAGCGCGAAGCGGGTCGCGTCCACCGACGTGCCGCGCAGCTGCGCCACCCCGGCGTAGTCGAGCCAGCCGTCCGCGAGCAGCGCCGCCCGCACGCCGGCCTCGCGGCGCAGCCGCACCAGCGCGACCGGGACGCCGTGGGCCGGGTCGTCGCCCTGCGCCCTCAGCTGCCGGTCGAGGTCGGCCAGCCGCTCGTCGCTGAGCGGCTCGACCGTGCCCGGCTCGCGCCAGCGCACCACACCGTCGGCGCGGTCGTACGTCGGCAGGCCGGCGCCGGACAGCTGGTCGGCGAGCCCGAGATGCTCGAGCCAGTCGGCCAGCCGCGCGCCGAGGTCGTCAGGTCCGGCCACGGCGTCGACTACTTGTTGGCCTTCCGGGCCCGCGAAGCGGTCTTGGCCCGCGCGTTGGCGTCGAGCACGACCTTGCGGATGCGCACCATCTCCGGGGTGACCTCGACGCACTCGTCCTCGCGGCAGAACTCCAGGCACTGCTCGAGCGAGAGCCGCTTCGGCGGGATCAGCTTCTCGAAGTTGTCGGAGGTGGCGGACCGGATGTTGGTCTGCTGCTTCTCCTTGGTGATGTTGACGTCCATGTCGTCGGCGCGGGAGTTCTCCCCGACGATCATGCCCTCGTAGACCTCGGTGGTCGGCTCGACGAAGAGCACGCCGCGCTCCTGCAGCGACGTCATCGCGTACGCCGTCGCCGCGCCGGCGCGGTCAGCCACCAGCGAGCCGTTGTTGCGCGAGCGGATCTCGCCGGCCCACGGGAAGTAGCCCTCGGAGATGTGGTGGGCGATGCCCGTGCCGCGGGTCTCGGTGAGGAAGTCGGTGCGGAAGCCGATCAGGCCACGGGCCGGGACGACGAACTCCATCCGGACCCAGCCGGTGCCGTGGTTGGTCATGCCCTCCATGCGGCCCTTGCGGACGGCGAGGAGCTCGGTGATCGTGCCGAGGTACTCCTCGGGGGCGTCGATGGTCAGCCGCTCGAAGGGCTCGTGCAGCTTGCCGTCGATCTCGCGGGTGACCACCTGCGGCTTGCCGACGGTGAGCTCGAAGCCCTCGCGGCGCATCTGCTCGACGAGGATCGCCAGCGCCAGCTCGCCGCGGCCCTGGACCTCCCACGCGTCGGGGCGCTCGGTGGGCAGGATGCGCAGCGACACGTTGCCGATGAGCTCGGAGTCGAGGCGGTCCTTCACCAGGCGGGCGGTGACCTTGGAGCCCTTCACCTTGCCGACCAGCGGCGAGGTGTTGGTGCCGATCGTCATCGAGATGGCGGGCTCGTCGACGTGGATCAGGGGCAGGGCGACCGGGTTCTCGGCGTCGGCCAGCGTCTCGCCGATGGTGATGTCGGGGATGCCCGCGATGGCGACGATGTCGCCGGGGCCGGCGGACTCGCCGGGCTTGCGCTCGAGGCCCTCGGTGACGAGGAGCTCGGTGATGCGGACGTTCTTGACGTCGCCGTTGCGCCGCATCCAGGCGACCGTCTGGCCCTTCTTCAGCGTGCCCTGGTGGATGCGCAGGAGCGCGAGGCGGCCGAGGAACGGCGACGAGTCGAGGTTGGTGACGTGGGCCTGCAGCGGCGCCTCGTCGTCGTACTGCGGGGCGGGGATGGTCTCGAGGATCGTCTTGAACAACGGCTCGAGGTCGGAGCCCTCCGGCATCGAGCCGTTCTCGGGCTGCTCGAGGGAGGCGATGCCGGCCTTGCCGGAGGCGTAGACGACGGGGAAGTCGAGGGCGTCCTGGCTGTGCGACTCGTCGAGGAGGTCCATGAACAGCTCGTAGGACTCGTCGACGACCTCGGTGATGCGCGCGTCGCCGCGGTCGGTCTTGTTCACGACGAGGATCACCGGCATGTCGGCGTTGAGCGCCTTGCGCAGCACGAAGCGGGTCTGGGGGAGCGGGCCCTCGGAGGCGTCGACCAGCAGCACGATGCCGTCGACCATGGACAGGCCGCGCTCGACCTCGCCGCCGAAGTCGGCGTGGCCGGGGGTGTCGATGATGTTGATCGTCATGCCGTCGGGCGCCGACGGGCCGGTGTAGTGGACCGCGGTGTTCTTCGCGAGGATGGTGATGCCCTTCTCGCGCTCGAGGTCGCCGGAGTCCATGACCCGCTCGGCGACGCTCTCGGCCTGGTGGGCGGTGAAGGCGCCGGCCTGGCGGAGCATCGCGTCGACCAGCGTGGTCTTGCCGTGGTCGACGTGGGCGACGATCGCGACGTTGCGCAGGTCGGAACGGGACTGGGTGGGCATGCAGGGGCCTTCCGGGCGGAGACGAGCTGAACGAGCGGCCAGTGGGCCGGGCGCGACCGTCACGGCCGCAGCCCCACAAGTCTAGTGCGGCCCGGGGCGAGATCGAGATTCGCGACGGCGCCCTGGTCCTCGTGGGCTACCGGCTGTCGGAGGAGCGCGGTAGACCTGTCCCATGGCGAACACTCGGGCGACCCGCTGCACGTTCATCCCTCCCTGGCTCGCGGAGCGCGTCGGCGGTCCCGGCCAGGTGCTGCTCGACGAGGCGCTGCGCGCCGGGCGCGACCTCGCCGGTGGCCCGGCGGCCGCGCCGCCCATCCTGGCCGAGGGTGCCGCCTGGACGGTGCACGACGCGGGGTCGCGGACCGACCTGCCGGGCGAGCCCGCGCGCTCGGCGGGCGAGCCGGCCACCGGTGACACCGCCGTCGACGAGGCCGCCAACGGAATCGAGGCGACCCTCGCCATGTGGCTCGACGAGCTCGACCGCCGCTCCTACGACGGGGCCGGCGCGCCCGTCAGCCTGACCGTCCACTACGGCTCCGCCTACAACAACGCCTTCTGGGACGGCACCCAGCTGGTCTTCGGCGACGGCGACGGCGAGGTCTTCGAGCGGTTCACCAAGCCCATCGACGTGCTCGCCCACGAGTTCGGCCACGGCGTCGTCGAGCACACCTGCCGCCTCCGCTACCGAGACCAGTCCGGTGCCCTCAACGAGTCGGTCGCCGACGCCTTCGCCGCCTGCCTGAAGCAGCGCGTGCTCGGCCAGCAGGCCGCCGACGGCGACTGGCTGATCGGCGAGGGCATCTTCACGCCTTCCGTGCAGGCCCGCGCCCTGCGCGACATGGCCGCTCCCGGCACGGCCTACGACGACCCCGACCTCGGCAAGGACCCCCAGGTCGGCCACCTGGACGACTTCGTGGTCACCACGGACGACAACGGGGGCGTCCACCTCAACTCCGGGATCCCCAACCGAGCCTTCCAGCTCGCCGCCGTCGCCATCGGCGGCACGGCGATCGGGGGCGCCGGCCGGATCTGGTACGACGCCCTCGTCGGCGGCGACGTGCCCGAGGACTCCGACTTCGCCACCTTCGCGGCAGCGACGGTCGCGGCGGCCGGGCCGCACGCCGACCTCGTGCGTGACGCCTGGGCACAGGTGGGGGTCGAGCCAGCCGGCGCGGTCGGGATCCCCGCCACCCCGGCGCCCCAGCGCGGCGCGGGCGGCACGTTGCGGGTCGAGCGCTCCGGTGGGTTCGCCGGGCGCACCGAGACCGCCGAGGTCGACCTCGACGACGCCGACGAGCCCGGGCTCCGCGACCTCGTCGCCGACGCCGGGATCGCCACCGAGGGTCTCGCCGACGCCGACCCGGTCACCAAGCCCGACATGTTCCTCTACTCCTTCACCCTCGGCGAGCGCACCGTCCGGGTGCCCGAGCACCGGCTGACCGCGAGCCAGGCCGAGCTCGCCCGCCGGGTGCTGCGCCGCAACCAGGTCTGACGTCGGACGGTCACCCTCCTTCGGGGTGTCGGCGTCGTTCGGTGCCCGGCAGTAGGTTCGCCGCATGCCGCGACTGAGGCGCACGTTCCCCGACCAGCCGGGCTGGACCCGGCGCAGGTCCGGCAAGGGCTTCACCTACCTCGACGAGCACGGCAACCGGCTCGACGACGAGCAGGTCCAGCGCTGCAAGGACCTCGTCATCCCGCCGGCCTGGACCGACGTGTGGATCACGCCGCACCCCAACGGCCACCTGCAGGCCGTCGGCACCGACGACGCGGGCCGCAAGCAGTACCTCTACCACCCGCAGTGGCGCGCGAGTCGCGACGCCGCCAAGTTCGACCGGATCCTGCTGTTCGGCAAGGCGCTGTCCAAGGCGCGCGAGCGGGTGCTCGCCGACATCGGCTCCGAGGGCATGTCGCTGGAGCGGGCGTGCGCGGTCGCCGTACGCCTCCTCGACCTCGGCTACTTCCGCATCGGCAACGACGTCTACACCGACACCAACGGCTCCTTCGGCCTCACCACGATGCTCAAGGAGCACGTGTCGCGGACGAGGTCGGGGCTGCGCTTCACCTTCGTGGGGAAGTCCGGCATCGAGCACGACATCTCCATCGACGACCCGTCGGCGATCCAGGCGCTCGACGTGATGCGCCGCCGCCGGGGCGGCGGCGAGCGCCTGCTCGCCTGGAAGGACGGCCGGCACTGGAAGGACCTCAGCTCCTCGGACGTCAACGACTACATCCGCACCTGCTTCGGCATCGAGGCGACGGCCAAGGACTTCCGCACCTGGCACGCCACCGTCATCGCCGCCAACGCGCTCGCGCAGACCGACGAGCCCGGTCAGACCAAGGCCTCGCGCAAGCGTGCGGTCTCGGCGGCGATGAAGGAGGTGTCGGAGTTCCTCGGCAACACCCCGACCCTCGCCCGGACGTCGTACGTCGACCCGCGCGTGGTGGAGGCCTACGAGCGCGGCCGGACGGTCAAGGTCCGTGGGAAGTACGACACGGACGATGCCCGGCAGGCCGCGCTCGAGCGGGCGGTGCTCAAGCTGCTGAACGGCTGAGTCAGCGGTTCTCGACGACGTAGTCGATCGCCGAGGTCAGCTTCTCCACGTCGGTCGGGTCGATCGCGGGGTACATCGCGATGCGCAGCTGGTTGCGGCCGAGCTTGCGGTAGGGCTCGGTGTCGACGACGCCGTTCGCACGCAGGGTGGCCGCGATCTCGGCCGCGTCGATCGAGTCGTCGAAGTCGATCGTGCCGATGACGAGCGAGCGGTCCGTCGGGTCGGCGACGTAGGGCGTCGTGTACGCGGTCCGCTCGGCCCAGCCGTAGAGGGCGTCGGAGGACGCAGTGGTCCGCTCGACCATGCCCTTCAGGCCGCCCTGCGCGTTCATCCAGTCCAGCTGCTCCGCCATCAGGAACAGCGTCGCCACGGACGGGGTGTTGTAGGTCTGGTTCTTCGAGGAGTTGTCGATCGCCGTCGGCAGGTCGAAGAACGGCGGCACGTAGCGGCCGGACCCGGCGATCTCCTCGGCCCGCGCCAGGGCGCGCGGCGACATGAGGGCGATCCAGAGGCCGCCGTCGGAGGCGAAGCACTTCTGCGGGGCGAAGTAGTAGGCGTCGACCTCGGTGAGGTCGACCGGCAGGCCGCCGGCGCCCGACGTGGCGTCGACCAGGACCAGCGCGTCGTCGGCCACCCCGGCCGGGCGGTGCACCGGTGCCATCACGGCGGTCGAGGTCTCGTTGTGCGCCCATGCGTAGGCGTCCACCCCGTCCTCGGCCACCGCGTCGGGTCGCGACCCCGGCTCGCTGGTGATCACCGACGGGTCGGCCAGCCAGGGCGCCTTCTTCGCCGACGTGGCGAACTTGGAGGAGAACTCGCCGAAGGACAGGTGCTGGCTCTTCTCGCGGATGAGCCCGAAGCAGGCGATGTCCCAGAAGGCGGTCGCGCCACCGTTGCCCAGCACGACCTCGTAGCCGTCGGGCAGGTCGAAGAGGGCGGCGAGGCCCTCGCGCACGCGCCCGACCGTCTTCTTCACGGGCGCCTGCCGGTGCGAGGTGCCCATCAGCGAGGAGCCCGTCGCAGCGAGCGCGTCGAGGTGGCTGGTCTGGATCTTGGAGGGGCCCGCGCCGAAGCGGCCATCGGCGGGCAGGAGCTCGGCGGGGATCTGCAGGGCGTCGGTCATGTAGGTGCCTCACGTGGGATGCGGAACGGCGGTCCTGACGACGCTGTCAGAGGTCCTATTGTGGCATCCGCCGACACGCATCTCACGACGGGGACACAGCATGAGCACCGACCAGCAGCCAGCAGTGCTGCACGTCGAGCGTCGCCCGATCACCCACCCGGACGCCCAGCTGCTGGTGGAGGCGGTCCAGGAGGAGTACGTCGCGCGCTACGGCGGCCGCGACGAGTCGCCCATCGACCCGCGCGACTTCGAGGACCCGCTCGGCCGGTTCTTCGTCGGCTACCTCGACGGGGTGCCCGTCGCGACCGGCGCCTGGCGCCGCAGCGCCGTCCGCGCCCTCGGGGTCGAGGTGACCGCGGAGGTCAAGCGGATGTACGTCGTCCCGGCCGCCCAGCGCCGTGGCCTCGCCCGGCAGATGCTGGCCCACCTCGAGGCGACGGCCGCGGACGCCGGCATCGAGGCGCTCGTGCTCGAGACCGGCCTCGCCCAGCCCGAGGCGATCGCCCTCTACGAGTCATCCGGCTACGTCCCCATCCCCGGCTTCGGCTACTACTGCGGCTCCGAGCTGAGCCGCTGCTTCGGGAGGGTGCTCGAACTACAGCATTGATGTTCACCCGTTCCCCTGACGGCGCCGCCGAGGGGCACCTACGGTCGCTGCGCCAGGAGTGATCACAGGGAAGGGTGGGACGTCTCGATGGGTGCGTTCGTGCGCGCTGCCGCGCTGGTCGCGGGAACCGTCGGCGTGCTTCTCGGCCTTCTCGCTGCGGGCCCGACCGCGTCTGCGGAGGAGCGGCGCGGCACCGTGACGGCGTCCGCGCCGTACCTCATGCCCCTGGAGCCCTACGCCGGCTACGAGCCGCAGACGACCTGCAAGCGGCGGCCCAAGCCGGGGGTGCTCGTGCTCGCCGACTGGCTGGTCGCCCGCGGCGGTGGCTACGGACCGATCAGTCGCTCGTGCCGCGGCTCGAGCACGAGCGAGCACAAGGAGTCGCGCGCCTTCGACTGGCTGCTCGACGCCGACGACCCGACCGACCAGGCACTCGCCACCGCCCTGCTCGACGAGCTCTTCGCGCCCGACGACACCGGCCAGCCGCACGCGCTCGCGCGCCGGATGGGGATCATGTACGTCATCTGGGACGACACGATGTACGCGTCCTACGACGGCTTCCAGGCCGAGCGGTACCTCAGCTCGGGATGCCGCAGCCGGCGTACCTGCTCACCCACGCTCCGGCACCGCGACCACATGCACCTGTCCCTGACGCGCCAGGGCGCCAAGGGCCTGACGTCCTGGTACGCCGCCCAGGAACCGCCGGTCTGACCAGTCCGCGCGTGCGGTGGTTGAGGTGCGAGCGCATCGCCTTGGTGGTTGAGGTGCGAGCGCACTTCCTTGGTGGTTGAGGTGCGAGCGCACTTCCTTGGTGGTTGAGGTGCGAGCGCAGCGAGCCTCGAAACCATGACTCGGATCGCAGGTTTCGAGGCTCGTCGCTGGCGCTCCTCGCACCTCAACCAGCGGTAGGGGTCTATCCCAGGTCTCGCACCTCAACCAGCGGTGGGGTCAGGAGCCCCAGGCGGCATCCCAGCCCTCGACCTCGTCGGCCGGGCGCGAGCTCGGACCGGCGTAGACCGCCGACGGCCGGATCAGGCGACCGGTGGTCTTCTGCTCGAGGATGTGCGCCGACCAGCCGCCCGTGCGGGCGCAGGTGAACATCGAGGTGAACATGTGCGCGGGCACCTCGGCGAAGTCCAGGACGATCGCCGCCCAGAACTCGACGTTGGTCTCCAGCACGCGGTCGGGTCGCCGCGAGCGCAGCTCCTCGAGGGCGGCCTTCTCCAGCGCCTCGGCCACCTCGTAGCGCGGTGCGTCGAGCTCCTTGGCGGTGCGACGCAGCACCCGGGCGCGGGGGTCCTCGGCCCGGTAGACCCGGTGGCCGAAGCCCATCAGCCGCTCGCCGTTGTCGAGCAGCTCCTTGACGTAGGACGTCGCGTCGCCGTCGCGCTTCTCGACCTCCTCGATCATGCCCAGCACCCGCGAGGGGGCGCCGCCGTGCAGCGGACCGGACATGGCGCCGATCGCGCCGGAGAAGGCGGCCGCGACATCGGCTCCGGTGGAGGTGATGACGCGTGCGGTGAAGGTGGAGGCGTTCATGCCGTGCTCGGCGGCCGAGGACCAGTAGGCGTCGATCGCGTGCGCGTGCTTGGGGTCGGCCTCGCCGCGCCAGCGGATGAGGAAGCGCTCGGCGAGGGTGCGGCCCTTGTCGACCTCGGCCTGGGTGACGACCGGCTTGCCGAGACCGCGCGCGGACTGCGCGGCGTACGACAGCACCATGACGGCGACGCGCGAGAGGTCGAGGCGCGCCTGCTCGTCGGAGATGTCGTAGGTCTGGCCCATGCCGAGCATCGGAGCGAGCATCGCCACCGCGGCCTGGACGTCGGCGCGCACATCGCCGGTGTGGATGGAGATGTTGTAGGGCTCGGCCGGCGGCAGGCCGGGGGTGTACGAGCCGTCGACCAGGAGGCCCCAGACGTTCTCGAAGGGCACGCGGCCGACGAGGTCCTCGATGTCCACGCCGCGGTAGCGCAGCGCCGACCCCTCCTTGTCCGGCTCGGCGATCTGCGTCTCGAACGCGACGACGCCTTCGAGGCCGTGGTGGATCTCGGTCATGGGCCACTCCTTCGTGGACGGGACGCCCCGGAGGACTGCACGGGACGGCTCATTGTGCACCCACGCTCCACGGCTACCCTCGGCGGATGGACCTCTCGACGCTCCGCGCGGAGTACGCCCGTGGCGGCCTCGACGTGCCGGACCTCGCCGCCGACCCGTTCACCATGTTCGAGCAGTGGCTCGGGGAGGCCATCGCTGCTGGGCTGCACGAGCCCAACGCGATGGTGGTCGCGACGGCCACCCCCGACGGGCGCCCGTCGAGCCGGATGGTCCTGCTGAAGGGGTTCGACGCCGACGGCTTCGTCTTCTTCACCAACCAGGCCTCGCGCAAGGGCGAGGAGCTCGCGGCCAACCCGCGGTGCGCGCTGCTGTTCCCGTGGCACCCGCTCGAGCGGCAGGTGCGCATCGACGGCGTGGCCGAGGTGCTCGACGAGGCGCGCGTGGAGGCGTACTTCTCGTCCCGCCCGCGCCGGGCCCGGCTCGGCGCCTGGGCGTCGCACCAGTCGCGACCGGTGGCCTCGCGCGCGGAGCTCGCGGCGGCGTACGCCGAGGTGCAAGAGCGGTTCGGGGACGAGGAGTCCGGCCGCGAGGTGCCGGTCCCGCCCGAGTGGGGCGGCTACCGGGTCGTTCCCGATGCGGTCGAGTTCTGGCAGGGGAGGCCGGGCCGGATGCACGACCGGCTGGTCTACCGCCGCGATCGCGACGGTTGGCCCGTGGAGCGGCTAGCCCCCTAGCTCCACCTCGCCCTTCTTCTGGCCGGCCACGATGACCTCCGCCAGCTCGCGCATGGGGGTGTTCGCCCGGGAGCTGGCCTCCCTCAGGAGGCGGAGCGCCTCGTCCTGGCCGACGCCGCGGCTCGCCATGAGCACGCCCACGGCAGCCCCGATGGTGCGGGAGGTGGCGAGTGCCTTCTCGAGCTGGGCCACGTGCTCGCGGCTCACGAAGCCGTCGGCCTGCAGCTCGGCGATGAGCTGGCGGTCGAGGGCCACGTGCTCCTGGAGCTGGTCGATGTCGGCGCGGTTCACCGTGATCCGCGCGGTGGTCTGGTCGGCGCGGTCGACGAGCGCGTCGATGTCGCCCTGGCTCTTGGCGACGAGGGCGACGAGCTCGTCGATCTGCTGCTGAAGGTCCGTCCCTCCCCGGGTCTGCATGTCCCAATTATGGGAAGGACGCGGCTGCGCCGCCAGATCGGAGCCTGCTGATCGGAAGCCAACTTGTGAGTGAGCGCTCACTCACTTACTGTGGATGGGTGCCACCACGCGCCAAGCCCCTCTCGCCCGACGACCGCCGCGCCGCCCTCGTGGACGCGACCGTCCCGCTGCTCCTCGAGCACGGGCGGTCCGTGACGACCCGGCAGATCGCCGACGCCGCCGGCATCGCCGAGGGGACGATCTTCCGGGTCTTCGACTCCAAGGACGACCTGGTCACGGCGGCGCTCGAGCACGCGCTCGACCTCGACCCGTTCATCGCCCGGCTCCAAGAGGTCGATCCCGACCAAGAGCTCGCGCCGATGCTGCTGGAGGTCGTCGAGCTCTTCCAGGAGCGCTTCGCCCGCGTGTTCCAGCTGATGACCCGGATGGGCATGGTCGGGCCGCCCAAGGCGCACCGCCACATGGAGGCGGAGCGCGAGCGGGTCGCCGCGATCCTGGTGGGGCTCGCCGAGCGGCACCGCGCCTCCCTGCGGGTGCCGCCGGGCCAGCTGATGCACATGGTCCGGCTGCTGACGTTCTCCGGCACCCACCCCCACATCTCCGACGGCAACCCGCTGACCGCTGCGGAGATCGTCGACACCGTCCTCCACGGGGTGCTGAAGCGAGAGGACTCCTGATGCTGCTGCGACTCGTCCGCACCTACCTCGCGCCGTACGCCGCCCCGCTCGCCGCCGTGGTGGCGCTGCAGTTCGTCGGCACGATGGCCGCCCTCTACCTGCCCAGCCTCAACGCCGACATCATCGACAAGGGCGTGGTGACCGGCGACACCGGCTACATCGTGCGCCACGGCGGCCTCATGCTCGTCGTCTCGCTCGTGCAGATCGTGTGCTCCGTGGCCGCGGTGTGGTTCTCGGCCCGCAACGCGATGGGCTTCGGCCGCGACCTGAGGGCCGCGATCTTCCACCGCGTCGGCTCCTTCTCGGCCCGCGAGGTCCAGCACTTCGGCGCGCCGTCGCTCATCACCCGCGAGACCAACGACGTCCAGCAGGTGCAGATGCTGGTCCTGATGGGCGGCACGCTGATGGTGGCCGCGCCGATCATGATGGTCGGCGGCATCATCATGGCCGCCCGCGAGGACGTCGGCCTGTCCTGGCTGGTCCTCGCGGTCGTGCCGGTCCTCGGTGCCGCGATCGGGCTGATTGTGCGCCAGATGGTGCCGAGCTTCCGCCTGATGCAGGAGCGCATCGACGAGGTCAACCGCCTCCTCCGCGAGCAGATCACCGGCGTCCGCGTCGTCCGGGCGTTCGTCCGCGAGGAGCACGAGACCGCGCGGTTCGCCGACGCCAACCAGCAGCTGACCGACGTCGCGATCCGCGCCGGGCGCTGGCAGTCCGCGATGTTCCCGACGGTGATGGTGGTGGCCAACGTCGCGACCGTCGGCGTGCTGTGGTTCGGCGGCCACCGCGTCGAGGACGGCCACATGGAGGTCGGTGCGCTGACCGCCTACATCTCCTACCTGATGCAGATCGTGATGTCGGTGATGATGGCGATGTTCATGCTGATGATGGTGCCGCGCGCCTCGGTGTGCGCCGACCGCATCACCGAGGTCCTCGACACCGAGTCGTCCGTGGTTCCGCCCGCCGGCCCGGTCACCGTGCTGCCCGAGCGGCTCACGCTGGAGCTCGACGACGTCACCTTCGCCTACCCCGGCGCCGACGCGCCCGTGCTCCGCGAGGTCGCCCTGTCGGCCGCGCCGGGCGAGACCGTGGCGATCGTCGGCTCCACCGGCGCCGGGAAGTCCACCCTCGTCAACCTCGTGCCCCGCCTCTTCGACGCGACCGGGGGAGCGGTGCGGGTCGGCGGTGTCGACGTGCGTGACCTGGAGCCGGAGACTTTGTGGTCCCGCATCGGGCTGGTGCCGCAGAAGGCCTTCCTGTTCCGCGGGACCGTCGCCGACAACCTGCGCTACGGCAAGGCCGACGCCACCGAGGACGAGATGTGGCAGGCGTTGGAGATCGCACAGGCGCGCGACTTCGTCGAGGCCATGCCCGACGGGCTGCAGGCCGAGATCGCGCAGGGCGGTTCGAGTCTCAGCGGCGGCCAGCGACAACGCATGGCGATCGCGCGGGCGGTCGTCAGGCGGCCCGACATCTACCTCTTCGACGACTCGTTCTCCGCGCTCGACCTGACCACCGACGCCCGCCTGCGGGCCGCGCTCCGGCCGGTGACCCGCGAGGCGACGGTCGTGATCGTCGCCCAGCGCGTGGCGACCATCCGGCACGCCGACCGCATCGTGGTGATGGAGGACGGGGCCGTCGTCGGGACGGGCACCCACGACGAGCTGCTCGAGACCTGCGCCACCTACCGCGAGATCGTCCAGTCCCAGCTGACCGCCGAGGAGGTGGCATGAGCACCGAAGCACCTGCCAAGGACGGTCAGCTGAAGGAGACCGAGCGGATCCAGTCGGGCCCCGGCCCGGGTCGCGGCCCGATGGGCGGCGGGATCATCGGCCAGAAGGCCGACACGTTCTGGCCCTCGCTGAAGCGGCTGCTGGCCCGCCTGCGCCCCGAGCGCACCAAGGCGTACGCCGTCGTGGTGCTGACCGCGCTCAGCGTCGTGGCGATGGCGATCGGGCCGAAGATCCTCGGCCGCGCCACCGACCTCATCTTCGCCGGCCTGCTCGGCCGCGACGTGTTCCGCAGCGGGGCCACGCAGGAGCAGGCCATCGAGGCGCTGCGCGCCCGCGGCGAGGACAACCAGGCCGACATGCTCGCCTCGATGAGGCTGACCGACGGGGTCGACTTCTCCGCCGTGGCCGACGTGCTGCTGCTCGTGCTCGCGGTCTACGTCGCCGGCTCGCTGCTGGCCTGGCTCGCCGGCTACCTCCTCAACGACGTCGTCCAGGGCACCGTGCTGCGGATGCGCGCCGAGGTCGAGGACAAGGTGCACCGGCTGCCGCTGGGCTACTTCGACAAGCAGCCGCGCGGAGAGCTGCTCAGCCGCGTCACCAACGACATCGACAACGTCAGCCAGACCCTGCAGCAGACGATGAGCCAGCTGCTCAACTCGCTGCTCACCGTCGTGGCGGTGCTCGTGATGATGTTCTACATCTCCCCGCTGCTGGCGCTGGTCGCCCTCGTCTCGGTGCCGATCTCGATGGTCGTCACGGGTGCGGTGATGAAGCGGTCTCAGGGGCTGTTCGTCCAGCAGTGGCGTCGCACCGGCACCCTCAACGCGCACATCGAGGAGACCTTCTCCGGCCACGCGATCGTCAAGGTCTTCGGTCGGCAGGCCGAGGCCGAGCGGGTGTTCGCCGAGCAGAACGACGAGCTCTACCGGGCGTCGTACGGTGCCCAGTTCGTCAGCGGGCTGATCATGCCGATCATGATGTTCGTCGGAAACCTGAACTACGTCGTGATCGCCGTGCTCGGGGGCCTCCGGGTCGCCAGCGGCACGATGTCGCTCGGCGACGTGCAGGCGTTCATCCAGTACACCCGCCAGTTCACCCAGCCGCTGACGCAGGTCGCCTCGATGCTCAACCTGCTGCAGTCGGGCGTCGCCTCCGCGGAGCGGGTCTTCGAGCTGCTCGACGCCCCTGAGGAGACGGCCGAGGAGCAGGGCCGCCCGGCGACCGCCGAGGACGCCCGCGGTGAGGTGCGGTTCGAGGACGTGTCGTTCTCCTACGACCCGGAGCGTCCGCTGATCCAGCACCTCGACCTCGTCGCCCGGCCGGGCAGCACGGTCGCGATCGTCGGGCCGACCGGCGCCGGCAAGACCACGATGGTCAACCTCGTGATGCGGTTCTACGACCCGCAGGAGGGCCGGATCCTGCTCGACGGCGTCGACGTGGCGACGATCCCGCGGGGGGCGCTGCGCAGCAGGATCGGCATGGTCCTGCAGGACACCTGGCTCTTCGCCGGCACGATCCGCGACAACATCGCCTACGGCCGCCCCGACGCCACGGAGGAGCAGGTCCTCGAGGCCGCGCGGGCGACGTTCGTGGACCGCTTCGTGCACTCGCTGCCCGACGGCTACGACACGATCATCGACGAGGACGGGTCCAACCTCTCGGCCGGTGAGCGACAGCTGGTGACGATCGCGCGCGCGTTCCTCAAGGACCCGGCGCTGCTGATCCTGGACGAGGCCACCTCGTCGGTCGACACCCGCACGGAGCTCCTGCTCCAGCAGGCGATGGCGGCGCTGCGCACGGACCGTACGTCGTTCGTGATCGCGCACCGCCTCTCCACGATCCGCGACGCCGACCTGATCCTGGTGATGGAGGACGGCTCGATCGTCGAGCAGGGCTCGCACGAGCAGCTGCTCGCGAACGGCGGCGCCTACGCCCGCCTCTACCGGTCCCAGTTCGAGGCGCCGGCGGAGGACGTGGTCGCCGGCTGATCGAGTGCGTGCCGATATTGCGTTGAGCGCGGTTGCGTGGCGACGTACGTTGGTCGCACACGGAAAGGAGGTGATCCGAAGAATGAAGTCTTTTCGGATGAGTGAGGTGGCTGCCCGCTAGGCAGCCCGGTTCCGCCGACAGCTGCCGGCGAATCCACTGCAGCCACCCGACCCGCAGGCTCCCGGCGTCATCCTCCGGGGCCCCTCTCCGAGGGGCAGCAGGCCTGCGGGTCGCTGCATGTCCGGACCTTTCCGGGCGGTGTGGCCCACGTCTCGTCGGCCCGGGGTTGGTCGCGGACGCTCGACGGCATATGGTTGCTCAGTACAACTATTGCGATGCGCAACCAAGATCCGAGGAACTCCGTGACCCAGGCTCCCCCCGTCTCCGCCGAGCAGAGCGGGCAGATGACCCACCGCGAGGTGCTCGAGGCCCTCAGCGGGCTGCTGCTCGCGATGTTCGTGGCGATGCTCTCCAGCACGATCGTCAGCAACGCGCTGCCGACCATCGTCGACGACCTCGAGGGCAGCCAGACCGGCTACACGTGGGTCGTCGTCGCCACCATGCTGGCCATGACGGCGACCACGCCCATCTGGGGCAAGTTCGCCGACCTCTTCGACAAGAAGGTCCTCGTGCAGTCCGCGCTGGTGATCTTCTCCGTCGGCTCGCTGATCGCCGGCTTCGCGCCCTCCATGGAGGTCCTCATCGGCGCACGCGTCGTGCAGGGCCTCGGTGTCGGCGGGCTGACCGCCCTCGTCCAGGTCGTGATCGCGACGATGGTCTCCCCGCGCGAGCGCGGCCGCTACAGCGGCTACATCGGTGCCGTCTTCGCCCTCGCCACGGTGAGCGGCCCGCTCGTCGGCGGCGTCCTGGTGGACACCGTCGGCTGGCGCTGGTGCTTCTTCGCCGGTCTCCCGGTGGCGGCCCTGGCCTTCGTGGTGCTCCAGAAGACCCTGCGCCTGCCCGTCGTCAAGCGGGACGTCTCCATCGACTACCTCGGCGCCTTCCTGCTGGTCGGCGGCGTCTCGATCCTCCTCATCTGGGTCTCCCTCGGCGGCCAGAACTTCGACTGGGTCTCGTGGACCAGCGCGCTGCTGGTCGTCGGTGCCGTCGCCGTGATCGGTGCGGCCGTCCACGTCGAGGCCAACGTCGCGACCGACCCGGTGATCCCCCTGCGCCTGTTCAAGGACCGCACGCTGACGCTCGCCACCGTCGCCTCGGTGCTGATCGGTGTGGCGATGTTCGGCTCGACGGTCTACCTCAGCCTCTACTTCCAGCGTGCCAAGGACATGAGCCCGACCGAGGCCGGCCTGATGTCGATCTGCATGGTCGGCGGCCTCTTGGTCTCGAGCATCGTCAGCGGCCGGATCATCTCCACCACCGGTGTCTGGAAGCGATGGCTGGTCGGCGGCATGGTGGCGGTGATCGCCGGCATCGCGCTGCTCGCCACCATCGATGCCGACACCCCGCTGTGGCGCACCGGCCTGTTCATGGCCGTCCTCGGCCTGGGCCTCGGCGCGACGATGCAGAACCTCGTCCTCGCCGTCCAGAACACCATCGCGCTCGCCGACATGGGCGCCGGCTCCTCGGTCGTGGCCTTCTTCCGCTCGCTCGGCGGCTCGGTGGGCATCGCCGCCCTGGGCGCCGTGCTGGCGCACCAGGTCGCTGACGCCGTGACGTCCGGTCTCACCGCGCTGCTGGCCGACCACCCGGAGCTGGCGTCGGAAGTGGGCCACCAGACCGGCGGCATCCCCGACGTGTCCGGCATGCCGGCGCCGATCCGCGTGATCTTCGAGAGCGCCTTCGGTGACGCCACCGGTCACATCTTCCTCGTCGCGCTGCCGTTCGCGATCGGCGCGCTCATCGCGGTGCTGTTCATCAAGGAGGTCCCGCTGCGGACGTCGGTGAAGCGCGAGGATGAGCTCATGGCGGAAGCAGCCCCTCAGGCATGAGCACCAGCACCGACACCGGCACGGACCCCGGCCCGGAGACCACGACGTCCAGGTACGACGACCTGCGCCGCATCGAGACCGAGGTCGGCACCCTGATCCGCCGCGTCAAGCGGGTGATGGGGGAGCGCGCCCGGGAGGTCCACCCGGACCTGCACCCGATCACGTACTTCATCCTCACCCACCTCGCCGTCCACGGCCCGCTGCGCGGTGCCGACCTGTCCGACGCGTTCGGCATGGACAAGGGCGGCGTGAGCCGCCAGGTGCAGACGCTCGTGGACCTCGGGCTGGTCGAGCGCCAGCCCGACGCCGAGGACCGGCGGGCGATCCTGCTCGACGCGACCGAGCTGGGGCGCGAGCGGCTGCGGACCGTCGCCCGGAGCCGCAGCGACCGCTTCGACCAGCGGCTCGCGCACTGGAGCGACGCCGAGCTGGCGACGTTCTCGCGCCAGCTGGCGTCGTACAACGCCGCCCTCTCCGACGACTGACGCCCTGCCCCCCGCGACATATCTAGGGACGTTCCGGTAGGGAGAACGCCTGGATGGCCTACCGGAACGTCCCTAGGTAGCCGGGGTCAGGCGCGCAGCCAGGCGGCGGTGTTCGCGGGCAGGGTGCCCTCGACGGGACCGCTGGCGAGCAGCAGCTCGCCCTCGGGGAGCTCGACCGGCGTGGTGCCGCAGTTGAGCACGACGGTCAGCGGGCCGCGCCGCAGCACCAGGACGTCGTCGTCGGAGTCGAGCACGTCGACCTTGTCGCCCGCGGTCCACGCGAACTCCCGGCGGATGCGGAGCGCGTCGCGGTAGAACGCGAGCGTGGAGCCGGGGTCGGCGGCCTGGGCCTCGACGGTCAGCGCGGCCCAGTCATCGGGCTGCGGGATCCACGGCTGCGCCTCGCCGGGCCCGAAGCCGTAGGGCGCCTGGGTGCCGCTCCACGGGATCGGCACCCGGCAGCCGTCGCGACCGACCTCGCCGGTGCGCAGCCACGACGGGTCCTGCCGGTGCTCGGGCGCGACGTCGACCTGCTCCAGGCCGAGCTCCTCGCCCTGGTAGAGGTAGCTCGAGCCGGGCAGCGCGAGCATGGTCAGCGTCGCCGCGCGGGCGCGGGCCAGCCCGACGGCGCCGCCGCCGTAGCGCGTGGTGTGGCGTACGACGTCGTGGTTGCTGAGCACCCACGTCGGCGAGGCGCCGACCGGCTCCACCGCGGCGAGGGTGCTGGTGATGACACGGGCGAACGCCTCGGCCGACCAGTCGGCGAGGAGCCAGGCGAAGTTGAAGGCCTGGTCGAGCTCGTCGGGACGGACGAAGGCCGCCATCGACTCCGGCGTCTGGGTCCAGGCCTCGGCGACGGCCATCTTGTCCGGGCCGGCCTCGTCGAGGAGCCGGTGCCAGGAGCGGTAGACGTCGTGGACCTCCGGCTGGTCCCACATCGGCTCGTCCTTGAGGTCGAGGGAGACCATCGAGTGGTCGGTGTTGACCTGCCCGGAGCTGGGGCGCTCGTCCTCGCCGACCTCTTGGTCGCGCAGCGACTCGACCTTGAACAGGCCGTGGGCCACGTCGATGCGGAAGCCGTCGACCCCGCGGTCGAGCCAGAAGCGCAGCACGTCCTCGAACATCGCCGGCACCTCGGGGTTGCGCCAGTCGAGGTCGGGCTGGGTGGAGTCGAAGAGGTGGAGGTACCACTGGCCGTCGTCGACCTGCGTCCACGCCGGGCCGCCGAAGACCGAGCCCCAGTTGTTGGGCAGCTCGCCGTCGGGCGCGTCGCGGAAGAGGTAGCGGGCGCGCTCCGGGCTGCCCTTGCCGGCAGCGAGCGCGGCCTGGAACCACTCGTGCTCGCTGGAGGTGTGGTTGGGGACGATGTCGACCACGACCCGCAGCCCGAGCTCGTGGGCGCGGGCGACGAGGTCGTCGGCGTCGGAGAGCGTGCCGAACAGCGGGTCGACGTCGCGGTAGTCGGCGACGTCGTAGCCGTGGTCGTGCTGCGGCGAGGTGTAGAACGGCGTGATCCAGAGCGCGTCGACGCCCAGCTCGGCGAGGTGGGGCAGCCGCGAGGTGATGCCGGGCAGGTCGCCGATGCCGTCACCGTCGCTGTCGGCGAAGCTGCGGACGTAGACCTGGTAGACGACGGAGTTGCGCCACCACTGCGTCGTTGGATCGTTCAAATCAGCCATGACCCCATCCTCTCAACACCCCCGCCCCCGGGGTCAACCCGGCACCCGGCCACCGAACAGGGCGGGGTCGACGGCGATCCACACGTGCTCCGCGGTCGCGACCACCCGGCCGTCGGCGTCGTACAGCGTGGCGGCGGTGAAGGTCTTGCGACCGTCCTGGCCGCGGCCCTCGCCCACGACGACGTGCTCCTCGCCGATCACGGGCAGGGCGTCGACCCGGGCCGTCATCCGGCCGAGCACCATGAGCCGCTCGGTGAGGTCGCCGGCCCAGCCGCCGATGCAGTCAAGGGCTGCCCAGGTCGAGGCGAGCGAGGCGCGGGTGTGCTCGTCGACGTAGGTGTGCCAGTCCTCGTGCAGGCTCGGGTGCGGGGTCCAGCCCGCGGCGACGAGGTCGCCGTCGTGCCCGCCGCCGACCCGGCCCGGGAAGATCCGCAGCCCGTCACCCTCCTCGCGCCCGGTGCCGCACGCGAAGCAGGTGGGGAAGGGGTGGAAGTCGTGGCCCGGGTACGACGCGGCGGCGGCCGTCGCGGTGGCGGGGTCGACCGGCTCGACCTCGCGGAGGTCGTGGTCGGCGCGGCGGGCGGTGGCGACCACGGCGCCGTCGCGGCTCGCGGTCAGCAGGCCGTCCTCGGCGGAGACCTGGAGCGCCGTGTCGAGCGGTGGAGGCTGGCGCAGCGACACCTCGATGGCCGGCCAGCTGTCGCACCGGTTGTCGGGGGAGTCCACGTCGTCCAGCGCGGCCAGGGCGCCGGCCGTCCAGCCACCGTTGCCGGAGTCCGGCGGGCCGCAGAAGCGCTGGGGGACGATGAGTTCGCTCACCGGCCTCACTGTGCCACGGGCGCTCGCCTGCCGCAGTTGGCGGATGGGACACAATGTGCCCGTGAGCGACCTGATCGACACCACCGAGATGTACCTCCGCACGATCTACGAGCTCGTGGAGGAGGGCATCGTCCCGCTGCGTGCGCGCATCGCCGAGCGCCTGCACCAGTCGGGGCCGACCGTCTCGCAGACGGTGGCGCGGATGGAGCGCGACGGCCTGCTCACCGTGCAGGGCGATCGCCACCTCGAGCTCACCGAGGAGGGCCAGGTCCTCGCCACCCGCGTGATGCGCAAGCACCGGCTCGCCGAGCGGCTGCTGACCGACGTGATCGGCCTGGACTGGGAGCTCGTCCACGCCGAGGCCTGCCGGTGGGAGCACGTCATGTCGGAGACGGTCGAGCGGCGGCTGCTCGAGCTGCTCGACCACCCCACCGAGTCGCCGTACGGCAACCCGATCCCCGGCCTCGACGAGCTCGGCGACCGGCGCTCGGAGGACTTCATGGACAACGTCGAGCCGTTGTCGGCCGCCGCGCAGGCCGAGGACGCCCGCGTCCACGTCAAGCGCATCTCCGAGGAGATGCAGAAGGACGAGGACCTCATGGGCCTGCTCCGCCGTGTCGGCGCGCTGCCCGGCAAGACCGTGACCATCGCCCGCACCGACGAGGGCATCCTCATCGGCTCCGGCGGCGAGACGGCCGAGCTCGTCGTCGAGGCGGCGGAGCACATCTTCGTGCGTCGCTGAGCCGCCTGCTCGGCGTTTGTCGGTTTCCCCGCTCGAGCGGGGAAACCGTCACCTGCCGGGCGTTGCAACCGGCGGCAGGTGACGGGATGCCGCGGCAAGCTCGCCGAGGAACTCGCTGCAGCCGACCTCGAGCTTGTACGACGCCAGCGGGTCGCCGCGGGTCGCTCCGCGGTTCACGATGACGACCGGCGTCCCGTGCTGGGCGGCCCGCTTCACGAACCGCAGCCCGCTCATCACCGTCAGCGACGACCCGGCGACCAGCAGCGCTCCGCCCGTGCCGAGCGCCTCGACGGCGGCGTAGCAGCGGGTGACCCGGTCGGCGGGGACGTTCTCGCCGAAGAACACGACGTCGGGCTTGAGCACGCCCCCGCACTCGCAGGTCGGCACGACGAAGTCGGAGGTCTCGTCGAGGTCGACGTCGCCGTCGGGGCGGGTCGCCACCCACCCGTGCCGCTCGAGCCACTGGGGGTTGAGCTCGTCGAGGACGCGCTCGAGCTCGGCACGCGACGACGTGGACCGGCAGGTCAGGCAGACGACGTCGGCGACCCGGCCGTGCAGTGCGACCATCCGTCGCGAGCCGGCGGCCTCGTGCAGGCCGTCGACGTTCTGCGTGATGAGCATGAGCGGGTCGAGCGCGGCGAGCGCGCGGTGGCCGTCGTTGGGGAGTGCCTGCCCCATCCGCTGCCACCCGAGGTGCGAGCGCGCCCAGTAGCGCTGCTGCGCCTCGGCGCTGCCGACGAACTCCTGGTAGGTCATCGGCGCCCGGGTGGGCGCCCCCGGCCCGCGGTAGTCCGGGATGCCGGAGTCGGTCGACAGGCCGGCACCGGTGAGCACCACCAGTGGCCGGGAGGCCAGCAGGTCGAGGACCTCCGACTGCACGCTCGACGTGAGCGTCACGTGCCGTACCGCAGCTGCGCCCGCGCCCTGGCCTTCGCCGCCTCGACCTCGCGGTTCTTCGGGGGAGCGGTGGTGACCAGGTCCTGCAGCAGGTGCTCGGTGATGTGCGCGATCTCCTTCACGGCCGCGTAGAACACCTCCTCGTTGGCCTGCGACGGCTTGGTCGTCCCGGCCACCTTGCGGACGTACTGCAGGGCGGCGGCGGTGACCTCGTCGCTCGTCGCCGGCGGCTCGAAGTTGTTCAGCGGGCGGATGTTGCGGCACATGCGACGAGCGTACGCCGGATCCCCCCGGTGGTTGAGGTGCGAGGAGCGCCAGCGACGAGCCTCGAAACCACGGGCCCACGCGTGGTTTCGAGGCTCGCTGCGCTCGCACCTCAACCGACGAGTGGGAAGCTCAACCGACGAGGTCGAAGAAGGACACGTCCTCGCCGGTGACCAGCGCGACCTTCCCCGACGCGAGCGGCACGAGGCGTACGTCGGCGACGTCGGTGCCGTGCTCGACCTCGACCATCCGGTTGGCCATCCGGCCGTCGTCGAGCGACAGCACCGAGACCCAGCCGGTGGTGCCGGTCCAGCCGCGGGAGACGACGGTGAGCACGACGCGCTGCTCGGGCAGCCAGGTGAGCTGCCGCGGGTCCGCACCGGCCGCCGCCACGGTGCCCTTGTCGTACCTCACCACGTCGAGCTGGCGCGGGTCCGTCAGGTCGGTGACGTCGAAGAGGGCCGCCTGCGCGCCGAGCGTCATGCCGTCGGTCGTCGCGTCCTGGCCCATGCCGAGCAGCCGGTGCTCGCCGAGCGGGTGGAGGTACTCGGAGAAGCCGGGGATCTTCAGCTCGCCGAGCAGCCGCGGGTCGGCCGGGTCGGACAGGTCGATCGCGTAGAGCGGGTCGGTCTGGCGGAACGTCACCACGATGGCCAGGTCGTCGAACCACCGCACGGACTTGATCTGCTCGCCCACGCCGAGGTCGTCGACGCGGCCGTCCTCCAGGAGCTTCGAGCCCTCCTCGCGCAGGGTGATGACCGAGTTGTGGTCGCCGGTCTCGCTGCTCGGGCCGACCGCCACGCGGAGCGATCCACCGACCGCGTCCATCGACCACCGGTCGGCGATGGTGCCCTCGACCTCGCCCGAGGCGACGTACGTCGCGTCCGTCCCGTCGAGGGCGAAGGCGAAGATGGGCGTGGTGCCGTCGGGCGTCCCGCCGATCCCGCTCCGGCAGTCCCAGCAGTCGTCCCACCCCCACGACGCGGGCGCTCCGGCGAGGTAGAACCGGTCGGTCGAGAAGTACGACGTGTCGGAGTCGGTCGCCACCGCGATGGAGGTGCGGTCGGCCGGCGCGGCCGGGTCGAAGGCCAGCACGGTGGTCGTACCGAGCGGGAGCTCCTCGTCGTCGGGCACCGCGACGTCGGCGCAGTCGACGACCGGGTCACCGTCGACGGTGGGCAGCCAGTCGGCCAGGGTCGTGCCGCGGACCAGCGCACGGTTGCGCATCCGCGAGGTGATCTCGCCGAGCTTGCTGCCGGGGTAGGTGAAGTCGAGCTCGGGCAGTCCCTTCTGGACGACCACCCGGACCACGTCGCCGTGGAGCCGCACGGCCGACGCTCGCCCGCTCACGGTGGTGGTCGCGACGACGCTCGGCGAGGTCGGGTCGGCCAGGTCGACCGTCGTGATGGTGGACTCCAGCCCGTCGCTCGACGTGCCGATGACGACCGCACGACCGTCGACGAGGACCAGCTCACCGCCCGGGTCGCCGGGCCAGTCGTTGCCCTCCGCGTCGTCGATCGGGGTCGAGGACAGCTCCGTGGGCCGGTCGCCGGAGACGTCGTAGGCCACCAGCACGCCGTCGCGCAGCCGCAGCAGCAGGCTGCCCGCCACCTTCACCACGTCGGACTCGTCGACGCCGACCTCCTGGACGTTGGTGCCGGACTCGTTGCTCACCGATCGCGACGTCTTGGCCGACGAGCGGAGCGCGCCGGACGCGGTGGGTGCGCTGGCCTCCGAGCCGGCGGAGCCCGCGTCGAACGCGACGATCGGACCGCCTCCCCAGCCGTAGGCCCCGACCCGTTCGAGCGCCCGGTCGACGAAGGAGTCCAGGAGGTCCTCGCAGCTCGCGGGAGTGGTCAGGTCGGCGTTGGCCAGCACGAGGGGCGGGCCGACGGGCGGGTCCCCGTCCCGGCCGCTCCCGCTGCCGACGGCGTACCCCACTCCGGCGGCTGCGACGAGTCCCGTGACCGCCGCGACGCTGGTGCCGATCCTGCGCAGACCCATGGCGACCTGCTCCCCTCGTGACGTGCCCGGACCGGACTCCGGTGCGGTGCTCCGGTGCTGCTCTGCCCGGTGGGACGGGCCCGGTGGGGGACTGGTTCCGTCTGACACGATGGCGCGATGAGCGACGACCGCGACCTCGACCTCGTGCTGTTCGGCGCCACCGGCTTCACCGGTGGCCTCACCGCCGAGTACCTCGCCGCCCACGCACCCGCCGGGCTGCGCTGGGCGATCGCCGGCCGCAATCCCGACAGGCTCGCGTCCGTGCGCGGCCGCCTCGGCGCGGACGTCGAGGTGCTGGTCGCCGACGCCTCCGACCCGGTCGCGCTGTCCGACGTCGCCCGCCGCGCCCGCGTGGTGATCTCCACCGTCGGGCCCTACCTCACCCACGGCGGGCCACTGGTCGCCGCCTGCGCGGAGGCTGGCACCGACTACGTCGACCTGACCGGCGAGCCCGAGTTCGTCGACCGGATGTTCCTCGAGCACCACCAGACAGCCGTGCGCACCGGCGCCCGCCTCGTCCACGCGTGCGGGTTCGACTCCGTCCCGCACGACCTCGGCGCGTACTTCACCGTCCAGCAGCTGCCCTCGGACCAGCCGATCACGCTGCGCGGCGTCGTCCGCTCGGGCGGTACCTTCTCGGGCGGCACCTTCCACTCCGCGCTGAACCAGTTCGCGCGCGCCAAGGAGATGCGCAGGACGTACGCCGCCCGCCGCCGCGTCGAGGACCGGCCCGAGGGCCGGACGTCGCGGTCCGTCGGCGGCAAGCCGCACCGCGACCCGGTGCTCGGCTACTGGCTGCTCCCGCTGCCCACGATCGACCCGATCGTCGTCGCGCGCAGCGGCGCCGCCCTGCCGGCGTACGGTCCGGAGTTCCGCTACTCCCACTGGGCGGGCACCAAGACCCTCCGGTACGCCGCCGGGGGAGCCGTCGGCGTCGGGGCGCTGTCCCTCGCCGCGCAGGTGAGGCCGCTGCGCGAGCTGCTGCTGAGCCGCGTGCCGCAGGGCTCGGGTCCCGACGCGGCCAAGCGCGAGAAGTCCTGGTTCACCGTCGACTTCGTCGGCGAGGCCGGCGGGCAGACGGTGCGCACCAAGGTGTCCGGCGGCGACCCCGGCTACACCGAGACCGCGAAGATGCTGTCCGAGTCTGCGCTGTGCCTGGCGTTCGACGACAACCCGCCGACCGCCGGCCAGGTCACCCCGGCGCAGGCGATGGGCGACGCGCTGCTCGCCCGTCTCCAGAAGGCGGGGATCGGGTTCGAGACGCTCTGACGGGTGCCTGACTGGTGCCCCAGGCAAGAGTCGAACTTGCGACCTTTCGCTTAGGAGGCGGCTGCTCTATCCACTGAGCTACTGGGGCGTGCCGTGCGCACACGGCGGGCAGCATCCTGCCACGGGGGCCGCCTCCGTGCGCACCCACGGTCGTCGGCGCGCTGCGACCTCACGTGTCGCGAGCGGGGGAAATCTTGCCCCGGTGAAGTAGGTTCAGACCCGGTCAGCCCTGTCCCTTCGTCAAAGGTGTGCCCTGTGTCGGATGAGTCGCGCCCGCAGGCGCCCGTCGGCGACGGCGAACCCAAGCGCAGGGGCAAGGCCAAGCGCCGGCACACCGTTGGCCGCGTGATCCTCATCAGCGTCCTCGTGCTCGCGCTCGTCACGGGCCTCGGCACGCTCTACTTCATCCGCCACCTCGACGGGAACATCGAGGCCATCTC
This sequence comes from Microbacterium sp. ARD31, assembly GCF_031844425.1. NCBI lineage: Bacteria > Bacillati > Actinomycetota > Actinomycetes > Micrococcales > Microbacteriaceae > Microbacterium > Microbacterium sp. ARD31. The sequence goes on from NZ_JAUZVE010000012.1 coordinate 116,094, forward strand.
GACCGACAACCTCGGGGACCGCCCCGAGGAGGTCTACACCGGCAACGGCCAGCCCCTCGACATCCTGGTGATGGGGTCGGACTCCCGCGACTGCGAGGGCTGCGGCATCGACCAGGAGGGCGGTGGCGGCTCCGACACCACGATCCTGGTGCACCTGTCCGCCGACCGGTCCCGGGCGTACGCCGTCTCGATCCCGCGCGACTCCATCGTCGACCGGCCCGAGGACGGGTGCGACTCGCCCGCCGCCTCCGACGTGATGTGGAACGCCGCGTTCAGCGTCGGCGGCCCGACGTGCACGCTGCGCCAGCTCGAGGAGATGACCGGCATCCACGTCGAGCACTTCATCGTGGTCGACTTCGCCAGCTTCGGCGACATGGTCGACGCCGTCGACGGGGTGCCGGTCTGCGTGCCCGAGGACATCGTCGACAAGCCGCGCCAGATCTTCGTGCCGAAGGGCAACCCGTCGAGGCTGACCGGGGACCAGGCCCTCGACTACGTACGCGCCCGTTACGTCGGCGACCTCATCCAGCAGAACGACATCTCCCGCATCCGGCGCCAGCAGGAGTTCATCGGGGCCCTGGTGCGCGAGGTGCTCTCCGCCGGCACGCTGACCCGTTTCGACAAGGTCGTCCGGTTCCTCGACGCGGCCACCAAGTCGCTGCAGACCGACGAGGACTTCGCCAAGGTCACCCGCCTGGGCAAGGTGGCCATGCAGCTGCAGGGCATCGGGCTCGACAGGATCAAGTTCGTCACCCTGCCGACGGAGTACTACCCGAGCGACTCCGAGTTCCGCGGCAAGGTCTTCTGGACCGAGCAGGCCACCCAGGTCTGGGACCTGCTCAACCAGGACAAGCAGCTGCCGCCCAAGCTGCTCAAGGGCACGTCCGTCAGCGCCGAGGCGCCGGCCTCCGCCAACGAGACGGGCACCAGCACGCCGAGCACGTCGGAGTCCCCCAGCGAGTCGCCCTCCGAGACGCCGTCCGAGACCCCCTCCGAGACGCCGAGCGAGACGGCGTCCGAGACCCCCAGCAGCTCCCCCAGCTCCCCGGCCACGACCGAGGACGAGGAGGACCGGATCTTCGGGGTCTGCGCATGAACACCCCACGACGTTCGTCATCGGAGCACGAGCAGGAGCCGGAGTGGCAGCGCCGTCGGCGCCTCGCCGCCGTCTTCGGCGACGCGGGCCCCGACCAGACCTCCGACGACGCGGACCCGCGCGAGGACCGCGCCGGCAAGGGCGACGACTGGTACCGCGACCAGGTCCCGCCGCACCACGGCTGACGAGGACCGGCAGCACGACGAACGGCCCGCCCCGGGAGGGGCGGGCCGTTCGCGTCCGACGTGGCAGCTCGGCTCAGACGGCGCCGCCGCGCGCTTTGATGGCGTCGCGGATCTCCTCGAGGAGCGCGATGTCGGCGGGCGTGCCCTCCGCCTCGCTGGGGAAGAAGCGCTCCTTGGCCTTCGTGTAGGGCAGCACGATGAAGAAGTAGACGACCGCGGCCATGATCAGGAACGAGATCACCGCGTTGAGGAACGCGCCGAAGCTGTTGGGCTCGTTGCTGAAGTACTCGGACGAGCTGTCCGGGAGGAGCGCGGTCAGCCAGGCCGTGAAGGTCGTGACGACTGCGGCGAAGGCGAGCGCCATGATCAGACCCGTCGCGATCTCGATCAGGTTGCCCTTGAGGATGAAGTTCTTGAAGCCGGTCATGGTGCCTCCTAGGTGCGGCCCCGAGAGGGCCCGAACGAGCGGATGCCCAGCACGCTAGCGGTTCCAGGACACCGTGAGGAACTGGGAGAGCGCCGCCGACGTGATCTCCACGGCATCGACGGCCGACGTGCCGACCACCACCAGGGCCCCGCCCGTCCCACTCGCGGGCCCCTCCGGGACCTCGGCCGGGGCCGCCAGGACGGTGACCTCGCGCGCGACGACGCGCGTCGCCCCGCTCCCGGGGTCGGTCGCCATCAGGTCGACCTCGTCACCGGGCCGCAGCAGCGTCGCCATCCCGGCGTCGGGCAGGCGGACGGGCAGGACGGTCTGGCCGGCCTGCGCCTCGGCGAGGCCGGGACCGACCACGCGTGCCTCGGTCAGCACCTCGCCCCGCGCCAGCGGAGCCGCCAGCACCCGTCCCACGGGGGAGGGGGAGGTGACGGACGGGGCGAGGTCCGCGGGGAACCGCTGGGCGAGGACGTCGGAGCGGTCGAGGAGGGTGCCCGACGGCAGGTCGCGCGCGGCGACGAGGACGTCGACCGTGTCGGGCGGGGACGGTGCGACGGCGCGGAGGGCGCTCACCGTCGCCACGGCCACGAGCGCCGCCGCGATCCACCGTCGTCGACGGCGCAGCTGGTGGCGCAGCGCGCGGAGGCGGCGCTGCGCCGGAGGCAGTCCCTGGAACATGCTCCGACGCTAGGTCGGACGGGCGGTCCGCCGCTCGGCCTCTCCACAGGGGGTCTCGATACGCCGCTCCTTCCTCGCGGGCTGCTCGACCACCGGGGCAGCGAGGGTCAGTCGGCGGAGGAGCTCGAGGAGGAGCTGCTCGACGACGTCGAGGAGGACGCCGCCGCAGACGACGAGGAGTCGGACGACGAGCTGGCCGAGCTGGTGGCCGGTGTCGCGGACGAGGAGGACGAGCGGCTGTCGGTGCGGTAGAAGCCCGAGCCCTTGAACACCACGCCGACGGCGTTGAAGAGCTTGCGCAGCCGTCCGTCGCACTCCGGGCACACGGTCAGCGCGTCCTCGCTGAAGCTCTGGAACTGCTCGAAGGCGTGGCCGCACTCGGTGCAGGCGTACTGGTAGGTGGGCATGTGTGGAGTCCTCGCGTGGTTCCGACGTGATTCCAGGTGGTGCAGGCACTGATCGGGCTGGGCCGGCGCGACGCGCTGGCACTCGAGCCCTTCGACTGCCAATGGTACGGCACAATGGCGAACGCGATGAGCGACCAGCCAGCCTCCCCGTCCCCCGACCCGACGACGACCTCGACCGACGCGCCCCGCGACGCCCGCGCGGTCCGGTGGTGGCGAGCCTTCCGGCGCGCGCCCCGCGCCGCGCGCTGGACCGCGTGGGCCGCGCTGGGGCTGGTCCTGCTGCTGGTGGTGCTGGCCGCGACGGTCGTGGTCGTCGTACGCCGACCGCTCCCGCAGACCGACGGCGAGGTGGAGGTGCCGGGCCTCGCGTCGTCGGTCGAGGTCGTCCGCGACGACAACGACATCCCGCAGGTCTACGCCGACAGCGACGCCGACCTGATGTTCGCGCAGGGCTACGTCCACGCGCAGGAGCGGTTCTTCGAGATGGACTTCCGCCGGCACGTGACGGCCGGTCGGCTCTCGGAGATCTTCGGTCCCGACACCCTCGAGACCGACAAGCTCATCCGCACCATGGGGTGGCGCCGCGTGGCCGAGGAGGAGTGGGCCCTGCTCGAGCCGGCCACCCGCGACGCGCTGACGTCGTACGCCGCCGGGGTCAACGCGTACGTCTCCGACCGCTCGCCGTCCCAGCTCGCCGTCGAGTACTCCGTGCTCGGGCTGACCGGGCTCGACTACACGCCCGAGGAGTGGGAGCCCGTTGACTCGCTCGCCTGGCTCAAGGCGATGGCCTGGGACCTGCGCGGCAACATGGAGGCCGAGGTCGACCGGGTGCTGCTCTCGCTGGACCACACCGAGGACGAGATCGCACAGCTCTGGCCCGAGTACCCGTTCACCGACCACCCACCGATCGTCGAGGGCGGCGGGGTCGTCGACGGCGTGTTCGAGCAGAACGCCACCGGCAACGCCACCCGCAACCCCCGCCGGCCGGCGTACCCGCCGGAGGTCGTCGACGCCCTCGAGGGGGTGCGGGACGTCGTCGAGGCGATGCCCGAGCTCGTGGGGTCCGGTCGCGGCATCGGCAGCAACTCCTGGGTCGTCGACGGCGAGCACAGCGCGACCGGCGCGCCGCTGCTGGCCAACGACCCGCACCTCGGGATCAGCCAGCCGGGCATCTGGATGCAGATGGGCCTGCACTGCCGTGAGGTCTCCGACGCGTGCACGCTCGACACCTCGGGCTTCACCTTCTCCGGCGTGCCCGGCGTGATCATCGGCCACAACGCCGACATCGCCTGGGGCTTCACCAACCTCGGCCCGGACGTCACCGACCTGTTCCTCGAGCAGACCGAGGGCGACGACCGCTACGTCCGCGACGGCTCCACGGAGGCGATGGACGTGCGCACCGAGACGATCGAGGTGCGCGGCGCGGACGACGTCGAGCTGCGTGTGCGCGAGACGGTGCACGGACCGCTGATCAGCGACGTGTCGTCGCAGTTCGCGACGGTCGGCGCCAACGCCCCCACCGACGAGCCGGGGGAGCGCGGGAGCGGGTACGCCGTCGCGCTCGCGTGGACGGCGCTGCAGCCGTCGCCGACGGCCGACGCGATCCTCGCCCTCAACCGGGCGTCGGACTGGGACTCCTTCCGGGCCGCCGCGGCCGACTTCGCGGTGCCCGCGCAGAACCTCGTCTACGCCGACCGCGAGGGCCACATCGGCTACCAGTCGCCCGGCCGCATCCCGATCCGGCGCGGCGGCAACGACGGCACCATGCCGGTCGAGGGCTGGGTCAGCGCCAACGACTGGACCGGCGACTACATCCCCTTCGACGGCCTGCCCAGCGTGCTCGACCCCGAGGAGGGCTTCATCGTCACGGCCAACCAGGCCGTCGTCGACGAGGACTACCCCTACCTGCTCACCAAGGACTGGGACTACGGCTACCGCGCGACCCGGATCCGCGAGGCGCTCGTCGAGGAGGGCGAGCTGTCGGTCGAGGAGATGGCGCAGCTCCAGCTCGACAGCACCAACCCGATGGCGGAGACCCTCGTGCCGTACCTCCTCGACGTGGAGCGGCTGCCCCGGGGGTACTACCGCAACGCGCAGGACCTGCTGCGCGACTGGGACTTCACCCAGCCCGCCGACAGCGCCGCGGCGGCGTACTTCAACGTCGTGTGGCGCCAGGTGCTCGAGCTGACCTTCCACGACGACCTGCGCCAGCGCACCTGGCCCGACGGCGGCGACCGCTGGTTCTCCGTCGTCGGCGCGCTGCTGAACGACCCGGCGAGCCGATGGTGGGACGACTCCGACACCACCGACAAGGTGGAGACCCGCGACGACGTCCTGCGGGCGGCGCTCGTCGCGGCGCGTGACGAGCTCACCCGCCGCCAGGCCCGCGACCCGCACCTGTGGGAGTGGGGCCGGCTGCACCGGATGAACCTCCGCAGCGCCACCCTCGGCGAGTCCGGCGTCGGCCTGGTCGAGCGGCTCTTCAACCGCGACGGCTGGCAGGTCGGCGGCGGGTCGTCGATCGTCGACGCGACGTCCTGGAACGCCGTCGACGGCTACGAGGTGACCGCCGCGCCGTCCATGCGGATGGTCGTCTCCCTCGCCGACTGGGACGACTCGCGCTGGATCAACCTCACCGGCGTCTCCGGGCACCCGGCGTCCTCCCACTACACCGACCAGACCGAGCTCTACGTCGACGGCCGGACCCTGCCCTGGGCCTACACCCGCGACGCCGTCGACGCGGCCGCCGACGACACCTTGATGCTGGAGCCTGCCGGCGACTGACCGCCGGCGCCAGCACACGATCTGGTTTCGAGGCTCGCTGCGCTCGCTCCTCAACCACCGGGGGTTGCTGCGCTCGCACCTCAACCAGCCATCGTCCGGTGGTTGAGGTGAGGAGCGCTAGCGACGAGCCTCGAAACCAGTGACCCCGGAGGCGGTCAGCGCGAAGCCGACGCGCACGTCGTGGGGGTCGGTGGGCACGGGCAGCCCGACCTCGTCGTCGTACAGCAGCACGGCGACGGGGGTGCCCGCGGTGGTCCGGGTGAGCGCGCGGTCGTAGCACCCGCCGCCCTGGCCCAGGCGCTCGCCGCGGGACGAGACGGCGAGGCCGGGCACGAGCACCACGTCGGCCTGCGCGACGGCCTCCCTGCCCAGCCGCGGGCCGGTGGGCTCGAGCAGCCCGCGGACCGCCGGGGCGAGGTGCCCGCGCCCCTCGTAGAGGGCCCAGTCGAGGTCGAGGTCGGGGAGCACGACAGGGAGCAGCACGCGCTTGCCGGCCGCCACCAGCGCGTCGAGCAGCAGGCCGGTGCCCGGCTCGCTGCCGACGGAGACGTACGCCGTCACGGTCGCGGCACGACGTACCTCGTCCCACCCCAGCGCGACCTGCGCGAGGGAGGCGGCGACCTCCGCCGCGGCCCCGAGCGGGCGCTGCTTGCGGGCCGCGCGCACCTGGTCGCGGAGGGCCGTCTTGGCGATCGTGTTGTCCGCCGAGTGTCGTGCGTCCACATGGGCAGCCTACGATCGAAGCATGGCAAGCAAGGGCACTGCTCACGGCCTCGACCTCGCACGCGAGAAGATGCGTCAGGCCGGGGTGGACGAGGTCGCGATCGACACGTTCGCGCACTACTACCGGCTCCTCGAGCACGGCGAGACCGGCATGATCGCCGAGGACACCATCGAGCCCCTCGACATGGAGGCGCTGACCGACGTCGAGGTCGACGACGACGTGGCCGCGGAGGCGATCCGCAAGACCGCCGTCATCAAGCTCAACGGCGGTCTCGGCACGTCGATGGGCATGGAGCGCGCCAAGTCGCTGCTGTGCGTGCGGCGCGGGCTGAGCTTCCTCGACATCATCGCGCGGCAGGTGCTGCACCTGCGCAGGCAGTACGACGCCACGCTGCCGCTGCTGTTCATGAACTCCTTCCGGACCTCCGCCGACACCATGGAGGCCCTGGCCCGCTACGAGGACCTCCCGGTCGACGGCCTGCCGCTGGAGTTCCTGCAGAACAAGGAGCCCAAGCTCCTCGAGGCCGACCTGATGCCCGTGGCCTACCCGAAGGCCCCCGACCTCGAGTGGTGCCCGCCCGGCCACGGCGACATCTACACAGCGCTCCGGGGCACCGGCCTGCTCGCCCGGCTCATCGACGCCGGCTACCGCTACGTCTTCGTCTCAAACTCCGACAACCTCGGTGCCGTGCCCGACGCCCGGGTCGCGGGCTGGTTCGCCCAGACCGGTGCCCCGTTCGCGATCGAGGCGGTGCGGCGCACGCCGTCGGACCGCAAGGGCGGGCACTTCGCGCGCCGCAAGGCCGACGGCCGCATCGTGCTGCGCGAGTCGGCCCAGACCCTCGACGCCGACAAGGAGGCGCTGGCCGACCTGTCGCGCCACAAGTACTGCTCGACCAACAACCTCTGGTTCGACCTGCAGGCCATGGTCGAGGCGCTCGACGCCCGCGGCGGGATCCTCGGCCTGCCGCTGATCCGCAACGTCAAGCACCTCGACCCGGCCGACCCCTCCACGCCGAAGGTCATCCAGATCGAGACGGCCATGGGCGCCGCGATCGAGGTGTTCGAGGGCGCGCGCACGATCGAGGTGGGCCGCGACCGGTTCGTGCCGGTGAAGACCACCGACGACCTGCTGGTCCTGCGCTCCGACGTCTACGACCTCGGCAAGGACTTCGTGCTCGACCAGGCCGGCGACGACGTCCCCTACGTCTCGCTCGACGGCGACTTCTACAAGCTCGTCGGCGACTTCGACAAGCGCTTCCCCGAGGGTGCGCCCTCCCTGCGGGAGGCCGAGTCGTTCACCGTCGAGGGGGACTGGACCTTCGGTCAGGGAGTCCGCGTGGTCGGCGAGGTCGCGCTGAGCTCGGCCGCCGCGCAGCGGGTCGAGGGCGGCACCGTCCTCACCGAGCAGGACGCCGATGAGTGATCCGCAGCCGGGGCTCCTCCCGGTCGGCGACTACGTCGAGCGCATCCTGGCCACGGTCTCGCCGCTCCCGGCGTTCCCGCAGCCGCTGATGGAGGCGCTCGGCCTGGCGTTGGCCGAGGACGTGGTCGCCCCCATCTCCCTGCCGAGCTTCGACAACTCCTCGATGGACGGGTACGCCGTCGTGGCCGAGGACGTCGCCGGCGCGACCGCGGACTCGCCGGTGACGCTGCCGGTCGTCGGCGAGATCGGCGCCGGCCAGTCCTCGATCCTCGCGCTGTCCCCGGGCACCGCGGTGAAGATCATGACCGGGGCGCCCGTCCCGACCGGTGCGACCGCCGTGGTGCCGTACGAGTGGACCGACCGCGGCGTGGCGACCGTCCGGATCGACCGCGCGCCGTCCGCCGGCCAGCACGTCCGGCCGACCGGCGACGACATCGCCGAGGGCGACATGCTGCTGGAGGAGGGAACGGTCCTCGGGCCGCGCCACCTCGGCATGCTCGCCGCCGTCGGCCGGGCGACCGTGCGCACCCGCCCCCGCCCGCGCGTCGTCGTGATCTCCACCGGCTCCGAGCTCCGTGACCCCGGCACCGCGCTGGGCCGCGACTCGATCTACGACGGCAACTCCTACCTCCTCGCCGCCGCCGCCCGCGCCGCCGGGGCGATCGCCTACCGCGTCGGCATTGTCCCCGACGAGACCCACGCCTTCACCGAGGCGCTCAGCGACCAGCTGGTCCGTGCGGACCTGGTGGTGACGAGCGGCGGGGTCAGCGAGGGCGACTTCGACGTGGTGAAGGAGTCGCTGTCGCACCACGGCTCGATGTGGTTCGGCGGGGTGGGCATGCAGCCCGGCAAGCCGCAGGGCTTCGGCACGATCGGCGAGGACGACACCCCCGTGTTCACCCTCCCCGGCAACCCGGTCTCCTCCTACGTCTCCTTCGAGATGTTCGTGCTGCCCGCGATCCGCCGGATGATGGGCAAGCTCCCCTACGTCCGGCCGACGGCGCGGGCCCGGCTCACCCACGGCATCTCCTCGCCCGAGGGCAAGCTCCAGCTGGTGCGCGGGCTCCACGACACCGACCGCGGCGGCGCCTTCGTGTCGCCCGTCGGCGGGCACGGCTCCCACCTCATCGGCGACCTCGCCACCGCCAACTGCCTCATCGAGGTGCCGGCCGACGTCACCGCGGTGACCGCCGGCGAGATGGTGCAGGTCCGCAAGCTCGACGAGGAGTTCTGATGGCCGAGCGGCTCACCCACGTCGACGAGAGCGGCGCCGCGCGCATGGTCGACGTCACCGACAAGGACGTCACGTCCCGTACGGCGACCGCCACCGGCCGCGTGCTCGTCAGCCGCGCCGTCGTGGACCTGCTCCGCGGCGAGGGCGTCCCCAAGGGCGACGCGCTCGCGGTGGCGCGCATCGCCGGGATCATGGGCGCGAAGCAGACGCCCGCGCTCATCCCGTTGTGCCACCCGCTGGCGATCTCGGGCGCGACCGTCGACCTCGCGGTGACCGACGACTCCGTCGACATCACCGCGACGGTCCGCACCACCGACCGCACCGGGGTGGAGATGGAGGCGCTGACCGCCGTCTCGGTCGCCGCGCTCACCGTGGTCGACATGGTCAAGGCGGTCGACAAGGCCGCGGTGATCACCGACGTCCGCGTCGAGACCAAGACCGGCGGGAAGTCGGGGGACTGGCAGCGATGAGCCTCCGCGCAGCCGTGGTCGTCGCCTCCAACCGCGCCTCCGCCCGGGTGTACGCCGACGAGACCGGGCCGCTCATCGCTGACTGGCTGCGTGGGCAGGGCTTCGAGTGCGGTGACCCGGCGGTCGTGCCCGACGGCGACCCGGTCCGCGAGGCCATCTCCGCGGCCGTCTCCGGGGGTGCTCGCCTGGTGCTCACCACCGGCGGCACCGGCCTCACGCCCACCGACCGCACCCCCGAGGCGACGGCGCCGCTGCTCGACCGCGAGGTGCCCGGGATCGCGGAGGCCATCCGGGCCGCCGGCGTGGCCAAGGGCGTGCCGACCGCGATGCTCTCGCGCGGTCTCGCGGGGATCGCCGGCGACTGCCTGGTGGTGAACCTCCCGGGCTCGCGCGGCGGGGTGAAGGACGGCCTCGCGGTGCTCGAGCCGGTGGTCCGGCACGCAGTCGAGCAGGTCGTCGGGAGCGACCACTGAACGCCTCGCCGGGCTGGCCCGCCCGCCTGGAGTCGCACGGGATCGTGGTGCGGTCGCTGCGCCGCTCCGACGCCGACGACTGGCAGGCGGTCCGCGCGCGCAACCAGGACTGGCTCGGGCCGTGGGACGCGACGGTGCCGCCGGGCAGTGCGCCCCGCCCGTCGTCGTACCGGCTGGTGACGCGCGCGCTGCTGCGCCAGGCCGGGCGCGGGCACACCCTGCCGTTCGTGATCGAGGTCGAGGGCCGCTTCGCCGGGCAGGTCACGGTCAGCAACGTCGCCCGCGGATCGGCCCAGTGGGCGTCGATCGGCTACTGGGTCGACGCCGCCGTCGCCGGTCGCGGCGTCGCTCCCCGCGCCGTCGCGATGGTGATCGACCACTGCCTGGGCCCTGTGGGACTGCACCGCATCGAGATCTGCGTCCGGCCGGAGAACACGAACTCGCTGCGGGTCGTGGAGAAGCTCGGGCTCGAGCAGGTGGGCTACGCCCCGCGCTTCCTGCACATCAACGGCGACTGGCGCGACCACCGGATCTTCGCGGTCACCCGCGAGGAGGTGCCGGAGGGCATCGAGGTGCGGCTGTCGACACATCAGTCACACCAGTAGTTCTGCGACACACCACTTGACATCCGTCCCGCCTGCGGTCCACGCTCCTACGCTTCGAACGTGGACCTGAGCGCGCTGATCTTCGTGGCCCTTGCCGTGGCGTGGGCCGTCTACCTCATCCCCAAGGCCCTCAAGCACCACGACGAGGTGGTCCGCAGCCGGTCGGTCGAGAAGTTCTCCCACACCATGCGCGTCCTCGCGCGGCGAGAGCCCGTCGACCGTCGCAACGCACGCCTGGTCGTCGCCCCGATCCGCGCGGCCCTCCGGCCGCCGGTCGAGACCAAGGCGCGCGTCGCGCCCGTCACCGTGCCCGCCCCGCCGTCGGCCTCCGGCCCGGCTGCCGCGGTCCGCGCGCCGCAGCGCCCCGCGCCCGCCGCCCAGCGTGCCGCTGCGCGACGAGCCGCCAAGCGCCGCCGCAACGTCCTCGCCCTGGTCCTGCTCGCCAACGCGGTCGTCGTCACCCTGGCCGCCACCTCCGTCGTCGCCTGGCCGTGGGTGGCTGCGCCCGCCGCGGTGCTCGTGGCGTGGCTGGTCGCCTGCCGGGTGTCCGTGCGCGCCGAGCACCGCCAGCGGGCGAGCTGGTCCGCGATCGAGATCGGTGACACCCCGGTGGTCGAGCCCGTCGTCGAGCCCGAGGGCGACGACGCCGAGCTCACCAGCGAGGTCCCGGCGGTCGCGCCCGAGCCGGCGCTGCCCCGCACCGTCGAGGAGGTCCCGGCTGCCGAGGCGCCGGCCGTGACGACCGGCGAGGTCCCGGTCGTCGGTGGCTGGGAGATGGTGCCCACCACGCTGCCGACCTACGTCAGCAAGACGGCCGCCCAGCGTCGTACGGTCTCCACGATCGACCTCGACTCGACCGGCGTCTGGTCCAGCGGCCACAACGACGAGGACTCCGCCCTCGCCCGCTCCGCCGAGCAGTCCGCGAAGGCGGTCCGCGAGGCCGGCGAGACCCGGCGGGCCAGCGGCGCCTGAGCCGTCCCGGGCCGATTCGGTCCGCCTCCGGGGGCTCGTGTATCTTTCCTTTCGCGCCTGTTGGCGCACGGGGCTGTGGCGCAGTTGGTAGCGCGTCTCGTTCGCAATGAGAAGGTCAGGGGTTCGAATCCCCTCAGCTCCACCAGTGAAGGGCCCGGATCCACGATCCGGGCCCTTCACCGTTCCTCGGGTGTTGCTGGTGGTCCTTCGGTGCTCCTCAGCGGCGCGCGTGCCTGGCACGGTCACGCGGCAGCGCCTCGCGGCGCACCGGCACCTGGCGGGGCGGGCTGCTGTGCGTGTCCCGCCCCCGGCTCCCCGGTTCGAGGTTCGCCATCAGCATCAGCAGGACCGCGATGCCGGCCTGCGTGGCGACGATGGCGATCGCCATCATGTGGACGTCGTTCGACATGGGATCGCCGACGACGGTCACACGCCGAGGTTCAGCGCGGCCAAGATCTGGTTGAGCAGCGTCTGCAGCTGGCCGAGCAGGCCGGCGAGCGGGCCACCGTCGAGCAGTCCCGCCACGGCGCAGAGCAGGTTGCCGAGCAGGTTGCCGGCGCCGGCGACGGCCACGATGTCGAGCACCACGCGCTGGAGGTGGATCTCCAGGCCGAGCAGGTTGAGGTCCAGCGGGCCGAGCACCAGGTTGAGGATGTCGCAGGCGGCGGCGTTCGCGGCCACGCGACCGTTGGCGAGCGGGCTGCCGTTGATCTTCTTGATCGGGATGCTCTGCACGCCCGAGAACTTCGTGTTGGGGCCGGCGTCCTGGATGACGCCGCGCAGGAAGCCCTTCATGTAGAGCACGCCGTCACGCTCGACCGTCCGGATGGGGGTGAACGAGCCGGTGACCTTGTCGCCGTTCGAGGTCCTGCCGACGACCGTGCTGGTGATCTTGCCGACGTCGGACTTGCCGACGACCGACCGCGGCGAGCTCTCGGCGGCCGCGGCGCCGCCGGCGCCCATCGACGAGAGGCCGACGGCCATCGACAGGGCGAGCACGGCCGAGGCGAGGAGCTTGCGCGATGCGTGTGCGAGTGGGGACATGTTTCCTCCGTGTGGATTCCGCCCCCCGGCAGTGCAGCAGGTGCTGCTCCCTCGCTTCGACGCTAGGAACACGGAGGAGGCGCCGACATACCCCTGAGGAGGGAACTCGCTGTGCAACTCGCAGTTGCGCCGCGGCGGGCGCCGCTCGGGGTGGGCGTCCGGCGTGCACGGGCATGGAAGGACCCCGGCCGCCACGGGGGAGGAGCGACCGGGGTCTGCGACCAGCCTAGCCACCGAACGGCCGGTCCGGGGCGGATGTGAAGCGGATCATGGCCGACGGCCGCCCCGCACTAGCTCGTCGGCCCGAACCGCTCCACCCGGATCGCCGCCGGGTCGAGGCCGCAGGCGACGAGCAGCTCCTCGGCGTACGCCGCGAACCGTGCCGACCCGCAGACGTAGCCGAGCTCGACGCCCTCGAGCAGCGGGGTGACCTCCTCGGCGGTGAACGGACCCGCCGGGCGGCCGTCGGCCCCCTCGCGGGTGAACGCCAGCGTCGCGCCGTGACGCTCGAGCTCGGCGGCGTACGGGAGGTCGTCGCGCCGGCGGGCCATCGCCGCGACGCGGAGCAGGTCGGCGCGCCCGAGTCGTCGCGCGGTGCGCGCCATCGCCACCGCGGGCACGACGCCGGTGCCCCCGACGAGGCACAGGACCGGCGTGCGGGTGTCCCACACGAACCAGCGGCCGATCGGGCCACGCAGCTCGAGGACGTCGCCGACCTCCGCCACGTCGGCCAGGAACTCGGAGACCTCGCCCTCGGGCTGGCGCTCGACGAGGAACTCCAGCAGCGGGTCGTCGCTGTCGGAGGCCAGTGAGTAGGACCGCTGTGCGGTGTAGCCGTCGGGCGCGCGCAGCCGGATCAGGTAGTGCTGACCCGGGAGGTGGCCGGGCCGGTCGTCGACGTGCATCCGCAGCCGTACGGTGCGCGGCGTCGGGTGGTCCAGCTCGATGATGCGGCCGTCGGTCCAGGCCGCGAGGGGTGCAGGCGCCACGTCAGTCGCCCTGGTAGCGCTGCTCGCGCCACGGGTCGCCTCGGTCGTGGTAGCCGTTCTGCTCCCAGAACCCCGGTCGGTCCTCCGCCATCAGCTCGAGCCGCGAGACCCACTTGGCGGACTTCCAGAAGTAGAGGTGGGGGACGAGCAGTCGTAGCGGCCCGCCGTGCTGGCGGGCGAGCGGCTCGCCGTCGAAGCTCCACACGACCCATGCCTTGCCACCGGTGACGTCGGCCAGCGGCAGGTTGGTGGTGTAGCCGGTGACCGAGTGGGCCATCACGAACTCGGCGTCGTCGCTGGGCCGGGCGACCTCGAGCAGGTCGTCCACGCTCACGCCGCTGAAGGTGACGTCGAACTTCGACCAGGTCGTGACGCAGTGGATGTCACCGAAGAACGTCGACCCGGGGAAGGCGTGCAGCTCCGACCAGGACCACGTGTGCGGTGACTCGACCAGTCCGTCGACGCTCAGCGTCCAGGACTCGGCCGGCTGCTGCGGCGTGGCCTCGGCGCTCAGGACCGGCCACGACGAGCCGGTGTCGTACTGCCCGGGTGGCAGCCGGCCGCGCTCGGGCTCGGGCCGGCGACGGTGGAAACCTCGGGTGACTGGCATCGATTGCTCCCTGGCTCGGTGGGGCTCAGCGCGATGGCTGCCAGTCTGCCGTGGCCCGGCGGCGTCCGCACCTGCCGGGCGCACCGGGGGTCACCTGCTCGTGCGCGGACGGCGACCTCTCGGCGTCAGCGCCCGAGCGCGAGACGGATCCCCGCGCTGATCGCCACGCCGAGGGCGGTGCCCCCCACGGCGTCCACGGGATGGTGGGCACCCTGGGACACGCGCACGAGGCCCGACCCGACGCCGACGGCGAGCACGGCCGGTCGAACGGCCGGGGGGAGGTGGGGAGCGACCAGGCAGGCAGCCGTGGTCGCGATCGCGGCGTGCCCCGAGGGGTAGGACCCACCCTCCACGGGCGCGTCGTCCCGCAGGACGGTCGGCTCCACGTAGAGGGGCCGCGGCACCGGGCGCGCCTTCTTGATGCCGACCTCCAACGCCTTCTCCACCGGCAGGGCGAGGGCGGCTCTCACGGCGAGGCGCCGGCGCCCGAGCAGCAGGGCAGTGGCCGCGGTCAGCGGGAGGACCCATGGTGTCCCTGCCTGCTGCAGGGCGCGGACGAGCCGCGGCTCGCTGCCGTGGTCGTTGATCAGCGAGAAGAGCCGCCTCTCGGCCGCGGGATGCCGGTCGGCGACGGCCGCCGCGGCACCGGTGACGGCCAGCCCGGCCAGGCACGCGAGGGCGTCGACGGGACGCCGGTCGACCACCTCCATGCGGTGATCATGACAGGCGCCGTCGCGATCACCGCGGGTCGTCCGGGCACATCGGGTGCGTCCTCGGCGGGTACCGGAGCGCGAGGAGAGCGAGGAGACCATGACCGACCGACCTGACGACCACGGCCGCGACGGGGCTGACGACGCGGGGCCCGAGGACGGCGCCGGTGTCGAGATCACCACGACCGACGGCGACGGCACGACCTTCGAGCCCGAGGAGGACCCCGAGGGCGGGACCGACTGAGACCATCGGACCCGGGGGCCGCGCCCCGCCGGCGGGGGGCCCGGCCAGCGTGGGGCTGAGGCCGGACGTGAACCGACGAGGCGCGGGAGCATGGATCGTAGTCCGGCCGCGCCCGGCGGCCCAGCCCTTGTGGGCGTGTCGTATGCCGGCGGTGCGACCCGGGTACGTGGTGCTCACGCACGAGAGGGGAGTCCCATGAGCGAGGAAGAGCTCCGCAAGCTGCGCCTCGGCGAGGAGCACCAGGAAGAGCCCACCGCGGGCAAGCCGCTCTTCGGGGAGAAGCGCCCGGTCTGGAAGCCGCTGATCTACCTGCTGCTGCTGATCGCCGCGCTGGTGCTGATCTACCTGTTCGGGCTGACCGTCCTGGTGCCGTCGGACTGACATTCCCGCCGGACGTGGCGAGGCGCCCCGTCGGACCCGCTGCGTAAGGGGCCGGTCGGAGGCGCCTCGGATGCTCCCGTTCTAGTCGCGTCGGGCGCGCGGCGCAACCATGGTTGAAACGGCAATCGCGCCCGAGCGCGACGCCGGGTCGCCCAGGTCGGTCAGGTCCGCGGCGGCACCTTGGCCGCGCGGTGCGTGGGAGCGGGACGCTGCTGGCTGGTCGGGTCGAGCCGGGACATGAGGACCAGGAGGGTCCCGATGCCGGCGAGAACGCCGAGGACCATGAGCAGGCCCATGCTGAGGTCGTTCGTCATGGAGTCAACTTTCGCGGGGGATGCAGACCGCGCCTCGTACCCGTCGACCGCGGGGGCATGAACCGCGGCCACCCCTAGGAGGGGGCGCCCGTCGTCACCGGAAGTGCCGCCACTCGCCTTCGGAGACGACCTCGACCCGGTCGCCGTCGACCACGACCGCCGACTGCTCGTCGAGGGCGTACGCCGGGTTGCCGAGGCCGGCGGCCCACTGCTCGGCGTCCTCCATCGTGTTGGACGCGAAGAGGCCGACGTGGGGGTAGATCGAGAACTCGACCAGGCCGAGCGCTGCGTCGCCGTCGTCCGGCCGCCAGTGCGTGAACCGGTCGCCGATGCGCGGGGCCAGCGCCATGCTCCCCGCGCTCACCCCCACCCAGACCGTGTCCTCCAGCGAGGGGAGCACGGCGCCGAGCCCGGACTCCTCGATCCAGTGCGCCAGGTAGGTGGCCTCGCCGCCGTCGACGAGCAGCACGTCGGCCCGCTGCACCCAGGGCAGCCAGCGCGCCTCCTCGATGGTCGGCAGCGCCGTCAGCTCGAGGAGACCGACGGACGCCCACCCGAGCCCCGTCATGGTCGGTGGGGTGCGGTCGGTGGCGAAGCCGTGAACCGTCTCTGGCCGGCACATCGGGTGGCCCCACTGCGCGGAGGGGACGGCCAGCGCGGTCGCCTCCTCGATCGGCTTGCCGAGCAGCTCGACCAGTGCCGCGCGGATGCTGTCGTTGGTGACTCCACCCGACGTGAGCAGCAGCTTCATGGAGTCATGCTCGCAGGTTCCGGTGGGCGGGTTCGGGGGTGCCGCTACCGTCGGCTCGTGACCGACCTCCAGCGGATCTTCGTGGTGACCGCGCAGGAGGACGCCGCCGCCCTCACCGCCCTGCGTGCGCGGCTCGGCCGCGAGGCGACGGTGCTGACCGCGCCGACGGCGGAGGCGAAGCGGGTCGTCGAGGCACTGGCCACGGGGGCTGGGCGCGAGCGCCACGACGTCGTCCCCGAGGTGCTGCTCGCCCCCGTCCGCTTCCCGGACGCCGACCGAGGCCACCACCTCGACGCCCTGGTGCGCCGGCACGCGGTGGCGGACCGGTGGCGCGACGTCGTGGTGGTGGCGGACCCCGCGACGGTGACGCTGCTGCTGCGGGTCCTCGCCCCGGACCAGCTCGCGGCGACGGGGCCGGTCACCGAGGTCGGCCTGCCCCGGGGCACCCGGCCCGTCCCGATCGCTCCCGCGCTGGGTGGCGGCGCGGCGCTCGCACTGGCGTCGGGCCTGCTCTCCGCCGTCGTACCGGTGTGGGTGCTGCCGCTGCTCGCGGTGCTCGCCGGACTGGTGCTGCTGGCCGTCCCCGGCACGCGGCACCTCGGCCAGGCCGTGCTGATCGCCGTGGGCGTCGCGCTGCTGGTCAGCCTGCTGGTGATCGCGGGGTCGAGCCGGTTCCCCGGGGCGTGGTGACCGGGGCGGCGACCAGCACGGGACCGCGGCGCAGCAGGTCGCGTGCGAGCCGCTGGCTCGGCCGCTCGACGAGGCGGTACGACACGTGCGCCGCCGCCAGCGAGGCGGCCACCCCCAGGATCGTGGCAAGCGAGCTCGGGACGTCGAGCCGGTGCAGGACGCCGAGGACGGCGAAGCCGACCGGCATGTGGAGCAGGTAGAGCGAGTAGCTGATGTCGCCGAGCCAGGCGAGGGGTCGTGCCGCGCGCCTCGGCGACCACACCAGCATGCCGACGAAGACCGCGACCGCCATGGCGTAGGCGACGACGGGCTCGCCAGGGGTGTCGGCCCGGTCGAGGAGGAACCCGGGCGACCAGGCCTCCTGGAAGACGGCGACCAGGACGGCGACTACGGTCGCCAGGGCCACGCCGGCGGCGGGAGCGACCAGGCGGGCATGGACCAGGTAGGTGCAGCGCCCGACCAGGAGCACGCCCACGAGCATGAGGATGCCGGCCGCCTCGGGGGTGGGCGGCAGGCCGAACGCCGAGGCGACGACCAGCCAGCAGGCGAGGGCCCATCCCGCGCCCATGACGAGGGTGGCCGCCAGGGGACGGCTGCGCTGCACCACGAGCGCCGCCAGCACCATGACGTAGAAGACCATCTCGCTCGCCAGCGTCCAGGTCACGGAGAGCACGCGGGTGCCGGGCGTGAGGAAGTCGAGCAGCAGCAGGGACTGGACCCACCGGGCGGGCGGGCCTCCCGGGAACGCCGACATGGGCACGCCCAGCGCCGGCATGAGGTGCATCAGCGACCAGAGCACGGCGAGCGCGAACGCCAGCGGCGGGAAGATCCGCAGCACCCGCTTGGTGACGAAGCTGGTGCGGGTCTCGGACAGCGAGGCGTGCGTGACGATGTAGCCGCTGATCAGGAAGAAGAGCACGACGCCGAGGTAGCCGCCGTCCTGGTACAGGCGCAGCGGCGCCGCGACCGTCGTACGCCAGAGGTCCTGGAGCGCCGACGTCCCGCCCACGGTGAACAACCAGTAGGCCCCGAGGTGGGCCCAGACCACCAGCAGCGCGGCCACGCCGCGCAGGACGTGGATGAAGGAGATCTGGCCGCGCACCGGCGTCAGGGTAGTGGGCCGGCGACGAGAAACCCCGCCCGGGCTGGATCGGGCGGGGTCACGTGTGGGTGGCGCTCGACGCGCCTCAGGTCAGCCCTTGCGGGGGCCGAACAGCAGCTTGCCGACGGCGCTGCGCGGCTTGGGCAGCGGCGGGGCCACGAACCAGGCGTTGGTCAGCCCGCCGCGGGGGTTGAAGCCCTCGTGGAAGACGTAGTTGAGGCCGCACTCGCAGATCCAGCGGCTGCCCACCTCGTGCCCCTCCGCGTCGGGAGCACCGTCGGTCTCCAGGCAGATGTGCAGCAACGTCGAGCTCATCGCGACCCTCCCCAGGGGTTCGTGCGTCGCCACCGGCGGCGACTGGGGACCATGGTGGGGCCACGCATGGCCCGAATGCACTAGGCGACACGGAATTTCGGGTCATCTTGACGAAAACTGCGGCGTCCGTGGCCGCCGACGGCTAGGTGGTCTAGATCCAGCGCCGGAACCAGATCCGCGCGTCCCACTCCGACTTGGTGAGCAGCGCGTCGGTCCAGATCGGCCAGAACCAGGCGAAGGCGATGACGGCCAGCACGGTGCAGCTCCCGGCGACGACCACCCCGAACGTGCGGCGCGGACCCGCGGCGTCGACCGTGCCGACCATGTGCCCGAAGGCGAGGGCGATCGAGAGCACGAGGAAGGGCAGGCTGGCGATCGCGTAGAAGAAGAAGATGGGGCGGTCGTCGTAGAGGAACCAGGGCAGCCAAGTGGCGGCCAGGCCGACGACGGCGACGCCGTGGCGCCAGTCCCGGGCGCCGATCCAGAGCAGGAGCGAGGCGATCATCGCCAGGCACCCGCCCCACCACACGACCGGGTTGCCGATCAGGAGGATCTGGCGGATGCAGGTCGAGCCGCTCGGGGCACCGCAGCCCTGCGCGCCGGGCTGGATGTCGGTCTGCGCGTCGACGCCCACGGGGCGTCCCATCACCAGCCAGGTCGACGGCTTCGAGGCGTAGACGTGCGTCGAGTCGTTCAGGAAGTGGCTGTGGAAGGTGTAGACGTCCTGGTGGTAGTACCAGAGCGAGCGCAGCGACTGGGTGACCTCGCCGACCCCGCTGGCGTCCGGCTCGCTGGCCGTCGGCCACGGCTCGCCGCCGTCGTACGTCGTGTACTGGGTGTTGCTGAACGCCTGCTCGTAGGCGTCGGCGTGCAGCAGCCAGCCCGTCCAGGACGCGACGTAGGTGACCAGCGCGACCCCGACCAGGGCCAGGAACGCCGGTACGCCGTCGAGGACCACCGAGCGCAGGAGGGGCCGCCGCTGCCCGAAGGCGCGGCGCGCGCCGGCGCTCCACAGCCAGGCCAGCACGCCGAAGGCGGCCAGCGCGTAGACCGCCGACCACTTGGTGCCGCAGGCCAGGCCGAAGCCCACGCCGCCCAGCAGCAGCCACGGGCGCCACCACGTACGGCGTGCTCCTGCCGCGAGCCGGTCGCGCAGCCACTGCCGGTCGGCGACCACGCAGTGCACACCGCAGAGGATGAAGAAGGCGAGGAAGATGTCGAGCAGGGCCAGCCGCGACAGCACCAGCTGCAGGCCGTCGAGCGAGAGCAGCAGCCCGGCGACGAGACCCAGCACCGTGGAGCCGGTCACACGCCGGACGAAGCGGCACATCAGCAGCACCATCAGCGCACCGACGACGGCGGAGGCCATCCGCCAGCCGGCGGGTTCCATCCCGAAGACCTCGACGCCGGCCGCGATCAGCCACTTGCCCACCTCGGGGTGGACGATCATCGACGGCCCGTCCTGCCACAGGCCGGTGACGTCGCCGTTGAGGATGGTCTTGTCGGCGTCCTCGACGTAAGCGCGGACGTAGCCGAAGTTGAGCAGCGACCAGGCGTCCTTGGCGTAGTAGGTCTCGTCGAAGGAGAACTGGTGGGGCGTGCCGAGGTGCCAGCGCCGCAGGAAGAACGCCAGGCTGGCGAGGCAGATGGCACCCACCCAGCCCAGCAGCGGGTCCTCCGACCGCCAGCGCGGACGGTTCCGCTCCGCCGCGGTCGGGGTCACCACCGGAGCCGCGGCAGTCTGGGTCACGTCGGGAACTCTAACCAGAGCGGAGCACCCGGACGCGGCCTGACATGATCGGGACATGGCTGGCGTCCTGGTCCTCGCGGGCACTCCGATCGGGCAGGCCGGCGACGCACCGCCGCGCCTGGCGGCCGAGCTCGCCGGCGCCGACGTGGTCGCCGCCGAGGACACCCGGCGGCTGAAGCGTCTCTGCGCCGACCTCCAGATCACCCTCTCGGGACGGGTGGTGTCGTACTTCGAGGGCAACGAGCAGGCCCGCACGCCGGCCCTGCTCGAGGCGCTGCTGGCAGGGGACCGGGTCGTGCTCGTCACCGATGCCGGGATGCCGAGCGTGTCCGACCCGGGCTACCGCCTCGTCGCCGCTGCCGTCGAGAACGACGTCCCGGTGACCGCGGTCCCCGGCCCGAGTGCCGTGCTGACCGCGCTCGCCGTCAGCGGCCTGCCGGTCGACCGGTTCTGCTTCGAGGGCTTCCTGCCGCGCAAGGCAGGGGAGCGCGGGCGCCGGCTCGCCGCTCTGGCCGCGGAGGAGCGGACGATGGTGTTCTTCGAGGCGCCCCACCGCACCGAGGCGGCGTTGGCCGCGATGGCCGAGGCCCTCGGCGACGACCGCTCGGCTGCGGTGTGCCGCGAGCTCACCAAGACCCACGAGGAAGTACGCCGCGGCCCGCTCGGCGAGCTCGTCGCCTGGGCCGCCGACGGCGTGCGCGGCGAGGTCACCATCGTGGTCGAGGGATCGAGGGGCGCCCCCGCCGTGGCCACCGACCCCGGCTCGCTCCGTGCGGCCGTGGCCGCGCTCGAGGAGTCCGGCTCGACCCGCAAGGAGGCGATCGCCGAGGTCGCGAAGCGGGCAGGACTGCCCAAGCGGGAGGTGTACGACGTTGTCCACCGCTGAGCCCACCCGCAGCCGCGCCGGGACCGAGGAACGGTCGGGCGCCCGCCGCGACCGCGAGCGACCGCCCGCGCCGGAGGCGCTGCCGCACCCGGTGGTGGACAATCACTGCCACCTCGACATCGCCGACGGCGACTGGCTGACCACCGACGAGGCCCTGGCCGCGGCCGCCGCGGTCGGGGTGCCGCGGATCGTGCAGATCGGCTGCGACCTCCCGGGGGCCCGGTGGGCGGTGCAGGCCGCCGCGGAGCACGACGCCCTCGTGGCCGGCGTCGCGCTGCACCCCAACGAGGCGCCCGGGCTCGCGGCCGCCGGCGAGCTCGAGCAGGCCCTGCAGGAGATCGAGCGGCTCGCCACCGTGCACGACAAGGTGCGCGCGGTCGGCGAGACCGGCCTCGACCACTTCCGCCACGCACAGAGCGGGACCGGCGACGCGGGCTGGGCCGCCCAGGTCGAGAGCTTCCGGCGCCACATCGACCTCGCCAAGCGGCTCGACAAGACCCTGGTGATCCACGACCGGGACGCCCACGACGACGTGTTGCAGGTGATCGACGAGGAGGGCGCTCCCGAGCGCTGGGTGATGCACTGCTTCTCCGGCGACGCCGCCTTCGCGCGCCGGTGCCTCGACCGCGGCGCCCACCTGAGCTTCGCCGGCACGGTCACCTTCAAGAACGCCGCGCCCCTGCGCGAGGCGCTCGCGACCACCCCGCTCGACCGCGTCCTGGTCGAGACCGATGCGCCCTACCTCACGCCGACGCCGTACCGCGGCCGGCCGAACGCGTCGTACCTCGTTCCCGTCACGGTGCGGGCCATGGCCGAGGTCCGCGGCGACGACCTGGAGGAGCTCTGCCGGGCGCTCGACGCCAACACCGAGGCCGCCTTCGGGGGCGCCTGGTAGCCCGTCGGTGAGCCGCGCACGTGAGCGGGATCTCGGGTGAATTTCGGCGTTCGAGTTTGCGCGAGGGGTCGGTTTCGTTATCGTCTTGTGATTGTTGGCCGGGATCGGGAGCGATTTCGGCAGCACCTGGAGCCGGATCGGGCCGGTTCCGCGAGACCCCCGCTCGCAACTCGTACGCCCTCGCTGGGTGCTGCGCGCCGTCAGTGGGGCGTGCTGCCGCCCGAGGCCCGGGGAGTACGACGTTCGGAGAATCGTGCGCTCTCGTCTCGCGCAGCTCAGCAGGTCCACGACAGTCCTGGCGACCCTCGCGGGGGTCGTCGTAGCGGCCGTCGCAGGTACGACGGTCGGCTACGCCGCCCTCAGCAAGGACGTGACCCTCAGCCTCGACGGCCGGACCACCCAGGTGAGCGCCATCGGCGACACCGTGGGTGACGTCCTCTCGGCAGAGGGCATCGAGCTCACCGACAAGGACCTCGTCGCCCCCGCGATGGACGAGCCCGTCACCGACGGCACGGCGATCGCCGTGCAGTTCGGCCGGCCGCTCGAGCTGTCGGTGGACGGCGACACCGAGACCCACTGGGTGAACTCGACCAACGTCGCGAGCGCGCTCGGCGAGATCGGCCGCCGCTTCGAGGGCGCCGACCTGTCCGCCAGCCGCAGCTCCTCCATCGGTCGCAGCGGCCTCAGCCTCGAGGTCGTCACGCCGAAGGTCGTGCGCATCAAGCTGGGCGCGAAGGACCTGAGGAAGCGTGAGGTGACCGCGCTGACCGTCGCCGACGTGCTGTCGTCGATGGGCTTCGAGGTCGACCGCCACGACAAGGTGCGTCCCTCCCTCGGCACCGAGATCACCGACGGCGACACGGTCGTCGTCAAGGACATCCGCGTGGCGACGAAGAAGGTCGCCCGCGAGGTCGTCGACGCGCCGGTCATCGAGCGCGAGGACGCCACCATGTACGAGGGCGAGGAGGAGGTCGTCCGCGCGGGCAAGGACGGCGCCCGCCGGGTCACCTACCGCCTCCGCTTCGTCAACGGCGAGCTGGTCGCGCGCAAGGTCGTGCAGGCCTCCTCGCTCGTCAAGCCCGTGCCGACGATCGTGAAGGTCGGCACCAAGGAGGAGCCCACCTCGAACTTCGCCGGCGGCAGCACCGTCTGGGACTCCCTGGCGCAGTGCGAGTCCGGCGGCAACTGGGCCATCAACACCGGCAACGGCTACTACGGCGGTCTCCAGTTCAACCTCGGCACCTGGCGCGCCTACGGCGGCACCGGCTACCCCCACCAGGCCTCCCGCGAGACCCAGATCGCGGTCGCGACCCGGCTGCGTGATGCCACCGGTGGCTACGGCTCCTGGCCCGGCTGCGCCGCCAAGCTCGGCCTGCCCCGCTGACCCACCCGGGTAGTCCCCTACGTCCTGCACCACCGCACCGTCCAGAACGTAGGGGACTACCCCGGCACTAGGGTTGCCCCATGACCACGAACCCGGCCGGCCCGAGGCTCCTCGGGCCGGCCGAGGTGCGTCGGCTCGCCGCCGAGCTCGACCTGCGCCCGACCAAGCAGCGCGGGCAGAACTTCGTCATCGACGCCAACACGGTGCGCCGGATCGTGCGCGAGTCCGGTGTCGGTGGCGAGGACGTCGTCGTCGAGGTCGGCCCGGGCCTCGGCTCGCTGACGCTGGCCCTGCTCGAGGTGGCGCGGCGGGTGGTCGCCATCGAGGTGGACCCGCTGCTCGCCGAGCGGCTGCCGGCCACCATCTCGTCGTACGCACCGGCGCAGGCAAACCGGTTCGAGGTCGTGCTTGCCGACGCGATGCGCGTCGAGGAGCTGCCCGGCCCCGCGCCGACCGCGCTGGTGGCCAACCTTCCCTACAACGTCTCGGTGCCGGTGCTGATCCACCTCCTCACGTTGCTCCCGTCGCTGGAGCGCGGGCTGGTGATGGTGCAGGCCGAGGTCGCCGACCGGCTGGCCGCCGGGCCCGGCTCGAAGACCTACGGGGTGCCGAGCGTGAAGGCGGCCTGGTTCGCTGACGTACGCCGTGCGGGCGCGATCGGCCGCAACGTGTTCTGGCCGGCGCCCAACGTCGACTCCGGGCTGGTCGCCTGGACTCGCCGCGACCCGCCGCGGACCACCGCCACGCGCGAGCAGGTCTTCGCCGTCGTCGACGCGGCCTTCGCCCAGCGCCGCAAGCAGGTCCGCGCCGCCCTGCGCGGGCTCGCCGGCTCCGCCGAGGCGGCCACCGCCGCCCTCGAGCAGGCCGGCGTCGACCCGACCGCGCGCGGCGAGGTGCTGACCGTCGAGGACTTCGCCCGCATCGCGGAGGGCCTGCAGGGGCTCGAGGCCGTTGATGGTTGAGGTGCGAGCGCAGCGAGCCTCGAAACCGGTCACGGTCCGGGCGGCCGCCAAGATCAACCTCCACCTCGGCGTCGGACGCGTCCGCGACGACGGCTTCCACCCGCTCGACACCGTCTACCAGGCGATCTCGCTGCACGACGACGTCACCGTCGAGGTCGCGGACGAGGACGCCCTCACCGTCGACGGACCGTCCCACGTCGACGTCGCGGGCGTGCCCACCGACGCCTCCAACATCGCGGTGCGCGCCCTCGCCGAGGTGTCCTGCGGCTCCCGGCACCGCGTGCGGATCGTCAAGCAGGTCCCGGTCGCCGGCGGCATGGCCGGCGGCTCGGCAGACGGCGCTGCGGCGCTGCTGGCGCACGACCGCCTCCACGACCTGGGCCAGCCCGACGACGTGCTGCTGGCGCAGGCGGCGCGGCTCGGCAGCGACGTCCCCTTCTCCCTCGTGGGTGGTACGGCGCGCGGGCGCGGCCGCGGCGAGCTCGTCGAGCCGATCGACGACGCGGGCAGCTGGTGGTGGGTCGTCGTACCCGCCGCCGTCGGGTTGTCGACGCCGGAGGTCTACCGCCACTTCGACCGGCTCCGCCCGGACGCCCCCGAGCAGCCCGCCGAGCCGCTCGACCTGCTGGCCGCACTCGCCGGCCGCGAGCCCGTACGCCTCGCCCGGGCGCTGCACAACGACCTCGAGGAGCCGGCCATCGACCTGCGCCCCGAGCTCGGCACCCTGATCGAGCGGGGTGAGGCGGCAGGGGCGCTGCGCGGACTGGTGTCCGGTTCCGGGCCGACCTGCGTGTTCCTCTGCGACGGTCGCGACGGGGCGATGGAGGTCGTCGCCGGCCTCTCGGAGCACTACGACGTGGTGCTGCCCGCGGTCGGGCCGGTGGCCGGCGCGCACGTCCTGGCCTGACGTCCGGAGCAGGCGCGGCGGGTGGGGTCCACACCCGATGGCATGAACTGCGGCGGACGGGGAAGCATGCCGCTATGTTGTGCGCGGCACTCGCGCCGCGAGCACGACCTGGGGGAGGCATCGTGACCGTGTTCTTGGTGGTGGGCGGCATCGGCGTCGTCCTGCTGCTCGTCGCACTGGTCCTCGGCGACGTCCTCGACGGAGCGCTCGAGGGGCTGAGCGCCGGCTTCTTCTCGACCGAGGCACTGGCCGGCTTCCTCGGCGCCCTCGGCTTCGGCGGCGCCATCGCCCTCGACGCGACCGGCTCCACGTCGGTGGCCGTGGTCGTCGGCCTGGTGCTGGGCGTGCTGCTGGGCTGGGCCGCGGCCAAGGCGTCGCGCTTCCTCCACGGCGACGGCGCGACCGACACGGTCCGCACCTCCGACATGGTCGAGAAGATCGGGTCGGTGGTCAGCGCGATCCCCGAGGGCGGCTTCGGCGTCGTGTCGATCAGCGTGGGCGGCCACATCACCCGCCTCAACGCCCGCTCGAGCGTCGCCGTGCCTCCCGGCACCCAGGTCAGCGTCACCCAGGTCATCTCGCCCACGGCCGTCCAGGTCGAGCCGCTCTTCCTCCCCTGAACTCCTGAACGCCCAGAACCCGTCACCTCGCTAGGAGCCCGCATGTTCGGTCTGTCCCCGGTCGTCACGTCAGTGATCGGCCTCGTCGTCCTCCTGGTGCTGCTGGCGCTGCTGGTGACCACCCGCTACAAGGTCGCCGGTCCCAACGAGTCGTTCATCATCACCGGCCGCAAGGGCAAGGGGGAGGTGCGCAACCCGGAGACCGGTGAGATCTCCACCGACCTGTCCGGGCAGAAGGTCGTCATGGGTGGCGGCGTGTTCGTCATCCCGTTCGTGCAGCGGCTCGCCACCCTCGACCTCTCCTCGCGCCGCATCTCGGTGCAGATCCGGGGCGCGGTCTCGGGCCAGGGCATCAAGCTCAACCTCGACGGCGTCGCGCTCGTCAAGGTCGGCGGCAACGAGGACTCCATCCGCGCGGCTGCGCAGCGCTTCCTGGCCCAGCAGCAGGAGATCGAGACCTTCACCCAGGAGGTGCTCGCCGGTGCGCTGCGCTCCATCGTCGGCTCGATGTCGGTCGAGCAGATCATCCGCGACCGCGCCGCCTTCGCCCAGCGCGTCGCCGAGGAGTCCGAGTCGTCGCTGACCGGCCAGGGCCTGGTCCTCGACACCTTCCAGATCCAGGACATCACCGACGACGGCTCCTACCTGGCCGACCTCGGCCGCCCCGAGGCCGCCAAGCTCAACCAGCTCGCGTCCATCGCCGAGGCGAACGCCCGCCAGGCGGCTGAGCAGGCGCGCATCGCCGCCGAGCAGGAGATCGCGATCACCCAGCGCGCCCTCGCCCTCAAGAGCGCGGAGATCAAGGCCGAGACCGACGCGGCCAACGCCCAGGCCTCGGCCGCGGGCCCGCTGGCCCAGGCCGACCGGGACCAGGCGATCCTGCTCGAGCAGGAGAAGGTCGCCGTGCGCCAGGCCGCGCTCAAGGAGCGCCAGCTCGACACCGAGGTCCGCAAGCCCGCCGACGCCGAGCGCTACCGCGTCGAGACCGAGGCGCAGGGCCGCCGCAACTCCCAGATCCTTGAGGCCGAGGCGCGCAAGGCGGCGTCGATCGCCAACGCCGAGGCCGAGGCCGAGAAGGCCCGCCTGACCGGTGAGGGCGAGAAGTCGCGCCGCTCCGCGCTCGCCGAGGCGGAGGCCATCGAGGGCGCCAAGCGGGGTGAGGCCGAGAAGGCCCGCCGCGTCGCGGAGGCCGACGCGACCCGGGCCGAGGGCGAGGCGTCCGCCGCCGCGATCCTCGCCGCGGGCCAGGCCGAGGCCGAGGCGATGGACAAGAAGGCCGCCGCGTTCGCGGGCTACAACGAGGCCGCCGTCCTCCAGATGCTGATCGAGGTCATGCCCAAGGTCGCCGCCGAGCTGGCCCGACCGATGACCGGCATCGACAAGCTGACCGTGATCTCCGCCGACGGCGCCGGCGAGCTGCCGCGCCAGGTCACCAACAACCTCGTGCAGACCATGGAGCTGCTGAAGTCCACGACCGGCCTCGACGTCGAGCAGCTGATCCAGAAGTACGCCAGCAACGGCGCCGCGCCGACCCACGGCGAGGTCGTACCAGCAGCCACCGCCGACGGTCCGCAGCCGACGGCTCCCTGACCGGCTCCGCCCCGCACGGCACCGCGCCGGGCGGGCGTACGCCGACGCGCCCGCGCTGGGGCGCACCTGAGAGGATCGCCCGGTCATGGCGAACCTCATCAACCTCGAGCGGGTCTCGAAGTCCTACGGCGTCCGGCCGCTGCTCGACGACGTCTCCCTCGGCATCTCGCTGGGGGAGCGGGTCGGCATCGTCGGGCGCAACGGCGACGGCAAGACCACGCTGCTCGAGGTGATGACGGGGATCGAGGAGCCCGACTCCGGCCGCGTCTCACGCACCCGCGGCGTGGAGATCGGCTACCTACACCAGGGCGACGAGCTCGTCGACAGCCACACCGTCCGCGAGGCGGTGCTGGGCGGTCGCGCCGACCACGAGTGGGCGGCCGACCCGACCACCCGCCAGGTCGTGGAGGAGCTGCTGGCCGGCGTCACGCTGGACCGGGCCGTGGTGGGCCTCTCCGGCGGCGAGCGCCGCCGCTGCGCGCTGGCCGCGCTGCTGCTCTCCCGGCACGACCTCATCGTGCTCGACGAGCCCACCAACCACCTCGACGTCGAGGCCGTCGCCTGGCTCGCCTCGCACCTCGTCAGCCTGCCCAGCGCGCTGATCGTGGTGACCCACGACCGCTGGTTCCTCGACGCGGTCTGCCAGACCACGTGGGAGGTCCACGACGGCGCGGTGGACTCCTACGAGGGCGGCTACGCGGCGTACGTCCTGGCGAAGGCCGAGCGGCAGCGCCAGGCCGCGGCGAGCGAGACCCGCCGGCAGAACCTCGCCCGCAAGGAGCTGGCGTGGCTGCGGCGCGGCGCCCCGGCGCGGACGTCGAAGCCGAAGTTCCGCATCGAGGCGGCCAACGCGCTCATCGACGACGTGCCGCCGCCGCGCGACCGGATGGAGCTGCAGCGCTTCGCCAGCCAGCGGCTCGGCAAGGACGTCATCGACGTCGAGGACGTCGACCTCTCGCGTGGCGACCGCAAGCTCCTCGACCACGCCACCTGGCGGATCGGTCCGGGCGACCGCATCGGCATCGTGGGCGTCAACGGCGCGGGCAAGACCTCGCTGCTCTCCCTGATCTCCGGCGCGCTGCCGCCCGACGTCGGCCGTGTCAGGCGCGGCCGCACGGTGGAGATGCAGCACCTCACGCAGGCCCTCGACGAGATCGACCCCGAGGGTCGGGTGCTGCCGACCGTCGAGTCGATCCGCCGGGTCACGCGCACGCTCGACGGCCAGGAGGTCTCCGCGACGTCGATGCTCGAGCGGTTCGGCTTCACCGGCGACCGGCTCACCGCACGGCTCGGCGACCTCTCCGGAGGTGAGCGCCGCCGCTTCCAGCTCCTCAAGCTGCTGCTCAGCGAGCCCAACGTGCTGCTGCTCGACGAGCCCACCAACGACCTCGACATCGACACCCTCAACGTCCTCGAGGACTTCCTCGACACCTGGCCCGGGACGCTCGTCGTGGTCTCGCACGACCGCTACTTCCTCGAGCGCGTCACCGACTCCGTGTGGGCGCTGCTCGGCGACGGCCAGGTCTCGATGCTGCCGCGGGGCGTCGACGAGTACCTCGAGCGGCGGGCAAGCGAGCAGGCGGCCGCGAGGAACGAGCGGCCGGCGTCGCGAGAGCAGGTTGAGCGAGCTCCGCGACCGAGGGGCGAGGTCGCGACGAGCGCGTCGAAACCCGGTCAGCCGAACGCCGACGTCAGCCACGGCTCTGGAACCAAGGCGCGCCCCGGGTCGGCCGAGGACCGCGCCGCCCGCAAGGTGCTGGCCAGGGTCGAGAAGCAGCTCGAGCGCATCGCCGTACGCGAGGCGGAGCTGCACGCCGAGATGGAGGCGAACCTCAGCGACTACGACCTGCTCGCCCGGGTCGGCGCGCAGCTCGGTGATCTGGCGGCGGAGAAGGACGAGCTGGAGCTGGAGTGGCTCGAGGCCTCGGAGGTCGTCGAGTAGGTCGTCGAGCAGGTCGTCGAGTCGGCGTCAGCTGAAGGGCGCGAGCAACGAGCGCAGCAGGCCGGCGAGCTGGGTGCGCTGCTTGTCGTTGAGGTCGGCGAGCAGGTCGGCCTCGGCGGCGAGCAGCGCCTCGAAGGCGCCGTCGACCGCGGCCTTGCCCTCGGCGGTCAGGCGCACGAGCACGCCACGGCGGTCGCGCGGGTCGGGGAGCCGCTCGACGAGTCCGCGGCCGGTCAACCGGTCGACGCGGTTGGTCATCGTGCCGCTGGTCACCAGGGTCTCGCGCAGCAGCCGACCGGGAGAGAGCTCGTACGGCGCCCCTGCGCGACGCAGCGCGGCCAGCACGTCGAACTCCCACGACTCGATGCCGTGCGCGGTGAAGGCGTCGCGCCGGGCGAGGTCGAGGTGGCGGGCCAGTCGGCTGATCCGCGAGAACACCTCGACGGGAGCGAGGTCCAGGTCGCCGCGCTCGCGGCCCCACGCCTCGACCAGGTCGTCCACCTCGTCGCGCATGACGACATCCTGCCAGACGACCGATCCGGTCGAGAATCTTGACATCGAGATGGTTGGGGGCGAGGGTAGATATCTCGACATCAAGACACATCCTGGGTTAGTCCAGTGACAATCTGTCGTCAGGACGGCTTTTCGACGACCGTCCGTCACTGGACCACCACCGAGGCCGCGAGGAGGACGACGACCATGACGCACACCTGGGACCCCGACCGCTACCTCGCGTACGCCGACGAGCGCGGGCGGCCGTTCGTCGACCTGCTCGCGCGGGTGCACGCTGAGAAGCCGCACACGGTCGTCGACCTCGGCTGCGGCCCCGGCAACCTCACCGCCCTGCTCGTCGACCGCTGGCCCGGGGCCGACGTCACCGGCATCGACAGCAGCCCGGACATGATCGCGGCCGCCAGCGCGATCGAGGGCGTCTCGTGGGAGGTCGCGGACCTCCGCACGTGGGCCGAGCCCGACCCCCTCGCCCTCCGCGCGCCCGTCGACGTGCTCGTCTCCAACGCGACGCTGCAGTGGGTCCCCGAGCACCTCGACCTGCTGCCGGGGCTCCTCGACCGCGTCGCGCCGGGCGGCTGGTTCGCCTTCCAGGTCCCCGGCAACTTCGACGAGCCGAGCCACACCGCGCGCACCGAGCTCGCGGCGCGCGAGCCGTACGCCGCCCACGTCCGCGACGCCCGGGTGCCGACCAGCCACGGCCCGGCCGACTACGCCCGGGTGCTGCTCGACCTCGGCTGCGAGGTCGACGCGTGGGAGACGACGTACCTCCACGTCCTCACCGGCGAGGACCCCGTCTTCCGGTGGGTCTCCGGGACGGGCGCGCGCCCGACGCTGCAGGCGCTCCCCGACGACCTCCGGCCGGACTTCGAGGAGGAGTTCAAGGCGCTGCTGCGCGAGGCCTATCCCGCCGACTCCGCAGGTCGCGTCATCCTGCCCTTCCGCCGCATCTTCGTGGTGGCGCAGAAGCCCGACCTGGTGCGGGTCTGATGCGCCTCCACCACGTCCAGGTCGCCTGCCCGCCCGCCGGCGAGGACGGCGCGCGCCGGTTCTACGCCGAGGGGCTCGCGATGACCGAGGTCGAGAAGCCGGCCGACCTGGCCGCGCGCGGCGGCGCGTGGTTCCGGGCGTACGACGACGCCGGTGCGGTCGCCGCCGAGCTGCACGTCGGGGTCGAGGACCCGTTCGCCCCTGCCCGCAAGGCACACCCGGCATTCGTCGTCGACGACGCGGCCGTGCTCGACGAGACCGCCGGGCGGCTGCGTCGCCTCGGCTTCGAGGTGGATGTGAGCCAGCGCGACACCTTCTCCGGGCACGTGCGGTTCCACGCCTTCGACGCACACGGAAACCGGGTCGAGGTGCTCGCCCCGCGCTGACTAGCATCCGCGCATGCGCCTGCTGCTGGTCCTCGGCCCGCCCGCCGTCGGGAAGATGACGGTCGGACGCGCGATCGCCGACCGGTCGGGCTTCCGGCTGTTCCACAACCACCACAGCATCGAGCTGCTGCTCGACGTCTTCGACTACGGCACGCCCCCGTTCCGCACCCTCAACACCGAGATCCGCCGGCGCGTCATCGAGGAGGCGGCCGCGGCCGGCACCGACCTCGTCTTCACCTTCGTGATGGGGATGGACGAGCAGGACGAGGCCGACTACCTCGAGCGCCTCGCGGAGCCGTACGGCGACCGGGTCGCGGTCGTCGAGCTGGTCGCCGACCTCGACACCCGGCTGGCCCGCAACCGCACCGAGCACCGGCTGGCCGAGAAGAAGTCGAAGCGCGACGTGGAGTGGTCCGACGCCAACGTGCGCGAGCTCGAGGCCGGCTACCGGATGACCTCGGAGCCGGGCCGGGACGCGCCGGGCGAGCGGCTGCTCGGGCGGTGGCCGCACCTCCTCGTCGACAACACCGACCTCTCCGCCGGCGAGGTGGCGGAGAGGGTGCTGGCCTGGCTGGTTACTCACGAGTAATGTCGGGGCATGCCTGCCGTCCTCGACCTCTGGAAGAAGTCCTCCTCGCTGCCCGTCGGCGGTGACCGGCTCTTCTCGTTCCTGTTCAGCCAGAAGGCGCCCTACTTCGGCTCCGTCCGCCCGCGGTTCACCGTCATCGAGCCGAACCACGCCGAGCTCGTCATCACCAAGCGGCGCCGGGTGCACAACCACATCAAGACGGTGCACGCGATCGCGCTGTGCAACGGCCTCGAGGCGGCGATGGGAGCGCTGGCCGAGTCGACCATCCCGCGCGACCGCCGTTGGATCCCCAAGGGGATGGAGGTCGCCTACACGGCCAAGGCCGACTCCGACGTCACCTGCATCGCCGAGACCGACCCGGGTCAGTGGACCGCCGAGCTCGGGGACGGCTACGACCTGCCCGTGCGCGTGCGCGGCGTGCGCGCGGACGGCACGGTCGTGGTTGAGGGCGAGATCCGGCTCTGGATCAGCCCGCGCAAGGCCTAGGGGATGGTCGTCCGGTCGGACTGCGCCTCGCCCACCATCGGGACGTCGAGCACCTTCTTCTCCCCGACGAACTTGCGCTGCACCCACGTCGCGAGCAGCGTCAGGAGCAGGTTCACCACGACGTAGATCGCGGTGATCACGATGATCGTCGGCACGTGGTTGCCGAACTGCTGGTAGATCGGCTTGGCGATGCGGGTGAGGCCGAGACCGGCGATGGCGTAGCCGAGGCTGGTGTCCTTGAGGGCCACCACCATCTGGCTGATGATCGCCGGGATCATGATCTTCACGGCCTGCGGGAGCAGCACGATCGTCATCACCTGCGTCTTGCGCATGCCGATGGCGTACGCCGCCTCGGCCTGACCCCGCGGCACGGCGTTGATGCCCGCGCGGAAGACCTCGGCCAGCACGGCGCCGTTGTAGAGGGTGAGGGCCATGACGACGGACCAGTAGGTCCGTCGGCTGAGCTCGTCGACGCCGCCGAAGACGGCGTAGAAGCAGAAGATCATCAGCATGATGACCGGGACGGCCCGGAAGAACTCGACGACCAGCCAGCAGGGCCAGCGGACCCACCGGTGGTCGGAGAGCTTGCCGACGCCGAACAGGACGCCGAAGACCAGGGCGCCGATGACCGCGCTGAAGGCCATCTGCAGGGTGATCAGCAGGCCGTCGACGATGATGGCCTCGATGTAGCGCGGCGTGAGGAACGGCTCCCACTTGTCGTACTCGAGCTGCCCGGTCTCGTTGAGGCGCCACACGACCCAGGCGGCGAGCGCGACGAGTGCCACGGCGGTGAGGACGCCGTACGTGCGGTGGCGGGCGCGGGTGGCGGGCCCGGGGGTGTCGAAGAGGACTCCGGCGCTCATGCGGGGTCCCTGCGGCATTGTTCGGAGGAGCGCAGCGGGGGAGAAGAATGTCGTGGGGTGTTCATGATCAGGCCACCTTCCAACGGCGCTCGAGCATCGAGGCGAAGAACGAGACGACCTCGACGAGGATGATGTAGCCGAGGGCGAAGCAGATGAAGATGCCCCAGCGCTGGTCGGCGTAGTCGTTGGTGAAGCCCTTCATCCGGCCGACCGCCTCGATCACGCCGAAGACACCGGCGACCGAGGTGTTCTTGAGCAGCGCGATCAGCGTGCTGGCGAGCGGCGGCACCGATGCGCGGAAGGCCTGCGGCAGCACGACCTGGCTCATCACGCCGGCGAAGGGCAGGCCGATCGCGCGTGCGGCCTCGGCCTGGCCCAGCGGGACGGCGTTGACGCCGGCCCGGATCGCCTCGCAGATGAAGGCGGCGGTGTAGAGGCTGAGCGCCGCGACGGCGGCGCTGAAGAACGAGGTGAAGTCGAAGGGGCCGATGTGGATGTCGACCCAGGTGAAGCGCAGGAAGTCGAAGATCTTGCCCGCCCCGAGCTGGAAGAACAGGAAGATCATGACGAGCGGGGTGTTGCGGACGAGGGTGACGTACGCGGTGCCGAAGCCGCGCAGGACCGAGACCGGTCCGACGCGCATCGCGGCCAGGACGGTGCCCAGCACGAGGGACAGCACGGCCGAGACCAGGAACAGGAAGATCGTGTATCCGAAGGCCCTCAGCACGAGGTCGACGTTGTCCAGGACGGCGTTCACGCCACTCCTCTCAGGTGGGGTGCTCCCCGCCGGGCCGGCCGTCGCCGGCCGACCCGGGCAGGGAGCAGGTGGCGCGGACTACTCGCAGGGGTCCATCTCGGGGAGCTCGGGCACCTCGACGCCCGAGGGGCCGAGGGTGGCGTTGAACGCCTCCTCGTAGGTGCCGTCCTCGTAGGCCTCGGTGATCGTGTCCACGATCCACTGGCACATCTCGGGGTAGTCCTTGGAGTAGCCGACGCCGATGCGCTCCTCGGAGAACTCGTCGCCGACGACCTTCAGCTCGCCCTCGTTCTGCGCGGCGTAGCCGGCGAGGATCGTGCCGTCGGTGGTCATCGCCTGCACGGTGCCGTCGAGGACCTTCTCCACGCACTCGGAGTAGGTGTCGAATCCGACCGGCTTGGCGCCCTCGGCCTCGATGTTGTCCAGCGACGTCGACCCGGTCACCGAGCAGACCTCCTCGCCCTTGACGTCGGCGACGGACTCGACGTCGCTGTCGGCCTTGACCAGCAGCTGCTGGCCGGTGACGAGGTAGGGGCCGGCCTGGCCGACGACCTGCCGGCGCTCGTCGGTGATGGAGTACGACGCCAGCACGAGGTCGACGGTGCCGTCCTCGAGGAACGGCTCGCGGTTGTCGGAGATGGTCTCGACGTAGTCGACCTTCGAGGTGTCCTCGGGGTCGATGCCGAGGCTGGCGACGAGCACCTTGGCCATCTCGACGTCGAAGCCGGTCGGGATGTCGGAGGCGGCGTCCTTGAAGCCGAGCCCGGGCTGGTCGTACTTCACGCCCACCTTGATGGTGCCGGCGTCGGCCAGCTCCTTCATGCGGGTGCCGTCCTCGAACTCGGAGCCGGCGTCCTCCGCGACGTCGACGTCCGGTCCTTCGCTGTCCTCGCCGGCGTCACCGCAGGCGGCCAGTGACAGGGCCAACCCCGCCGCGGCGACCAGCGCCTTGGTCCTGGTGAATCTCATCCTTGCTCTCCTTCGTGTGGCGGCCCGAGGCCGACGGTGGGTTCCTGGGGATGGAGTGGTGATGTCCCGAGACGGTGGGTCCTCAGTGCTTGAGGATCTTGCCGAGGAAGTCCTGCGCGCGCTCCGAGCGCGGGTTGGTGAAGAACTCCTCGGGGGTGTTCTCCTCGACGATCGCGCCGTCGGCCATGAACACGACGCGGTCGGCGGCGGTGCGGGCGAAGCCCATCTCGTGGGTCACCACGACCATGGTCATGCCCTGCTGGGCGAGGTCGACCATGACGTCGAGGACCTCCTTGATCATCTCCGGGTCGAGGGCGGAGGTGGGCTCGTCGAAGAGCATCACCTTCGGCTCCATGGCCAGGGCGCGCGCGATGGCCACGCGCTGCTGCTGGCCGCCGGAGAGCTGCGCGGGGTACTTCTCGGCCTGGTGCCCGACGCCGACGCGGTCGAGGAGCTCGCGCGCCTTCTTCTCGGCCGCGTCCTTCTTCATGCCGCGCACCTTGATCGGGCCGAGGGTGACGTTCTCGAGGATCGTCTTGTGCGCGAAGAGGTTGAAGCTCTGGAACACCATGCCCACCTCGGCGCGCAGCGAGGCGAGGGCCTTGCCCTCCTGCGGGAGCGGCTGGCCGTCGAGGGTGATCGTGCCCTCGTCGATCGTCTCGAGACGGTTGATCGTGCGGCACAGCGTGGACTTGCCGGACCCCGACGGGCCGATCACCACGACGACCTCGCCGCGAGCCACGGACAGCTCGATGTCCTTGAGGGCGTGGAGCTGCCCGAAGTGCTTCTGGACGCCGCTCAGCACGACGAGGGGCTCGCCCCGGCCGGCGCTGACGGGGCGCGATTCCTGCGCGGTCATAGGCGCAACCTATAGGCACGTGGACCGGTTGGGCCATCGGCCCTGGCCCGTACGGGCCATCACGAAGTGGTGACGATTCGAAGCGACGTGCGGGGTGCGCGCTCAGTCCGGACGGGCGGGTCCCGGCCCGGCGAGGGTGCCTACGACGCCCGCGTCGGGGTCCCAGCGGCGCAGCGTGTCCAGCCGCAGCACGACGTCCGCGTGGCCGAGCACGGCCAGCGCGGCGGGCGCCTCGGACCGCGGGATGCGGCGACCCAGGGTGACGTGCGGCAGCCAGCCCGGGTGTTGCACGTCGGCGACGTCGCGCCGCAGGTCGAGCACCGCGCGGGCCAGCGCGTCGGGCACGTCGACCAGCCGGGCCACCGTCACCCGCGAGCCGCCGAGGAGCGCGACCCCGGCGACCCTGACCTCGACGGGGAGCAGCGGGGCCAGCAGCGCGAGCGCGCGCTCGTCGTCCGCCGGGCCGAGCACGGGCGCCGCGACGAGGGTCAGGTGGGGGCCGTTGGTGGTGCCGCGGTGGTCGAGCTGGGAGGGGAGCCCGGCGTCGCGCAGCGCCTGCCAGTCACGTCGTACCGACTCGTCGCCGGCGACGTCCGGCAGCAGCTCGAGGGCGTGCAGGCGCGGCATGCCGCGAGCCTAGGGCGCGGCCGGAACTCGGTGCTGGTCAGGCGGCCTTGCGTCCGCGGGTGACCCGGGCGGACTCGCGCGAGGTGGCGTCGAAGACCCGCACCCAGTCGACCTGGGCGGTGTCGCCGAGCTCGTCGGACGTCAGCTCGCCGAGCTCGTAGTCGGACGTGAGGTTGGAGAGCACGAGGTACTGCATGGTCTGCGACACCGCCTGGGTCTCGCGGTAGTACTCGCGACCGTCGACGCGGAAGATGTACTCCTCCGGGGTCCACTCGACCGAGAACACGTGGAACTCGTCCCACCAGTTGCGACGGCTGCTGGTCAGCGCGTTGCGGGTGGACCGGAAGAAGTTGCCGTAGCTGATCTTGTCCCAGTTGGCCTCGTAGTAGTGGACGTGCGAGCCGATGGTCTCGGTGCCGCGCCCGGTCTCGCCGAAGAACTCCATCACGTCGATCTCGGTGCCGGCGGCGGGGACGCCGTCGGTGTACTTGGTGCCGCTCGGCAGCAGCCAGAAGCCGGAGTGCATGCCCTTGGCGCGCTGCGGCTTGATGCGGGCGGCGACGATGCCGTGCTGGAAGAAGCGGGTGTGCTCCGTGGCGACCTGGCTGTTGAGCAGGTACGGGCTGGTGCCCGAGGTGCGCGGCGTCGTGTAGCTGCACGGCAGGCCGAGGCGCGCCGGGTCGGCGGCGATGCCGAGCTGCAGCACGCCACCGCCGACGCGGCGGGCGGCGGGGTCGACGCGGGCGCAGGTGCGCGGGGCGTAGACGCTCTCGTGCTCGCGCTTCTGGTCGTTCCAGACGGTGGTGTCGAGGGTGGTGCCGGAGAAGGTGTCCTCGAACTCCGGCGTCCATCGCGAGGTGGTCACCGAGCCGGACGTCCAGGTGCGGCCGCCCGCGGTGGAGGACGCGCGGTAGGTGCCGGAGCCGGGCGTGAAGGCGGCGGAGCCCCAGGCGTCCTCGGTCGCGGTGGCGACGACCTTCCAGCCGTTGCGCACGCGCTTCTCGAGGACGACCTTCTGGCCCGGGCTGGCCGGCGCGAACGTCGCGACCAGCGTGGCGTCGTCCGACGGCGCCGCGGGGGAGGTGCCCGGCTGCACGATCGGGGGCAGCGAGGCCAGGGTGGCGGTGACGGTGGCGCCCTTGGCGCGCTTCTTCGCCTGGGTCGCGGCGGCGTGGGCACCGGTGGGGAGCAGGGTCAGCAACAGCGCGGTAACAACCACGGCGAAGGCGCCGGTGCGCGCGCGCCGAGCGGTGGTCGAGCGGTCCAAGCTGTTCGTGAGCTGATGCATCCGTGCACTCCCCGGTGACCGGCGACACAGGTGAGACCACGTCCGTGTGGACCTGTGTTACCGCTTTGTTGACTTCTGGAAGCGATCTTGGGCGCCGGGCCTGAGCAAATGTAAGGATTCCGAGCATTAATCCTCCGAATTGCCCACTGGTCTAGTCCGTTCGGACTAGGCGGTCGCCCTGTCGGGGGACCCGAACTCCGTAGGGTCACGGGCCTCCGTGCTCGATTCCTCGCGCCCTCGCGCGCCGCCGTAGGCTGGGTCGGTCATGAGCGCACTCCCCGAAGCCACCGCCCGCACCTACGAGGTGAAGACCCACGGGTGCCAGATGAACGTGCACGACTCGGAGCGGCTGAGCGGCCTGCTCGAGGACGCCGGCTACGTCCGCGCGCACGACGACGAGCAGGCGGACGTCGTGGTGTTCAACACCTGCGCCGTGCGGGAGAACGCCGACAACAAGCTCTACGGCAACCTCGGGCACCTCGCGCCGGTCAAGGCACGCCGGCCGGGCATGCAGATCGCCGTCGGCGGTTGCCTGGCGCAGAAGGACCGCGACACCATCACGAAGAAGGCGCCCTGGGTCGACGTCGTCTTCGGCACCCACAACATCGGCTCGCTGCCGGTGCTCCTCGAGCGGGCACGGGTGCAGGAGGAGGCCCAGGTCGAGATCCTGGAGTCCCTGTCGGTCTTCCCGTCCACGCTGCCGACCAAGCGCGAGTCGGCGTACGCCGCCTGGGTGTCGATCTCGGTCGGGTGCAACAACACCTGCACCTTCTGCATCGTCCCCTCGCTGCGCGGCAAGGAGAAGGACCGCCGACCGGGCGAGGTCCTCGCCGAGGTCTCCGCCCTGGTGGCGGAGGGCGTCACCGAGATCACCCTGCTCGGGCAGAACGTCAACGCCTACGGCGTGGAGTTCGGTGACCGCCAGGCCTTCTCCAAGCTGCTGCGCGCGTGCGGGGAGATCGAGGGCCTCGAGCGGGTGCGCTTCACCTCGCCCCACCCGGCCGAGTTCACCGACGACGTCATCGAGGCGATGGCCGAGACGCCCAACGTGATGCCCTCGCTGCACATGCCGCTGCAGTCGGGGTCGGACAAGGTCCTGCGCGACATGCGGCGGTCCTACCGCCAGTCGAAGTACCTCGGGATCATCGAGCGGGTGCGCGCGGCGATCCCCGACGCCGCGATCACGACCGACATCATCGTCGGCTTCCCGGGGGAGACCGAGGAGGACTTCCAGGCCACGCTCGACGTCGTACGAGCCGCGCGGTTCTCGGCCGCCTTCACCTTCCAGTACTCCAAGCGCCCCGGGACCCCCGCCGCCGTCCTCGAGGACCAGGTCCCGGCCGACGTCGTCAAGGACCGCTACCAGCGCCTCGTCGAGGTCGTGGAGGAGATCTCCTGGGCCGAGAACAAGGCGCTCGTCGGCCGCACCGTCGAGCTGATGGTGGCCGAGGGCGAGGGCCGCAAGGACTCCGCGACCCGGCGGCTGTCGGGCCGGGCGCCCGACAACCGGCTCGTGCACTTCGCGGCCGACTTCTCGGCGGTCGACGCCGACTCCGTGCGGCCCGGCGACATGGTGACCGTCGAGATCACCTACGCCGCGCCCCACCACCTCGTCGCCGACGGCCCCGTCCGGTCCGTCCGCCGCACCCGTGCCGGCGACGCCTGGGAGCGCCGTACGTCCGCCCCGCCCGCCACTGCCTCCGTCGGGCTCGGCATGCCGTCGGTCGGCGTCCCCGCCCCGCTCCCGCCCGCGCCGGCCTGCGGCTGAGGCCGACGTGGAAGATCCGGGCCACCAGGTGACCCGGATCCTCCACGATCTGTGAGCACTGGCGTCAGCGCAGCAGGCGCCGGTACTGGCGTGCCACCTCCGACGCGGAGGCCACGTCGTCGAGGAACATCAGCCCGTCCATGCGGCAGTTGCACGGGTTGCGCTCGGTGCCGTCCTGCGGGAAGGAGCCACCGATCTTGATGCCGCGCGGGTTGGTCGGCGAGGTGCCCGTGCCGTCGACCTGCCACGGGTCGTTCGGGTTGGTGTAGAACCCGTCGACCGCCCGGCCGTTGCGGTAGAGCGCCATCGTCCCCCTCGCGTAGTCGAACGTCGCGGCCAGGTGCACCCACTCCCCGTCGGGGAGCAGCTCCTGCCACGGCGCCGAGGCCGCGAAGGTCTGCGACGCGCCCGTGTCGAGGCGCCGTCCCAGCGCCACGAGCTTGAGCTCACCGTTGACCTGGATCAGCTCGAGCAGCGCGCGCACGCCGTGGCCGTCGGAGTTGCCGGACAGGACGCCGGCGAGGCCGATGGCGTTGTAGCCCGGCGTGGGGTTGGTGCCGTCCATCTTGAACCAGCCCATGACGGTGATGCCCTCGGCGCCGGCGAACCGGGACAGCGAGGCCATGCCGTCGGCGTCGTTCTCATAGATGCCGGCCTTCCACGGCGTGCCGGTGGGGGACTCCGCGGCGCTGTGCAGCTGCAGCGCGTTGTTCGAGCCCGGGTAGGCGCCGTCGTCGACGCGCATCTGGTCGCGGCCGTTGACCAGGCGGATCAGCGTCCGGCTCGGGCCCTGGTCCTGCTCGTAGGAGTCGTCCGCGGCGAACGGGTGCTCGAAGTCGTACGACGCCACCACGTCGTCGGCGAGGGCCGGCTCGACGTCCTTGTCGACCGGGGCCCGCTCGGTGTCGACGACCTTCCAGATCTTCCCGTTGGCCTTGGCCAGCAGGTAGAGGCTGCGGTCGGAGTCGGTGCCGAAGCGCAGGTCGACGCGGCCGTCGCCGACGAAGTCGGACATCCGCATCCGGGTGCCCGCGGTGTCGAAGAGCTGGAGCTCGTGGACGGTCGCCTCACGGTCCGACTCGTCGCGCAGGTGGCTGGCGGTCGCGTAGTAGACCTCGCCCTTGACCAGGTCGCCGAAGACGTACTTGCCCTTGAGCCCCGGCAGGTCGCCGCGGTGCACGTGGCCACCGGAGATGGCGTGGCCGGAGTCGGCGTTGCAGCTCCAGTTGGCGGGCGTCTCGTGGGCGTAGGACGCGACGGGGAAGTCGTAGCCCTTCGCGGCCTGCTCCGGGGTCATCGGGTCGAGGCGGCACTGGGTGTCGTTCTGGTAGTCGAGCCTGGACTCGACGTCGGGCCAGCCGAAGTCGTCGCCGGCGTCGACCTCGTAGACGGCCTCGATGGCCCGCTGGCCGATGTGGCCGAGGAACATGTCGTGCTTGCCCTCGGCGTCCCAGCTGAAGCGGTGGGGGTCGCGCATGCCGATGGCCCAGATCTCGCCGAGCGCGCCGGGCTCACCGACCCACGGGTTGGTGTCGGGGATGCCGTAGGCGCCGTTGGGAGCATCGGTGCCGGCCGGGTCGATGCGCAGGATCTTGCCCGACGGGTCGGACAGCTGCTGCGGGATGTCGGTCTCGACGCCGTAGCCGCCGTCGCCGACGGCGAGGTAGAGCAGGCCGTAGTCGTCGTCGCCGGGCTCGGCGGTCGGGTTGAAGTCGATCTGCTGGATGGCGTGGATCTGGCCGGCGAAGCGGTAGCGGAAGAGCTCGCGGCGACTGCCCGAGAACGTGTCGGCCGCCGGGTCGTCGGCCGTCCACTCCGTGACGACGCTCTGGACGCCGTTCGAGCGCAGCGGCTGGCCCGGGTAGGTCTGCGCCCCCGGGGCGGTCGGGTTCTCGGTGTGGGTGGTGTAGAACTTCCCGTTCTCGGCGAACTCGGGGTGGAAGGCCACGAACCCGAAGCCGGAGCCGAGGCCGCGCCAGGCGAGGAACTCGGGGAACTGCGCCTTCACGTCGAGGTAGACAGACGGCTCGCGGTCCTCGAGGAAGTACAGGTTGCCGTTGAGGTCGGGCACGTAGAGCCGGCCGGAGCCGTCGGGCAGCTCGCCGACGTGGTTGATGCGGTTGTGCCGGGTGCCGATGCGGACGTCGGTCCAGGGACCGTTGGGGGTCGAGGCGGGGAGCTGGGCGTACTCCTCGAGCACGAGGCCCAGGGTCGAGGGCTCGGGGTCCGGCGGGATGGGCGGTGCACCGGGGCCGGAGGCCTTGCCCGCGGTGGCCGGGGAGGCCCAGGGGGAGAGGGCCGCTGCCACCAGGGAGGTGGTGACCGCAGCGACCCACCAGGGTGATCTGCGCATGGGGTGTCCCTATCGTTGAGGTGGTTGGAGACAACTGCTGCCGCGGTGTCCTTGGCCGGGACCGTGGCAGCCCTCGTCGGTCCCCGGGATGCGACCGGGGACCGACGGGGATCAGGGGGCGAGGGCGGTGCCGGTCGCGCGGAAGTGCCGCGCGCGGCCGAAGTTGTCGAACGAGCCGAAGCCGACCCGTCCGCCGCTGAAGGTGGTGTCGGTGGCCGTCATGAGCGGCTCGTCGGCGCCGTCGACGTAGACCTCGATCTCGCCCGTGCCGGCGTCGTGGTCCACGCGGACGTCGTGCCAGTCGGCGTCGGTGACCGCCGGCGGAGCACCGACCGAGCCGGTCCACTGGTCGTCGATGCGGCGTCGGTCGGCGTTGTCGACCACGAAGATCCCGTTGTGCGGGTAGATCGTGTTGTCCTGGGAGAAGTGGGCGTAGTAGAAGCGCCTGGGCCCCTGGTAGTTCCAGATCACGACCACGTCGCGGTTGCTGACGGTGACCGACTCGTCGAGCCGGACCTCGGCGCTGATGCTGACGTCCTCCAGGGCCGGGCCCTTGGTGACGATGGCGTACTCGAACGGACGGCGCACGCCGTCGTTGGGGTTGGTGCCCGCCCGCGTCAGCACCAGCTGGTTGCCCTCGTAGGCCCAGAGGTCGTCGGTGAGCGGGTCCCAGTGCTGCGGTGTCGCCGGGGCGACGACACGGACGGTGCGTGGCCCGTCGTGGGCCGACCCGGCGCCGGCGGGCCCGGCGACGAGCGCGGCCGTGAGCAGGGCGGTCGTGATCCTTCTGCGGTGCATGTGCTCCCGTTCCTTTCCGAGGTGAGACTGGGGACG
Source organism: Microbacterium sp. ARD31 (assembly GCF_031844425.1). NCBI lineage: Bacteria > Bacillati > Actinomycetota > Actinomycetes > Micrococcales > Microbacteriaceae > Microbacterium > Microbacterium sp. ARD31. Next base: position 158,948 of record NZ_JAUZVE010000012.1, read on the forward strand.
TGCGGTGGGACCGCCGGTCGACTGCTACAGGTGGGGCTCCACGAGCTCGACGTAGCGGCGGGCGAGGGTGTCGACGACCGCGCGGCCGTCGGCGGCCCACACGTCGGCGTTGAAGATCTCGACCTCGACGTCGCCGGTGTAGCCGGCGGCCGCGACGAGGGAGGTGAGCCGGGGGAAGTCGATGTGGCCGTCGCCCATCATCCCGCGCGAGAGCAGCGCGTCGGGCGGCAGCGGGGTGATCCACTCGCACACCTGGTACGACGCGATGCGCGCGCCGGCCCGCGCGATCTGGTCCTCGACACCGGGCTCCCACCACACGTGGAAGGTGTCGACGACGACGCCGACGGCCTCGACGGGCAGCGACTCGACGATGTCGAGCGCCTGGCCGAGGGTGGAGACGACGCCGCGGTCGGCGGCGAAGATCGGGTGCATCGGCTCGATGGCGAGGCGGACGCCCACGTCGAGCGCGTGCGGCACCAGTGCCTCGATCGCCTCGGCGGCCCGCGCGCGGGCGGCTGGGAGGTCGCGGTCGCCGGACGGCAGGCCGCCGGGGACCAGCACGAGGCACGGCGCGCCGAGGGCGGCGGCCTCGTCGAGCGCGCGACGGTTGTCGTCGTGTCGCTCGGCCCGGGAGAGCTCGCCGGCTCCGGTGAAGAAGCCGCCGCGGCACACCGACGAGACCCGCAGCCCCGCCTCGCGCACCCACCGGGCGGCGGTCTCGAGGCCGACCTCGGCGACCGGCTCGCGCCAGGCGCCGATGGCGGGCAGCCCGGCCGCGACGCAGCCGTCGATCGCCTCGCGCAGCCCCCACCGGTCGACCGTCTTCTGGTTCAGCGAGAGGCGGGCCAGCCGGGGGTCGCCGGGTGCGGGCGTCGCCACACGCGCGGGTGCGCCCGAGGGCACGTCGAGGGCGAGGTCGACCGCGGTCACCGGGCCAGCCCCGCTCCGTCGAGCCAGACGCGCATCCGGTGCGCGGCGAGCTCCGGGTCGGGCAGCAGCCGGGCGTCGTTCGCCAGCGAGAAGAGCCGGCCCAGGTGGACCGCGCTGCGCGCGGACTGCAGCCCGCCGACCATGGTGAAGCCGGGCTGGTGGCCGCACAGCCACGACAGGAAGGCGATGCCGGTCTTGTAGTGGTAGGTGGGCGCCTCGAAGACGTGGCGCGACAGCGGCAGCGTCGGCGCCATCTCGGCGTCGTACGTCGCGAGGTCGCCGTCGTCGAGCGCGGTGAGCGCCGCGGAGGCTGCCGGGGCGATCGCCGCGAACGCGCCGAGCAGCGCGTCGGAGTGGTGCGTCCCGTCGCCGCGGATCAGCTCGGGGTAGTTGAAGTCGTCGCCGGTGTAGAGCCGGACGCCCGCCGGCAGCGCCGCCCGGAGCCCGGTCTCGTGCTCGGCCGAGAGCAGCGAGACCTTGACGCCGTCGACCTTGTCGGCGTGCGCGGCGACGAGGTCGAGGAAGGTCGCCGTCGCCGTGTCGACGTCGGTGGAGCCCCAGTAGCCGCGCAGCTGCGGGTCGAACGCCTCGCCCAGCCAGTGCAGGATCACCGGCTCGCGCACCTGCTCGAGGAGCTCGGCGTAGACGGAGAGGTAGTCGTCCGCACCGGCCGCGGCCGCGGCCAGCTGCCGCGAGGCCATGAGGATCACCTGCGAGCCGGTCGACTCGACGAAGGCCACCTGCTCGGCGTACGCCGCCCGGACCTCGTCGAGGGTGGTGGCACCGGGGGCGTGGTCGGTGCCGGCGCCCGACGCGATGCGGGCGTCGTGGTCACGCGCCTGCTCGGCGCTGCGACGCACGAGCTCCTGCACGGCCGGCCAGTCCAGCCCCATGTTGCGCTGGGCGGTGTCCATCGCCTCGGCCACGCCGAAGCCGTAGCGGAACAGCTCGCGCCGGAACGCCAGCGTCGAGTCCCAGTCGACGACCGCCGGCGCGCCGGGCACGTTCTCGCCGCGCGGGTCGGCGACCACGTGCGCGGCGGCGAAGGCGACGCGCTGGTCGTAGGGGTGGGGGTGGGACGTCCACTGCCGCGGCTCGTGCAGCGTGACCGTCTCCCACCCGCCGTCGGCGCGCGGGACGTCGACCGAGACGTCGACGAGGGTCGAGGTGGTCATCGGAGGGTCACCCGGCGACCCTCGCGGGAGGACTGCAGCCCGGCGTCGACCAGCTCGAGGCCGCGCACGCCCGCGGCGAAGTCGTAGCGGTGCGGTCGCCCGGCGTGCACGTCGAGGAGGAACTGCTCCCACTGCGCCCGGAACCCGTTGGAGAACTCCTGGTTGTCGGGGATCTCGCGCCACTGGCCGCGGAAGTCCTCCGTCGTCGGCAGGTCGGGGTTCCACACCGGCATCGGCGTCGACTCCCTCGGCTGGATGCGGCAGTTGAAGAGGCCGGCCACGGCCGAGCCGTGGGTGCCGTCGACCTGGAACTCCACGAGCTCCTTGCGCTCCACGCGCACGGCCCAGGAGGAGTTGACCTGGGCGATGATGCCGCCCGCGAGCTCGAAGATGGCGTACGCCGCGTCGTCCGCCGTGGCGTCGTACCTCTGGCCGTTCTCGTCCCAACGCTCCGGGATGTGGGTCACGGCCTTGGCGGTGACCGCCTCGACCGCGCCGAACAGGTTCTCCAGGACGTAGTTCCAGTGGCAGAACATGTCGAGGACCATCCCGCCGCCGTCCTCGGCGCGGTAGTTCCAGCTCGGGCGCTGCGCCGGGAGGTAGTCGCCCTCGAAGACCCAGTAGCCGAACTCGCCGCGCACCGAGAGGATGCGGCCGAAGAAGCCGGAGTCGACCAGCCGCTTGAGCTTCATCAGGCCCGGCAGGTAGAGCTTGTCGTGCACGACGCCGTTGATGATCCCGCTCTTCTCCGCGGCGTCGACGAGCTCCTGGCCCTCCGCGACGGTCTCGGCGATCGGCTTCTCGGTGAAGACGTGCTTGCCCGCGGCCGCCGCCTTGAGGATCGCCTTCTTGCGCTCGCTGGTGACCTGGGAGTCGAAGTAGATCGGGGCGGGGTCCTCGGCCAGCACGGTGTCGAGGTCGGTCGACCAGTCCGCGATGCCGTGCTGGTCGGCGAGGCGCGCCAGCTTGTCGGCGTTGCGGCCCAGCAGCACCGGCTCCACCTGCAGCCGGGTGCCGTCGGGCATCGGGATGCCGCCGTCGTCGCGGATCGCCAGGATGGAGCGCAGCAGGTGCTGGCGGTATCCCATGCGGCCGGTGACGCCGTTCATCAGGATGCGGTAGGTCGTGTCAGGCATTGGTGTTCCTCACGTCGAGGTCGTCGGTGTCGTCGGGGGTGCGGTGGACGTGCGCCGGGTGGCGGCGTACGTCAGGTGGTGCGCGCGGCGGCCGGCCGGCCGCCGAGGTAGAGCTCGGCCAGCTGCGGGTCGCGCAGCAGCTCGTCGGCCGGGCCGGAGATGTGCACGCGGCCCAGGTCGAGCACGCAGCCGAGGTCGGCGGTCTCGAGCGCGCGCCGGGCGTTCTGCTCGACGAGCAGCACCGCGGTGCCGGCGTCCCGCATCCGCACGACCTGCTCGAAGACCGTGCCGGTGGCCTTGGGGTCCAGGCCCATCGACGGCTCGTCGAGGAGCACGACCCGCGGGCTGACCATCAGCGAGCGGGCGAACTCCACCTGCTTCTGCTGGCCGCCGGACAGTGCGCCGGCGAGGGCGCCCCAGCGCTCGGCGACGACCGGGAACAGCGACTTCACGAAGTCGATGCGGTCGTTGACCTCGCCCTTGTCCTTGACCGTGTAGGCGCCGAGGCGGACGTTCTCCTCGACCGTCATCTCCTTGAAGACGCTGTGGCCCTGCAGGACGTGGGAGAGCCCGGCACCCAGCATCTGCTGGGGCGAGTTCTTCGTGACGTCCTTGCCGGCCACCCGGATGGTGCCCGAGCGGGGGGTGAGCATGCCGCTGGCGACCTTGAGGACGGTCGACTTGCCGGCGCCGTTGGGGCCGACGAGGCACACGACCGTGGCCGAGGGGACCTTCACGGTGAGGCCGCGGAGGACGAGGGCCGCGCGGCCGTAGCCGGCCTCGATGTCGTCGAGCTCGAGGAGGTACTCCTGCTTCGTCTCGGACGTGCTGGCGTCAGATGCCAAGGTAGGCCTCCAGGACTCGGGGGTCGCTCTGCACGACCGTCGGGGTGCCCTCGCAGATGGGGCGGCCGCGGTCGAAGACCACGACGTGGTCGGAGAGGCCCATGACCAGCTCCATGTTGTGCTCGACGACGATGAAGGTCTTGCCCTCGGCGTTGAGCGAGCGGACGAGGTTCGCGATCCGGTCGATGAGGGCCGGGTTCACGCCGCCGGCCGGCTCGTCGAGCATGATCGTCTCGGGGTCGGCCATCAGCACGCCCGCGAGCTCGAGCAGCTTCTGCTGGCCGTAGGAGATGTCGCGCGCCAGCGAGTGCTCGAGGTGCTCGATGCCGACCCTGGCCAGGAGGCCGCGGGCCCGGTCGAGCTCCTCGGGGTTGCGCGCCGAGGAGAGCTGGCGGCGCAGGGACGTCGAGCGGACCGCGACGAGCATGTTCTCCATGACCGTCATCCGCGGGAACACCCGGCACAGCTGGAAGCTGCGGCCGACGCCGGCGCGGGCGATGCGGTGCGGGGCCTTGCCGGTGATGTCGGCGCCGCGATAGCTCACCGTCCCCTCGTCGGGGCGGATCATCCCGGTGACGCAGTTGAAGAACGTCGTCTTGCCCGAGCCGTTGGGTCCGATCAGCGCGTTGACCTTGCCGTGGTGGAACGTCACTGACGCGCCGTCGACGGCGGTGACGCCGCCGAACCTCTTGGTCAGCCCGACGGTCGCGAGGCTGGCGGTCTCCTGCCCGGTGGGGGCGGGTGCGGTCGCCGTCATGAGCGTGCTCCTTCCGTGACGGTGCTGTCGCCGGCCGGGACGTCGGCCCCGGCGTCGGTGCGCGCCTGCTGGTCGGCCTGCGCGGCCTCCGGCCCGGACGTACGCCGCTGCTCGGCGAGCTCGGCCGCGGTGACCTCGCGGATCGAGGCGCGCTGCGGCCGGAAGCGGTCGACGAGGTGGGTGACCGCCGGGATGATCCCGTCGGGCATGAAGAGCACGACGAGGCCGAGCAGCAGGCCCATCGCGACGAGGTGGAACTGCGTGTCGCCGTACTGGTTCTTGAAGTACTCCACCGCGTAGCCCACGATCACCGCGCCGAGCAGCGGGCCGAAGAGGCTGCGGATGCCGCCGAGGAGGCTCATCAGCACCATGTAGGAGCCGACGAGGATGGAGAACTGGAAGATCGGGTCGAGGAAGCCGAACCACAGGGCGTACAGCCCGCCGCCGAGGGCGGTGAAGAACGCCGAGACCACGAACGCGATGAGCTTGTAGGTGAAGGTCGGCACGCCGAGCGCCTGCGCCTTGTCCTCGTCCTCGCGGATCGCCTTGAGGCCGGTGCCGAAGCGGGAGCGGTCGATGAGCCACCACACGAGCAGCGCGACGGCGAGCAGCGCGGCGTGGAGGTAGAAGAACCGCTGGTGCTGCTCGGGTCGGAGCACCTCCGGGCCGAAGGGCCGCGGCACCCGCAGGCCGTTGGAGCCGCCGGTGAAGGAGCCCCAGGACTGGAACACCAGCAGCATGATCAGCACCAGCGCGATCGAGACGATCACGAACGACGCGCCGCGCACCCGCAGGCTGGCGATGCCGATGGGCACCGCGAGCACCGCGACGACGAGCCCGGCGGTCAGCATGGCGAGCCACGGGTTGATGCCGGTGTGGATGACCAGCAGGCCAGTGGCGTACGCGCCGAGACCGGAGTACGCCGCGTGGCCGAGCGAGATGTAGCCGGTGAACCCGCCGACGAAGTTCCACGACGTCGCGAGGACGGCGTAGCTCATGATCACGACGCCCACCGAGAGGATGAACGGGTTCGCGGCGACGGACGGGAACGACAGGACCGCGGCGGCGAGCACGAGGATGCCGACGGCCTTGAGCAGCACGGTGGTCCGGCTGCGGCGGCTGCTGGAGCCCGCGGGCGCGGTCACGGTGTCAGAAACGCTGGGCAAGACGACCTCCGAAGAATCCCTGCGGCCGCACCATCAAGGTGGCGAACAGCGCGATGTAGAAGAACGTCTGGGCCCACGTCGTCCCGAGCGGGATCTGCAGGAGGGCCTGGCCCATGCCGAGGACCATCGCGGCGATCGCCGCGCCGGGGATGCTGCCCAGCCCGCCGACGACGATGATCGCCATCAGGGGCCCGATCCAGTGCCAGTGCAGCGAGGGGTAGAACGTGGAGTCCAGGGCGAGGGCGGTGCCGCCGATCGCGGCGGTGGCGAGCCCGAGCCCGAAGCCGTAGCCGGCGACGCGCTCGGTGTTGATGCCGATGAGGCGTGCGGCCTCCGGGTGCTGGATCGTCGCGCGCAGCGACTGGCCGAACTGCGTCTTCTTCATCAGCACGAAGAGCGCCGCGAGCGAGACGACGGCGAGGCCGAAGGCGATGAGCTTGACCACGGCGATGTTGGCGCCGGCGATCTCGAAGTTGGCGCCGCCGTAGTCGAGGCGGATCCGGCGCTGCGTGCCGCTGAAGACGAAGCCGAGCATCCCCTCGATCACCAGCGCGATCGAGAAGGTCAGCAGCACCGACATCATCGTCAGCGTCGCCGGGCGCAGCCGGCTGATCAGCGCCCGCTGCATGAAGACGCCCATCCCGAAGAAGAGGGGCACCGTCACCAGCAGCGAGAGCAGCGGGTCCAGGCCGGTCTGGTCGGTGAACCACCAGGCGAGGTACGCCGCGAGGATGAGGAACGCCGAGTGGGCGATCATCACGACGCGCATCACGCCGAAGTAGAGGGTGAGGCCCGCTGCCAGGAGGGCGTAGAGCCCTCCCAACAGGATGCCCAGCACCAGGCTTTGCACGAACAGGGACATCGAGTCGCCTAACGGTAGGAGTCGGGTCTGGGGAAGCGGCCGGACGTCACCAGCGGGGCTTCTCCAGGATGAGGTCGGCCTCCTTGGCCTCCTCGGGCAGGACGATGCGGATCTTGCCGTCGACGTACTGCTGGATCAGGTGCGCGCCCTGCGGGCGTCCCTCCGCGTCCCAGGTGAGGGGGCCGACGACGGTCTCGACCTCGTTGTTGCGCAGCCAGTCGATGAGCTCGGACTGGCACTCGGGGTCGGGGCTGGCGCACTCGACGGCCTCGACGGCGGCGGCCACGACCTGGCCGGTGGTCCAGGCGTTGGCCTCGTCCTCGGCGGGCGGGTTGCCGTTCTTCTCGGTGTAGTAGTCGACGAACTCCTTGTTGGTGGGGAACGTCGCCTCGGGCGTGTAGCCGGTGGGGGAGAGGATGCCCTCGGTCTTGTCGCCGATCGCCTCGGGGAACTCGGGATTCGTCGGGGCCGTCGAGAAGGCCGCCATCTTCGGCTGGTAGTTGAGCTGCTGCAGGGCCACGATCATGTTCACCGCGTCCTGGTACTGGGTGCCCCCGACCACCACGTCGGCCTCGCTGTCGGCGATCTTGGCGGCGATCGAGCCGAAGTCGGTGGTGTTGGGCGGGTAGACCTCGTCGACGACGGTCTCCACGCCCATCTCCTCGAGGCGCTCCTTCAGGCCGTAGGCGGTGCCCATCGCGAACGGGTCGTCCATCGCGGCGTACGCCGCGGTCTTGGGCCGCTCCGCCTCGGGCAGGGCCTCGATGGCGTCGGCGAGGTAGTCGTAGTGGTCGTTGGCGATCGCCGGTGCGGCGTAGAAGAGGTTGTCGAAGCCCTGGGTGAAGACCTCCTCGGCGGCGCCGGCGGGCTCGACGAAGAGGAAGCCGTAGTCCTGCGCGACCTGGGCGGCCGGGACGACGAGGCGGGTGGAGAAGGGCCCGAAGACGAGGTCGACCCCGTCCTGGTTGATCAGCTTCTCGTAGTCGGCGGCGACGCGGTCGGCGTTGGACTGGTCGTCGAGGATGGTGAGCTCCACGTCGCGGCCGAGGAGGCCGCCGTTCTCGTTGACGTAGTCGGCCCACGCCTCGTAGCCGCGCTGCACGCCCTTGCCGGGCTCGGAGAAGTCTCCGGTGAGCGGGAGCGAGATGCCGATCTTGATCGGACCGTCCCCCTCCTCGCCGGAGCCGCCGTCGGCGCCGGAGCTCATGCAGCCGGTCAGCGCGAGGCAGGAGGCCAGTGCAAGTCCGGCGAAGCGATAGGGGGTCTTGACCTTCATGTCACTCCTCGTGTCCAATGCGTAAGCGCTTTCGTAAGCGCTTTCGGCTACTGTATGCACGACGGCGGGGATGTGGCAAGGGTCACATCCGGCCGATGTCCGACATCGACGGGGAGGACGCTGGATGCCCAAGGGAGCGGCGACGAGCCCTCGCCTGCAGGACGTGGCCGAGGCGGCGGGGGTCTCCATCGCGACCGCGTCCCGCAGTCTCTCGGGGTCTCCGGGCGTCAGCGAGGTGGTCGCCCAGCGGGTGCGTGAGACGGCGCGCGAGATGGGGTACGTCGTCAACCTGCACGCGCGCTCCCTGGCCGGCGGGTCGACCCGCTCGGTCGGCCTGGTCGTCCACGAGATCGGCGACCCCTACTTCTCCGAGATCGCCAGCGGCGTGCTGGGCGTGGGCGCCCGCGAGGGACTCACCGTGCAGATCTGCCACACCGGTCGCGACCCCGAGCGCGAGCTCGCCCAGCTCCGGATGCTGATCGCCAACCGCGTCGGCGCGATCATCGTCGCCGGCTCGGGCCTGGTCGACCCGGCGCTGCAGGCGCCGGCCAAGGCCGAGCTGCAGGCGTTCCGCCGCGCGGGCGGTCGGGTCGCGGTGATCGGGCGCCACCACCTCGGGGTCGACGCGGTGCTCCCGGACAACACCGAGGGCGCCCGCGCGGTCGCCCAGCACCTGCTCGACCTCGGGCACCGCCGGCTCGCCCTGGCGACCGGGTCCCGCCAGCTCACCACCGTCGCCGACCGCATCGCCGGCGTGGCGGAGGCCTTCGCGGCCGCGGGACTCGACATCGACGACGTCCCGGTGGTCGAGGCCGACTTCACCCGTGCCGGGGGCAAGGTCGCCGCCGACCGGATCCTCGACGACCACCCCGGCGTGACGGCCGTCCTCGCCCTCAACGACGACATGGCGATCGGGGTGCTCTCGGCCCTGCGCGCCCGCGGCGTCTCCGTGCCCGGCCAGGTCTCGGTCACCGGCTTCGACGACGTCGCCGTCGCCGGTGACCTCGCGCCGTCGCTCACCACCGTGCGGCTGCCGATGGCCGAGATGGGGGAGCAGGCCCTGCTCCTGGCACTCAAGGAGCCGAGCAGCCGGCCGCGCCGGCGAACCGTCGGTGCAGAGCTCGTGGTCCGCGACTCCTCCGGGCCGCCCTCATGACCCGCGTGCTGCTGGCGCCCGACAAGTTCAAGGGGTCGCTGTCGGCCCCCGGGGTGGCGCAGGCGCTCGCCGACGGCGTGCACCGGGCGTGCCCGGACGCGGTCGTCGACCTCCTGCCGGTCGCCGACGGCGGCGACGGGACCGTCGACGCGGCGGTGGCCGGCGGCTTCGAGCGGGTCCCGGTCGCGGTGAGCGGACCGACCGGCGACCCGGTCGCGACGTCGTACGCCCGACGCGGCGCGACCGCCGTCGTCGAGCTGGCCGACGCCTGCGGGCTGGCACGACTCCCGGGCGGGGCACCCGCACCGATGACCGCGACCAGCAGGGGCCTGGGTGAGGTGATGGCGGCAACGCTCGACGCGGGCTGCCGGTCGCTCGTGGTGGGGATCGGCGGCAGCGCGAGTACCGACGGCGGGCTCGGCCTGCTCGAGGCGCTGGGGGCTCGTGCCTCCGACGGCCTCGACCTCACCGGGCTGCACCCGGCGCTGGCCGGGGCGCGGATCGTGGTGGCCTGCGACGTCGACAACCCGCTGACGGGTCCGGACGGCGCAGCCGCGGTCTACGCGCCGCAGAAGGGCGCGAGCCCCGAGCAGGTGGCCGAGCTCGACGCCCGGCTCGGCCGGTGGGCCGACCTCGTCGCCGCTGCCACCGGGACCGACCGGCGTGACGAGCCGGGGGCCGGCGCCGCCGGTGGCGTCGGGTTCGGGCTGCTGGCGGTGCTCGGTGCCGAGCTGCGTCCCGGCATCGACCTCGTCCTCGACCTCCTCGGCTTCGCCGAGCGGGTGGCGGGAGCCGACCTCGTCGTCACCGGCGAGGGCATGCTCGACCGGCAGAGCCTGCGCGGCAAGGCGCCCGTCGGGGTCGCGACCGCCGCCCGCCGCGTCGGCGTACCCGTCGCCGCGGTCTGCGGCCGCACCACGCTGCCCGACGACGAGCTGGCCGCCGCCGGCATCTCCCGCGCCTACGCCCTCACCGACGTCGAGCCCGACGTCTCGGTCTGCCTCCGCGAGCCCGCACGGCTCCTCGTCGAGCTGGGGGAGCGGTTGGCCCGCGACGTCCTGGGCTGATTCGGGGGACTCCATCGACAACGTGGAAGGTCCGAGCCACCAGGTGACCCGGATCTTCCGCGATCCCGTTCTCCACAGGTCGACTCGCACGGGTGGCGAGGCAGCCGGGCGGCGGTGATGGTGGTCCGGGTGACGGATCTCGACGCGCTCCTCGTCTCTCAGGACGGCGTGGTCTCCCGCGCCCAGGCGATCGCAGTCGGGCTGCAGCCCCACGACGTACGTCGTCTCGTGCGGCGCCGCGACCTCGCGCCCCTCCTGCCAGGCGTCTACGTGTCGCACACCGGCGAGCCCACGTGGCTCCAGCGTGCGTGGGGAGCCGTGCTGGCGTGCGCGAGCCCGTACGGCATGGGCGGGGCCGACCTGGGCGCGGCGCTCGCCGGAGCCTCGGCCATGCGCGCCGCCGACGGACCGGGGCGGCCCGGCGGCGACGCGGGACCGATCGAGGTCGTGGTGCCGCGGTCGCGGCGGGTCGTCGCGCCCAGCGGGGTCACGGTCGTGCGCTCCCGACTGGCGCCCGACCACGTCCAGTGGCACCTCGGCCCGCCGCGCCTGCGCTACGAGGAGGCTGCGCTCGACGTGGCCGTTCGAGCGACGGGAGAGATTGCGGCGATCGACGCGATCGCGCGGGCGGTGCAGGGCCGGCACACCACGGCCGTGCGGATGCAGACGGCGCTCGCGTCGCGGGCGCGGGCGCCACGGCGCGTGTTCCTCGAGTCGGTGCTCGCCGACGTCGCCCACGGCACCTGCTCGGTGCTCGAGCACGCCTTCCTCACCCGGGTCGAGCGGACCCACGGCCTCCCGTCAGCGATCCGGCAGGTGCGTGCCGGCACCGCGAGCGGCCTCGTCTACCGCGACGCCGTGTACGGCGAGCGGATCGTGGAGCTCGACGGCCGCCTGTTCCACGACACCGCGGAGCAGCGCGACCGCGACTTCGAGCGCGACCTCGACGCGGCGGTCGAGGGGCACTCCACCGTGCGCCTCACGTGGGGGCAGGTGGTCGGCCGACCCTGTCGTACGGCGGCCAAGCTCGCGCTGCTCTTCGCGCGGGACGGCTGGCCGGCGGCCATGCCCTGCGGGCCGGGCTGCGACCTGGCGCGGGCCGCATGATCGTGGAAGGTCCGAGTCATCCAGTGGCCCGGATCTTCCACGATGCGCGCGGAGTCCCCGGATGTCCGGGGACTCCAGCAGCGGGCGGCTGGGATCAGGCGGGCGGCTCGGGGGAGCCGTCCTCGGCCTCCTGGCCGGCAGCGGGCTCGCCCGTGGTCGCGGCGCTGTCGCGGGTGCTGCCGGGCTCCTGGTCCTCGGAGTCGCTGGAGTCGTCCGAGTCGGTGGAGTCGTCGGGCTCCTGCTGCTTGTCGTCGGGCTGGGAGATCTCGTCGGGCACGGTGTCGTCGACGGCCGGGTTGTCCTCCGTGCTGAGGTCGCGGGGGAGGCCGTTGTCGGCCGGGTCCTCCTCGATCGCGTCCACGCCGCCGGGCACCAGCTGCGGCTCCTCGGCGTAGGGCGTCGGCATCGGGCTCAGGTCGTCGGTCATGGGTTCCCTCCCTGGTCGGATCTCCTCGATCGTGCCCAACCGTCCCAACCCGGGCTACCCCCGTTCGGGGGGCCACCCGAAGGTCAGGTAGCGGCTACCCGAGAACAGGTGGGCGAGGGCGTGCGCCTCGTGCGGCACGGTCGGCTCCGGGAGCGCGGTGAGCGGGTACCAGCCCAGCGCGGTCGCCTTCTCCGTCTCGACGATCCGCGGCTCGCCGCTCCACGACCGGGCGGTGAAGAAGAAGTCGACCCGCTCCTCGATCGGCGCGCCGAACTGGCTGCGCTGCATGGTGAAGGCGAACTCCAGCGCGATGTCGGTGATCGCCAGCTCCTCGACCGCCTCACGGCGCGCGGCGTCGTACGCCGTCTCGCCCGGCTCGACGTGTCCGGCGGCCGCGGCCGCCCAGTGCCCGGGCATGTAGGGGACGGGTCCTCGCTGCTGGAGCAGCACCTCGGTGCCCGACCCGCCCTCGCGCAGCAGGTAGACGTAGGAGGCCGGGACGAGGGCGAAGGTCGGGCCCGTCACGCCTGCGTGGTCGGCGGTGCGGGCGGGATGTCGTCGTTCTTGCCGTCGAGCGAGTCGAGGGCGTCACGAGCCTTGCCGGTGGCCTTGTCGATCTTGTCGGCGTGCTTGCCGCCGGTCTTCTCGTTGGCGAACGCACCCGCCTTGTCGATGCCCTCGGCGATCTTGCCGCCGTGGTCGTCGACCGCCTTGGTGAGCTTCTCCTTGGCCTTGTCCAGGAACGACATGACTCCTCCTCCGCGGGGACCCGGCCCACCCCGACGGGTGGTGACTCCGGCGTCCAGAAGCGTAGCCAGACATGGACAATGAGCCCATGCCCCAGCCCGTCGTCGCCCTCGTCGGCGCGACCGCGTCGGGCAAGACCGCGCTGAGCCTCGACCTCGCCGAGCGGCTCGGCGGCGAGGTGGTCAACACCGACGCGATGCAGGTCTACCGCGGCATGGACATCGGCACCGCCAAGCTCCCGGTCGCCGAGCGACGCGGCATCCCGCACCACCTCCTCGACCTGCTGGAGGTGACCGAGCCGGCCACCGTCGCCCTCTTCCAGGCCTGGGCCCGCGACGCGATCGCCGACATCCGCGGCCGCGGTGCCACCCCGGTCCTGGTCGGCGGGTCCGCGCTCTACACCCGCGCGATCGTCGACCGCTTCGAGTTCCCCGGCACCGACGACTCGCTGCGCCGCGAGCTCGAGGCCGAGATCGAGCGGCTCGGCAGCCGCGCGCTCCACGCGCGCCTGGCCGACGTCGACCCCGAGGCGGCCGCGCAGATCCTGCCCGACAACGCCCGCCGCGTCGTCCGGGCGCTGGAGGTCATCGCCCTCACGGGCCGGCCGTTCAGCGCCAGCCTCCCGCGCCTCGAGTACGACGACCCGCTGACCGTGCAGGTCGGCGTGGACATCGACCGGCCGACGCTCGACGAGCGGATCGCCCGCCGGGTCGACGAGATGTTCGCGGCGGGGTTCGTCGCCGAGGTCGAGGCCCTGCTGGACCGGGGCCTGGCGGAGGGTCGCACGGCCAGCCGGGCCATCGGCTACCGCGAGGTGATGGGCTTCCTCGCCGGCGACCGGTCGCTCGACGAGGCGGTCGAGCAGACCAAGGTGGCCACCCGCCGCTTCGCCCGCCGCCAGGACTCCTGGTTCCGCAAGGACCCGCGCATCGTCTGGGTCGCCCACGACGACCCGCAGCGCGTCGACAAGGCCCTGACCGCGATCGCGGAGATCGATCAGGCCCACTGTCGGTGAGCGGTGCCATGGTGGGTCCATGGCGACGATCTACTACACCGGCTGCTCCCTCGACGGCTTCATCGCGACGCCCGACCACTCCCTCGACTGGCTCACCTCGCGCGACATCGACAACGACGGCCCGATGGCCTACCCGGCGTTCAGCGAACGCGTCGGGGCCTGCGTCATGGGCGCCAACACCTGGCAGTGGATCCTCGACCACGACGAGGACCCTTGGGGCCCGAAGCCGACGTGGGTGGTCACCCACCGCGAGTTCGCGCCCACTGCGCAGGTCCGCTTCACCGACGCCGGTGTGCGCGACGTCCACGCCGAGATGACCGAGGCCGCGGATGGCAAGGACCTCTGGGTGGTCGGCGGTGGCGAGCTCGTCGGCCAGTTCCACGACGCGGACCTGCTCGACGAGGTCTGGATCCAGTACGCCCCCTGCACCCTCGGCGGCGGTGCCCCGGTGCTGCCGCGGGCGATGGAGCTGAGGCTCGAGGAGGTCGCCCGCAACCGCGACTTCGCGTGCGTGCGCCACACCGTCGTGCGCTGATCCGACACGCCCCACCCTGCGGGCGTGGACACGGCCTCCACCGGCAGGCAGGGTGGAGGGACGACTCGTCTCGGGAGGATCCCCCCATGCACCATCTCGCCCGGCCCGCCCTCGCCACGCTCGCGACCGCCAGCCTCGTCGTCGTGCCCCTCGTCTCCGGCGCCGCCCAGGCGCGACCGGGCGCCGCGCCCGCGCCCGCCGCCAGCGCGCCCGACCTGAGGCCGACCGCCAAGGACCCGACCGCGGTCGGCAAGGGCGGCGCGATCAGCACCGTCGACCCCGAGGCGAGCGCCGCCGGCCTCAAGGTGCTCAAGAAGGGCGGCAACGCCGTGGACGCCGCGGTGGCGGCAGCCGCGACCCTCGGCGTGACCGAGCCCTACAGCGCCGGCATCGGCGGTGGCGGCTACTTCGTGTACTACAACGCCAAGTCGGGCAAGGTCCGCACGCTCGACGGCCGCGAGACCGCGCCCAGCAAGATGCCACAGGACGCGTTCATCGACCCGGCGACCGGCAAGCCCTACAACTTCACCCCCGAGCTCGTCACCAGCGGTGTGAGCGTCGGCACCCCCGGCACCCTCGCCACCTGGGACAAGGCGCTCGCCAACTGGGGCACCCTGTCGCTCGCCGACGCGCTCGCCCCCGCCACCAAGGTCGCGACCCGGGGCTTCAAGGTCGACGAGACCTTCCGCCAGCAGACGCTCGACAACAAGGACCGCTTCGCCGCCTTCACCGACACGAAGAAGCTCTTCCTGCCCAAGGGCGACGCACCGGCCGTCGGCTCGATCTTCCGCAACCCCGACCTCGCGGCGACCTACGACCTGATCGCCGACAAGGGCACCTCCGCGTTCTACCGCGGCAAGCTCGCCCGCCTGATGTCCGACGTGGTCCGCAAGCCGCGCACCAGCGCGGGCACCACGCTGCCCGTGCCCAAGGGCTACCTCACCCCGCGCGACCTGCGCGACTACAAGGTCCGCTCGCAGCGCGCCACCCGCACCACCTACCGCGGCCACGACGTCTACGGCATGGCCCCCTCCTCGTCCGGCGGCACCACGGTCGGCGAGGCGCTCAACATCCTCGAGCGCTACGACCTCTCCGCGATGACGCCGGAGCAGGCGCTGCACCACTACCTCGAGGCGAGCGCCCTCGCCTTCGCCGACCGCGGCAAGTACCTCGGCGACCCGGCCTTCGTCGACGTCCCGGTCAAGCGGCTGCTCGACGACAAGTACGCCGCCGAGCGCGCCTGCTCGCTCAACCCGGCCAAGGCCGCGACCAAGCCGGTCGCCGCCGGCACCGTGACGTCGTACGACGGCGTGTGCTCGCCGAGGTCCGCCGCTGGCGAGACCGACGCCGACACCGAGAACATCTCGACCACCAACCTCACCGTCGCCGACCAGTGGGGCAACGTCGTCGAGTACACCCTCACCATCGAGCAGACCGGCGGCTCCGGCATCACGGTGCCCGGCCACGGCTTCATCCTCAACAACGAGCTGACCGACTTCTCGACCGTGTACGACGCCGCCGACCCCAACCGGATCCAGCCGGGCAAGCGCCCGCGCAGCTCCATGTCGCCGACGATCGTGCTGAAGGACGGCAAGCCGTTCCTGGCGCTGGGCTCGCCCGGTGGCTCCACGATCATCACCACGGTGCTGCAGATGCTGGTCAACCGCATCGACCTGGGGATGTCCATCGAG
Organism: Microbacterium sp. ARD31; assembly: GCF_031844425.1. Classification (NCBI taxonomy): domain Bacteria; kingdom Bacillati; phylum Actinomycetota; class Actinomycetes; order Micrococcales; family Microbacteriaceae; genus Microbacterium; species Microbacterium sp. ARD31. The sequence goes on from NZ_JAUZVE010000012.1 coordinate 174,840, forward strand.
GAGGCGATCGCGGCACCGCGCGCCACCCAGCGCAACACCGCGAGCGTCACCGCCGAGCCGGCCTTCATCGCGGCCTACGGCCCGGCGCTGACCAACCTCGGCCACACCCTCGTCCCCGCGGGCGACGCCTTCACCAGCGCCGCCGAGATCGGAGCGGCGACGGCGATCGAGTTCGGCCGCAAGTCGCGCCTGACCGCGGTCGCCGAGCCGAGCCGCCGCGGCAAGGGCTCGGCCCGGGTGGTCGACCCGCGCTGACTTTCTCGGTGGTTGCAGTGCGAGGGCGCCCCGCGCCTGTCGGTGGTTGAGGTGCGAGGGCGCCCCGCGCCCGAGCCTCGAAACCTCCGAGTCCGTCGGGGAGCGGTTTCGAGGCTCGCTGCGCTCGCACCTCAACCAGCGAGGGTGGGGTTCGATCCGCGTTGACCCTGTCGGTGGTTGAGGTGCGAGGGCGCCCAGCGCCCGAGCCTCGAAACCTCCGAGACCCTCGCGGAGTGGTTTCGAGGCTCGCTGCGCTCGCACTTCGACCAGCAAGGGTGGGGGTCGGCCCGCCTGTCACACTGGACGGGTGAGCTACGCCTTCCTCAAGGGCCACGGCACCGAGAACGACTTCGTGGTCCTGCCCGACGCCGACGGGTCGGTCCACGGTGACCTGAGCCCGGCACGGGTGCGGGCGCTGTGCGACCGCCGCGCCGGGATCGGCGGCGACGGGGTGCTGCGCGCGATCCGTCGCGACGGCCGATGGTTCATGGACTACCGCAACGCCGACGGCTCGGTCAGCGAGATGTGCGGCAACGGCGTCCGGGTGTTCGCGCACTACCTCCACGAGCGTGAGGGCGAGCCGTTCCCGATGGAGATCGGCACCCGGGCGGGCGTGAAGCGGCTGGAGCAGGCCGGCGACGAGTACACGGCCGACATGGGCGCCCCGCAGGTGCTCGGCGAGACCAAGGTCGCGGTCGGCGACCGCTCCTGGGCGGCCGTGCACGTCTCCATGGGCAACCCCCACGCAGTCGCCTTCGTCGACGACCTCGCGGACGCCGGACCCCTCCACGACGCACCCGAGCACGACCCGGCCGTCTACCCCGACGGCGTGAACGTCGAGTTCGTCGTCCGCCGCGGCGAGCACCACGTCGCGATGCGCGTCCACGAGCGCGGCTCGGGCGAGACCCGATCCTGCGGCACGGGCGCGTGCGCGGTGGCCGTCGCGACCGCGCTGGCCGACGACGCGCCCCGCGGTACGACGTACCGCGTCGACGTGCCCGGCGGCACCCTCCACGTCATCTGGACCGACGACGACCGCGTCCTGATGACCGGTCCGGCCGTCCTCGTTGCGGAGGGCCGCACCGACCTCTGAGGAGTCGGGTGCGCGCGCGGGCACCATCCGCCGCGGGGCCGCGCACTCGACCCTTCTAGGATCCGGGCCATGGACATCTCCGGTTCCACCGCCATCGTCACCGGCGGCGCCAGCGGCATCGGTGCCGCGGTCGCCCGAGCCCTCGCCGCGAAGGGCGCCGTGGTCGTCGTCGCCGACCTCAACGCCGAGAAGGGCGAGGCCCTCGCCGCCGAGATCGGCGGCGTCTTCGCCGCGGTCGACGTGACCAAGACCGACCAGATCGCGACGGCCGTCGAGGCGGCCGCCGAGATCGCGCCGCTGCGCGCCTGCGTGAACTCCGCCGGCATCGGCTGGGCCCAGCGCACCATCGGCCGCGACGGGATGCTGGAGTCCGCCCACGACCTCGACGCGTTCCGCAAGGTCGTGGACATCAACCTCATCGGCACCTTCGACATGACCCGCCAGGCAGCCACGGTCATGAGCCGCAACGAGCCCGACGCCGACGGCCAGCGCGGCGCGATCGTCAACCTCGCGTCGGTCGCCGCCTTCGACGGCCAGATCGGCCAGGCCTCCTACTCCGCCTCCAAGGGCGGCGTGGTCGGCATGACCCTGCCGGTCGCCCGCGACTTGTCGGCGGCCGGCATCCGGCTCAACACCGTCGCGCCCGGCCTGATCGACACCCCGATCTACGACGCGTTCCCGAACCCGGAGGAGTTCAAGGCCAACCTCGGCCAGAACGTCCTCTTCCCCAAGCGCCTCGGCCACGCCGAGGAGCTGGCCAGCATGGTCGTGGAGTGCCTCACCAACTCCTACATGAACGGCGAGACGATCCGCGTCGACGGCGGCATCCGCATGCCACCCAAGTGACCCGACCGCGGATTCCACTGGTCCAGACCGAACGTCCACATTTCGTGCAAACCGCGGACGGCGTCCGACGGGCGGGGTGATGGTCGATCCCTTGGGGAAGGGATCGACACTCATCGGAGTCCGTGGGGGGCACGAGATGACCAACCTGGTGGAGCCGCGGCGTGCGGCTGAGGAAGAGAACGTGGGGAACGACGCCGGCATCGGGTCGTTCGGCGACGGCGAGCTGACCACGCTGGTACGCCGCTGGATGGCGGCCGGCACGAAGGTGCAGGAGCGCGTGCGCCGCGAGAGCCGCGAGAACGTGGTGCGGCCGGCGCCCGAGGACGTCGAGACCGACGTCGTGCCCGAGCCCGAGGCCGAGGTGAAGCCCGAGCTGGAGGCGGTCGGACCGCTGCAGGGGGGCAGTCCGGCCGCGCCCACGGTCACCGTCGTGAGCCGACGCGAGGTCGAGGCCGAGCACGAGGCGGGTGAACCCGGGTCGCTCGCCACCCCGCCGCTCCCGCACCGGCCGACCGGGTCCGACGTCGAGCAGGCGACCCGGGTCGCGGTGCTCATCGACGCCCGCCGGGTGCCCGAGGACGTCGCCACCGCGCTGCTGGCGCGGCTGGCCGAGCGCGGCGCGGTGAACGTGTGCCGCGCCTACGCCGACTGGACCCGCGCCGACCTGGGCGACTGGGTGGCACGGATGCGGCTCCAGGGCCTCCACTCCTTCCACCAGTTCTCCGACGACGACGACCAGGCGCTGGTCGCACTGGCGATCGACGCGGTCGACATCGCCCGCGACGCCGCGGTGGACGAGGTCGTGGTCGCGGGGGACATGACCTCCCTGCTGCCGCTGGTCCACCGCCTGCACGCGGCCGGCGTACGGGTCGTGGTGGTCGGGCCGGGCCACACGTCGCACGACGTGCGCGCCGCCTGCGACGAGTTCTGGGACTCGGAGTCGATCGAGGCCGACGAGCTGGCCCCGGCCGGGCGGCACCGCGCCTGAACTTTGCCGTCGGCCGGGTTTGGGCGGCCGCCGTGGGGGAAGAGCCCCGCCATGGGAGAGCGTCTCGGGAGCCGGGTCTTCGTCGGTGTCGTGCTGGTGGTGGTTGCGGCGCTGGGGATGACCCAGCCGGGCGCCTCGGCCGAGTCCGACCCCGACGCGGTGCCGCAGGCCCTGCCGACGACCGCGTGCCCCGCCCCGCCGGCCGTGCCGGGCGCGGCACCGGCCGACTGCGAGCCGCCTGACCCGTGCGAGCGCGACGCCGACGGCGACGGCATCCCCAACTGCCTCGACAACTGCCGGACCACCGCCAACCCGGGCCAGGAGGACGCCGACGCCGACGGGATCGGCGACGCGTGCGACCCGACGCCGTACCCGCCCACGACCGAGCCGCCGCCCACGACCGAGCCCACGACCGAGCCCACGACCGAGCCCCCGACGGCCACCCCCACGGCCACTCCGACGGCGACCCCGACGGCGACGCCGACCTCGAGCCCGACGTCCACCCCCACCTCGGTCCCGGTCTCCCCGGGCTGCCAGGCCTCCTGCGCCTACCCGCGCGAGGTCGACCTGCGGGTCGTGGGGTCGCGGCTGCGCGGCACCGTCTCGTCAACAGCCGTCGGCTGCCGGGCATCCGCCAGCGTCACGCTGTGGCGCCAGAAGAAGGGCGCCGACCGCCGTCTGGTGGTCGTGTCGAGCCGCGCGTCGGGACGCTTCTCGACCAGCCGCCCGGCGCGTCCGGGGCGCTACTACGTCACCGTCGCCTCGCCCGAGCAGCCCCTCTGCGGGTCGGCGACCTCCCCGACGGTGAAGGTCCGCCGGGGCTGAACCCGCACGGCGCGGACAAAGTCATTCGCGCAGGTCAGGTCCGCGACCTACCCTTGCAGACATATGACGAACGCACCTGACTTCAACCTGCGCGACGCCCTCGACGCGACCCGCGCCTGGGACGACGAGACGATCGAGCTCGACGACCAGCTCCTGGCCGAGGACGACGACGTCGACGACGGCTTCGAGTCCGGCTACGCCGACGACACGACGTACGACGACCCCTTCGAGGACGCCGACCCCGAGGAGCTGACGATCGGCGCGCAGGAGCTCGCCGAGCGGCACGCCCTGCGCCGGGTCGCCAGCCTGCGCACCGAGCTCGAGGACATCACCGAGGTCGAGTACCGCCAGCTCCGGCTGGAGAAAGTCGTGCTCGTCGGCGTGTGGACCGAGGGGTCGGTGACCGACGCCGAGAACTCGATGGCCGAGCTCGCCCTGCTCGCCGAGACTGCCGGCTCCGAGGTGCTCGAGGCCGTCTTCCAGCGTCGGCAGAAGCCCGACCCGGCCACCTACATCGGCCGCGGCAAGGTCGACGCGATCCGCGAGATCGTCCAGGCCACCGGCGCCGACACCGTCATCTGCGACGGCGAGCTCGCGCCGAGCCAGCTGCGCAACCTCGAGGACCGGATCAAGGTCAAGGTCGTCGACCGCACCGCGCTGATCCTCGACATCTTCGCCCAGCACGCGAAGAGCAAGGAGGGCCAGGCCCAGGTCGAGCTCGCGCAGCTGCAGTACATGAAGCAGCGCCTGCGCGGCTGGGGCGGCAACCTCTCCCGCCAGGCCGGTGGCCGCGCGGCCGGCGGTGACGGCATCGGCGGCCGTGGTCCGGGTGAGACCAAGATCGAGACCGACCGCCGCCGCATCAACACCAAGATCGCCAAGCTCCGTCGTGAGCTGAAGGAGATGCGCGGCACCCGCGACGTCAAGCGCCAGTCGCGCCGCCGCAACCACATCCCCAGCGTCGCGATCGCCGGCTACACCAACGCCGGCAAGTCCTCGCTGCTCAACCGACTGACCGACGCCGGGGTGCTGGTCGAGGACGCGCTCTTCGCGACGCTCGACCCCACCACGCGGCGTACGACGACCAGCGACGGCCGCGTCTACACGATGTCCGACACGGTCGGCTTCGTCCGCCACCTGCCCCACGACCTGGTCGAGGCGTTCCGCTCGACGCTGGAGGAGGTCGCCGACTCCGACCTGCTGCTCCACGTCGTCGACGGCTCCCACCCCGACCCCGAGGGCCAGATCGCCGCGGTGCGCCAGGTGCTCGCCGAGATCGACGCGACCAAGGTCCCCGAGATCATCGTGATCAACAAGGCCGACGCCGCCGACCCGCTGGTGATCAGCCGGCTGCTCGCCCGCGAGCCGCACAGCGTCGTGGTCAGCGCCAAGACCGGCGAGGGCATCGACGACGCCCTGCGGATGATCGAGTCGGAGCTGCCGCGCCCGCAGGTCGAGTTCGACGTGCTGCTGCCCTACGAGCGCGGTGACCTGGTCAACCGGATCCACCAGGAGGCCGAGATCGGCTCGCTGGAGCACACCGGCGACGGCACGCTCGTCGTCGGCCGGGCCAACGCCGACCTCGCCGGCGAGCTGGCGGCGTACGCCCGCTGACCGCTCCCCTCCCGGAGACGCTTCACCACGGCATGCAGCCGAACGGGCACTTCCCACGATCAGCTGACCGTGGGAAGTGCCCACTCACCGACATACCGTGGTGAACCAGCGGCGGCTCAGCGCTTGAGGCTGCTCCGGCGGCAGATCTCGCCCACGCCGGCGACCTCGCCGCGGTCCACGACCACCTCGCGGGTGCCGAGCACGCGTCCCTGGCGGTCGGTGCAGGAGACCAGCCACGCCTCCTTCACGCCGGTGTCGACCGGCGGGTCGGGGCTCTCGAAGGTCACCTCGCCGCTCCAGTCGTGCGCCGCGTCGCCGCCCTTGTAGTTGTCCGCGACGATCGTGTACGTCCCCGGTTGCGGGTCCGGGATCCGGATCACCTCCGGGTTGGCGAGTGTCGCGCCCGAGCCCACCGGCGTTCCGTCCGGGCCGAGGACGGTGAAGTCCCAGTCGTAGGCGGTCGGGTCGTCCGACGGCCAGCCGATCGAGACGACGGCGTACCCGTTGTCGGCGGCGGGCAGCCCCTGCACCTCGAAGGTCGTGGTCTCGCTGCCGCCGACGGGCGGAACATCTGGCGGGTTGACCAGCGTGACCGGGCCCTGCGGCGGCGCCTCCGGGTAGCGGCCGTAGCGACCCGCCACGAGCGGCCGCGTCGAGGGGTTCACGTCGAGGGTGAAGCGACCGCCGCGGTCGGTGGCGTAGGAGGTGACGAGGAAGTCCTCGTAGAGGAGCGGGTCACCCACGCTGCCGTCCGGCTGGATCACCGGCGAGGTCGGCGAGACCGTGCGCCGGGAGACGGTGATGGTCTTCCCGGCCGGCGCGCTGCCCCGGATGCGGGAGTGCTGGGCGTCGTCGGCCGCCGCCTCCGCCGCCAGCCAGTACGCCTCCTGGTTGCCGCCGCGCCCGACGCCGTCCGCGGGCGCCTCGCCGAGGTACTCACCGACCACCGCCTCCTCGTAGGCCGGGTGGAAGCCCTCGTCGCCGATCTCGAAGGTGTAGCCGTAGCCGCCGGTGATCCAGTAGCTCCAGTCCTCGGTCGAGCCGGAGGTGTCGTAGAGCTGGTACGACGCCTGGCTGGTGTAGGCGTTCTGGGCGGCCATCGCGTCGCCGAGCGCCTTCAGCTGCGGCTCGTCCGGCGCCTTGCCGGTCGCGGCGATCGCCGGCGGGCGCAGCACCAGGTTGCTGTAGGTGTGGTTGGAGATCATCACCGTGACCGACCGCTCGGAGATGAGCTGCCGCACCGCGTCGGTCTCGGGCTCGCTGCCCGGGCCGTCGCCGCGGTAGGTGTCGCTCAGGAAGTTCGTGCTCGCCCCGCCGCCACCCCAGAAGCCGGGGTAGTTGCGGTTGAGGTCGGTGCCGCGCTGCCGGCCCGCGGGGTTGTCGGCACACGTGCCGCCGAGGAACTCGGGGGTGGTGGTGGCGGAGACCGAGCAGTTCTTGCGCTTCATCTCGTAGTCGAACCGGCTGAAGTCGCCCATCGGCTGCGCGCTCCGCGAGATCCGGAAGCCGTCGACGTTGACCACCGGGACCACGATGACCCGCGACTCGGACAGCACCCGGCGGGCCCGGTTGCGGACGTCACGATCGCGGTCGTAGTAGGACTGCAGCAGGTCGAAGGCGAACTCCATGGTGTGCTCGGCGCTGGGCCACTCGCGCGCGTGGTGGGCGCCCATCAGCAGGAAGACCGGCTTGCCGTCGCGCACGTCGGGGGCGTCCGCGCTGATCTCCAGGCCGCGGATCCGCTCGCCGAGCACCGTCGGGTTCGGGAGCGTCAGCGGCTTGGTGAGGGTGGGGTAGAGCCGGGCGAGCCGGTTCATGTCGGCGAGGTAGTCGTCGTAGGTGCGGTACGACGTCCGCCCGCTGGGCAGCGCCGAGCGCGCCACGCTGGCGGCGTACCTCTCGTCCGCCTTCCTGTTCCTCGCGGTGAGTGCCTCGAGGTCGTCGACCGTCACCGTCCAGGTGAACCCGGCGTCCTCCAGGGCCTGGGCGTCCTGCGCGTCGTGCAGGACCACCTCGATCCCGCGCTGGGTGGCGTGCTCGGTGATGTCGAGGCCCAGCGCGATGACCTCGTTGCGGTCCTCGACCTCGGGGGCCCGGACCATCACCACCTGGGTCGGCTCGTCGGACGCGGCGCGCGCCGGCGCGCGTCGCCCGTCGTCCGGCCCGGTGCTGCCGGATGCCACCCCGGCGCCGGCGGCCAGGCCTGCGGCCACCAGGCCACCGACCGCCACCACCCGGGTAGATTGGAATCGTTTCGTGCGCGTCGCCATGGGGCCCCTCCCGAGATCGCGGCCGTGGGTCGGCCGCAGTCCGTCCACACAACACCCGCCGGCGGTCGCTGTCGAGGGGCGGAACCTTCGGGTCGTGCCGCCCGTTGACGCTCCCGGGCCCGGATTCGGGCGATCTGAGTCGAGTAGTAGAGGATGTCGCGCATGTCACGTGGTGTCTGGATCCGCTTCATCCTCGTGCTCGGCCTGCTGGTCGGGTGCGCGGCGCTCGCCGTCAACGTCAAGCCGAACCTGGGCCTCGACCTCAAGGGCGGCGCGCAGTTCGTGTTCCAGGCAGAGGGCACCGAGGAGACGCCGGCGACGTCCGAGAACGTCGACAAGACGCTCAGCGTGCTGAACCAGCGCGTCAACGCGCTGGGTGTGGCGGAGTCCAACGTGATCCGCCAGGGCGAGGACCGCATCCTCGTCGAGCTGCCGGGCGTCACCTCCGACGAGGAGGCCCAGGACGCCGAGGAGAAGATCGGCACCACGGCCAAGCTCACGATCCACGAGGTGGTCGGCTCGGCCGCCTCCCTCGAGGCCAAGCCCTCCAAGAAGGACAACACCGTCATCGCCGACGAGGACGGTCGGCCTCTCGAGATCGGTCCCACGGTCATCCAGGGCGACGAGGTCACCGGCGCCAGCGCCGTGCAGCGCGAGAACAGCGTGCAGTGGGTCGTCGCCATCGACTTCAACGGCAAGGGCGGCGACACCTGGGCGGACATCACCGGCAAGGCCGCCTGCAACCCCACCGGCGACCCCAAGCGCCGCATCGCGATCGTCCTCGACGGCGCGGTCATCTCCTCGCCCGAGGTCAACCAGGGCGTCGGCTGCGAGGTCGGCATCCGCGGTGGCTCCACCGACATCACCGGCAGCTTCACGCCCACCGAGGCGAAGGACCTGGCGGCGCTGATCGAGGGCGGCTCGCTGCCGCTCGAGCTCAAGGCCATCTCCGACCGCCTCGTCGGCCCCTCGCTGGGTGCCGCGGCGATCGACGCCTCCATCGAGGCCGGCATCATCGGCATCGTCCTGACCGGCCTGTTCATCATCTTCGTCTACCGGCTCGTGGGCTTCGCCGCGACCCTCGCGCTGGCGTCGTACGCCCTGCTGGCGTACGCCATGCTCGTCGGCCTCGGCTCCACGCTGACCCTGCCCGGCCTCGCCGGATTCGTGCTCGCCATCGGCATGGCGATCGACGCCAACGTGCTCGTCTTCGAGAGAGCGAGGGAGGAGTACGCCGCCTATCCCTCCGCGGGGCTCAGGCGAGCGCTGACCGTGGGCTTCAACAAGGCGTGGAGCGCGATCATCGACTCCAACGTCACCACGCTCCTCGCCGCCGGCCTGCTGTTCTTCCTCGGCTCGGGCCCGATCAAGGGCTTCGGTGTCACCCTGACCATCGGTGTCGTCGCCTCGATGATCTCCGCGCTGATCGTCGCGCGGGTGCTGTGCGACCTCGCGGTCTCCAACAGGTCGGTCGCCCGGCGCCCGTCCGTCAGCGGACTCGGCCACCTCGGCAAGGTCCGCACCTGGCTGGACCGCAAGAACCCGCAGATCGTCCAGCGCCGCAGGACCTGGCTGGGCATCTCGGCCGCCGCGCTGGTGGTGGCCATCGCGGGCATCGCGACCCAGGGCCTCCAGCTCGGCGTCGAGTTCACCGGTGGTCGCCAGCTCGACTACTCGGTCTCGAAGGACATCGACGTCGACCAGGCCCGCGAGGCCGTCGCCGCCGCCGGTTTCCCCGAGGCCGTGGTGCAGACCGCCGACACCGGCGAGACGGCTTTCACGGTCCGTGTCGGTGAGATCAGCAACGACGAGGAGCAGCGGATCGAGGACGAGCTGTCCGCGGTCGGCGGCGACGTCACCAAGGTCGACGACCAGACGATCGGCGCCTCGCTCGGCGAGGAGCTGCGCAACAACGCGCTCATCGCCTTCGGCGTGGCCTTCCTGGCCCAGCTGCTCTACCTCGCCGTCCGCTTCAAGTGGACCTTCGGCGTCTCGGCCGTCGTCGCGATGCTCCACGACGTGATCCTCGTCGTCGGCCTCTTCGCCTGGCTGCAGAAGCCGATCGACGGCATCTTCCTGGCCGCGGCGATGACGATCATCGGTCTGTCGGTCAACGACACCGTGGTCGTCTTCGACCGCATCCGCGAACGCTGGTGGGCCTCCAAGCCCGAGGACGACTTCATGGACGTCGCCAACACCGCCAACGTGGAGACGATCCCGCGCACGGTCAACACCGGTCTCGGCTCGATGTTCATCCTCGCCGCGCTCGCCGTCCTCGGTGGCGACTCGCTGCAGGACTTCGCCATCGCGCTGCTCGTCGGCCTCGTCGTCGGCACGTTCTCCTCGGTCTTCGTCGCCACCCCGCTGCTGACCTACATGCAACCGAAGTGGCCGATGAGCCGGGTCAAGAAGGAGAAGGTCGTCCGCGCGCCCGAGGACTCCGGCGCGGTCGTCTGACCTCTGCTGCTGGGTCCTTTCGTGATCCCCGGCTGACCGGGGATCGCTGAACTTGTCAGGCCGTGCACGCCCTGACAAGTTCAGCGATGGCCTGACAAGTCCGGCCGGCACCTTGCCGGACCGGCGTAGGCTCACCGCATGTTGTGGCTCCTGCTGATCGTCGTGCTGGGCGTCGTGGCCTACCGCTACCGCGTCAAGATCCTGGCCAAGGTCCTCGGCCAGCCCGAGCGGCGCATCGAGCGCCAGATCGGGCGCAAGAAGAACTACTGACGCCCGTTGTGGATGGCGTACGACGAGGTGTCGGCGCCGCCCCGTAAGGTGCTCTGGTGCCCGAGACGACCGCCCCCGCCGCCCCCGTCGCGGAGGTGCTCGGCAAGGCGGTCTCCGCCCTCGGCGGGCAGCAGCGCGACGGCCAGGTGCAGATGGCCACCGAGGTCGCCGAGGCGATGGAGGACGGGCGCCACCTGCTCGTGCAGGCCGGCACCGGCACCGGCAAGTCGCTGGGCTACCTCGTGCCCGCGCTGCTCCACGACAAGCGGGTCGTCGTCGCGACCGCGACCCTCGCCCTCCAGCACCAGCTCGTCGAGCGCGACCTGCCACGCCTCGTCGAGGCGGTCAAGGACGTCCCCGGGCTCGACACGTCGTACGCCGTGCTGAAGGGCCGCTCCAACTACGCCTGCCTCCACCGCATCCGTGCCGGCGTCCCCGACGACCAGGGCACCCTCGTCGACGTGCCCACCGGGTCGATGGCCGAGAAGGTGCTCGAGCTGCGGGCGTGGGCCGAGGAGGAGTCCGAGCAGGGCGGCAGCGGCGAGCGTGACAACGCCCCGCGCCACACCGACCGCGAGTGGCGGCAGGTCTCGGTCAACCACCGCGAGTGCCTCGGCGGCACGAAGTGCCCGTTCGGCGCGGAGTGCTTCGCTGAGCTCGCCCGGGAGAAGGCCCACCGCAGCCACCTGATCGTCACCAACCACTCCCTCCTCGCGATCGACGCGATCGAGGACGTCCCGATGATCCCCGACTACGACACCGTGGTGATCGACGAGGCCCACGAGCTCACCGCCCGCGTCACCCAGGCGGCGACCGACGAGCTCGGCGCCAACGACGTCGAGCGCGCAGCCCGGCGTGCGAGCCGGTGGACCGCCGACGCCGAGGGCGACCCGGCCGGCGACCTCGAGGACGCGGGCGCCCAGCTGGCCGAGGCGTTCGAGGCGATGGGCCCCGGCCGGATCGACCAGGTCCCCCAGCAGCTCGGCGACGCGCTGGTCGCCGTACGGGACGCCGCGCGCGCGTGCCTGTCGGCGTTCCCGCGCGAGTCGCCCGGCGAGGGGGAGGCCGACGCCGGCCGCACCCAGGCCAAGGGCATGGTGCAGGAGGTCTTCGTCAACGCCGAGCGGATGGCGGCGGGCTCCGACCGCGACGTGCTGTGGCTCGGGGAGGCTCGTGACCGCTTCCCCGCCCGCCTCCACGTCGCGCCGCTCCAGGTCTGGGGCCCGATGCGCGACAAGCTGCTGACCGACAAGACGGTGGTGTTCACCAGCGCGACGCTGATGCTCGGCGGCGACTTCGGCACCGTGGCGACCTCGCTGGGCCTCAAGCCCACCGAGCGGGTGGGGTCGCTGGTCGCGCCCAGCGACCCCGACACCGCGCTGCCGTGGAAGGGCCTCGACGTCGGCTCGCCGTTCGACTACGGCCAGCAGTCGATCCTCTACGTCGCCCGCCACCTGCCTCAGCCCGGGCGCGACGGGCTCGGCCCGGCCCAGCTCGACGAGATCTGCGACCTCGTCGACGCCCTCGACGGTCGCACCCTCGGCCTGTTCTCCTCGCGCCGCGCCGCCGAGACCGCCGCCGAGGCGGTGCGGGCGCGGCTGCCGCACCTGACCACGCTCGCGCAGGGCGACGCCCAGCTCCCCGAGCTGGCCAAGCAGTTCGTCGAGGACCCCCACACCGTCCTGTTCGGCACGCTCTCGCTGTGGCAGGGCCTCGACGTCCCCGGCGACACGTGCCAGCTGGTCATCATCGACCGGATCCCGTTCCCACGCCCCGACGACCCGCTCATGTCCGCGCGCGCCAAGGCGGCCGACCAGGCCGGCGGCAACGGCTTCATGGAGGTCTCCGCCACCCACGCCGCGCTGCTGCTGGCGCAGGGCGCGGGCCGGCTCATCCGTACGACGACCGACCGCGGCGTCGTCGCCGTCCTCGACCCCCGGCTGGAGACCGCCCGCTACGGCCGCTTCCTCAAGGCGTCACTGCCGCCCATGTGGTCGACCACCGACCCGGCGCTCGTGCGCCAGGCGCTCACGCGGCTGGGTCAGCCGAGCAACACGTAGGCCAGCACGCCGAGGATCACGATCATCCCCAGCACGATCACGTAGAGCCCGGCCCCGCCGGCCTTCACCTCGGTGATCGCGGTCGAGCTCGAGGGTGCGGACGAAATCGGCGCCGGCTCAGCCGGCGCGGGCGGCGCGTCCGCCGGTTGCTGTGCGGGCTCGGCCCCATCCGCACTGCGGCTCTCGGTCTCCGCGGCGGCGAGGTCGAGCCAGCTGTCGACCTCGCCCATGTCGTACCCCTGCTGCAGCCGCACGGGCGTGAAGCGCAGGCTGGTGATCTGGTCGGCGCCGAAGCGCGGCTCCGGCAGGGCGAGGTTGTCGAAGATCAGGTCGACGGCACGGTCGACCTCATCCGTGTCGTACCCCTCGCGCATCGAGGTGGTGCTGAAGGACGGGCGTTCGAGCATCAGATGGGCTCCTGGTAGCCGAAGAGCTGGTAGTCGCGGCGGTACATCTGCGCCACCAGCGTGCGCAGCTCGTCGGAGACCTGCCGGTCGCGGCCTCCGGGAGCGGTCTGGTTCTTCGGGGCGGTCGGCACGGCCGGCGCACCCACGCGCTCGCACACCTCGGCGAAGTCGCGGTCGAAGGTCTCCAGCCGCCCGACGAAGTCGACCCGGTTGAGGTCGATCATCCGGCTCTGCAGGGTGAGGTGCTGGTCGGTCCCCGGCACCGCCGACAGGTCCTGCGCCGCGGTCCACCGCGCGAACTCCTCGACCTGCTGCATCCGTGCGTGGGTGGCCGGGTCGAAGTCGTAGTAGTTGTGGTCCACGACCTTGTCGTGCCACGCCGAGACGAAGCGGTCGAGCGGGTCGCGGACGAACGCGAAGGTGAAGTAGTCGGCGAAGGTCGCCAGCGGGTAGCGGATCCGCATCGCGTGGTCGACGTCCAGGCTCACGCCGTGGGCCTCGCAGTGGTGGCGGATCGTGCGGGTCGCGACCTTGGCGACGCGGAACCACACGAAGCGGTGGCTGTGGCTGATCGTCAGGTTGTACGCCAGCGGGCTGAGCCAGCCCGACGCCTCGCCCGCGGCGGCGAGCCGGTCGACCTCCGCCTGCGCGGCCGCGGTCAGCCGACGCCGGTTGGCCGGCCGGGTGCGGAACACCTCCGGTGGCGGGACTTCGGCGGGCTCGGGCATCGCCGCGAGGCTACCGCCCTCTCGGTGGTTGAGGTGCGAGGAGCGCCAGCCCACCTCGGTGGTTGAGGTGCGAGGAGCGCCAGCGCCACCGGAGGTTGAGGTGCGAGGAGCGCTAGCGACGAGCCTCGAAACCACACCAGGGGAGTGGTTTCGAGGCTCGCTTCGCTCGCACCTCAACCACCGGGTGGCGGCGCCCATCGCTGGTTGAGGTGCGAGGAGCGCTAGCGACGAGCCTCGAAACCACGTGGCCTCGAGGATCGCTTCGCTCGCACCTCGACCGACGACGGTCAGAACGCGATCCGGCCCCGCAGCGAGTCGACGTCCTCGACTGGGCTGTCGGCCGTCTCCTTGATGAGTTCGCGGGCCTTGTCCACGCTGTCCCAGACGTTCCACAGCAGCACGCCGCGGACCTGCCCGGACCGGAGGTAGTAGACGACACCCGTCCCGAGCTGGCCGTCCTTCCAGTCCTCGACCATGTCGTTGCGGCTGGTCACCTCACCGACCGCCTCGTAGCCGTAGTCGAGGATGTCGGACCAGAAGAACGGCGTGTAGTCGTAGGCCTCGTCGGCTCCCGCCATCGCCCGACCGGCCGCCTCGCCGGACTTCTCGGCGTGGTCGACGTGCTCCACGCGGCGGCGACCGAGCAGCGCGTCCGGGTACGACGCCACGTCGCCGGCGGCGTACACGTCGGTCGCGCTGGTGCGGAGGTGGTCGTCGACGACGATGCCGTTGTCGACCTCGATGCCGGCGGCCTCGGCGAGACCGGTGCGCGGGATGACGCCGACGCCGATGACGGCGGCGTCGGCGCTGATCTTGGTGCCGTCGTCGAGGGTGACCTGCACCCCGCCGTCGGTCTCGCCGCCGCTCGCCACGGTCCCGTGAACGACGGTGACGCTGCGGTCGGCGAACGCCTTGGTCAGGCTGGCGGCGAGGGCCCGCGGGAACATCTGCTCCTGCACGTCCTCGAGGTCGAGGACCAGCGTCACCCGGACGTCGTTCTGCACCAGGGCGGACGCGAGCTCGGAGCCGATGTAGCCGCCGCCGACGACCACGACGTGGCTGCCGGCGTCGACGGCCGCACGCAGCCGCTGGTAGTCCGCGGCGGTGCGGTAGTAGACCACCTTGGGGCCGGGCGCGACCTCCAGCACCCGCGGCTCCGCGCCGGTCGCCAGCAGCAGCTTGCCGTAGCCGACGCTGCCGCCGTCGGCGAGGCGTACGGCGTGGGCGTCGGGGTCGAGCTCGGTCACCGTCGTGTCGAGCACGAGGTCGACGTGGTCGTCGTCCTCGAGGTCACCGGCGAGCGAGGAGTCGTCGAGGCTCTTGTCATCCTCGAGCCACAAGGTCTTGGACAGGTCGGGGCGGTAGACCGGCGGGTCCGGCTCGGACCCGAGCACGGCGATCGTGCCCGAGGAGTCCTGCGACCGGATGCCCTTCACGGCGCTGGCCGCGGCGACACCTCCACCGACGATGACGTAGTCGTAGGACTCCTTGACGTGGCTCATGGTCCTATCGTGTCCGGTGGTGGTGGACCTTTCAACAGCCCGCTCAGAGGCTGCGCAGCACCGCCGTGACGACGCCGAGGATGGTGGCGTTGTCGCCCGGGATCGGGTCGTAGGCCGCGTTGTGGGGGAGCAGCCAGACGTGGCCGTCCTTGCGCTGGAAGGTCTTCACGGTCGCCTCGCCGTCGATCATGGCGGCGACGATCTGGCCGTTCTCCGCGGTCTGCTCCTGGCGGATGACGACGTAGTCGCCGTTGCAGATGGCGGCGTCGACCATCGAGTCGCCGGAGACCTCGAGCAGGAAGAGGGTGCCGTCGCCGACGAGCTGCTTGGGCAGCGGGAAGACGTCGGTGACCTGCTCCTCGGCGAGGATCGGGCCACCGGCGGCGATGCGGCCGACGACCGGGATGTTGATCGCGGTGGGCGCGACGTCGCCGATGCCGGTCTCGTCGACGCTCGACTCCTCGCCGCTGGAGATGGACCGGCGCGCCGCCATCACCTCGGGCAGGAACACCTCGAGGGCGCGCGGGCGGTTGGGGTCGCGCTTGAGGAAGCCCTTGCTCTCCAGCACCCGAAGCTGGTGGGCGACGCTGGACGACGAGGTCAGGCCGACGGCCTGGCCGATCTCGCGCATCGACGGCGGGTATCCCTTGGACTCGATCGAGTCCTTGATCGTGGCGAGCACCCGCTGCTGGCGCGGGGTCAGACCGGTCGCGTCCGGGGGTCCGTCGGGCATCTCGATGACGTTCTTGTCGTCCTTGGCCATCTGCGGACTCCTCCTGGTGCGTGCCCTGCGTGCGTGGTGGTCGGCGGGGATGTCGTCACCGTAGACCGCATCGACCCTCCGGATCAAACACCTGTTCGAACTCCGCGTGTCGGCTGTGGACAGGCATGATGTGCCGCATGGAGACCTCGTGCGTCGTGACCGGAGCGGCCCGCGGCATCGGCCGAGGCATCGCGGAGCTGATGGTCGCGCGCGGACACCACGTGGTGGTGGGCGACGTCGACGGCGAGGCGGCGGTCGAGACCGCGGACCTGATCGGTGCGGCGGAGGGGATGCACCACGACGTACGCAACCCCGACGCGCACCGGGAGGCGGCCGAGGTCGCCAACGAGGTCGGCGTGCTCACGGCGTGGTTCAACAACGCGGGCGTCGGTGACGACGGGACGCTGGCCGAGCTCACCGACGAGCAGGTACGCCGCCTCGTCGAGGTGAACCTCCTCGGCACGATGTGGGGCACGCGCGCCGCCCTCGAGGCCTTCGGGCCGGCGGGGGGAGACGTGGTCAACATCGCCTCCCTCGCAGGGCTGGGGCCGGTGCCGGGCTACAGCGTGTACGCCGCCACCAAGGCAGGCGTCGTGTCGCTCTCGGCGTCGGTCAACGCCGAGTCGCCGCGCTCGGTGCGGGTGCACGCGCTGTGCCCGGACGGCGCCGACACCGACATGCTCGCGGCGCAGGACCCGGCGGGCCTGGGGTCGCAGCTGGTGCACTCGGGCGGTCCGATCCTGTCGGTGGCCGAGGTCGCCGAGGCGGCGGTCGAGCTGGTCGGCTCACGCCGGGTGGTCCGCGCGCTGCCGACGTGGCGCGGGGGAGTCGTGCGCGGCTCCGCGCTGGCGCCCGGGGTGATGCAGCACGCCGCGGGCCTCTTCGCCGCCCAGGGGCGACGGGCGATGAAGAGGCGCTGACGCGCGCGGGTCAGGGCAGCCGCACCTGGCCGTGCTTCATCTTCCAGAGGAAGTACTTCTCGAAGCCGAGCTTCATCGCGTGGGCCTGCGGGCCGGGGATCAGCACGCCGTGCTCGCGCCTGATCCGATCTCCGAACTCGGGGACCTTCTGACGAGGGTCGAACATTTGTTCGTTCGAGTGCTTGCCTCGTTCGAACAGGTGCTCTATCGTCGTACACGTGTTCGATCGAACGTCTGATCGACGCAGACCCACTGTCGGTGGTCGTCACTAGACATTCCCCGACAGACAACACCGGCTGATCTTCCCCAGGAGGCCACGATGAGCACCCTCAGCCTTGCACCCGCTTTCTCCCCCGTTTCCGCCCGTGCGCGCTCCACCGTGCGGCTGACGCGACGCGGCCGGCTCGTGGTCTTCGTGACCTCGCTGTTCCTGGCCCTCGCCGTCGCGTTCATGCTCGCGGGCGGCGCCGTCGGCACGGACGAGCCGGGTGAGCAGATCCCGACCGAGATCGTGAAGGTCGCTCCCGGCGACACCCTCTGGGGGATCGCCAGCGACGTCGCGACCGACGGCGACGTCCG
This sequence comes from Microbacterium sp. ARD31, assembly GCF_031844425.1. NCBI lineage: Bacteria > Bacillati > Actinomycetota > Actinomycetes > Micrococcales > Microbacteriaceae > Microbacterium > Microbacterium sp. ARD31. The sequence goes on from NZ_JAUZVE010000012.1 coordinate 192,417, forward strand.
GTCGATGATGAAGCAGATCGAGCGCCTCAACGCGCTCGAGACCGTCGGCCTCCAGGCCGGCCAGAAGCTCCGCGTCCCGGTCCCCACCGAGGACTGACGCAGAGGCCTCCATCAGTCGCTTCGACCCCGGCTGATGGACCAAGGGGAAGGCGAGGGGCGGGCCCACCGGGCCCGCCCCTCGGCGCATTTGTCGGTGCTCGTGCCTCGGTGGTCGAGGTGCGGGCGCTCTTCGCTCGGTGGTTGAGGTGCGAGCGCTCTCCACTCGGTGGTTGAGGTGCGAGCGAAGCGAGCCTCGAAACCACCCCACATCGCGGTCGAGTGGCCCGCCGCTCCCGGCGCTGGAGTCACAGATATCCGGTGATTCCCTCGACATCGTGGAAGATCCGTGCCACCGGATGACTCGGACCTTCCACGATCTTCTCCGTCCACAGGCTTTGCCTTCGGGGTGGTTCCACCGGCTCGGGAGTGGGTAGTTTCAGCCTGCTGACGTTGTTCTCGGGAAGGCACCTCATGCACGTACGCCGCTTGCTCGCGCTGGCCCTCGCGCTCCCGCTCCTCCTGGCCAGCTGCTCCGACGAGGCTGAACCCACTCCGAAGATGCCCGAGCCTTCGACGTCCTCCTCGACGCCCACGCCCACCGATTCGGAGACGCCGGAGGCGGAGAGCCCGGAGGAGTTTGTTCGGCGGTGGGTGGAAGTCGACCGGGAGATGCAGAACACCGGTGAAACGGGCGCCTACGAGGAGATTTCGTCTAAGTGCAAGACGTGTATGTCTGTCGCTGCAAGGGTCGCTTCCATCTACGAAGCCGGCGGCTTCGTCAAGACCGACGGCCTGACCATCCAACGGATCGTCGATCAGTCCGCCGCGGACGGGCGCAAGACTCTGGACGTTACCGTCCGCTCGTCGCCCACCGTCTACAAGGAGTCGGCAGGTGGCGACGAGCAGCGGCTCCCAGGTGGAACAGTCACTTACCGAATGCGGCTAAATGCCGCCGCTCCCTGGCGGTTGATCCAGCTCACTCAACTCGCATCATGAAGACGGTGTGGGCCCTCGGTCGGGTGTTTGCGCTCGTGCTGTTGGTGGCATCTCTGTCGAGCGCGGCGCACTCGGCCGACGACTCGGGGGACGGATCTGAGGCGTGCTACGAGGTGGTGAACTTCTACAGCGTGTCAATCGAGTGTGAGTACACGGGCACCACCCTGCAAGCCGCGCAGCAGGCCGAGTCGCAGTCCAAGTGGGTGATTTATCAACTTTGCAAGGACGGAACGTCGGGCGAGCCAGAGGCGTGCGCCAATCCTCGTATCTGCACGATCGGAGGGGTGATTGGAACGCTGTACGCGGTCTTCCAGGACGGCCGGAGGATGGGGCTCGCCTGCCTGACTGCCGGGGAGGCAGCTGTCGTCGAAGACCCTCCGATTCGGACGCTAGTCATTAGAGCGTTCGAGGAGTTGGACTGGCCATCGTCGAACCTGGTCGTGCAACCGCCTAATGGCAAGACCCTGGTCAACTTGGACACGAACTTCTACACGACGAACACCGAGCTGACCGACATCCCGGTCCGACTGCTCGGACGAACTGTGATCGTCAGCGCCCGCCCGATCGCCTACCGCTGGAACTTCGGCGATGGCACCTCAAAGACCACGACGAGCCCGGGTGCGCCATATCCCGACCTCGACGTCGCCCATGTCTTCGCGCAGATCGGCGAGGTCGCCGTCAGCGTCGACACCCAGTACGGCGACGCGAGCTTCACGGTCGATGGCGGCCAACCGGAGGAGATCCCGTCCACGATCTGGGTCCCTGGCGAAGAACAAGACCTCGAGATCCTCGAGGCCCTCCCGCAGCTCGTCCTGGAGTAGTGCGCCAGGAAGGCTGATCAGTGGAGCCGGAGGCCCCTAGGTCGGGCCGGAGACTCCAATGTCGATGTTCGCTCCCACATGATGCGAGCAACCTTCGACCTAGCGCGCCGCGCGCTTGCCGCCGACGGGGCGAGGGGGCTCGTCGGACGACGGCGGGGGAGCGGTGATGCCCAGCACCCGCGTCAGTCGAGCGACCAGCAGCAGTCCGACGAACAGGCACGCGATCGCCCCGAGGCAGGCCAGCCCCATGAACAGCCAGGCCGAGCTGCCGGAGCCCCCGCGGGCCGCCGTACCGAAGTCGATGGCGGCGTAGACGAGGTAGCCCCAGGCGACGATGCAGACGGTGATCGCGGCGCCGAGGAGGAGCGCTGCCTTGTTCAGCTTCCGGGGTGCCGGAGCCGCTCGACGCGAGCCTGCTCTCTTCCCCGTGGACACGGGGATCATTGTGGCCGATGTGGCCTGAGTGGGGGAGCCGAACCGGCCAACCGAGACCCCCGACACGCCGCCCTGACCAGGTCGCAGGAGCCTCTGACCTGCGGCTTTACCGAGGCGGAGAAAAACCTCCGACGAAGTCCGTCGTTCGCTTGTCAGACCTCGTGGTCGGGGCGTACGGTTACCACTACATCTAGTAGTTACACCGCTGTAGTTATCCACATCTGGTGCACAGGCCAGAGGGCGAACCGCACAGCATCAGGCTAGTTGTCCACAGGAACATCCCCAGTCCGCACCCTGTTCTACAGGTGTGTGAAGCGCGCCCGGAAGGAGGACCAGCATGCACTGTCCCTACTGCAAGAACGAGGACACCAAGGTCCTCGACTCCCGGGTCGCCGACGACGGCGGTTCGATCCGCCGCCGCCGCACCTGCAGCGCCTGCGACCGCCGGTTCACCACGGTCGAGAAGATGCAGCTCACGGTGCTCAAGCGCTCGGGCGCGACGGAGCCGTTCAACCGCGACAAGGCGATCGCCGGCGTCCGCAAGGCCTGCAAGGGCCGCCCGGTCACCGACGCCCAGCTCGCCTGCCTCGGCCAGGAGGTCGAGGACGCGCTGCGCCTGAGCGGCCAGGCCGAGTTCGACGCGAACGACGTCGGCCTCGCGATCCTGGCGCCGCTGCGGGCGCTCGACGAGGTGGCGTACCTCCGCTTCGCCTCCGTCTACCGGGCCTTCGAGTCCGCGGACGACTTCGAGAACGAGATCGCGATGCTGCGTCTCGAGCGCCAGACAGCCCAGACGGGCTGACCCCAGACGGCCCGGCAGGTAGTGGGGAAGCTGCCTGCCGGGCTCACCAAGCACCCGCGAGAAGACTCGCGATGTTCAACCACCACCACAGGAGATGGCATGACCGAGACGGTGAGCACCCGCAGGGGCGCGAAGGGCAAGGGCCTGAAGCTGGAGCGCGTCTTCAGCACCGAGGGCACGCACCCCTACGACGCCATCACGTGGGAGCGTCGTGACGTCGTCCAGCAGAACTGGAAGACCGGCGAGACCGTCTTCGAGCAGCGCGGCGTGGAGTTCCCCGACTTCTGGTCGGTCAACGCCTCCACCATCGTCACCACCAAGTACTTCCGCGGCGCCGTCGGCACCGACGCCCGCGAGTGGAGCCTCAAGCAGCTCATCGACCGCGTCGTGAAGACGTACACGAAGGCGGGCATCGACCACGGCTACTTCGCCACCGACGCCGACGCCGAGGTCTTCGAGCACGAGCTCACCTGGCTGCTGGTCAACCAGTACTTCTCCTTCAACAGCCCCGTCTGGTTCAACGTCGGCACCCCGTCGCCGCAGCAGGTCTCGGCCTGCTTCATCCTCAGCGTCGACGACTCGATGGACTCGATCCTCAACTGGTACAAGGAGGAGGGCTTCATCTTCAAGGGCGGCTCCGGTGCCGGCCTCAACCTCTCCCGCATCCGCTCCTCCAAGGAGCTGCTGAGCTCCGGCGGTACGGCGTCGGGTCCCGTCTCCTTCATGCGCGGCGCCGACGCGTCCGCGGGCACCATCAAGTCGGGCGGCGCGACGCGTCGTGCGGCCAAGATGGTCGTCCTCGACGTCGACCACCCCGACATCGAGGAGTTCGTGATGACGAAGGCGCGCGAGGAGGACAAGATCCGCGCGCTGCGTGACGCCGGCTTCGACATGGACCTCGGCGGCGCCGACATCACCTCGGTGCAATACCAGAACGCCAACAACTCCGTCCGCGTCAGCGACGAGTTCATGCGTGCGGTCGAGGACGGCACCGAGTTCGGCCTGCGCTCGCGCTCGACCGGTGAGGTCATCGAGACCGTCGACGCCCGCGACCTGTTCCGCAAGATCAGCCAGGCCGCGTGGGAGTGCGCCGACCCGGGCCTGCAGTACGACGACACGATCAACGACTGGCACACCAACCCCGAGACCGGCCGCATCACCGCGTCCAACCCGTGCTCGGAGTACATGTCGCTCGACAACAGCTCGTGCAACCTCGCGTCGCTCAACCTGCTGAAGTTCCTCAAGGACGACGACACCTTCGACGCCGCCCTGTTCGCCAAGGCCGTCGAGTTCATCATCACCGCGATGGACATCTCGATCTGCTTCGCGGACTTCCCGACCGAGTCGATCGGCAAGACCACCGTCGACTACCGCCAGCTCGGCATCGGCTACGCCAACCTCGGCGCGCTGCTCATGGCGATGGGCCTCGGCTACGACTCCGAGGGCGGCCGCTCGATGGCTGCCGCGATCACCAGCCTCATGACCGGCACGTCCTACAAGCGCAGCGCCGAGCTCGCCGGCATCGTCGGCCCGTACGCCGGCTACGCCCGCAACGCCGACGCCCACAAGCGCGTGATGCGCAAGCACCAGGCGGCCAACGACGTCGTCCGCGTGCTGCACACCGAGGACGGCCGTGTGCACAAGCTGGCCAGCAAGGCGTGGGCAGACGTGATCAAGCTGGGCGAGAAGAACGGCTTCCGCAACGCGCAGGCCTCGGTGCTCGCGCCCACCGGCACCATCGGCTTCATGATGGACTGCGACACCACCGGCATCGAGCCCGACTTCTCCCTGGTGAAGTTCAAGAAGCTCGTCGGCGGCGGCTCGATGCAGATCGTCAACCAGACGATCCCCCGGGCCCTGAAGAAGATGGGCTACCAGGAGGAGCAGATCGAGGCGATCGTCGCCTACATCTCCGAGCACGGCCACGTGGTCGACGCCCCCGGCCTGAAGACCGAGCACTACGAGGTCTTCGACACCGCCATGGGTGCCCGCTCGCTCAAGCCGATGGGCCACGTGCGGATGATGGCGGCCACCCAGCCGTTCCTCTCCGGCGCGATCTCCAAGACGGTCAACCTGCCCGAGACGGCCACGGTCGAGGAGATCGAGGACGTCTACCTGCAGTCCTGGAAGCTCGGCCTCAAGGCCACCGCGGTCTACCGCGACAACTGCAAGGTCGGCCAGCCGCTCGCCGACGGTGGCGGCAAGGCCAAGAAGGACGCGGCCGACAAGGCTGCCGCCGACTCGGCCGCCGAGGTCGAGACCAAGGTCGTGGAGAAGGTCGTCTACGCCCCGGTCCGCAAGCGCCTGCCGAAGTCGCGCGTCTCCCGCACCACGTCGTTCACCGTCGGCGGTGCCGAGGGCTACATGACCTCCGGCGCCCACGAGGACGGCCAGCTCGGCGAGGTCTTCCTCAAGCTCGGCAAGCAGGGCTCGACCCTGGCCGGCGTGATGGACGCCTTCTCGATCGCGGTGTCGATCGGCCTGCAGTACGGCGTCCCGCTGGAGACCTACGTCTCGAAGTTCACCAACCTGCGCTTCGAGCCCGCCGGCCTCACCGACGACCCGGACGTGCGGATGTCGCAGTCGATCATGGACTACATCTTCCGCCGGCTCGCGCTGGACTACCTGTCCTTCGAGGAGCGCTCGATGCTCGGCATCTACTCCGCCGAGGAGCGGCAGCGCCACCTCGAGACCGGCTCCTACGAGCCCCTCGTCGAGGAGACCGGCTCGGCGTCCGAGCTCACCTCTGCTGCCTCATCCGCCGCCGCGGTCGAGGTCGTCGAGGCCGAGGAGGTCGAGACCAAGGACACCCACGGCTCCGAGGCCCGCGAGGTCCCAGCCCAGGTGACCACCGGCTCGGCCCACACCACCGCCGAGCTCTTCGAGAAGCTCACCGGTACGGCGGTCGACTCCCCGCTCTGCATGACCTGCGGCACGAAGATGCGCCCGGCTGGGTCCTGCTACGTCTGCGAGGGCTGCGGGTCCACCAGCGGCTGCAGCTGACGCGATCGACATGTCGAGGGCGGGCCGCGCGATGCGGTCCGCCCTCGTCCACAACACGCCGCGCACGTCTGTCGCAACGCCGCCCGAGAGGCCTACGCTTCGAACATGAGCTCGATCCCGACCTTCACCTTCAGCGACCTGTTCGCCGGCATCGGTGGCTTCCACGCAGCGCTGCACGCCGCTGGGGGAACGTGGGCGTTCGCGAGCGAGATCGACCCCGACGCTGCGGCGGTGTACGACCACAACTGGTTGCGCCCGTTGCGTGAGTCCGGGGCGCCGATGCCTGAGGGCGTGTCCTCGTTCCAAGTCAGTGGCGACATCGTCCCGCTCACCGATCCGGAGGTGCGGGTCCCGCACGCCGACGTGCTCGCCGCGGGATTCCCGTGCCAGCCGTTCTCGAAGAGTGGCTTCCAACGTGGCATGGACGAGACACGAGGGACGCTGTTCTGGAACATCGCCCGGATCCTCCAGGACCCGGAGAAGCGCCCTGCAGTGGTGATGCTCGAGAACGTCCGCAACCTCGCGGGTCCGCGCCACCGGGACACGACATTCAAGACGATCGTTCGTACGTTGCGAGAGCTGGGCTATCGGACGGCGAGCGAGCCGGCCGTGTTCTCCCCTCACCTGTTGCCACGCTCGATGGGCGGCCGCCCGCAGGTGCGCGAGCGCGTGTTCATCCTGGCGCACTACGTCGGGGTCGAGGCTGCTCAGGACCCTGCCAACTTCGACGATCCGATCGTGTCGTCCACGTCGCTCGACATCGATTGGCGCAAGGACCAATGGGATCTTGAGAAGGACCTCCCTCTGCTACCTGATGGCGAGGTCGACGAGCGCTACGAGCTCGACGGAGCCGAGGTCAAGATGATCCAGACCTGGGACCGCCTACTCACCGCCGTTGCCGAGCGGCTGGGCCCTGGCGAGAAGCTACCGGGCTTTCCCATCTGGGCTGACGAGTGGCGTCCGCTCGAGGCAGCCACCGACCTCATCGATGTGGCAGCCGCGAAGGGGACACCGTTCCCGGCCTGGAAGGCGACCTTCCTCCTCAAGAACGCCGAGTTCTACGACCGCCACCGCGAGGTGCTCGACACGTTCCGCATGCAGCTCGACGCTTTCCCGGCGTCGCGGCGCAAGTTCGAGTGGCAGGCGGGACCCCACCGGCCGCTGTCCGAGACGATCATGCACTTCCGTCCATCGGGCATTCGCGCGAAGCGACCGGACTACGTCCCGGCGCTGGTCGCGATCACCCAGACGTCGATCCTGGGCGACCGGCGCCGCCTCACGCCGCGTGAGACCGCACGGCTCCAGGGGCTCCCTGACACGTTCGAGTTCCGCAGGACGATTCCCGGCATCGACGGCCCGGTGGTCCAAAAGGACGCGGCGTCGTACAAACAGATGGGCAACGGTGTGAATGTCGGAGCCGCCTATTACGTCTTCCGTGAGTACGTGCTGTCCCATCGCGAGGGAATCGCTGCAGTAGCGCCCCAGGTAGTGGCATCGGTGGAGTCGGCCGCACTTAACCCGGACGACCGATTCGCTCGCGCGAACTGATCAAACTCCGCCTTCACAGGAGTGAGTTCCTGGTGTAGTTGGGCGCGTGCCTTCCCACCAGGTCGACCTAGAGTTCTTCATCCCTGCCGAGACAACTGCCGAGGCGATCGCTCGCATCTTCGGCCTCACGGGCGCCCGATACCAGTCCCGGGGGGAGAAGCGAGCGCTGGTCGCCCTCCGCGACGCACTCGGTCTCGACGTGGACGTCGTCCGCACCAATGCAGTGATGGGTGAGCAGCTCGCGCAACGGCTTGACGTCACCTGGGAGCCCGCCCTCCACACAGTGCGCAACAAGGTGAACTTGGCGGGGCTGAACGTCCTTCTCGAAGGTGCCGCGAATGCGTTCCAGGTGGGCGAGCTGCAACGCGTGCAGTCGGGACGGCCGGTGGCGCTGGACGGCGCGGGTTGGGCAGAGTTCCAGCCGGCAGTCTCCAAGATCGAGGCCGTGACCCGAATCGCGCGCCTGACCGACTCTCCGGAGGAATGGCTCGGCCCGGGCAGCAAGGAGCACAAGTCTGTGCTCGTCAACCTCGCCGACCGATTGCTTCCCACGGCTGAACTGGATCGTTCGAGCAAGACCCGGCTGGGGCGGGACATCGCCGGCGAGTTCGGCGTGCCGTGGACGGACACCTGCTACTCGACCGGCGAGACCATCTCGCTCGAGGGGCTCAACACGATCCTCGCAGGCGCGGAACGCCGCCTCGGACGTCTGGGCACCACGGCAGCGGACCTGCTCGCCAGCCCAGCTGCGGAGGGGGCAGCCTTGGCGGCTGCTCTGTTCGACGGGTGGAAGGCCGAGACCTGGGACGGCAAGGCCTGCGTCGAGTGGTTGGCTGCCAGCGGAGCGAGAGGAGCCAACGACAACGAGTGGCAAGGGTGGTACTTCGAGGCGCGTGGCCGAGAGGTGCTTGCCAGTTCCTTCCAACCGAGTCCACGCCCATCCCGGACCCGGTTCGGGAACACGGTCTTCGACTATTCGCTGAACCATGTCTGGGACCTCAAGGCACATACAGCGAGACAGCTCGGCGCGTCGGGATCGGTCATCAAGCGGGGCGGTGCGCTCATGCTCAACGACGAGCGGGCGGTCCGAGATTGCGTCGCCCAGCAAGGGCTGGGCTTCCTCGTGGTCTCGGGCGATGCGCTGATGGACCACGACGGGTCCTTCGTCGCCTGGCACCGGGAGTTCAAGGCGCGCCAAGGCAAGAAGGTCGCTCCCTCGAACAGCGGACGGTCGCGGATGCGGAAGCGCGGCTTCACACCGCTGTCGATCGAGGCGTTCTGGATCGCCAGCACCCCGGCGCTGGACGCCGCGGTGGCGTCGGGGAGCCTCGCCGTGCGAGCGCCTGGACGACAACCTCCGAAGGAAATCGGTGGCTCTGGGGCGAGCAGGGCCGACAAGTTCCACATGAGCCTGCACGAAGCACGTCGCGAGCTCGCCGTGTCGCGGCATGACTGGGTCTACCGGGAGGGGCTGGCCGACCTCAGCCGGTAGGCATCCTCGACAGTTGCGGCTGCCTCGGCGGCGGAGACGTGTTCCCAGACGCGGAGAACCTGCCAACCGGCGGCCAACAGCTCGCGTTCAGTGTCGGCGTCGCGCGCCTGGTTGCGTTCGATCTTCCACCGCCACCACTCGCTGTTGGACCTCGGCTGCACGTGGTGCTCGGGACAGCCGTGCCAGAAACAACCGTCGACGTAGACGGCGAGCCGCACACGCGTGAACGCGATGTCGATGGTTCGGCGGTTGTTGCCCGGCACCTTGACCTGGACGCGGAATCGCATGCCGCGACGATGGACCTCACGGCGCAACTCAACTTCCGGCCTGGTGTCCCGCCTGGCCAGAGTCGCCATCTTGCGCGATAGTTGCTCACTCGGCGCTAGACGTTCCGGCTCCGCACTCGACAACTTGGTCCTCTGTACTGGGCAATCAGACCTCAGTCCTACCACTTGACAGTATCCCCAACTGCCGCGCCGTTCTCGGCGAAGTGTCGGACGGAAGCACCTTCCGTTGTGTACTTTCGCATAGCGGGGCCACAGCGATCTCGGTCGTTGCTGCTGCCAAACGATCTAGTCGTGCGCTCATGCACCTGGGGAACTCAGACGTGCTTGCCTGGCTCCTCGGACACAAGTGAGGTGCGCGCACTTGCAGCCAGGAGAGGGAGATTGCATTGAGCACTAAGACGGAGCTGTGGACTCTGGATACGCTCAGAACCGCTAAGACCGAGCCAGGATCCGCCGTCGATATCGATCGGAAGAACCCGGTCGTCTTTACAATTCCTCCGTTTCAACGTCGGCTCGTTTGGCCTCCTGCTAAACAGCAGAAATTGATCGAGTCAATCCTGCGAGGTTACCCATTTGGATCCCTCCTGCTTGTGGAGATGCCAGACAAAATCGACGTGGTTCTAGAGGACGGGTCAGTTGTTCCTGCCACAAACTACGGGATTATTGATGGCTTGCAGCGAACCAATGCTATAACCGAGCACCTCAAGAACTCGCTTCTCTATGCCTCTATCGACGTCGTGGACGGTCCGGAGTTCGACGCACTACTGGCCGCGCTCAGAAAGATTGGACCGAGCACACTCGATGAAGATGTGTTGCGGGACCAGATCGTCGTTTGGATGCGCGAGACCCGACGCCCTGACATCTCGGAAGGCTTTGACCACCTCACGCTCTTGGAGGCCATCGCTGAGGGACTGGGTTGGCCTTCGTGGACGGCGACCAAGTTGAAGGCCCTGACACCTTCTGCCACCAAGTTTCTTAAGCACCTCGAGCGTCGCGTTGATCTTCGCCAATTGCAGGTTCCGGTTCTGATCTACTCGGGGCCCAAGGAGAACTTGCCCGACATCTTTGAGCGTATCAACACTAGCGGCACCATGCTCTCCAAGTACGAAGTCTTCGCCGCTGCATGG